>NZ_CP030034.1:3313210-3975853 GCF_006874625.1 Bdellovibrio sp. NC01
ATCGGTGTTGATAATCGCAAATGAGGGATTCTTACTTGTCTTCCACAACAGATCCGTGAAGAGCTTTTGTTTCGCCTCAAAATAGTTTTCCATCGTTTGGTGATAATCCAAATGATCACGAGTTAAATTTGTGAAGATCGCCGTATTGAACTGTACACTATCGACACGATGTTGATCCAAGGCGTGCGACGAAACCTCCATCGCGACAGCTTTCGCACCTTCATCACGGAATTCACGCAGACGTTTTTGCAAGAAGATAGGATCTGGAGTCGTCATATCTGAGGGCCACACTTTATCGCCTAAATGATGATTCACAGTGCCGATCACGCCTGTAGGAATTTTTCCGAAATTTAAAATCGCTTCTGTCATGTAGGTGACAGAAGTTTTGCCGTTGGTACCTGTGACACCGATACAAAAAAGTTCTTCAGCAGGTTCAGCGTAAAAACGCGCGGCTAAGATATCTAAAGCCTCGCGCGTATTCGGTACAGCTAGAACCACTCCTTGGAAATGAGCCGGAACTTTTGCTTTATCTTGAACGACAAGTGCCGTAGCACCTTTAGCGATCGCATCGGGAATGAAGCTGTGACCATCCACTTTCACACCAGGAATCGCAACGAAAATAGAACCAGGAGTGACCTTACGTGCGTCGTTATAAAGACCCGTAACGTCTAAGTGAGAAAAAACATTTTCTGGAACTCCTGCTAACGCAGAAAAAAGGTGCTGTAGATTCATAAAGGTAAGTATAGTATGAAGCCACTATGAGACAACTCGGAAAACTACATTGCCAAGAAATTAATCAAGACGATAATGCGCCGTGGGTCATCTTCTTCCACGGTTACGGAGCAGATGCCAACGATCTGTTTTCATTAGGTGACATGATTTCAACTAAGAAAACTTATAACTGGCTTTTTCCGAATGGGCCGCTCGAAGTGCCAATTGGTCCGGCGTGGACAGGACGCGCTTGGTGGAATATCGACATGATGGAAATTCAACGCGCGATGGAAGCGGGAACTCACCGTGATTTCAGTCAAGATGTACCAAAAGGTTTTGATAAAGCCCGCGACATGGCAATGGAAGCAATTCGTCAATTGAAAGTCCCTTGGAATCAAATCATTTTGGGTGGATTCAGTCAGGGAGCAATGCTTGCGACCGAGTTGTATCTGCGCGCGCCAGAGACACCAAAGGGTTTAGTGATTATGTCAGGAACTTTGGTCAGCCAGGAAGAGTGGAAGAAATTGATCCCGGCTCGTGCTGGTCAAAAGTTTTTCCAAAGTCATGGGGAAATGGATCAAGTGTTGGGCTTTAAACAGGCACAAAAATTAGAAACCCTTCTAACCCAAAACGGGATGAAGGGTTCCCTCAGTGGTTTCCGTGGGGGACACGAGATTCCACAACAAACAATTCTAAAAATCGGTCAGTACATCAACGAACTGGGGTAAGCCTACTCCGACGGAGTCGGAGCGCAGACCGGCTTACTGCCAGTACATAGCGGACATATGCATTGGGTCCGCTTCTTGAGCGTCGTTCATCACATCAAGCAACTTACGAACGTTCTTCGCGCCGATATTTTGTTTCAAATATTCGCCGCTGATCACAGTCAGATCGATCCTTTTAGACACAACACTTGGATCAGTTAAAACGTCATACAACGCATCGAAGTTTGCGCCATAAGTGCTTGGCAAGTGCAGACCTTGCGCAATGATACTGTGAAGTTGTTTTAAAGATTTCACATCGTAACCTTCAATCATGATGATGACCGAATCGTCGTACTCTGTGATTGTCGCACCAGGAATCATCGTTTGTTCTGGTGCCGAAGCTGGTTCCCACCAATAACGTGCGTGAGCGTTTACTGAAGCAAATGTAAGTGCTGCAAGAACAAGGGTTACTAAGGCTTTCATGAAAGCTCCTTTAAAAGATGCAGCACTATAGCATAGCAACCTTCACAAAAGAGCCTGTTAGAATTTTAGACAGTAATAGTTGCAGGAAGGAGATTCCTGGGAATCTCCTCTGTGGTTTATTTCAAAATGACTGTAATGTTTTTGTCTTCAGGAACAGCAGAGCCTACTCCTGGAATGACTTCGCCAACAACACCTTGGCCAACAAATTTTACTTTTAGATCCTGACCGTTAATGCGGCGAAGGACTTCACGAGTCGTCATATTCATCAAATTCGGAATCGTTTCACCCGTCTTCACGACTGTGGCTTGATCCAACTCTTGCGCCGTCAAGACTGGTTTCGGCGCAACACGCGGAGCTTCCGCTTTGATTTGTTTCGCTGCTGAAGCCGCTGCAATCGCACGTTTTGTATTTGGATTCACCGTGCGAGCATCACCCAACATCAATGGCGCGATACCTTCTTTACGAACCGCATACGATGCAATTCTTGCGAACAATGGCGCCGCCACCGTCGCACCGTAATAAGCTTTACGCGGAGAATCCACTGCAACGTAAATCACAAATTTTGGATCGTTCGCTGGAATAAATCCCGCGAATGATGAAACGTAAGCACCACGAATATAACCGCGCCCGTTTGGATTTACTTTTTGCGCTGTTCCCGTTTTGCCAGCAACCATGAAACCATCAACGCGTGCATTCTTACCTGAACCGATCGGCAATGTCGTCACACCCAAAAGCATCGCGCGCATTTGTGCGGCTTGCTCAGTTGTCAGAACTCGGCGAATTGGTTTTACTTTTGTTTCAGTAACTTCACCTGTGTCACCGTCGCGAACCGATTGCACGATGAACGGCGTATTCAATACACCGCCATTCGCAATCGCTGCGTAAGCATTCGCCATCTGAAGCGGAGTCGCTGAAACACCGTGACCGAAAGAAATATTACTTAATAAGTGTGGACGCCATGGCAATGCTTGCACCATACCGCGCGCTTCACCTGGGAAATCGACACCAATTTTTTGTCCGAAACCAAAATCCAAAAGACCTTGGCGCAGACGTTCTTGACCCATTTTGAAGGCAATCTTTGTTGAACCGATATTCGAAGACACCGCAAGGATTTCACCCACCGTCATGTCGCCGAACTTTTCTTTTGCTTCAGCTTCTTTAATGATTTTATCGCCAACTCTAAAGCTGCCGTTTTCACAGAAGAACTTTGTATTCGGCTGAACCACACCATCACGCAACGCTGAGGCGATAAGGATCGTCTTCATTGTTGAACCAGGTTCAAAACTATCTGTGATCACTTTGTTACGGCGATAATTTGCTGCCGTCGACATCGCTTTGTTCACATCATATGACGGAGCAGACGACATCGCTAAGATCGCAGAAGTTTTTGCATCAAGAACAACAGCGACAGCGTGATCCGCTTCAAAAGTTGAAACGACACTTTGCAGTTCACTTTCAAGCGAGTACTGAAGATCCGCATCGACAGTCAAACGAAGTTCGTTACCATCTGGATTTTCCGTGAACATCAAACCATCATTGATCAACGGTCTGCCGCGCGCATCACGTTTCACCATAACCTTCTTTTGATTTCCCAAAAGTGCTTGGTTGTAACCAAGTTCAAGTCCTTCAAGGCCTTGTCCTTCGCTACCCATGAAACCCAAAGTTTGCGCCAGTAACGTTTCATTTGGATAAACACGACGCCATTCTTCTACGAACGATAAACCACGCAGATCCATAGCTTTGATTTCGTCTGCTTTGTCTTGTTCAAGCATACGTTGAATCCATACGAAGCGTTTCGAACCGTCTTTAATTTTTGCGTAAACGGCATCGGGGTTTTGTCCTAAGATTTTACCAAGCTTCTTTGCAACAGCTTTGCGATTTTCCAAAAGTTTGGGATCGGCATACAAAGAATATGCAGTCGCCGACATCGCAAGATCACGACCATTACGATCTACGATCGCACCACGGCGCGCTTGCAATGTTACTTTCGTTTGGAATTGACGGTTTTGAAGAGCGTTCAAACGATCATTCGGCAAGAACTGTAGATAAGCCGCACGCATTACCAACATCGACCACAACGCAAGAATACCAACAAAGATAAAGACAATACGTGATTTCAAATTACAAATCCTTTTTAGCCACTTTATTCACAGGATTCACAACCGCTTTTTCATCGACTTTCACAGGCGCTTCAACACCAGTTAAGTGAATGATTTGGTTTGCTTGCACTTTTTTAAGTGTGAACTTTTGCTGAGCCATGTGATCCAAAAGTTGTGGACGAGTGATCTTCGCTAAAGAGATCTCTTTCACTCTTTTTTCTTCCAGAACTTTTTTATATTCGCGTGTCAGCTTCAAAACAGAATAACCCATGCGGCGCTCTTCCATTTGCAAGAACACGATGGCAAATAAAGTAGAAATGATAAGTAAGATGCTAAAGAAAGGTTTTAGTTGTCTAAAGTTCTCTGAGCTCATCCTGAGCACTCCTCTCGAAAACTCTCAACTTCGCTGAACGCGAGCGAGAATTTATATCCAACTCTTCCTGAGATGGGACGACTACTTTTTTGTACACTGGTCTGCCAAGCGCTTCTGCATCTCGGAAGATATTTTTCACAATACGATCTTCAAGCGAATGGAACGTGATCACTGCCAAACGACCGCCAGGCTTTAAGGCCTTCATCATTTTTGGTAGCGTTTCACCGACGACTTCCAGCTCTGAATTCACTGCTAAACGCAGAGCCATGAAATACTTCGTCGCTGGATGATGACCTTTCACCTGCCATCCATCCACGCGTTCAATCAAACTTGCAAGTTGATGAGTCGACTGGAATGCCTTGGTTTTACGATCGTTCACGATCGCACGTACAACACGAGAAGGACGATAAACTTCGCCATACTCTTTAAAGATTCGAATGAGATCTTCCTCTGTTGCCGTATTCACAAGCACCTCAGCCGTCAAACCTTGCTGCTGATTCATTCGCATATCTAGTGGACCATCGTTATAAAAACTAAAGCCTCGCTCCGCCTGGTCTAACTGCGGAGAACTCACACCTAGATCTAAGAGCATCATATCAAAGTTTTGCAGATTGTGATCTGAAAACTGCGAGAAATTTCCATGAATTACCTCTAACTCGCCTTTCTCGACTTCCGTCTTGAAGCGCTCTTTGGCGTAAGCGATCGCAGCTAGATCTTGGTCCATGACCACGGCTTTCATCTGGGGAACCGTGTATTTCACTGACATGTAGTGACCGCCCCGGCCGAAAGTCCCGTCGAAATATTTTACGTCACTCTTTTCACGGTAGGGATAAAACGCTGCCAACACTTCTTGCAACATCACCGGATAATGTTCAGGAGAAAACTGAATTGGAAGCTCGACCTTTGGCGGGATGATCTCTTCGTGATGTTCAATTCGTTCGCCTGATTTCGGCTTGTACTTTTTCATTGCGAGTCTTTACCTGTGAGTGGTCAGTGTGAAAATTTCCTAGAGAATTCCAAGGTATGAATAATTCTATTGTGGGTCAAGTCGCTTTGCCTTAACCTAGAATGAGCGACTAATCGAATATTTAAAAGGATTTGAATTTCGATGCTTATTAAGTGCCCCAAATGTGGCTTTCAACAACCTATCGATAGATACTGCGCCCAATGCGGTGTCGACATGGAAAGCTTTCGCCCGCCGGCACAGCCATTCTTTAAAAAAGTCGTTGGCAATCCCCTTGTTCAATTAAGCGTGTTAGTTGTCACAGCCAGTGGCGTTGGTTACTACATCTATCAACGTGGCCAAGAGACTCTGCAACAACGGGTGACGTATTTGAAATCGACAGTGCAAATTAATTCTGCGTCGTCGCAATTAAATCCTCCTCCTCCACCGCCGCCGGAAGTCGCTGGATTTCAAGGTCAAGAAGGCGTGACTGACGCTCAAGATCTGGCCTCGCAACAAGCTGGTGGTGAAAGCGCTGCTGTTACAAACGCAAGTGCTGCGGCTTCGACAAAATCTCCTGCATCGACTGACGATGCGAAATCTTTGACTGATAAAGATAAAAAAGACGGCAAAGATGCGGCGAAAGTTTCTGCTCCGCACTTAGTGGTTTATTATGCGGAAGTCAGTCGCGGAACTTTGAATAGTGTTTTCGAAGCCAGCCAGGGAACGGGTCAGTTTATGTCTTTCAAAGACTATACGGCCGGCATTCTTCCAGGCGTTGATAAACGCATCAAAGGTGCTGGTGTTTTACTTCTTCATAAAGAAGATCGCCCGATTGATTCATCTAAAACTTTACAATGGTTTTACGGTTTAAAAGATCGCAGAAATCCATCCGTTGAAATCGGCTTCACAACGTTTTTTGAATTGAACGATGTTGATGAAAACGGCAATCTTCGCGGTAATTTGGAAATCCAAAGAACATGGCGCGAAGGTCCTCCGGGCTCTTCTGACGTGCAACGCAAATCCTTCCCTGCTATTTTTGAAATCGGTTCGGGCACGGGCTTTTTCATGTCAGGCGTTATGCCAACTCAATCAAATCTAGAGAATGAAGACGAACTGACTTCTATTGACGTCTATAAGATCTTGCACTCACCGCGTTTCAGAGCGGGCGACAGCGAATTCGTGATCTTTATCGAATTTGTAAAAGGCAACTAAGACCTTTCAAACTTCCTTGCTTGCCTGACCGTCCTGGGCTAACTAAGATGGCTCCAACGCAAGGAAATCATATGGCACAATTTCAACAAGAACTTAGCCATCATTATGGCCCCCAAGTTCATATTATCGATAGCCCCTTCTTGAATGGTTTATTAGCAAAAGTTTGCCACCCTGATTGCTTTCAACCTGAAATCAATCGCATCGTTGAAGTGCTTTATACTCACCTCATTTCTTTAACGATGAATAATGAATTCGATCGTGAGCAGTTCACGCAGGAAACGCGCATGACTGCGATGCATCCCGAGCAAAAACTCCATGGCCATCGCCTGTCACAAAATCAAAAAGCCGTGAGCGTGAATTTGGCTCGCGCCGGAACTTATCCAAGTCACATCTGTTACAACTTCTTGCATTACTCTTTGGCGGCACAAAATGTTCGCCAGGACCACATCTTTGCGGCCCGTATGACAGACAACAAGGATCATGTGACAGGCGCCAACCTAGGTGGGATGAAAATCGGTGGCGACGTCAAGAATGCGCATGTGATCTTCCCAGATCCAATGGGGGCCACTGGGAACACAATGGTGACCGCCATTAATCACTATAAGCAGCATATTGAAGGTCCCGCTAAGAAATTCATCTGTTTAAATCTTATTGTAACACCAGAGTATTTGAAGAATGTTCTCGGGGCGCATCCAGAGGTCGTAATCTATGCCTTAAGACTTGACCGCGGGCTTTCCCCTAAGGCAGTTTTAGAGGCAACTCCAGGCCAATATTGGGATCAAGAACGCGGGTTGAACGACAAGCAATACATCGTTCCCGGTGGCGGCGGTTTCGGCGAGATCATGAATAACTCTTTCGTGTAAGGGAAGGCTTCGAATGACAAACTTAACTCTTAAACCGTATATCACTGAAGAAAAGCTTCAAGCTAAAGTAAAAGAGTTGGGTGCGACTCTGACTAAGAAATTCAAAGGCGAAAAAGTTGTCGCTGTTTGCGTTTTGAAGGGCTCGTTCATGTTCTACTCTGATTTGATTCGCAACATGGAAACTGACATCACTTGCGAATTCTTCGGTGTTGCTAGCTACCACGGTGGCACTTCATCTTCTGGCGAAGTGAAAGTGACTTTGGATCTTGCAAGCCCGGTTGAAGGTGTTCACGTTATCCTGGTTGAAGACATCGTTGATACTGGTTTGACAATGAATTACCTGAAAAACGCGATCCTTTCACGCAAACCAAAATCTTTAACGACTGTTGCGTTGCTTGAAAAGCCAGAAGCTTTGAAAGTGAAATGCGACCTTGATTACGTTGGTTTCAAAATTCCAAATGATTTCGTAGTTGGTTACGGCTTGGATTACCAAGGTTACTACCGCAACCTTCCATACATCGCACAAGTTCAAAACTTCCAATAATCCGGAAGCACATTTGAAAAAGAAAAAGGGAGCTTACAAGCTCCCTTTTTTATTTGTCTCGGTTTTGGTTTGAACTATTTCGTTCGAACGATGACCAGATTTTTGAATTCAGACTTCGGGAAAGCGATTGTCACCACTTCGCCGACTGCATATTTAGCACCCGCGAACTTTTTCGGAATCTGCACTTTGCCTTCTTCCGTTTTCAAAGTCAGAGTTTTCTCTTCCAACGAAATCACTTTGCCTGTGATCGCCATCGTATCCGTCGCTGTTGCGTGCGCCTGTCCACTCACCGCTAATGCCGTCGCAAGAAATAGTGCTTTCATTATTGAACTCCTCGGCCTGTCGTAGCGTCACGACCTGTTTTTTGCTCTGGCGTCCTTGGTGCTGGTGCTGCGGGTTTGCCGCGACTGCCACCCTGCTGTCTGTCGATTTTTAATTGGCCTTCCGTTTTACCGGCGCTGCAATCGCAAGTCTTAGAATCGTCACCGTCTGTTGAACCCGTGCTTTTAATCGGACCAACACTATCGCCTGTATATTTAGGCAAAATCATCGGTGCCTGCGATGGATCGATTTTCTTTTCAGAATAACAAGCATCAGCCGCAGGGCATGCGTTTGATTTATCTAGCATGCAATACACTGTTTGCTGATTCTTCGTTGTTTCATCTGGATTATTCAAAGGATAATGATCACACGTTACGTTCAGCACGCAGATCTCTTTACCGAACAAGACCCCACGAATCTCTTTATCGGTTTTACAGTTCTTATCACCATATCCCAATGCGTCTGCATGAACTTTGAAACTAAATAACAACGCTAGAATAAACAGAGTTTTCATAGGACCCTTTGATTTAGGTTTATCTGTTTATGGTAGCATTGCTTGCAGCTGAGCTAGATTATAAAGCCCAATGGCGCAGCAAATTAGGAAATTCGTCCAGGCTCCGGCGAAGCCGGAGTGTAGACAGACCAGCTAGTGAAGATCGAAGAACAGGAACTCGGTCTCTTTATTGGCTTTCATTTTCAGAAGGCTTTCATCTTGAATGGCCATGCCGTCGCCCGACTTCAAAATCTCGCCGTTGATTTCAAGCTCCCCTTCGGCCAATTGCACCCATACGGCTCGTTCAGGTCGCAATTTGAATTCCAAAGTTTTACCCGGCTCTAAAATCGAAGCATAAAGGTCGACGTCTTGATGAATCTTCTGACTGTCTTCACGACCATTTTTAGAAACCATCAAACGCATCGTATTTAATTTTTCTTCACGACGAAAAGATTGCTGCGTATATCCTGGTGCCACCCCATTAGTATCGGGCATGATCCAAATTTGGAACAGCTGCAGGTCATCAGTTTTTGAAGGATTGTATTCGGCATGGCGAACGCCTGTGCCCGCGTGCATGGTTTGGATTTCACCGGCGTGAATTGTGCCGACGTTACCAAGGCTGTCGCGATGTTCAACGCTGCCTTTTAAAACGTAAGTGATGATTTCCATGTCTTTATGGGGATGAGCGGGAAAGCCCGAGTCCTTACCGATCCAATCTTGATTGATCACGCGCAAATCACGGAAGCCCATGAAGCGCGGATCGTAATAATCACTAAAAGAGAAGGTATGATACGACTTCAGCCAACCACCGAATTCAGCAAAACCGCGATCATCGGAAGGACGTTTGAGCATCATACCAATCTCCTTGTTATGATTTAAGACTACACCTTTTTGAACAAAGGCTTAAAGCTGTTCAGATAAGCGATGCCGAGGAACAGATTCAAAGCCGTCATAACAATGGCAAGTGCCGCACCCGACGGATCCAAAATCGTGTGATACAAAAGAATCTGGATCACAACTGGTGAAATCACTACCAAAGCCAATGGGACAGCGATGTTAGCTAGCAACATCAAACCCACAACAATTTCCGTTACTTTCAAAAGTGGGAAGAAGTAAGGGGCTGCCATAAGGCCGCTTAAGAATTTCAAACCTGCTTCTGGTGGCGGTGGTTGTGGCAAAAAGTGGAAAAAGAAATTCAATCCAAAGATGACCCACAATAAACCAAAAATAATTCGCGCTGCAAGAGCTGCTTTTTTCATAGAGACGTTCTCCTTTTTCGTTAAAAACGACAGATCTATTATGGTCCAGGAAATGATCTAAAAAAATTATAATTTTTTGATTAACATGATCTAATTTTTAGATATAATGATTTTCGATGACATTGGATCAACTGCAAGTTCTTCAAACAATCGTTCGCACTGGAAGCTTTCGCGCAGCTTCACAGGAACTGCATCGCGCACAAAGTGCCGTCAGCTATGCGGTTCGCACTCTTGAAGACGAGTTGGGTTTTCCAATTTTTAATCGCGATAACTATCGCCCCGAACTGACTTTGCAAGGCCGCGCGTTCTTGAAGAAGTCTGACGACTTGATCGTCCAATTCGATCAAGTCAAAGAAACCGCTGAATTTTTAAAACGTGGATACGAACCACAAATCCGAATTGCTGTCAGTGTGCTATGGCCCCTCCCGAAACTCATAGCCATGCTGAAAGAGTTCACGCTTAAGTTTCCGCAAACGGAAATCAAAATCATCAACGACGTTTTAAGTCTTGATGAACAATTGACTGACGATCATGCGGATATCGCGCTTGGCGATGTCTTCAACGACAAAGGACTTTTGCAATCCGAACCGCTGTTCACCGTGAACATGGTGCCAGTGTGCTCTGCCTCTCATCCCTTGGCGAAATTGAAAAAGCCTAAGGATGAACAATTCGGTCAATATCCACAGGTGATTCTTTCAAGTACATTGAAAGGGTCCGATCGTTCTGGGGGCATCGTGAACCCTCACAAAGTGATCGCTGTTCAGGATTTCCTAACTAAAAAAAGCTTTCTTGAGGCCGGTTTAGGTTGGGGTCTTATGCCAGATCATTTGGTTAAGGAAGAAATCAAGAAGAAAAGCTTAGTCCAACTCGTCGCAAAACCGGCGGTTGCCCAATTATCACTCGTTCGTCACTCTGCGAAAGAGTTAGGCCCCTGCGGCAAATTCGTATGGAACTACTTTTCGAATAGACAAAAAAAAGCGACGAAATAAACTGAATCTATGAGCGCCAAGGTCCTTCACTCTGTCGAGTGAATCCAGGCGACTACTCCCGGAGGTTCCTCGATGAAGCAATATCATGATCTCATTAAATTCGTTCTAGAAAACGGCAACAAAAAATCAGACCGTACAGGTACTGGCACCGTTTCTGTTTTCGGTTATCAAATGCGCTACAACCTTGAAGAAGGTTTTCCGCTAGTAACAACGAAGAAGCTTCACACGCGCTCGATCTTTCACGAACTTTTGTGGTTCTTAAAGGGCGACACAAACATCAGCTATCTAAAAGAAAACAAAGTTTCTATCTGGGACGAATGGGCTGATGAAAACGGCAACTTGGGCCCGGTGTATGGTAAACAATGGCGTTCGTGGGAAACTGCTGATGGCAGAACGATTGACCAAATCACAAACGTGATTGAACAAATCAAAAAGAATCCAGATTCACGCCGCCTTTTGGTTGTGGCGTTCAATCCGGGTGACGTTGATAAGATGGCTTTGCCTCCATGTCATGCGTTCTTCCAATTCTACGTGGCGAACGGAAAACTTTCTTGCCAGCTTTATCAACGTAGCGCCGACATCTTTTTGGGCGTGCCGTTCAATATTGCAAGCTACGCTTTGCTGACTCATATGATTGCACAAGTTTGCGGTTTAGGTGTTGGCGATTTCGTTCACACGTTGGGTGATGCGCATTTGTATTCAAATCACTTGGAACAAGCGCAGTTGCAATTGACTCGTGATTTCCGTCCGCTTCCACAATTGAAATTGAATCCAAATATTAAAAATATTTTCGACTTCACTTACGAAGATATCGAAATCGTAGGTTACGATCCGCACCCTGCTATCAAAGCTGAGGTGGCAGTATGATTTTGACCCATGTTGTAGCATGTTCTGAAAACCGTGTTATCGGTGCCGCTGGTGATATTCCACCGTGGCATCTTGATGAAGACATGAAGTTTTTCAGAGACACTACAAAGGGTCACATCATGATCATGGGTCGCAAGACTTTTGATTCTTTCAAAGGCAAAGCCTTACCTAATCGCTACCACATCGTCATCACTCGTGATCCATCACAGAAGCATTTCGCCTCAACTGAAAAAAGCCCTGTGGTTTTTGTCGCAAGTCTGGAAGAGGCGGTTGAACACGCGAAACTTCACACTGATAAATGGGGCGACGAAGTCTTCATCATCGGTGGCGGAGAGATTTACAAGCAAGCTCTAGAGAAGGGTTTAACCGACAAAATCCTTCTAACACTTGTGCATCGTCATTTTGAAGGCGATACCTTTTATCCGCAAATCGACGAAAAAGTTTTCAGACAGGTTGCACGTCGAGATGTCCAAACGCCTATTCCTTTTTCGTTTCTGACGTACATCAAAAACTAAGGTCTAGAACTCGATCTCATTTTGAGAATCATACTTTTTTAACTCAGAGAATCCGAAAAATTTTCCGAGAATATCAGTATGAGCAATGAGGCCATCAACTCTGCCAAGAGATTTACGACGAAAGAGAAAGCCGATATCGAAGTGTACGGACACATCGGTAAGCTTGGTGCTCAGCTTCGCAATCTGTCTGAAACTGGGGCCTTCCTTGAAGTTTCTAGCGGCGATTACGTTCCGCAAAAAGGCGACCTGCTTAACCTTACAGTGACGTTAGATTCCCTAAAGAAAACCTACAATCTAGCGGCGGAAGTTGTGTGGTCAAAAGGCATGGGCATGGGAATCTGCTTTATTAACAAAGAAGAAGTATTAGAAAGAATGATGGCCAAAGCCGGAGCGTTCTAATATAGTCTGCAGTCATGCAACTGCACACCAACGTCGATCTTAGCCAGTACAATACTTTGGGGCTTCGCTCTTCTGCGAAACTTTTCACCGAGCTTCATAACATCATCGACTTGCATGGTCTGATCAACGACGAATCCATTAAAAATCTCAAATGGCATGTGCTAGGTGGCGGCAGCAATCTTGTGCTCCCCCACAATGTGGAAGGCCTTGTGATCAAAGTTGCCAACACGGGCAAACAACTTCTGCATGAGGAAGCGGATCATTACTTTGTTAAAGCTGCGGCCGGCGAAGTGTGGGACGAGTTTGTGCAATGGACTTTGCAACATGGTTACTATGGTCTTGAAAACCTCTCGTTGATTCCTGGCACTGTGGGTGCGGCTCCGATTCAAAATATTGGTGCTTATGGTGTGGAAGTGAAAGACTTTCTTCATGAAGTTACGGCCGTTGATTTAAAGACGGGCGAGCTTAAAACATTCAACAATCAAGAATGCTGCTTTTCCTATCGCGACAGTTATTTCAAACAAGGCGGTGCCGGTAAATATTTGATCTGGGAAGTAACCTTCCGTCTGCCTAAACGCGTGCACCTGAATTTAGACTACGGTGACATTCGTAAAGAATTAGATCGTCAGGGCCTTACTGAAACAGCTCCGAATGTTTCAAAAGCGGTTATTGCTATTCGTACAAGCAAACTTCCTGATCCAAAAGTGATCGGCAATGCGGGCAGCTTCTTTAAGAACCCGATTGTTGCATCGTCATTGCGTGATGATCTTCTAAAAAAATATCCCAACCTTGTAAGCTTCCCTGCGACGGAAGGAAAACACAAATTGGCTGCTGGCTGGTTGATTGATCAATGTGGTTGGAAAGGTAAAAAGCTTGGTCCCGTTGGGATGTTTGAAAAACAAGCTTTGGTCCTTGTAAATCACGGCGGCGCAAATGCTGATGATGTTTGGAAATTAGCGGCGCAAGTCTGTGACGATGTAAGGTCCCGATTCGGTGTTGAAATCGAACCGGAACCCGTGCGTTGGTAGCTTGCCCCGAGGGTAGTCAGGGCAAGAAATCTTAAAAGACTACTTAAATTTGATTTTTGCTTTTTTCACGTTCAAGTCGATCAACTTTTTCGTGAACATTTTTTGTTTCACTTCTGACGTGTGGTCAGCGAAAACAATTTTCTTCGTAACAACTGGAGAGAACGTTGGGTTCAAAGCAGTCAATACGCTGCTAACATCAGCAAATACTGCAAGACCGCTTGTACCTGGAGTTGTACCGCTGAATACACCACCGTAACCAGTCACACCGTTCGCATTAAATACAGAGAAGATGTTCGCAACGATACCAGCACTCAAGCTGTCTGAAGTTAACGCGTAACCAACGATTGATTTTTGCGCGGTCCAATCGATGTTCACATACAACTTAGATGTTTTGCTGTTGTTCAAAGGAAGTGAATACCATTTCGCTGTCGTATTCCATACCGGGAATGAAGTACCGTTTGGCAAAGTTGTTTCTGGAGTCAAAACCGGAAGTTTCGCTACCGCAGATAAGTTCAAACCCAAAGCGATATCAGTAATACCAGGAGCTGACGTGTTGATGTTGATCAAACCCAATTGCTCTGCTGGATTATTTGGATTCATGATTGGCAATTGCGCTGCCAAGATCTGAACGTTGTTTGAATCAAGGTGTGTCGTCAAATTAATATAGATATCACCGTTTGATTGAGCTTCTGCTTTAAGATCCGCACCTTTAATAACTTGAGTTGAACCCGGAGAACACGCAGCCAATCCCATCATTGCAGTTGCTGCCAGAATTAGAGTCTTCACTTTAGTTGTTGAAAACATGTTGTACCTCATTGTTGATTGTTTGTGTTGAGCGCACTCATTTTCGGTGACGGAAAAAAAAGCTGAAGACCTCCCAACGAAATCTTGAAAAAAAATGTTCTCCGCGTTCAACTCTTTGCCGCAGGAACAGGACGCGTGCGCAAGATGCCTTGAACGGCGAAGTATGTTCTCTGTCAAAAAGCTCTACAGGGCACTTGGTCTCAAATTGAAATTAGGGTACTTTTGCGGGGTTTTCGTTTTGCACAATGGGGATACGATGGGTACACGTTGGTTACATATAGTATTAGTAGTCTTGGCGATGATGACGGTAGCAAATGCTTTCGCGCAGGCTCCCCGTTCGTCTTCATCTTCTGCCACTTGTGCGGTTTCTAAGAACAGCAAACTTGCGATGGATCAAAGAGACGATGCACGCATGGCTTGTTTGAAGCAGAAAAAAGCGCAGCTTTCGGTTGCTCAATGTTTGGGTGTTGCGGCTTCTATGGAGTACACAACAAACGGCGATGAAGCGCGCATGGTTTGTCTTTATGATTTAGGTTCACGCGTTTCTGCAAAAGAGTGCTTAGCAATTACTAAAGCCATCGAATATCCTGATTCGGGTGACGAAGCTCGTTGGGAATGTATTCGTCGTTTCAATAAATCCTTGTCGACAAAACAGTGCCGCGTATTTGCGAAAGCGATGTCTTATCCAGCGAACGCACAACGTGCGGAACAATACTGCTCGGGCGAACTTCAATAGCTTCAAATTCCTGTGCGGCTAGGCCAAGGTCTAGCTGTAATGTTCATTACAACTTTGCAAAAAACCAGACTTGCGTACATGTCCTGCGAGGCCTAATCTGTCCTCATGGGGCCTCGTATAATTCCCAAGGAAAGGGAGAATCACTCAACATGATTCAGTCTATGGAAAAAGAAAAAGCGAAAAAAACTAAGATTATTGTTAAAGCACCAACTCAGGAACGTTCCCGTCAAACTGTCTCTACAATTTTAGACGCTTGTTCTCGCCTGTTGGTTTCGGAAGGTTTTTATTCAATCACTACAGACAAGATTGCAAAGGAAGCCGGCGTTTCTATCGGTTCTTTGTATCAATTCTTTGGTAACAAAGAGTCCGTTGTTCAAGCCGTAGTTAAAAACTTAATGGAAGAAGACAAGCGCATCATGACAGAGAAAATGCGTGCGATCTCTCCACTTCCTCCAGAGCAACGTGTGAAAGCAATGATCGAACTTGCTTTCGAAATTTGCCGTCGTAACTATGAATTGCGCGCGAAGCTTACAACGATTCAGTACTACGTAGCAGAGGCTGCTTACATTTCTGAATTCATCCGCTTCTTCCAAGAAGTTGTTCGTTACAATCTTCCTCCAATCCCAGGAAAAGATATGGAGAAAGTGTCGTACTTGCTAGTGAATGCATTCATCGGCCTTGTAAACACAATGGCAATCGATAATCCAAACTACATTAACGACAACACATTGCTTGCAGAGATCACACAAATGTTCTTCAAGTACTTGGACATCAATCCAAACGCCGAAACAAAACACAACCCATCAAAAGGCGACTTCATCTAAAAGGTGTCTGTCACTTTTTTGGGTCCATAGTGCGTTAGTAGCATTATGGAAAATAAAAAAGCCCGCTGTTGAAGCGGGCTTTTTGTTTTTAACGCGATGTAGACCCAAAAAAACGACAGACACCCTTTATCTTGTGCGTTTGTCGTCTGCTGCTATTGAGCGGTCTTTGTGCGCTAGAGTGATAAGGGCGATGTTGTATTTGTCTTTTGGTACTGCAATCACTGTGTGAGCTGGGATTGCGTAGCCTCTTCTTGTTACTAGAGACGTCAAATGTGGGTTAAACATTTGGGCCTTATCTGTGTCACCATCGAACCACTTTACTAGGTCTTTGTATTTCACTGACACTGGCAATTTTAAATCTTGGGCTTCCAATGGTTTTGACCAAACCACTGAACCGAAGTAAACATTCGCGTTCTTTTCAACTTCAAGTGCCGCTAAGAAACAGGCATAGAAGTTTCTTGAAGCAAAACCGAAGCTCTTTCTTGAATCGACGTTTTCAATCAAGTGAGCCAAATCTTTCGTTTTGTACTCATTCGACATTTTCTTCACGCCTGTTGGACCGTGATTGTAACCAGTCACAGCCAATGGCCATGATTCGAGCATTGTATAGTTTTGACGAAGCAACTTCGCCGCAAGCTTTGTCGCTTCCAACGGATGATTGCGTTTATCAACACTCGCAGAAATCATTTTATAAGGACGAGCTGTGTACGGCATGATCTGCCAGATACCACTCGCACCTACTTTAGAGCGCGCCATGATATTGAAAGAAGATTCAACAAAAGCCAAACGAGTCAGCTCTGTTGGAACTTTTGCATCACGGAAGATTTTTTCCATGTCTTCAATATAACGACCTGAATAGAAGATCGCTGCTTGCATACGGTCTTTTTGACCAAGTTGGAAACGCAAACGGCCTTCTTGCTCTTTATTCAATTTCAATTTCGCTGCGATTTCTTTTTTCACCGCATCGATTTTCTTTTGTTTTTCGCGGTCCGTTTTGAAGTCTTTCAAATCAACAACTTCATAAACAATACCGACGTCATCCATATCGTGGATCACACCTTGAGTTGTTGAATACTTTGAATAAACATCAACCCAGAACTGCACTTGTTTTTCCATTCCTTTAGGAACAGCAAACGCACCTTCTGAATAACCTAAGAAATTCTTTTGATCTTTAAAGTTCGGTTGACGCCAAAGACGACTCTCTGCCGTTAAGACAGGAGCTACTTGTGGCACAACTGTCGATACAACAGGTGCAGCTTCTAACACAGGAGCTGGGGCTGCCGGCGCAGCGACCACCGCCGGCGCGGCTGCCGTGTTAGTCGTAGTTGCAACTTCAGCTGAATTAGCAGCAAAAGAAGTAAGCAAAGAAATGCTTAATACTGAGACACTCATTACTTTCATCGAACGTGCTCCTATCATGGATCTCATTCGGCTTATTTTACTAAGAAGATAAGCAATTTATCAAAAAATTGGCGAACCTTTGTTTCATCTGTAGAACCATTGTAAACAAAACTAAAAGTTACCACGCGACCATCTGCCAAACCCGCATAGCCAGCCAAAGACACGACGTTATTGATATATCCCGTTTTAGCACGGACCCAACGCTCGGCCTCAGAATCTTTCATGCGCTTTTTGAGTGTCCCATCAATACCCGCGATTGGTAAAGAGCTGAGGAACTCTGGCTGGACTCTAAAGTCATTGCGCAGATGTTGCAGCACTCGCCACATCACATATGAGGACATCTTGTTTTCTCGAGTTAAGCCAGACGGACTCTCGATATGATACTGATCTTCGGGAAGGGCTAGACTTTTCAAGTGTTCATTGATCAGCACCACACCATCTGCCAAGCTTGCACCTTTTGGTTTTTTGAACGTGCCCAAATTTTTTGTCAGCATTTCTGCCACGTAGTTGTTCGAGAACTTGTTCATGTCGGCAAGAATTTGTTCAATCGCTTTACTTTCTGATTCGGCCATCACCTCCGCACTCTCTGGTGTGACACCGGTTTTGATTGAACCGGTTACTTGAACACCACGTTGTGCAAGAAATGATTTCAAATTGTATCCAGACCAAAGATCTGGCTGAGTGATATTTTTGAAGATCGCAATTTCTTTGTTACCGCGACCGATACTGCCACCGACGTGAATGACATCACCATCAAACTTCGAGTCCTCTTTACGATCGGCAAGAAGTTTGTTTTCGTTTCCACTTGTGGTTTTTGCTTTGGCGACTAGACGGATATAGTCATTTTCTGGATCTGAAAAGACTTTCGCTTCTTCACCAACCTTGCCCGGGCGAACAAAAATATTTGCCGAGTTCCAATTGAATGACATCGCACCCACTGGAGCATCGTAAGCGCGATCAACACGCTCTTTTTGGCGACTAACGTCGTAACGCATTTTATCAAATAACGAATCATCGACAACGATATCGCCTTCGATCTTTTTTACTTGGTTTCTTAGGAACGCATTAACCAAGAACCACATGTTTTCAGAAACAAACGACGGGTCACCGCCGCCTTTAAGATAGATGTTACCTTTCAACACGCCGTTTTTAATATCGCCGCTGCCAAGAAGCTGCGTTTTAAATTTATGACCCGGAGGAAAATTCGCCAAAACTGCTGAAGCTGTCACCACTTTTGTGATCGAAGCAGGCGTCATTCTGATCTTACCGTTCACGTCGATGATGGTTCTAAGACTTTCCCCTTCACCAGATGTTGCATACATTCCCACATCTTTTAACTGGACCCCGTGCTTTTTCGCCAAGCTTTCTAATTCGCTTTCGACCGCTTTCGGTTCGATATTGGCGTGAGCATTGAACATCCAAAGAATTGCTGTCGTAAGAACTAGAAATCTCATCCTGAAAAAACCTCCGTCTGGACGATAGTAGCGATCAAAAATTCAGTTCGCAACAGAAGGTGCCCCTTGATAGACTTTAGAGCATGAAAAAACGCGAATGGCTGATCGTGATTCTTCCTCTTCTGGCAACTTGGTTCGTGGACCGCGTCACCAAAATGTGGGCAGCAGATCTAAAACAAATTTTATCTTTTGGCCCACTTCATTTTGTATTGCACCACAATCACGGTGCAATGCTAGGCCTGTTTTCAGATTTACCATCCGTGTTGAGAATTGTGTCGCTTTCAACAGGTGGTGCTTTTCTTCTGTGCACGTATGCATTGATTCAATATTTATTGCCGATTAAATCTCTGACATTACGTTCGGGTTTGTCGATTCTGATTGGCGGTATCATCGGTAACGTCACGGATCGTATCTTGTGGGGTTATGTTGTCGACTTCATCGTGATTGGAACTCCATCATTGTCGTCACCCGCTTTCAATATGGCCGATGCGTTACAATGGGTCGGTTATGGTTTAATTGTCTACGCCATCATTCGCGAAGGTGAATTGTTGTGGCCTGAAAACAATGTGCGCAAACAATACTGGGTCAACATGTCATTCCAATTGAAATATTGTTTCATGTTGATGGCAGTTGGTTTGAGTTTAACTGTGATCAGCATGGTTTTTTCGTACACTTATTTGCGTGTGACGATTCAAGAACTGGTTGGTAACAATCAATTCCTGATGAACAAATTCTTAGTCCCGTTCATTATCACCTTCAGCGTAATTTGTGTCGCTTTCTGTGCGATTTTATTCGCGGTTGGTAGACTGATTTCTCATCGCATTGCGGGTCCGTTGTATGCGTTTGAAAGATTTCTGGATGAAGCCTTGGCCGGTGTTGCGAAGCCTTTGAAATTACGCACGGGCGATGAGTTCCGTCATCTTGAAGAGTTGGCTGAACAAATCAATGGGCGCCTGAATGAAATCAAACGTGAACGCACTGTGAACGTTGTTGAGTTTTCAGAGACGTCTGAAGATAAGAAAAAAGGCTCTGCAGAGTAGGTCCAGTCCGTTCTACACTCCGGCTTCGCCGGAATAAGCTTGGAACCTACCGCTCTGGCAAGGTTCCCGTCTCATCCAGAGACATTCCAGCAATTACTAAACATTTTCTGATCTAAAATCATCGAGCTTTCGTAGTAAATTTCCGAAAAGTTAAACATGCTTAAGGGGAGTTTTGCTAGCACGTTGTTCACTGTGATCGTTTTGGTCACAGGTTTGGCGCTTGTCGGTTGTACCGATGTGGTGCCACAGGTTGCTATGCTTCGTGAAATTCCCACGGTTTCAAACAAAGTCATTTTTGATTCTTTCGTTCCCGCGCAAAATCCCACAAACAGCGTTGATGACATTTCGATAACAGCGTATGGCTCGGGCTTTTCTGCTTACAAGATGACTTTGGAGTCTTCACTACAAAACTGCGCCAACGCTGATTTTTCCAAAGCAACAGAAAACACTTCCGGCAATTTTACATTCCCGGCCCCATCGGAAGGCTCGTGGGTTGTGTGTGCTCTTGCCCGAGTTGCTGCCACAGGAACCTGGCAAGATGCTTCAGAAGCGTCCACTTCAAAAATTCTGCAAGTCGACAGAACTGCGCCCGAGAATAATTCATTGGTCATTAATCACGACATCGGTTGGACAACCGGCGTGTCGGTGCAAGTCGATTTAACATCGACGGGAGCATCCGAAGTTTATATCACGCAAACCGATGACACGTGCAGCACGGGTGGCACATGGGAAACTTTCACTCAATCAAAGCAAATCACTTTGCAGCACGAAAATGCGATGAACACGGTTTACGCCAAATTCCGTGATGCCGCTTTGAATGAAACGGACTGCATGGCGCGGAATATTTTGCACGACAACATTCCGCCCATGATTCCGATGGTGACCTCGCCACCGGCGGGAACTGTTTATAATGCCGCGACGACAAGTACAGTCATCAATTTTTCATGTGAAAGCGGAAGTACTCTAACACTTCAGGATGGCTCGGCCTCTTGGGATTTTAGTTGCGCAAATTCGGTTGCGGCGTACACGCTCGATTTAACGAAATACAGTAACGGTGGCGTCCTGACCATCTTCGCGAAAGATCAAGTTGGAAATGTTTCTTCGAACATTCAGTACAACTTCATTCGCGATACTGTGCCACCTGATGCCGTGGTTGTCACTTCGCCTGCAAACAACAGTTACATCAATGCTGCAAAATTACCGTCTATGCTTTTTTCGGGAACCTGCGAATCTGGAGCGACAGTCTACTTCAGTGGGCAGTCCACGACTTGCGTGAACAGTGCGTGGTCCCTTTCTGTTTCTGTCAGCTCGTTTGCTGAGGGCACAGTTACTCTGAATGCTTATCAAGTCGATGCTGCTGGGAATACGGGACCAACAACAACGACGACTTTAATTAAAGACACAATTGCCCCTGCAAGCATTGGTTCTTTGACATTCGCATCAAGTTGGATCAACTCATACAATCAAAGCGCATTTAATCTAAGTGGCACCTGCGAAACTGGTGCGACGATCACTTATAAATTCGGAAGTTTTGTTGGAACTCTTTCGTGCTCGGGTGGAGCTTTCAATAACTATGTCGATTTAACTTCGCTACCAGAAGGCAATCTTGCTTTTGAAATTTATCAAACGGATCCTGCGGGTAATCAATCCACTTCAACAAGCACTGGCTTAAATAAAGATACGATCGCACCAACAATCGTTGCCACGGGCCTTCCGGCTGCGAACTCTATTTCAAATTTAAATTCCATTAACATCGCCGTTAACGCTGGTGACGCCGTTTATTACTCTTATAAACTAGGCCCTGCCGGTTCTACGGTTTGTAACAATGCTTCTGGTTATGGCGCATGGATTGCTGTCGGCACAACAACCCCTGTCTCCTTAGGCTCCGATGGCAAGATCACTCTTTGTGTTGTCGGTAAAGACAATGCCGGCAATATTGACTACACTAAATCTGTTAGCTCGACATGGTGGAAAGATACGGTCCTTTCGACTTTACGTTTTGAAAGTGTTGAACAAACCGTCAATACCGGTGCAGGTGTGCAATACGTGAACGTCATATTAACACCGGCGAAAGCCTATCCGGTTTCCTTCTTAATGGATGTCGGTGGTGACACTATCTATAATGTCGACCATGGCTATTCTTCATCAGCAATTCAAACCATAAATGCGGGTACAACTTCATCCTTGATCGGCGTCAATATTTTGCAGAATAACTCGCGCACGGGCCTTGGCCTTTTAAGTTTTGTTTTGAATGGCTCCCCATTCCCTAGCGGCGGCCTTCTGCAAATTGATCCAAGTTTCGATAGCTCTTCGATGTTGATCCGTTATGCAGGCACACAACCTGTCGTCAGTTCCATCGCTGCCGGAGGCCAGCATACGTGTGCCGTTCTTAACACCGGTGCACTGAAATGCTGGGGCGCGAACGACTTCAATCAGTCGACAACGACAACAGAGAAAATCACTGCCGTCGCAACCGCTCCGATAGCTGCGAATTTCAGTAAGGTCACGGCTGGACAAAAACATACCTGTGGTATCACAACGGGTGGCGTTGCTTATTGCTGGGGTTCTAACGAAAGCGGACAGTTAGGCTCAACTAATCTTTCAAACACCCAGGTCGCAGTCGATAGCGGTACGATTTTATACTCTTCTATTTCTGCGGGCCCAAGTGCCACATGCGGTATCACGACAGCGGGAATACTTCGCTGTTGGGGTTTAATTTCTTCAGTCGTTGCGCCAGCGGTCCTTGATTCTGGTACGAATTATTCATCGGTATCTGTTGGTGCAAATCATATCTGCGGCATCACGACATCAAATATTTTAAAATGCATGGGCACTAACGACAAAGGCCAGCTTGGTAATGGTTCAACAGTAAATTCATCAACCTTTGTCACAATTGACGGCGGCATTGCTTATTCGGCAGTTGCGGCAGGCAATGGCTTCACATGCGGTATCGTAGCCAATAGCAAATATCTGAAATGTTGGGGGCAAAATGATTACGGACAAGTCGGAAATAATTCGACGGCAAACGTAACCACGCCAACGGTCATTGACGGTAGCAATCCGTATTTAAGCGTTTTTGTCGGACCTAACTTCGCCTGCGGTCTGACTAATTCTAATAATTTGAAATGTTGGGGCTCAAACTCAGACGGACAATTTGGTGACGGCACTGTTGATAAAAAAATAATTCCAACTCAAGTCAATTCAAACACGTATGCGGCGGGCTCTGCAGGTGGTGCCCATGTCTGTATGGTCACTGCAACTGGCGAATTAAGCTGTGCTGGTAGTAACTCGTCAGCACAAATGGGTAACATCAATTGGACGTACAAGCGAGCACCAACATCTGTGCTTGGGACGATGACATACACCTCTATCACATCTGGTTTTGGTCACATGTGTGCGTTGAACACTAGCAATAGTGCCATGTCTTGTTCCGGTTACAATACGTTTGGACAATTTGGTAACAATGATTCGGTATCTGTCGCGGGTCTTCAGTATGTGCAAAAAACTTCCGCTTACTCGAGCATCGCCAGTGGACAGTTCCACATGTGCGGTATTTTGACTTCTTCGGGACAACTTAGATGTTGGGGAAAAAATGATTCGGGTCAGGTATCTTTAGATCCAACAACTTACCCACAAATGCTGTCTCCAACTATAGTCGATTCAGGTGTCAGTTATTCTCAAGTACGCCCTGGTTTCAATCACACTTGCGCGATCACTTCTTCGAACATCGTTCGATGCTGGGGCAACAATATCTATGGCGCTGTTGGCAATGGCGGTTCAGGTGCAAACGTCATTACGCCGACTTCGGTTTCTGACGGCAACACGTACAAATCTGTTTCGGCCGGTTACTTGTTCTCTTGCGGTGTTACGACGTCAGGTATTTTAAAATGCTGGGGTGACAGTGCCGACGGTAAATTGGGTAACAATGATAACGGCACATCGGATTCTTACGTTCCACTGCAAATCGATACAGCGGATACATTCATTAAAGTCAGCTCGGGCTTACGCTCTTCGTGCGCAATCACTTCAAACAATTATTTGAAGTGTTGGGGCGCAAACGATTCAGGACAACTAGGTACCGGCGACAACACAGGTCGCATTGTTCCTACGTATGTCGATGGCTCAACGAAATATAATTACATCGCTATGGGCACAACCCATTCATGCGGCATTACCACAGCCGGCGCATTGAAATGCTGGGGTGGAAATACTTCCGGACAATTAGGCAACGGCGCCTTGACTGGCAGCTCATCACCGATCGTTGTCGATGGTGCGAATGTTTATATCGATGTCACTGTCGGAAATGATTTTTCGTGCGGCTTACTACAAAACGGCAAAATCAACTGTTGGGGTGGCAACCGCTACGGTCAAACTGCGAACGTTCGTGATTCGTCGTTCTGGCATGTGTTCGTGAATGCTCTGCGCACTCTTGCACAATAAAAAAAGCCAGGCATTTCTACCTGGCTTTTCGGGAAGGGAACTCCGGAGGGAAAACCGGAGCAGGAGTCAAAGTTAGTTTACTGCACCTGAAGCGAATGGAGTTGAATTTCCGTAACTCGTTTTCGCAAAATCTGGAAGATCAACATCAAGAACAAGTTTCAGTACTTCATTGACGTTTTCCACAAAGTGGAATTCCAAATCTTTTTTAATTTCTTCAGGGACCTCTCTAAGATCCTTCTGATTTTTCTTACACAAGATGATCTCGCGAACACCTGCTCTGTGAGCGGCGATTACTTTTTCTTTGATACCGCCCACTGGAAGGACGCTACCTCTTAAAGAAATTTCTCCGGTCATGGCCAACTTAGGACTGACTGGTTTCTTCAAAAGTTTCGAAGCAATCGAACTCAACATCGTGACACCTGCGGAAGGACCATCTTTAGGGATCGCGCCCGCTGGCACGTGCACATGCAGTTCTTTTTTCGAGAAATCAATGCTTGGATCAAGAAGCGGCAATCTTGCACGAAGCAAACTTAATGCAATCTTCGCTGATTCTTTCATCACGTCACCCAATTGACCCGTCAATTGCAGTTGACCTGTACCAGGCATTTCTTCTGTTTCAATGAATAAGATGTCACCACCGACTGGAGTCCAAGCAAGGCCTGTCACTACTCCTGGAGGCAAGACACTTTCAATCATGTCAGCAGAGAATCTTTCTGCACCAAAGATATCGTCAAGATCTGCAATCGTAACTGTTAATTTCTGACCTTGAGCTTTAACGATCTTCAAGGACATAAATTTACAAACTGTCGCAATCTTACGCTGCAATTCACGTACACCCGCTTCACGAGTATAATCCGTTAAGATTTTCGTTAAAGCTTCGTCAGTGATTTCCAACTGCGATTCTTCGATACCATGTTCTTTTAATTGCTTAGGCCACAAGTGGCGACGAGCAATTTGTTTTTTCTCTTCAACCGTATATCCCGTAAGCTCGATCACTTCCATACGATCTAACAACGGACCTGGAATTGTTTCCAAGCTGTTGGCTGTCGCAATGAACAACACTTTCGAAAGATCGAACGGTGTATCCAAGTAATGATCTTGGAAACTGTTGTTTTGCTCTGGATCTAAAGTTTCAAGCAACGCACTGGCAGGATCGCCATTGTAGCTGCGAGAAAGTTTATCGATCTCGTCCAGGATGAACACAGGATCGTTTTCGCCTGCTTTCTTAATTCCTGAAATAATTCGACCAGGCAAGGCACCAATATATGTTCTTCTGTGACCACGGATTTCCGCATCGTCACGCACACCACCTAAGGCAGCACGAACATATTTTTTACCAAGCGCACGAGCGATACTCTTACCAAGAGATGTTTTACCAACCCCTGGCGGACCCACGAACAACAAGATTGAACCTTGATGCGACTTACGCAGTTTCATCACGGCCAAATGTTGCAGAATACGTTTTTTAATTTTATCCATGCCGAAATGATCTTCGTTCAGAATTCTTTCAGCAGCATCCAAATCGATCTCTTGCTCTTCGGAAGATTTATTCCAAGGCAAGCCCACCATTAAATCCAAGTGAGTACGAATGATTTGATATTCTGGCGAAGCCGAATTCATACTTTCCAAACGACGTAACTGGCTTGTTGCCAATTCCAACGCTTCTTGGGGCATTCCAGCGGCTTTAATTTTTTCTTCATACTGTTCGACGATACCTTTTGAATCATCATCACCCAACTGTTCACGAATCACGCGCATTTGTTCGCGCAAGATGCTTTCACGTTGGCTTTGATTGATGTTTTCGCTAAGTTTATCGCGAATACCAATTTGAATTTTTAGACGCTCTTTTTGTTCATTCAAAAGTTCCAAAATTTTCAGAGCACGTTCTTTGATGTCCGTCGTCTCTAATAAATTTTGTTTTTCTGTTAATGAAAAATCAGCGTGAGCCGCACAAACGTTTGTGAGCAAACTTAAATCGTCGATTGCGGCGATCCATTCTTTTACTCGGCGCATGTGACGACCGATCAGATCCAGAGTTTCGAATGAAACCTGTTTCAAGCTCGTCAACAAAGCTTCCTGAGTTTTTGGATCCATTTGCGCGTTATCTTCCAAGCCTTCAGTTAAAGCTTCGAAAACACCGTCTTGATTTTGCATTGTCACGACGCGCACACGTTGATGTGCATTGACGAAAATGCTGAAACTTCCGTCTTCTTCCTTCTTATAAGATTCAATCTTACAAAGAGTTCCGATAGTAGGAAGATCCTCAGCCTTATCCACATTAGCGTCTGGGTTTTTCTGAGTTAAAAGAACAATCCATTTAGATCCGTTCAATGCTTTCTGCAAAGCTTGAACACTTTTTTCACGCCCAACACGCAAAGGCATGCTAATGCCTGGAAATAAAACTGCGTTTCTTAAAGGAATGATTGGTATGAAACCAGATACGAAAGACATGCTTCACCTTTCCCCCATCCCACAGATGAGGTTCTAACTAAAGCATGTATCCGTTTTAAATTTCGTCAAGGTCAGCAAAAATGAACTCGCATGTAGCGCATAACAGAGCGCTTCTTCGGAGTGCAAACTAGAACACAGTCGTAGCGTCTTTGATACGTGACAAGTAGTAGCGTTTCGCCGTCTGGTCCTTAAGACAGAAGGCTTGCAAGTAATCCCCGTCAGGATTTCGCACGATACCAATAGGTTTCACGCGGCGAGTTTCACCTTTATTGGATCCGCCATCATAGATCATATCTATATCGCGCTTTGTATTTATAGAATCAATCAATGTGCGCAAAATTGGATCGCGACCTGATAAAGAATAATCTTTCCACCACAATTGTTTGCCTTGGCTTTTGATTGCAGCGGCTAAAGTCGCTTCTTCGCCTAATTTTTTGAAGCATTCGACAGCTACCAACAGACATGACTTCGCATCATCGTAGGCACGATGTGCTTGACCGCCATCAATGTTCAAATGCTTCACCAAAGTTTGTAGCTTGTGATTTTCTACGCCGTGAATAAGTTTACGTGAAAGAAGACTTGTGCACAGTGCGGGTTCAGTCGGTAAAGGCAAACCTGCTTTTTCAAATTCAAGAGTCAGGAAACCCAAATCAAAGGGACAGTGATGGGCCAGCACGATGCAGCCTTTGAAAAACTCATGAATTTCAACGATCTTGCTTGCGATGCTTGGCGCATCGGCCACCATTTCGTTGGTGATGCCGTGAATACCGATAATAAAATCGCTCATGGTTTCACGGGGCTTTAATAAGAACTGCAAGCGCCCGATTTCTTCGCCCTTGTAGTATTTTACCGCGCCGAACTCGACGATATCGAACCCGACTGGGTAAGCTCCGCTTGTTTCGGTATCAAAGGCTATATAAGTGTATTCGCTTAAAGGCAGATCTAAATTCATAGGCCGCTCAGACTACCCTATCTTCCCGCTTTTGGTCCAGCTCCCTGTCAGATGTAGAGCTGATTTCTTTCTTTTACACACTCGTTGAGTCAGAATGAAACGAACTATCTATGCGAAGACACTTTGCTTTTATCATTATTCTTTTAGGTCTCTCGAGCGCTCACGCGGCTGAGAATAATTCACCGACTTTCAAAATGACGGGCGACGTAAGCTTGCTTTCGCATTATGTAGAGTACGGTTTATCACAATCGGATAAATCCCCTGCATTGCAAGGATCTTTCTGGTTTAACTTCGGCCCACAATTTCGTTTAGGTTTGTGGGGCTCGAATACAAATTTCGAACACAGCGACGATCATTTTAACTTACGTATTAACGGCGATATTAAAATCGATTTCTCGCAAGCGAATAATGCCGTGATTTATTATAGTGAAAGTCAGTACTTCAAAGCCGGTGATCGCAATGGAAATCTTTTTGGTCTGCATTTAAATTTCAGCGACTTCAAAGTTCTTTATGATCACATGAGTAACTGGGAAGGCACGAAGCATTCTTCAGTTCGTTACGGTTTGGGTCTTGATTTGCATGTTTGGAATTCATGGATCTGGGTGAATGAAGTTGGCTACAACACACCGGATGTAACAACTGTAGATCCTTACTTCGATTTCAAAACGGGGCTTGGAACTAAATGGGGACCGGTCTTCGTTGAAGGCTCTGTGACCGGAACTTCTGCAAGTTCCGATCTTGATGGCCAAGGGGATTTCTTCTTTATTCTGTCAGCGAAGACGGAGTTTTAAGTTCGTCTTTTAGATCTTCGTCAACTTGCTCTTTCAAAGATTTCTTAGAGCGCTCTTCGGCTTTACGACGAGTGCTAATCTGATGAACGAAGTTATCGTAAACTGACATATCAACACGCGCATCACCGAACAAGTTTTCAAGCTTACGCGGTTTATGACCGTCTGAAGTGATCTCTTTTTGTGAGATCTTCACGCGAATGAAGCCGATCAATTTCTTCGGATCTACTTCACCACGTTTTTCTTTTACATTGATACCACCGCTGACAGTCACTGAACTGTTTTCAAGCGAAGCAAGAATTTTATTTCTAACAACGTCGAAACGTTGCGAGGCCACGCGATTTGCAGTCATCAAACTTGCATCAGGCACAGATTGCACAAAAAGACCCGAAGTCAGTTTGATATCTGCATCTTTCAAACCTGTCGTGATACCTTTGATTTTATCCATCACATTCACGAAGTTCGCATTCGGCTGTGAAGTCCCACGTTCGAACAACATGTAATCTGGGATATCGAAATCAAAACCTTCTGGAGTCACTTGCACGTTCTTCGCAACGTCGTTCATTTGATCAGCCAAATAAGCTGCAACGACTTTCGTAGAACCCATATCCAAAAGATTTGGAGTTTTATCCATTGGCTCCATGAAACTTTGGAATGCTTTTAGTGGCTCATTTAAGATATCCAAGAAAAGTTTTTCCAATGTGACTTCCGCACCGAAGTTTTGGAAGTTGTATTCAATAACTGAAGGCGTAGAGAAATAATCTGAAACGGCTTTTTTCGTTTGGTCTGATTGACCAACGATCCACATAACCAGGAAGAACGCCATCAAGGCGGTCATGAAGTCCGCAAGGGCAACCTTCCAGGAACCCCCGTGACCACCACCACCTTGGACGATGATTTTCTTGATTACTATCGTCTGTTTCTTCTCTGCCATAATTCTTATTCCAGTTTCTCACCCAATCATTGGATGGAATACTCCGACAAAGTCGGAGTGTAAGCAGCCTAGGCTGCTTTTTTGATCTCTTTCGTCGCTTTATCTACTTCAGCAAATGTTGGACGCTCTTCTGGCATGATCGAACGACGCGCGTACTCGACACACACGATTGGAGGAGCACCACGTTGCAATGCCACAAGGGCCGCTTTGATACATTGTAAGTAACGACCTTCTGCTTCGATATCCGCTGCCATTTTTGTCGCCGTCGGTTCAATCAAACCGTAGGCGCAAAATACCCCAAGCATCGTACCAACCAGGGCATGGGCTACGTACTCACCGATCACTTCTGTACCGGCAGTCAAGACACCCATGGTTTTAACGATACCAAGAACGGCGGCAACGATCCCTAGACCCGGGAAACCACCGGCAACTGCTGCAACAGCATGTTGCGCTAGATGTTCTTCGGCGTGGATACCTTTGATATCCGCATCCAACAAATCATCAACGTCATAAGGAGAAAGTTCGGCTGACAAAGTGACTTTCATCGTATCGCACAGGAAATCTACCGCATGGTGATTGTGCATGAAGCTTGGATACGCTTTAAAGATGTCAGACTTTTCTGGTTCCTCGATGTGCTTCTCGATACCTTGAGGTCCTTCTTTTCTAAATACTTGGAAAAGTTGGAACAGCATCTGCATCAATTCGACATAGTCTTTTTTCTGAGGACCTTTCGCAGTCATCGCTTTAATGGATAGCTTAATACCCATTTTAACGATCTTCATTGGATTGGCGATGACGTAACCACCGAAGGCAGCACCACCGATGATAACCAATTCTAGCGTCGCAGCTTCAAGGATAACGCCCATTTTACCGTGACCGGCAATGTAGCCCCCGAAGACTGTGGCAAATACGATTAATACACCTACAAAACCCATATGTTATGACCTCGCAGTTTCTCTATCGGATTGATACGTGTTAGAATTGAGTCATCGGCAAATAAACTTGCCCATGGTCGAGAGAGGGACTAAGAAAAAGATATGAAAGCTATCTGCAATATCCTTATATTGATGCTGTTCGTTGTCCTTGCAGGTCCTAGGTCTTGGGCGCAAGCCAATCCTAATGACACGGATCCAATGATCGCGACTGCGAAAGTTGTTCCGTACGAATGGAATCCAGGCCAAGGTGGCTCGATCGAAATCAAAATGAAATTACCTCCAGAATATCACGCCTACGAAGACAAATTCAGCATCGTGATTCTTGAGCCGGATGGTTTCAAAGTAGCGCCACTGAGTGTGGAACCGATCACAACTTGGTTTGATAAGTTTTCGAAAAAAGATCGTCGCGGTATGAAAGGCGAAGCAACTCTGTCTGCCCGCCTGGAAGCTCCGGATCGTTTTTTAAAACGTCACGACAAAATGAAATTAGAATTGATCTATCAAGCTTGTAGCGATCAGTTCTGTTTATTCCCCACAACAAAAATGATCGAAGTCCCGATTGTGACTCCGATGGTGGAAGGTGAAGCGGCGTTATCGACACCATCACCAACTTCGGGTGAAGCAAGCGCCGGCAGTTTCTTTGATACTCACAATTTCAACAAGTACTTGGGTTCAAGTATTTTTGCGGGATTGTTGTTCGTCTTCCTTGCCGGAGTTTTCACAAGCTTCACTCCGTGCATCTTCCCGATGATTCCGATCACGCTTGCCGTATTGGGAAATCATTCAGAAAACAAAACACGTTTGCAAAACTTCATCACAAGTTTGGTTTACGTTCATGGTATCGCAACGACCTATTCGGTTTTAGGTTTGGTCGCGGCTTCAAGCGGTAGCGTTTTTGGAGCAAGCCTTGGCAATCCATATGTTTTGGGTGTTGTGTGCGTGATCTTCTTGGCCATGGCTTTGAGCATGTACGGCCTTTATGATTTGCAAGTTCCTGCGGTGATTCGCAACAAGCTTGCGAATGGTAAATTTGGTAACGGCCTTGGTGGCGCTTACTTAACTGGTTTGTTCGCGGGTATCGTTGCAAGTCCGTGTGTGGGCCCGGTGTTAGTTGCGATTCTGACTTACGTTGCTTCGACCCAAAACAAATTGATCGGTTTCTTATTCTTATTCACGTACGCGATGGGTTTAGGTTTGATCTTCATCGCTTTGGGTTTGTCGAATCAGTTGGTGAAAGCGTTGCCACGTTCAGGCGTTTGGATGAATGCATTTAAGTTCATCTTAGGCTCATTGATGCTTTCAGCATTCTATTACTATTTGAATTTACTTTTGCCAGATCGCGCATTCGACGGCGCTTTGGGTATTGGTCTTGTGATTGTCGCAAGCGTTTACGGTGCTTTCTTAAACGTGAAAGGCAAAGGACCGACAAGCATGGTGCAAAAAGGCCTGATGCAAGCAACCCTGATCGTGGGTATCGGTTACTTGTGCCTTTCTGTGTTTGATCTGCGCCCTTACATCCGCGGCAGAATCATGGCTGATAACTCTATCAACCAAATTAAAGAAATGAATTGGCAGCCTTATTCCGACGAGGCGTTAGCACAAGCAACCAAAGATCGCAAACCCGTGATCATCGATTTCTGGGCCGAGTGGTGTGCCGCTTGTCACGAGTTGGCTGAACAAACCTTCACGGACGTACGTGTGCGCGCCATGGGCGGCAATTACACGTTGTTGAAATTCGATGCGACCAAAGACAGTGATCAATTGCGTGCTTTGAAAAAGCGTTACAACATCCAAGGTTTGCCGACTGTGATTTTCATTAATCCAAACGGTGTGTGGATTGATGCGTTGACGCTGACTCAGTTTGAAAAAGCCGATGCGTTCTTAGTGCGTATGGAAAAAGGTTCGAAATAATTTTATGAAAAAGATCATCGTCATCTTAGTTCTCGCAAGCTTGATTATCGTGGGCGCCATGATCCACCTTTTAAAAGATGGCGTCAGCTTGCGAGCTGCGACGTTGATTTCTCCCTCTGTTGTAAGCGATGGCGATATTAATGTTGCTCACGGTGTGGCTTACCGTCTGTTCCCCGAGTTTCAACGCTATGACATGATTTTGGTGGGAGTTGATGAAGCGGATTCACGTCTGCAAGCTTTGTCTGAACAAATCGCTATTGAAGCGGAAAAACTTTTAGGTCAGCCTTTGCATCGCGCTTCAGACAAAATGAATTTAAAAGACTGCACCAAGCTTTGCTGGGTCAAAGTTAAACCAGAAGAATCGCAAGAGCTTGAACCAAACAGCTACATTGCCAATATAATTAAGCCTTTGGCTAAAGAGTACTTCACTTTGAACTTGATTCAATTCGCCGATCTTGACGAGTCCGCTTTAGCAAATTGCGAACAAGAAAAGCGCCTTGATATGAAATGCCTGATTACTCTTTCAGTACGGGAAGCAAAACGTAAGATGAAAGATCCCAGCAAGCGTTACTTCTTTATGAAACGCTACGAAGACCGCGGCAATTACTTGATGTTGCAGAAATAAAAAAGGGAGCTACAAAGCTCCCTTTTTCTTTATGACGCCCCTAAGACCGTATGACTTAAGATGTCCATTTGTTGTTTCATTTCAACCGCACGACGGTCGATTTCCGTCGATGTCGCAGCAATTTCTTCAGAAGAAGCGGCGTTCGATTGCGATGCCTGATCTAAGTGATTCATCGCTTTACTGATTTGCTGAATACCTTGAGTTTGTTCATAGCTTGCCTGCGAAATTTCTTTATTCAAAGTTGCGACCTTATTGATCGAATTCACAATTCGTCCCAACACTTGTCCAGAGCGATCCGCTGATTCGCGACCCACATTCGTCCTTGAAACGCTGGCTTTAATTAAATCTGAAATCTCTTTAGCAGCTGACGCCGATCTTTGCGCTAAGGCACGCACAGCTTCTGCAACGACAGCAAAGCCTTTGCCTTGCTCTCCAGCACGGGCGGCCTCGACCGCCGCGTTTAGCGCCAATAAATTTGTTTGGAAAGCGATATCGTCGATAACGCTAATGATCTCTTCAATTTTTTTCGAGTCCTGGGAAATCGCATGCATCGATTCAATCAAAGATTTGATTTCTGATTCACCTTCATTCGCAACCGTCGAAGATTCATCAGCAAGATTCGAAGCCTCTTTCGCATTTTCAGAATTGCGATTCACCATGGAAGTTAATTCTTCCAAGGATGCCACAGTTTCTTCCAACGAAGCGGCTGCTTCTGTTGATGCCGTTGATAAAGCCTGCCCTGCTGCCGACAATTGATTGATAGAACCCGTTACATGCTCTCCGATATCGGAAAGATTATGAACAACAGTGCCCACCGAACCAGCCACACGATTTGCGATTAAGAAGATCACAAGAATCAACGTGATTGATGCGCCAACCGCGACCGCCAAAATCAAAGTAGCGTTGCGTGAGCGTTCACCTTTTTGAAATTCATTATTTTTTTTGCTGATTTCGGTGTATTTGCCGTAGATATCAGTAATGGTTGTATCGACTTCAATTTGCAGAACCTGCCACGGACCGCCTTTATCAATCGTGCTAACAACGAATTGATAATCCGCCGGTGTTCCATGCAACAACGCTTCACGTACTTGCGCTGTGTATTCCAAATACTTTGGATAATGCTCTTTCATTTTTTTGAAAGCTTCTTCTTCGCCAGGAATGTAGCTTTGTTTCAAATACTCTTCCACCGCGGCTTTATAATCTTTGACTGAACGATCTAACAAACCCACAAAGACTTTGCGATTGGCTTCATCTTCTTTATTTGCTAATGCCGCGAAGGCAAAATAACCGATGTTCGCGCGGTTTAAGTTGATCTGCCCAAGCAAGCGAATATTCGGAACATAGACTTCATAAGACTCGTTCAACAAATTTCCGATGGAAGAAAACCCTTTAAATGCGATACCCGTCGTTAATGCCAAGGCGATTAACGGCAAAATAGCAATACTTAGAAGACGACCTTTTAAACCTGCTGTCTGTTTTCCTAAAAAGCTCATTTGCATTTCCTATCTTAAAAAATCCAAACTAGTTTTGCTTGGGGCAAGCTTTCCGTTAAACCTTTGATGCCATATTTGTTTTGCCAGTACTGCCACTCGACGCCGACCTTCAAAGGAATCTTGCCAGAAGATCTTCTTGAGGCATCGTAAAGCAACGAAGGTTGTGTCTGTAGATTGTCGGAAATGTCGCCCTCTTGCCCTGCCCAGTCCAAGAATCCAGAAAATTCAAAGGGCCACGCCTCAGTACCAAATTTTTTCAACCACACTAACGTCAACTGACCGGTGTGACCGTCACCACCGAATGAATCGCGATAAAGAAATTGTGTCGCAAAATAATCAAAGCCAATATTCCACTCGAAAGTCAGACCACCCAGCACCGCACGTTTCGCCGGACCTTGCGGCATTTCCCAGTTTCCTTGAATCGCAACGTCACGAAGAACACCTTGAGGTTTTTCGATCAAACCCATTTTGCTAAGACTGAATGCCGGAGAAAACTCTCCATAATAAGAGGCATTGGCATCAGAATCTGGATTCGAGATATCTATAAAAAAGTAGTTACTGCCGTAAGCCCACGAGTCGACGTGTTCTAGGGTGACAATCATTTGCGAAACGGATTTATCGTCAAACGTCCGATAATCAGAGCCATGTAGAAACTGAATATTCGTTTCTTGCCAGTCCGCTGCATGGGACAATAAAGGTGATGAGATCAGGGCGAATAAAGAGATTGCGAGATTTTTTTTTAACATGCGATAAGCAGGCTATAAAAAAAATGAGTCGCTTATTACTCGCATTTGGCAAAACTAATCTTTAGTCCACCTCGGTGGGATTAATGAAGAAGTCCGTGCGAGCCAGACCGCGCTCCCGTAAAAATGGTGTCGCAAAAACTAAAATTCCATAGATGATGATCATCGCTTCGACACAATCGATGGCGGTGATGATCAAATACTGTCGCCAGAACATCGCCGATCCATAAGCACCCGTCTGAACGTACGCTGATAGGAATAAAAAATTACCGACAAGATTCTGAATCAATACTCCCCATGCAAAGAATTTCAAAAATCCTTGCAGTGATTTCAAAGCAACTTTAGTTCCCGCAATTTGGCGATAGATCAAATAGCCCATATAAACTTTTGAAGCATTGGCCAAAGCGTAAAACAGAATGACCATCCAGTCGTTAAGGCCCGTCATACTTCCCGTAGCCATTTCCGCAAGAACATGTTGTGGAAAGACACGCGATCCCCACCAGAAATACATCGGCATTGAAATCAAATACGGTAAATACAACACCTGAAGATGACCATAAGACAGATAATGAAAACTAATAACTTTTGAAATCGCTAAAACTAAAAACGGCGCCCAGTAAGTGAATGCAGGAAGATCTTCTTTTAATGGAACGGACTCTTTTTCCACTGCGACCAACCCTTTTGTACAAAAATATGATTCAAGAAAATGAACAATGGAAAGCTTATAAATAAGCCCATCGCTGTGTCTATTAAACTTACTTTAAGATATTGGAACCAAAAAGTGTTTTGTGGATATACACCCTGCAAAGTTAAAACCGCGACCACCGCGTAACTGCCAAAGATGTTCGGTAAAGCAAAACAGCTTAACCAGCACAGGAATAACTGCCTCGTCCCACGCAGGTCGCGCTTGTGGAATTTCAACAGCCACCACATCGCCCAACCCATAGCAACTTTCGAAGTTTCAGAAAATGCTAAGAAGAAAGTCAATGCTCCGCCGACTCCGGCCAGATGTGCACCCACTGCGCTCGCGATAAACACGGCGATGAACACTCGAGGTCCCCACCACAATGCCATCGGTACGCCGGTTATATAAGGAAAGTAGAAAAGATAAACACCAGGAGAAATGGTGACAAGAGTGCTTAAAAAACGTCCACTTAATTGTATGAACAACGGGGCAACCCAGGTCCACCAGGGAAGGGAGTTCGAAGACTCCCCTTCTGTGATGCGAGCCGGATTGTGTGTTTCCAACTACAGACGCTTCAATCTCGCGATTTCCATTTTTGCTTCATTCAAAGCAGCTTGGCAGGAAATCATTTGGGCTTCTTTTTCAGCCAAAAGTTTTTGCAGGTGGTTCATACGAACTTCGAAACTTTTGATTACGTTGTTGTGGCGATCAACCATCTCTTGAACTTTCAAATCCAAAGATTTGCGTTCGTTCACACGCTGAGAAAGTTGGGTGATTTTTTGACCCGCTTCCGTCGCAAGACCATTGTGGCTTTGCTCTAGACGAGTCAGTAATGCTTGTTGACGCTCAAACTTCGCGTTGCTGCTTTTGATTAGCTCATTCACCGTTCCAACGATCTTGTTCATTTGGTCGGCCATCGCTTGGTTTTGCGCCTTTAATTCGAAAATTTGGCGGTCGGTATTTAGGTAGTTTGCACCTGTAGCACTCAATGCTGACGCGGCTTCCAAGGTTCTGTCCATAGTGGAAGTTTTCGTCATTTTCTTTTCACCGAAAAGTTCAGGATTTAATTCTTTTTGCATTTTGCGCCCCTCCATAGGACCGTTGGCACTCCGAGAAGATTTTTTCCTCAGAAATTGCTCTTTCTAAGTATATTTTTTCTGGACTAAAAATTCAAATGTTCATACGTTAGCAGGCGAAGGATAAATAATGCTAAAAGTTGGACAACTTCTAAAATTTGTATCTGATTTGAATCCGCAAAACACGCCAACGCGTTTGTCTTTCTTCAATTTCTTACGCGGATTTCCTCATGCCGATGACGTTTTGACTCCCGAGCTGATCGAAATGTTCTTCAATTACTGCATGGACTACCCGCATTGGGCGTCGAATAAGCAGCAATTGGGTCATGAAGTTCAGTTCTTGCTAGAAAACTTTAACAGTTTCTATCAACAAAAGTTCGACCTAGCCCCGATCCGCTTCCCGCAGCACACTCAGATCATTGAAATTGAACAAGCTTCGGATCTTCTTGACGCGGTGGGTTCATATGTAAAAGCCATGGTGAGCGAAGGCGACAAGTTCCGCATTCTTCCCGATCAGAACAAACGCGTGGTTGCGATCATCCTTCGTGCCGACAAATCTTTGGAAGTTCGTACTTTCGATCGTAAATTCACTATCCGCAAAGGGGCTCTAGAGCCGCTTCGCAATGATTTGGTGCTTTACTACACTCCTGAATTGGAATTGAGCTCACACCACACACATAAAATTGAGGTGGCTCCGTACATCACAGCGCAATTCCGCGTGATGAATGACAAGATTTCAGGCGTTTTGATGCGCGGTTATGTCTTCCAAAAGCTCCTTGAGATGAAAAACGAGCCTCTGCAAGAGACGACTCGCGTTTTATTCCCAATTAAGCGCTTGGAACAATTCTTCTTGGATCGTCGTACTGACCCTTATTATCAAGATTTGATCTCGCAACTGGAAAGAACGGCCGCCCTGATTCAACAAGGCGATGTCGAGGCTTTAAAATGGGCGAATATCATTCTGAGCAAGGCTGACACGGCTCTTGATAATATTTTCCTAGGCGATAAGCTCATGACTTTATTGGCAAGAGACCTCCGCCATGCCCTTGGAGAGCACAATCGCAAGAATATCTCCTCTTCAGCCATCAGTAGTGATATATTGATCACTCAACAATTACCCGAGGCTGACGAAGAATGTCTGAAGATAGCTCCACTCAAAGAGTTCGACTTAACAAATTAATCGCTGATAGCGGCTTGGCTTCTCGCCGTCATGCAGACCGCATGATCGAAGAAGGCCTTGTTACTGTAAACGGCAAACGCGTTTACGAGTTGGGTGTTAAAGTCGATCCTACTCACGACAAAATCATGGTTGATGGTAAACCTTTGCGCAAACCTCTTACGCAAAAGCTCTTCCTTGTTTTCAATAAACCAACTGGCGTTCTAACAACGATGGAAGATCCTGAAGGTCGTCCAACTGTTGCCGAATATCTTGCGAAAGTTCCTGGTCGCGTATTCCCTGTGGGTCGTCTGGACTGGGATTCTGAAGGCATGCTTCTTTTGACGAACGATGGTGATTACGCCAACAAAGTGATGCATCCAAAAGCAGAAGTTACGAAAACGTACCTTGTGAAGTTGGACGGCCAACCGCAACCACACCAACTTGAGAAATTGCGTAAAGGTGTAACAATCATTGGTGGTAAAGTTTCTGCGAAACACATCGAGAAAATCAAAAAAACTGGCGACAATAAATCTGATAAATACGAATGGCTGAAAATCGTGATCACAGAGGGTAAAAACCGTCAGATCCGTCAGATGTTCGCAAAAATCGGTTTCGACGTTTTAAGACTTCAACGTGTGGCGATCGGTCGCCTGCGTATGGGTGCTTTGAAAGCTGGCGAATTGGTTTACATCAATGACGTTGCTGCAAATCGCGTTTTCTTGGCTGATGATCCAGATGACTTGAAAAAGAAAAAGGATTCATACAAGGGTCGCGCTGGCGAGCAAGGACCTGCAGCGAAAAGAAAAGCTGCTAAATTGAATTCTCGTGGAAAACCAAAATTGACTGGCACAAAAGCGCAACGTGCTTACAAAGCTAAAGCGGCTTCCGCTTCTGCAAAAAAATAAACCTTATGAAAATCAACCCACGCCTTCGCGGAATTATTGAAATTTCCATCGGTAGCGTGGGTTTTGGTTTTTTAGGGATCTTCGGTAAAACAGCTTTCAATTCCGGCCTTTCTGTTGGCCAATTTCTTTCTTACCGTTTCACTCTTGCAGCCGTGATCCTGTGGATCTTCCTTTTGCTCTTTAAACCTGCTTGGGTTCGTCTTTCAAAACGCCAAATTTTTGTGACTGTTTTATTGGGTGTTTTCGGTTACGCCTTCTTTTCGACTCTGTATTTTAAAGCGATTGAAGGAGTCAGCGTCACGCTGGCTGCTTTGTTGCTTTATACGTATCCGTTCTGGGTGAATATCTTTTCGCACTTCTTTACTCACGATAAGATTTCGAAAAATGAAGTCGCATGTTTGTTCGGCGCTTCAGCGGGTTTGCTGTTGTTATTGTGGGGCCACTTGGAAGTTCGTAACTTCTGGGCTGTGCTTGCAGGACTTGGCGCGGGCATTAGCTATGCCGCTTACGTGATGTTGTCGGGTCGTTTTCAAAAAGATGTGCGCCCGATTTCTTCAAGCCTTTACGTGATCACTTTCGGCGCCATTGCTCTTTCCATTTTCCATCACCCGAATTTTTCTGATTTAAAAAGTCTGACACCCGTTCAAGCTTCCAGCATTTTAGGAATCGCTATTATCAGTACGATCATTCCTTTGACGATGGAACTTGCGGCGTTACAAAAACTGAAAAGCTCTGAGGTTGCGTTGTTAATGATGATCGAACCAATCACGGCTGCGATCTTAGGCGCGTGGATTTTTTCAGAGACATTAAGCCTGCGCCAACTGTGCGGAGCTTTGATTATTGCTATCTGCTTAGTGATAAATACTCTCAGTCGCAGCAAGGCTCTTGAGCGCGCCTCTTAATACTGTCTCGTTCTGAGACAGTCAGGATTACAAGCCTGCTAGATCTCGAGATTTCTTTAACATTCTGGACCTAAGCACTTCAAATATCCTGTTAAGAATCCGATAAAATGTTCATGCGAACACGAACGTTAATTAATGCATGCATAGGACTGCTATTGGTGGCACTGATTTCATCAGTCGCGGTCGCAGCTCCTAACACGTTAACGTATCAAGGTCGCATTCTTAAAGACGACGGTTCCCCCCTAGAATACTCAAGTGTCAGTTTTTCGTTCACGATCATGAATGCTTCTGGCAATTGCGTGATCTATCGTGAACAACGCAACAACATCAACATGCAAGGTTCAAAAGGCGTGTTCGATGTTCCGATTGGTTCAGGTGGTACAAAACTTTATCCGTCATCACCAACTTTCAAATTGAACGATGCTTTCAACAACTCTGCTGTTTTGAATTGTGAAGGCGGATCAACATACACTCCTGGCGAAGAAGATATTCGCGTGTTGGCCGTACAATTCCACGATGGCACCGGTTGGAAAGCGATCACTCCGAATGCAGAAATTCGCTCGGTCCCTTATGCTTCATTTGCTGGCGCGGCGGCACGCTTAGGTGATAAATTGCCTTCGGACTTTGTACAGAAAGCAGCGATTTCAACGTGTGCGGCGGGGCAGTACTTAACTTACGATGGCACCAACTTCGTTTGTCAAAACGATGCGGGCGGTGCTGGTATGGTGAGCGATGTGAATGTGTCTGCGCCACTAGTTAAAGGCGGCACGGCAAGTATTCCTTCGATTTCAATTTCAGTTGGCACAACGGCTGGTACTGTCGCTGCTGGTAACGATTCACGTTTTACGGATTCTCGTCCACCGAATGGTTCTGCGACCGGTGACCTTTCTGGATCTTATCCGAATCCAACAGTTGCGAAACTTCGTGGTGTGAGTATTTCTGCGACGGCACCATCATCAGGTGAGTTTTTAAAATTCGATGGCTCTTCGTGGATTGGCTCAGCAATTAACATCTCTGATGTTACAAATTTAACTTCGACTCTTTCAGGTTATCAAACTTCGGCGGCATTCAATACCGCTGTTGGTTCAGCAAACTGTCATGATTATGAAACTCCTTATTGGAATTCAGTTGCTGGGAAATTCTTGTGTCAGGCAATTAATGTATCGCTTGCTGGCGATGTCAGCGGGACGATTGGCGCGACGTCAGTAGACAAAATCAAAGGTTACGGCATCGATCTTTCGACTGCGCCAACAAATGGTCAGGTTTTAAAATACAACGGCACAAAGTGGGTTGCCGGTAGTGATAATAATGGTGGCGGTACGGTGACGACTGTTTCCGGTACCTCACCCATTTCAGTGACGAATGGTTCGACAACTCCTTCAATCACTATTTCTCAAGCGACGACTTCGACAAACGGTTATTTATCTTCGACGGATTGGAACACTTTTAATTCTAAACAAGCCGCCGGCAATTATGTTACCGCATTGACTGGCGACGTAACTGCTTCAGGTCCTGGTTCTGCGGCAGCGACTGTCGCGAAACTTCAAGGCTCGACACTGACGCTGACTTCGCCTGCGAATAAGGATTATTTGAAATTCAATGGCACAGCTTTCGTGAATTCGCCTTTGGCAGCAAGTGATTTGACGGGTTCACTTCCCGCTTCCACGTTGCCAGCATTTACAGGTGACGTAACATCTTCAGCGGGTTCGACGACATTGACATTGGCTGCGGCAGGAACTGCTGGGACTTATTATAAAGTGACAACAGATTCCAAGGGCCGTGTGACTTCGGGAGCTGCTTCTTTGGTGGCTGCCGATATTCCCTCTCTTGATTGGTCGAAAATCACGACTGGCAAACCCAATTCTTTAAGTGGTTACGGCATTAATGACCCGTTGGTTTCTAATGCAGGTGGGACACCTTCAATCCAAACAGGTCTTGATGCTTCAAAACCATCTTCGCCTTCTGCGGGTGCGATTTACTTCGCGACAGATTCGAAAAATATCTATCAATATAACTCAGGCGCGTGGGTATCGATTGCTTCTTCCAGTGGTTCTGGCGGCACAGTGACGAATGTAACTGCGTCGGCGCCACTATCTGTGACTAACGGTTCTTCGACTCCTGCTTTGACGATTTCTCAAGCAACGACTTCAACGAACGGTTATTTATCTTCAGCCGATTGGAATACTTTTAATTCTAAACAGGCCGCTGGCAATTATGTTACTGCATTGACTGGTGACGTAACGGCTTCGGGTCCTGGTTCGGCGGCAGCGACTGTCGCAAAACTTCAAGGCTCGACACTGACGCTGACTTCGCCTGCGAATAAAGATTATTTGAAATTCAACGGTACAGCGTTCATTAATTCGCCTTTGGCGGCTAGCGATTTAAGCGGAACTATTCCGGCTGCGAATCTTCCTGCTTTTACTGGCGACGTCACTTCCTCTGCTGGATCTACAACATTGGCTCTTGCGGCGGCAGGAACTGCTGGGACTTATTATAAAGTGACGACAGATTCGAAAGGTCGTGTGACTTCGGGAGCCGCGTCTTTAGTTGCCGCCGACATTCCTGCTCTTGATTGGTCGAAAATCACGACTGGTAAACCTAATTCTTTAAGTGGTTATGGCATTAATGACCCGTTGGTTTCTAATGCAGGTGGGACACCTTCAATACAAACAGGTCTTGATGCTTCAAAACCTTCTTCGCCTTCAGCAGGTGCAATCTACTTTGCAACAGATTCGAAAGTTATTTACCAATATAACTCCGGTGCTTGGGTTTCTATTGCATCAGCCACTGGTTCTGGTGGCACAATCACAGGTGTGACTGCTGGCACCGGTTTATCTGGCGGCGGCACAACTGGTTCCGTCACAGTGAATCTTGCGAACACAGCAGTCTCTGCGGGCTCTTACACTCGTGCGAACATCACCGTCGATGCGCAAGGTAGAATTACGGCGGCTTCGAACGGAGCTGCGATTGATTTAACTTCCGGCGTGACAAATATTTTACCGATCGCAAATGGTGGTACTGGAGCATCGACGGCGCTTGGTGCTTTCAACGCACTTTCTCCTTTGACGACGAAGGGTGATATTCTTACTCGCGATGCGACGAACAACATTCGTTTGCCGGTTGGTACGAATGGACAAGTTCTGTCTGCGGATTCCGCACAAACAAGTGGTTTGAAATGGATTACTCCAAATGCGGGTACGGTGACCAATGTTACCGGAACTTTGCCAATCGTCGTCGCAACTGGCACGACTACTCCAACGATCAGTGTGAATGCAGCAACAACATCCACTCAAGGTGTGGTGCAAGTTGGATCGGGTATCGCGGTTTCTTCAGGAACTATTTCTGCAGATCCCACAAACTTCCCGTCTGCGGTTCCTGTTTCTAAAGGCGGTACGGGCGCCACTTCAATTACTGCAAACAGTTTGGTTGCAGCGAACGGAACTGGAACTGCTTATCAAGCATTCACTTGCGGTGTTGGCCAAACAATTACTTTCAATGCTTCAGGTGTTGCAGGATGTACGACTTATACTGCGGCAGGAATGTACTTGAATGGTGGTAATAGTTTTGGTTCAGCGGCAACACTGGGCACGAACGATAACTACTCTTTAGGATTTAAAACGAACAATGCTGTGGTTGCGACATTAACGACAACAGGTCGCCTGGGTATCGGTACAGCGACACCACAGACTAAGTTGGTGGTGAACGACAACACCGTTACACCTAATATTTTCGGCGGACGTCAGCTTCATCTTATCGGTGCCGACACTGCGAATGCCGGTATGCAAATTGATTCCTTCGGAACAGCAGCCGCGACAAGACCGACAATCACTTTCAGACAAGCAGGAGGAACAGCGGCCTCGCCGACTGCTTCACAGACAGATAATATTTTGGGTGATATCGGTTTTTGGGGTTACGGCGCGACAGACTATTCAACAGTACAACGCGCTTCGATCCGTGCCTTCGCAAAGGAAAATTGGACCGACGCTGCCCAAGGTACTTATTTAACTTTCTCTACGACTCCGGCGGGTTCTACGACAACTCCGGAAAGAATGAGAATTGATAGTACGGGTTATGTTGGCATTGGAACATCCTCTCCTGCTTCGATGTTGGACGTTGCGGCTACAACACGTGTTGGTATCACGACTTCAGGAATTCAAACAGCAACAGATGGCACGACACAAATTGCAGTGGCGTCGCAATCCAGCATGCGACCAACTAGCAATACAACGAACGTGGTTGGTGTTGGCTCGTGGACGGGATTTGCACCACCATCGGGTGTGACTATCACAAACGGCGCGATGTTCATGAGTTCTTCCGGTGGAGCGAATGGTGGCGCAGGTACTATCACAAATGGTTATGGTATTTATTTAAACAAACCAGCATTCGCCACAAATAACTATGGTGGTTACATCGATGGAAATTTGGGATTGGGTGATCCGACTCCGGGTTATCCGCTTTCGATCAACAATCCATCGACGACCGTAAATGTGAATATCAATGCACAGCAACCTAACCTCGCAGCAGGGAACTCCAATTACATTAAAATGGGTCATGACATTGCAACGACCTATAATGCTGCTGACTTTGCTTTTTATTACGCGGGCTCAGGCTCAACAAGTAATCGCATCGATTTTGGTTTCCACGGTTCAGGTAAGACGATGTCCATTCGTGCGGATAATAGAGTTGGTATCAACAATCTGAATCCGTCCACCAATCTTGATGTCAGCGGTGCTGCCTATGTCAATGATGGCTCTTCTTATGTGCAAATCTTGAATCGTCCCGATTCAGCTTTCAACGTACAGAATAATAACACTACGAAACGCGGTATCACACTCCATCACTACAATCACGTCGGTTATGTTCTGCAAACCTACGATTGTACGAGCGGTACATGTAACGAAAACTTGCACATGGACTATGCCGGAAATCTTTGGGTCTTAGGTGGATATACGAGTGGTTCTGACAGACGCTTGAAAAAAGAAATTCAACCACTTCAAAACAGTCTGGACAAAATCCTGCGCTTACAAGGTGTCGGATATTACTGGAAAACAGATGAAAATCATTCTAGACCTCAGGTCGGGTTGATTGCCCAGGAAGTTCAAAAAGAATTTCCGGAGCTTGTTTCAAAAAGCAAAGACACAGGTATGCTCGGCGTAAACTATGCGAACCTTGTCGCGCCAATTATTGAAAGCATCAAAGAGTTCTATGCGAAGTTTGTGACAACAACAGAGAAGCAAAATCGCGAGATCGCATCTTTGAAAGATAAGGTCCAAACTCTCGAACAACAAAACCAAGCTTTAAAAAGCGCGATCTGTGAAATTAACGCCAAAGCTGACGTGTGTAAGAAGAAGTAATGTTCGCGTCTCATCCTGAGACAGCTCCCACCTCGTGGAACAAGCAGATTCGATAAGTCCTTATAAATACTTGTAATCTAGACCAATAGCCCTCAAATCCTCTGTTAAAAAGCCGATAAGAATAGCATGAATTACGGAACGTACCTTGCAACATTCTTGTTCGCATTGCTTATTGGTTTAAATACCGAAGCGTCTCCGAATTCATTAACTTATCAAGGTCGAATTCTTAAATCAGATAGCACTCCCCTTGAATACAATAACGTTAGCTTTCTTTTTGAAATCACAAACCCATCAGGCAATTGCGTTATCTATCGTGAACAACGCAACACCGTGAACATGCAAAACTCTGGTGGTGTGTTTGACGTACCTATCGGTTCAGGCACAAAACTTTTCCCTGCCGATCCACTCTTCACGATGCTTGATTCGTTCAATAATGCGAAAGTTCAGAATTGCGATGGCGGAGCAACTTATACTCCTGCGCAAGGTGATATTCGTCTTTTGAAAGTGCAATTTCATGATGGCGTTGGTTGGAAAGTGATTTCTCCTTCGAGTGAAATTCGTTCTGTTCCTTATGCTGCCTTTTCTTTAGCTTCTGAAAAATTAGGAACGAATACAGCCAGCGATTTCGTTTTAAAAAACGAAGTGAATGCCAATGCCACTTGTGATGGCGGCAATTTCTTAACGTGGAATGCGACAACTAAAACTTTCGGTTGCTCTGGTGTCAGTGGCGCTTCTGGCGGTACTGTTACAAACGTTGGTTCAACGAACGCGTATCTAACTGTGACAAATGGAGCTGCGAACGCTTCTTTAACTGTCAATGTAGGAACAGTTGCGGGCACCGTTGCAGCTGGTAATGATCCGCGCTTGGTGAATGCTATTCAAAGTGGTGGCACAGCCAGCGGTGATCTTAGCGGAACTTATCCAGGTCCTACCGTTGTCGCACTTCAAGGTGTAGGCGTTTCAAACACAACTCCAACAAGCGGTCAGTTCTTTAAATTCAATGGCACAAACTGGATTGGTTCTGCGATCGCCATTTCCGATGTCACAAACTTATCTTCGACATTAACTGGTTACCAAACTTCAGCGGCTTTCAATACGGCCGTGGGTTCTGCAAACTGTGCTGCTTACGAAACTCCTTATTGGAGTTCTGTATCAGGCAAGTTTTTGTGTCAGCCCATCAATGTCTCCTTAGCTGGCGATGTCAGTGGTGCGATTGGTGCCACAAGTGTTGATAAAATTAAAGGCTACGATATTGATTTATCTTCAGCACCAACAAATGGTCAGGTCTTAAAATACAATGGCACGAAATGGGTTGCGGGTAGCGATAACAATGGTGGCGGTACTGTTACGTCGGTATCTGGTTCTGCTCCAATTACAGTTTCAAATGGTACGACGACACCTTCGATTTCAATTTCTCAAGCAACGACTTCAACGAATGGTTACTTGTCTTCTGCTGATTGGAATACATTTAATAACAAACAAGCTGCTGGCAATTACGTAACCGCTTTAACGGGCGATGTGACTGCTTCCGGTCCTGGTTCTGCGGCAGCGACAGTTGCAAAACTTCAGGGTTCAACTTTAACGATTACGACTCCTGCAAATAAAGATTATTTGAAATTCAATGGTACAGCGTTTGTGAACTCTCCGTTAGCTGCGAGTGATTTGACTGGTTCACTTCCCGCTTCAACGTTGCCAGCTTTTACTGGTGATGTGACGTCATCGGCAGGCTCGACGACTTTAACGTTAGCGGCCACTGGCACTGCGGGCACATATTATAAAGTAACGACGGATTCTAAAGGACGTGTGACTTCGGGATCTGCGTCTTTGGTTGCTACAGATATTCCTTCGCTTGATTGGTCGAAAATTACCACGGGTAAACCGACAACTTTAAGTGGTTATGGAATCACAGATTCAATTCTAAATGCGGGTGGTACGCCATCGGTTCAATCAGGCCTTGATGCTTCAAAACCAGCCTCGCCTGGCGCCGGTGCCATTTACTTCGCGACGGACTCAAAAGTTATTTATCAATATAATTCTGGCGCGTGGGTTTCCATTGCTTCTTCGAGTGGTTCTGGCGGTACCGTTACGAATGTGACGGCCTCTGCTCCACTGTCTGTGACGAACGGTTCTTCGACTCCTGCTTTGACGATTTCGCAAGCGACGACTTCAACGAATGGATATTTGTCTTCTGCTGATTGGAATACGTTTAATGGAAAGCAAGCGGCAGGTAACTATATCACAGCGTTGACTGGAGATATCACTGCAACAGGTCCTGGTTCCGCAGCGGCATCAGTTGCGAAACTCCAAGGCTCGACACTGACGTTAACTTCGCCAGCGAATAAAGATTATTTGAAATTCAATGGTACTGCGTTTGTGAATTCTCCTTTAGCTGCGAGTGATTTAAGCGGAACTATTCCTGCTGCGAACATGCCTGCGTTCACAGGCGATGCAACTTCGTCTGCTGGTTCGACGGCTTTGACGTTAGCGGCTGTTGGAACTGCTGGGACTTATTATAAAGTCACGACGGATTCAAAAGGTCGCGTGACTTCGGGTTCCACGTCTTTAGTTGCTACTGATATTCCATCTCTTGATTGGTCAAAAATTACTACTGGTAAACCGACGACTTTAAGTGGTTATGGCATTACGGATTCAGTTCTGAATGCAGGTGGTACGCCATCAATCCAAACAGGTCTTGATGCTTCAAAACCTGCGTCACCTTCTGCCGGCGCGATTTACTTCGCGACGGATTCAAAAGTTATTTATCAGTATAACTCTGGTGCTTGGGTATCGATTGCTTCTGCGACCGGTTCTGGAGGTACGATCACAGGTGTGACTGCCGGTACGGGTTTGTCAGGTGGTGGTACGACAGGTGCTGTGACATTAAATCTTGCGAACACCGCCGTTACCGCAGGTTCTTATACTCGTGCGACGATCACGGTGGACGCTCAAGGTCGCATCACTTCTGCAGCGAATGGCGCAGCGATCGATTTAACTTCTGGTGTAACGAATATTTTGCCAATTGCGAATGGTGGTACTGGTGCATCGACTGCTCTTGGTGCTATCAATGCGCTTTCTCCTTTAACAACAAAGGGTGATATTCTCACTCGCGATGCAACGAACAACATTCGTTTAGCTGTTGGCACAAACGGCCAGGTATTATCTGCTGATTCTTCACAAGCAAGCGGCTTGAAATGGATTACTCCAACTGCGGGAACTGTGACGAATGTCACTGGCACTTTGCCAATAGTGGTTGCGACAGGTACGACAACTCCGGCAATTAGCGTGAATGCGGCAACAACATCCGCGCAAGGTGTGGTGCAAGTTGGTGCTGGTATCGCGGTTTCTTCAGGTACAATCTCTGCTGATCCTGCGAACTTCCCATCGGCAGTTCCGGTTTCAAAAGGTGGTACGGGTTCTACGACGATGACAGCGAATCGTCTTATCGCATCGGATGGGACAGGTTCATCGTACATTCCATTTAACTGTGGTGTCGGTCAGACCATCAGTTTCGACGCTGCTGGTGTTGCAGGATGTTCTACTTATACTGCTTCGGGAATGTTTATCAATGGTGGTAACAGCTTTGGTGCTGCTGCGACTCTTGGTACTAACGACAATAATACTTTGGGCTTTAGAACGAATAACACTGTGAAGATGTTGATTGATACGACTGGTAAAGTGGGTATCGGCACATCGTCACCGACGGATCTTTTAACTTTATCACAAGCGGACTCGGCTCTTGGTTTGACGATTTTGAATACGTCTTCGACTGCGGGACGTTCACCAAGTGTGATGATTAAAAACTTTAACGGATCATTCTCGGGTGGCGGCGGATTGATTTTTGAAAATGCTCGCGGCTCTTCAGCATCTGCAACGGCTTTGCAATCAGGCGATGCCATGGGACAGATTTTATTCCAAGGCTTACGCAGCGGTTCTAGCTATTCAGTGGGCGCACAAATTAATGCGCAGGCTGCAGAAAACTGGACGAATACAACTGCTGGTACAAATCTTCTTTTCAATACGACTTCGACAGGTTCGACTTCGACAACGGAACGCATGCGTATCGATAGCAATGGTCGCGTGGGAATCGGCGCCAGCAGCATCAACAACCTATTGCAAGTCGGACCTAATGGTTCGCAAGCAAGCAAATATGGTATTTACGTAGGATCGTATTTAAGCTCTGCGGGGCAAGCCCAGTATGTGGGTAACTGGACAAGCTCTGGTTATTGGGGGATCGGTCCTTCAACAAATGCATCGGACAGTACGATTCGTATTGGTCTGACGTCAGATCAACAAGGCACTTGGTCTGCGACACAAACGGCTTCAGTCGTTGTGGGTGGCAAAGTCACGGTTGAAGCTGAAGGAACGGATTCGCTCATTTATTCTCGATCATATACTTCTGGCTCTACAAATAGTGGTGGTACATTCATTGGTTCAAGAACTCGCGGAACTATTGCTGCGCCAACTCACCCGCTTGCTGGTGACTTGATGGCTCAGTATCTTGGTAAGAACGGCATCACGGGGATAACAAATCCTGGTATGGTTATTTGGGCATCAGAAAATCAATCAGCGACGGCTCTTGGTGACTATATTACGTTCATCACAACCCCGAATGGTACGACGACTTCGAGTGAAAAGATGCGCATCACGAATAATGGTTTGGTTGGTATCGGTACATCAACACCAACAAATCTTCTTCATCTGAAAGGTGCGACAAGCGGAAGCAAGCTATTGAATATCACCGCGACAGGCCTTGCTGGAGATCAACGTGCATCCATGATGGTGGGCGGTTGGGAAGTCGGCCAAGACGTCACGATCGACGGTTCAAAAAACTTTTTTCTTTGGGATAGTAATACCAATAACACTCGCTTCGTCATCGATACCAATGGTTGGATTTCTTTAAACAAAGGCTCAACAACATCGATTGCTCCATTAGCACTTTACAATGCTTCGGCTCCATATATGGGTTTTGAAGAGGGTGACACGGGTCAAAAATTCTTCGTTGGTGTGGATGCTTCGACTTATTGGATTCGTCCAGGGTCAACAGCTAATCCTAATGCGATTTCGGTGACTTCAGCGGGAGCCGTCGGCATCAATGCTTCTACTGGCGCAGGATATAATTTTTATGTGAACGGTACTTCTGCAGGTACAAGCGCATTTGTGAATGCTTCAGATGCACGTCTGAAAAAAGACGTACAGTTGGTTCCAAATGCATTAAATAAAATTCTGCAACTTCGTGGTGTGACGTTCGATTGGCGCCATGATGTCCGACCTGATTTGCAATTCCCACAATCGCGCGATATGGGTGTGATCGCTCAAGAAGTTGAAAAAGTTTTCCCTGAAGCTGTGACCACAGACTCAGAAGGATTCAAGGCCGTTGGCTATACGAAACTGATCGCGCCGTTAATTGAGTCGACAAAAGAACTTGCGGGCATTTGTAAAATGAACGACTCGCAAATTGCGCAGTTGAAAGTCACAATCGAGAAACAATCCCGTGATATTGCCTCACTAAAAGAAGAGAACGCCGAGTTGCGTGCTGCGATCTGCGAGATCAATCCTAAAGCTAAAGTCTGTAAGAAGAAATAAGGTCCTGTTCCATCTTGTTCTGAGACACCAACATGTAAGTTGCTTAATTTACTCACGATCTAGACTGAAAGTGCTCAAATTTACTGTAAAGATTCCGATAAGATTCCTATGAACAACGGCACGTATATTGTACTTTTCATGGTGCTCTTATTTGGTGAACTAAGTTTCGCTTCGCCGAATAGTCTTACCTATCAAGGCCGAATTTTAAAAACCGATGGTACTGCGCTTGAATATAATAACGTGAGCTTTTTATTTGAAGTCACGAATGCTGCCGGTACTTGCGTAATCTATCGTGAACAAAAAAATGGTGTGAACCTTGTAAACTCTGGCGGTGTGTTTGATGTACCGATCGGCACAGGCACAAAACTTTTCCCAAGCTCCCCAACAAAAACTTTATTGAGTGTCTTTGATAATACGTCGGCCCTTGATTGTGCGGACGCGAATAACAACGTTGCAAGTTCATTCACGCCTGCCCAAGGACAATCGCGTTTGTTGCGCGTGCAATTCCACGATGGCACAGGTTGGAAAGTTATCAGTCCTGATGCTGAAATTCGCACAGTCCCTTACGCGGCTTACGCGCAATCGGCGCAAACTCTTGGAACAAAATCTGCTGACGACTTCATATTAAAAACAGGTTTGCCAACTTGCGGTCCCGGCACATTCTTAAGTTATGATGGTACTAACATGACGTGTGCCGCGGTCAGTGGTGCTTCTGGTGGTACGGTTACGAATGTGACTTCAGGCAACTCGTACATCACGATCGTAAACAATACTTCGACGCCAGCTTTAACTTTGAATGTCGGTACAACAGCAAATACAGTGGCAGCAGGTAATGACCCGCGCTTAGTAAATGCTCTGCAAGCGGGTTCCTCTGCGAGTGGTGACTTGAGTGGTACATATCCAGGTCCAACAGTCGTTGCGATTCATGGGGTTGGCGTCGCAAATACGATTCCAACCACAGGACAGTTCTTTAAATTTAACGGCACGAATTGGACTCCATCAGCGATTGCTATTTCTGATGTAACAAATCTTTCTTCGACATTAACTGGCTATCAAACTGTCGCTGCATTTAATACGGCAGTCGGTTCTGCAAACTGTGCGGCTTATGAAACTCCGTATTGGAGTTCCGTATCCGGTAAGTTCTTGTGTCAGGCGATCAACGTGTCTCTTGCCGGTGACGTGAGTGGCTCCATTGGGGCCGCTTCCGTTGATAAAATCAAAGGTTATGACATCGACTTGTCGACGGCGCCTACGAATGGTCAAGTCTTGAAGTACAATGGTACGAAATGGATTGCCGGCGCAGATAATAGCGGCGTTGGCACAGTGACTTCTGTATCTGGCTCTGCACCAATCAGTGTTGCAACAGGCACATCAACTCCAGTCATTTCAATTTCTCAAGCGACGACTTCAACGAATGGTTATTTATCTTCGACTGATTGGAACACGTTCAACGGCAAAGTTAATAATGGCGGTGGTGCGCCTTCACTGCAATCTGGTCTGGATGCTGCGAAACCGGCCTCACCTTCTGCGGGTGCTATTTACTTCGCCACGGATTCAAAAGTTATTTATCAATATAATTCTGGTTCATGGGTATCAATCGCATCGTCATCGGGCTCTGGTGGTACGGTTACGAACGTTACCGCATCAGCTCCGTTGTCAGTATCGAATGGTTCTTCGACGCCGGCTTTAACGATTTCTCAAGCGACGACTTCGACAAATGGTTATTTGTCTTCTGCCGATTGGAATACTTTTAATAATAAACAAGCTGCTGGCAATTACATCACCGCTTTAACTGGTGATATCACGGCCAGCGGCCCTGGTTCTGCGGCAGCCACAGTTGCGAAGCTTCAAGGTTCGACTTTAACAGTGACGACTCCTGCGAATAAAGATCACTTGCGCTTTAACGGAACGGCTTTTGTGAACTCACCTTTGCTTGCGAGTGATTTAAGCGGAACTATTCCCGCTGCGAATATGCCGGCATTTACCGGTGATGCGACTTCATCTGCGGGTTCAACGGCTTTAACATTAACTGCTGTGGGAACTGCTGGAACTTACTATAAAGTGACAACAGATTCGAAAGGTCGTGTGACTTCTGGTGCTGCCTCTTTGGTGGCTGCCGATATTCCTGCGCTTGATTGGGCAAAAATCACAACGGGCAAACCAACGAACTTAAGTGGTTATGGAATCAGTGATGCCATTTTAAATGCAGGTGGTACGCCTTCTATTCAAACAGGTACGGATGCTTCCAAACCTGCGTCACCGGGTGCCGGTGCGATTTATTTCGCGACAGATTCAAAAGTTATTTATCAATACAATGGTGGCGCGTGGATTTCTATCGCGTCTGCCACTGGTTCTGGTGGTACGATTACTGGCGTGACTGCTGGTACGGGCTTGTCTGGTGGTGGGTCTTCAGGCGCTGTCACTTTAAATTTAGCAAATACTGCGGTAAGCGCTGGTTCATACACTCGTGCTAATATCACAGTCGACGCGCAAGGTAGAATTACCGCGGCAGCAAACGGTTCAGCAGTTAATTTAGCTTCTGAAGTGACGGGAGTTTTACCGATCGTAAATGGTGGTACTGGAAATACGACAGCACTTGCGTCTTTCAATGCTTTATCACCGTTAACGACGAAGGGTGATTTACTTACTCGCGATGGCACGAATAACATTCGTTTAGGTGTGGGTTCTGACGGCCAAGCTTTGATTGCTGACAGTGCGCAGACTTCGGGGCTTAAATGGGGTTCACCGACGGCTTCTGATATCTTAAGTCTTGCGACAACGGGTATCGTGCAAAGAACTGGTGCCGGTGCTTATACAACTTTGGGTGTCACTGCCCCAATCAATATCACAGCTTCAAATATCGGTATCGCAACAGGGGCTGGTTTGACTTTAAGTTCAGGTTCATTAGTTGTCGATTCCGGCACGACGGCGAATAAAGTTTTAGCGTTGGATGCTTCAGCAAAAATTCCTGCAGTCGATGGTAGCCAACTTACAAATTTAAATGCATCAAACTTAGCTAGCGGTACAATCCCTGCTGCTCGCCTGCCCGCAGCACCTTACGATACGACGTATTTTAAAAACGGCGGTAACACCTGGGGTGCCGCAAGTGCGATTGGCAATAACGACAACTACGATATTAACTTCAAAACTAACAACACAACAAAAATGACTTTAACTGCAGCCGGTAATTTTGGTATTGCAACAACGACTCCAATTTCTCGTCTGCATGTTAGTGGCAATGCCGTTATAGGTACTGGCAATACCACTTGGAGTGACGGTAACTACATCCTTGGTAGCTCGAATACGCTTTCATCAGGCGGCGGTTCGACGACTGGTAACGTGATTGTTGGTGGCAGCAACTCGGTGACCACAACACTTTCAAACTACAGCTATAATCTCGCAATTTTCGGGCGCAGTAATACTATTACCAATAATGCTGGTAACGCTATCATTTATGGTGACTCGAATAACGTGAGTGCAGCAAACACCTACACTTATGGTTATAACATCACAAACAGTATTTCGAGTTCCATGCAGATCGGTAATAGCGACTCTGCAAAAATGACTTTCCTGAATACGGGTTTTATTGGCGTCGGCACAACAGCCCCGAATGTTCTTTTGCATCTTTCTTCGGCGTCGACATCTGGAACCCCACTGAAACTTGCAAGTACGGATACCGGTGGTAAACAATATGGTTTGATTTCATCCGGTTCTGCTTCAACGGGCGGCGCGGGTAAACTTCATATTTATGATTTCAGTACTCCACGTTCAATCATGACGATGGATTCTTCTGGCAACGTGGGTGTAAATACGACGTCACCAGCTAATAAATTTCAGGTTGTCGATACAACCGTTTATCCGATTAACGTGAGCTCAAACAATACCGATGTGGCAGGGATTGAGATCTCGAACACTTCGTCAACTCGCAACTGGGGCGTTGCTGTCGGCGGTTCTGGAGTCGGCACAGCTGGTTTAATCAATGGTAAATTCGGTATCATCGACCGCACAGCAGGCGCTTCGCGCTTGATCATCGATACGAACGGCAATATGTCTGTGGGTCCTTTGGCGACTCCACTTGCAAACATTCACGTTGTAGGCTCGGGCACAGGAGCAACAGCCTATTCTTCAATGCAATTTGGTGCAGATTCCACTGTTACGAACAACTTCCATTTTGTGAATGAAAACACCAGCGGCACTCGCTACTTCAGACTTTACAATGGCAGTCTGGGTTCTGGCACTCCATTGATGTCCATGACTTCAGTAGGCAATGTATCATTCGGCGAATCAACGAGTGGTGGTGGTGCCGGTGTTTTAAGTATTAAAGGCGGCAACTTAGATCACACTTACATGCAATTCTTCCCGCGCACGAGTGCACCAACTGTACGTGGTGGCTGGATGGGTTATGGTGCTGCAGGAACAACACAACTTTCTTTATATAATGAGTACGCATCTGGAGGCATTGATTTCGGTGCGGGTGCCGCAGTCAGAATGCAGTTATCTGCTGCGGGAAATCTGACGGTCACAGGCACAGTGACGGGTTCTTCAGATATCCGTCTGAAAAAAGATATCGTGCCGCTTGAAAATTCTCTGGAAAAAGTTTTGCAATTCAATCCAGTAAACTATCACTGGAAAGACGCGAAAGCAGACCCAGAAAAGCAATTGGGTTTCATCGCACAAGAAGTTGAAAAGCTTTATCCGGAAGCAGTGAAAACAGACAGCAAAGGTTTGAAGTCGATCTCTTACATGACTTTGACTGCTCCCCTTGCTGGCGCGATCAAAGAGATGTATGCGAAATTCACTTCGATGTTTGCGAATCATGAAAGCCGCATCCGCTCGCTTGAATCGCAGATGGGCGCTCTAAAACAGCAGAATGAAGCATTAAGAAAACAAAATGAGGAGCTTTTGAAGTTCATCAAGTCTCAGAATGAGAAAGCTCAAAGAATTCCGGCAAGTGCCGATAAGTAAGATGTGAACGTCGTCTGGAGGGTTTCGGTATGATGATGAGAATAGCACTTTTAGGAATGATGATTTTAGCAACGGGTTGTTCGATGGATGCAACTCTTCAAAGCCTTGCGCAAAATCCTGGCAGCGTCATCAAAGCTCAAGATCCAGCGAAAACAACGGGTCTCGTTTCCGGTTCCACTCAGACAGGTACGGCTTCTGGTGGTGGTGGTGCAACTTACCAAGTGCAAAGCACAGTCGGTTCATACATGTCGGGTATCGAGCAAACAACTTCGGATGGCAGCTACAAAGTATATAGCTCTGTTCAAGGTGCGATCGTTTCTAACTAATCGGTCGGTAAATTTGAATTCAATGACGAAGGCTTTAAAGAGATTTAAAGCCTTTTTTATTTCCTCTTACTGGACCTAGGACCGTAACGCTTAAGTTTCAAAATAAGACAACCGATAGAGAGAACAGAACGAACCAGGAAGGTTGTTTTATGATGTCTATCTTACTTTTGATCTTAGGCTTTTCTTCAAGCGCCAAGGCCGCTGATATCACAGTCGTTGATGTTCGCCGCAACATCACGTTGGCTGAAGACGACACTGTCTACAAAGATTTCTACATCAGTGCGGGACCCGCATCAGGCTTAAAGAAAAATCTTGTCGTCACGGCTGTTCGCAAAATAAACATTCGCGATGCAAGTGGTGCCAACTCTTTTGGTGAAATTGCAGTTCCCGTAGGACAACTAAAAATCATCGCAATTTATGACAAAGTTGCAGTCGCTCGCGAGTTTACTCTATTGTCGCGCGATGAACTGCCAATGCTTGAACAAACAGGCATCATGACGGGCGACCGTATCGATCTTCAAGGTTCTTTCATCGACAATTCAAAACCGAAAAAACGTAAAGTTGCGGCGATCGACGAAGCGAAACCATTCGCGGGTACGACAACGACGACGACTTTAACTACAACGACAACAACAACTACGACAACTCCAGCGGCTGCGCCCCTCCCAAATACAGTAGCAGCGGCTGGAGCTTTAGCTCCGCCAATATCTGGAGCTGTAAACCCTCCTCCAACACCAGCGGCCCTGCCTTCCACAGAGAAGGTTTTACAAAGTGCCGGCGATCTTAAACCAGCTTCAAATAAAGCTGAAGAGAGCCCTGTAAAACCGGGTGCTAAGGAAGTGGCAAAAGCCTCTACGCCAGCGGAAACACTTGAAAAAGTGGCGGATTCTGGTAACAACTCGGAGCATGAGTGACAATTCTTATTTCCGCGTTCGCCTAAGCCAAGTTCCTGAGGAACTTGAAGACATCATCACAACACACAGTTTCGACTGCGGAGCCTCTGGAGTGACAGAGGCTTTGGTGTTTACACAGCCTGACCTCACTTACGATCCTCGCATCACAACAGTTGCGAACCATGACTTGGATGTTTTCTTCCCTGAAAATCCAAGCCAAGATTTCTTTGATGGTTTGCAAGAGTACGATCGCAACATCAAATGGTCGATCTTCGAAGAAGAAAACAAAGACTGGCTTGAAGAGTGGAAGAAAGGTTTCAAACCTTTCAAACTTGTCGGCGACTTCTGGGTTATTCCTTCGTGGTTAACTCCCCCACCGGAATGCAAACATGCGATCTATATCGATCCAGGCATGGCATTCGGTACGGGCACTCACGCCACAACTCAAATGATGGCGTTCTTCATTCACAAATTGGCAGAGAAATACAAAGCCAATCTTGCTGACTGGGCAATGCTTGACGTGGGCACTGGCACTGCGATCTTAGCAATGCTTGCACAGATGAGTGGCATGGGACTTGTTGCTGGTATCGAGATTGATCCCGAAGCGCGTCGCGTAGCTCGTGAAAACGTGAAACTGAATAAATTGGAACAAATCGATATTCCTGATTCACTTCTTGAAGAAGTGCGCGGTCCTTACGACGTTGTTGTTGCAAATATCATCGACGGCGTTTTGATCAACATCAAAAAAGATTTGATGCGCGTATTGAAGCCAGGTGGTCACATGCTTCTGACAGGTATTCTTGAAGAGCGTGACAATCATTTCTTTGAAAACTTCTTAGAAAATTCAGGCCTGACAGTCGTCCGTCGTCTTGAAAAAGACGAATGGGTTGGTTACTGGGTTCAATCTTCTGCACAATAACGAGCGGGAATCATGAGACGTTACTGGATCGAGAAAAAAGATCTTTTCCAAGACCAAGTGAATTTCACGGGCGATGTGTTTCATCACATCTTCGATGTCTGTCGCCAAGAGGTCGGATCTAAATTCGAAGTTCTAACAGAAGATAGCAAAGCCTATTTCGTTGAAGTCACTCAGGTGACAAAAAAAACCGCGGTGGGCCGCGTGCTTGAAGAACGTATCATCCCCGCTTTGAAAACTCCGCACATTCATTTGGTGCTTTCGATTTCGCGCTTCCCCGTTATGGATGCCGTAATGGAAAAAGCCGTGGAGTTGGGAGTGAAATCGGTTCAGCCTTTCTTTTCTGAATTTAGCTTCCTTCGTAAGGGCGAAAAGTTGTCAGACAATAAGCTTGAGCGTTGGGACAAAATCGTTCGCTCCGCGACTCAACAAAGTGGCCGTGGCGACCTGATGCAGGTTCAAGATCCGATTCCATTCGAGAAGATTTCATCTTTAATTAACCAAAAAGACGGCCAAGTGGGTCTATTTGCTTATGAGGGCACTTCAACACTAAGCATCAAAGACTACTGCAACAAGGTAAAGTCGGAGCACCCCCAAGGCGTCAAAGACATCTGGATTATCGTTGGTTCTGAAGGCGGTTTTTCACACAATGAAGTCAAACACTTCACTGAACTAGGCCTTCATCCAGTGACTTTAGGCCAGCAGGTTTTGCGAGTTGAAACGGCTTGCATGGCTCTTGTATCAGTCCTAAAGTATGACTTTGATTTGATGTGTTGATAGGAGCAGGTCATGGTTGATCCTTTTGAAGAGTTTGAGTTTAAGCCACTCACTGACGGGCTTGGATTTCATAAAAAGAAAACGACTCCAGCGGCGAAAGCAGAAGCTGAAGCGGACACTTTTACATCTCAAAAGTTCATTAAGGACCAAGGTCTAGAGTTGATCGAAGAATCTTCGGTTGATCCTCTTCGTCCACCGCTTCCGCGCAAAAAAGCGAACACGCCTGCAGCAGCTCCTGGCACTTTGACAGAAGTTGGCGGTGACGGTTCGACTTCAAATTCATCAGCAGCGGTTGATGAAATTCTTAAGACTCTTCAAAAAAGCCGTCGTTTCGATTTCGAAGAAAAGACAGCTAAAAACAAAATCAGCCAAACTGCTGCAAAAGAAGAATACAAAGCGACGACTTGGAACTTCTCTTCTGCACTTTTGGATTCAATGTTGGTTATCGCAGCAAGTTTGTTGTGCATGATCATCTTGCTAGTGATCACGAAAGTAGATTTGATCGGCAACCTGACTCATCCAGATGAAGCAGGCATGATTTATATTTCTACAGTTGCGATGTTTGCGACTGTGGCATTCATCTATATGACTGTGAACCGCATCTTCATGGGTGCGACACCTGGTGAATGGGCCTTCGATCAACGCATCGGCACGCCAAAAGAGTTGAATACTGCTGGTTACGCTTTGAAAGTGGTTGCTAGAAGTGCTCTTGTGATCGTGACGGGTTTCATCTTGTTCCCGATCTTGTCTGTTTTGATGAATAAAGACTACGCTGGTAAAATCACTGGCGCGAAACTTCTTAAGAAAGTTTAGAGTTCATGGGCCAAGTCCGAACATTTGATACGATTGAAGCGGCTTTGGCTCCTCTTCGTTCCCAAGGTAAAAAAATTGTTTTCACAAATGGCGTGTTTGATTTACTTCACATCGGACACGTTCGTTATTTGCAGGAAGCCCGCTCGTTGGGTGATGTTTTGGTTATCGGTGTAAATGCCGATGCCAGTGTAAAACGTCTTAAAGGTCCTACTCGTCCTATTCAAAATGAAAATGACCGTGCCGAGATTTTAGCAGCACTTGCGTGCGTTGATTTCACTGCGATCTTTACTGAAGACACTCCGGAAAACTTGATTCATAAAGTTCGTCCTGATGTTTTGGTAAAAGGTGGCGACTGGAAAATCGAATCTATCGTAGGCGCACCGTTCGTGATGTCATACGGTGGTAAAGTCATGTCCTTGCAATTCGTTGACGGCAAATCGACAACGAAGATCATCGAAAAATCTCAATTACCAGAGAACTAATTAGAAGCGGAATCCAAGCTTACCCGCGTAGACGGAATCGACGTACTTATCGATTTCTAACGCCACAAAGAATTTGGAAACGTTGACGTTCACACCTGCGAATGTGTGATTTTCTGAACTTGTTTGTGTTTCAGTTTCACCACTTGAAGTGATCCCATTCGTGCCACCGATAAATTTACCGTGAGCATTGATACGACCACCACCAAAGTACAAAGCGACGTTGTCAATAGCTACAGTCGCAACCAAATCCCAACCCATTGTTGTGACGTTGATCAGATTCGAAAAGTTCGCGCCACCCGCATACAAATTTGCAGAGAATGAAATGGGGAAGAAGCTTGCTTCATAAAAGCCCCAACGAAGTTGACCACCAAACGTTTGCACCTTCTGATCTTGAATCGCCGGAGTAAAATACAACAATGTATCGATGTTGTAGTAAAGACCTTTACCAATTGTCAGGGTGTAGTAATTGAATTCGCCGGAATCATTGGTTTGTGTTCCCAAGTTCGAAAGGTCTTCCAGAGGAATAAACTCTGCTGTCAGCCCTACTTCTACGCCAGTGTAACCACCCAATGGATAAGGGTTCGCAAGAATTTTGGACGCCGAACCTAAACCCAGAATTTCCAATGCACGCTTTTGCTCGCTCGTCGAAAGATTGCGAGGCAAATCACTAGCGGCTTGAACGGTAAAACCGACAAACAACAGTGCTGCAAAAATGAAAGAATGGGCCATTTTCATGAGCCCATTCTCAACGATATTCCTATTAGCTGTCCAGCAGGATCTTAGAGTGCTGCGACTACGCTTTGCATTTGGCTAAGAGCTTGAGATGCGATGTCACCGATCTCGCCACCAGCAGCCCTTAACTGTGTAAGCGCATCAACGTAAGGCTTATAAGTTTCCGCAGTTGGCGTTGAAGTCGATACCACATCGCCACGAGTGTTACGTGGGTCAGAGATCGATTTTGTTTGGTAAGCTTTAACAATGACTTGCGAAGCAAGTGTCACAACATCTGTGTCATTGCTTTTCAATGCGCCAACTAATGCACCCGAAGCATTTTTAGTACCGTAGCTTTGCATATAGCTCATCGCTGTATTTTGATTGGCAGTAGCAAGCAGACTGTAATTTTCAGCAACAACTGTGAAACCTTGAGTCGTATATACTGGGCTTAAAGCGTACAAGCCAACAGCTTGCGTATCAGATTTAGTGCTTTTCAAAAGACCGTTAACAATGCTGTAGAAAGAAGCCGCATCCAATTTACCAGCCACGAAAGCCGTTACCATCTTATATGCGTTTTCTTTCGTTGGTTGCGCAGATAACAAAGCACTCCATTGAGCACCGCTTAAAGTATTCTCATCATTTGCTGGGTCGTTGGCAGCACCTGTGTTTGCAACATTGTTATTTGCAATCGCACCAGCACCCGCGCCGTCAGCGCCGTTCGCGATATCGCTACCAGTAAGACCGTTGTGCGAGTCCGCACCTACAACTTTAACGTCAACAGAAGGCTTTTTCGCAGCATCCGCTTTTTTAGCGTCTGCCTTCTTAGCCGCAACTTGTGCAGGAGCCGCTGGTTTTTTAGCGTCTTTTGCATCAGCCGTTTTCTTTTTGTCGTCAGCTTTTTTCTTATCGAATGGATTTACGTATTTACGATCGATTTCGCGATCTTCTAAACCCAGACCGAACAACGCTGCCAAGAATGATTTTGGACGAGGCATCTCGTAAACCAGTTCGGCGTTCGCCAAAACAGCTTGCACAGGAGACTTCATAAGGTATCCAAGTCCGCCAACCAAAACCGCAACAAGGGTAAAGATCGCCATTTCGAATTTCTTATCTGTGAAGCTCATGTGAGGCCTCCTGTTCTTAATACTTACTAAGAGCAGTGCCCGTGCCATTTCTTCTTGAATTTACGAGGGTTTAGCCATGTCAAAGCGAGACTGCGCCATGAAAGCGCCCTTTTCGCGCTCACGGCTGTCTACAGTTCAGTCAAATCTCAAAGTGAGACGATGCTATTAACGAATCTATTTGCGAGGAGCACCAGGGCAAAATCCCGGGCGAGGACCGATCGAAGGAAACTGGCGACACGTATCGGGACGCTTGTCATACACCGTACACAAACGCGTCACCGAATCTAAAAACAAACAGTCGTTATTGGCTTTTTGCTGGAGCATGAAGAACTCCGTCCCCGAACGGTAAGAGACGATGATGCCTTCTTTAATCAGGCGCTTCGCAAGCTTTTTCACAGAGCCTATGACTTCATCTTCGGAAGCCACACCCAAGCGCACCAGATCGGAAGATTTCACTTCGACCGGCATTGTGCAACAGCCGCCCCAGCAGCCATTGCACATATCGTTTTTATAGGATTTCCATGTGGAAGGTCTATCTACGTCAGGTCTTTTCATTCACTCTAAGGCAGGTTCTTTTTAACCAATTTGCTGTTGTACTTTGCGTTTGGATCCGCAGATTGAAGTTGTACAACAGAATAACCTCGAGTGTAAAGTTCTCGCAAAAGTTGTGGCAGAATTTCAGCCGTTCTTCTTTGGATATCGTGGAAAAGAATAATTCCGCGACCCTTAGAATCCAACTGAGCCAACGTGTTCTGAAGAAGGTTCTCATTTGTTTGAGCTTTCCAGTCTTCACTGTCGATGTTCCAGTAAAACTCAGCCGTCGCCGCTTGCTTCAAAACACCACGAAGTTCCGGTGACGCCGCACCGTAAGGGAAACGGAAGATCGGATCCACGTAACCAAGAACGTCGTAAACCGCTTGGTGACCACCTTTCAATTCAACCATCGCATCGTCGAAGCTGAACTGTTTGCCACCATTCGCGTGACCGCACTCTTTCAAGTTACCGATGCAGTAGTGATTGATTGTGTGCGAACCAACCATGTGACCGCCAGCCGCAACAAGTTTCGTAATTTCTGGATTCAAGCGCACAGCTTTACCCAATTCAAAGAAGTGAGCTTTCGCATTCACTTCCTTCAACGCTTGAAGAATCGTTTTTGTGTACTCTGGGCTTGGACCGTCGTCGAAAGTCAGAATCACTTCTTTCTTTTGTACGTCACCCGTTACCGCCAAATAACCGTTCGAGTAATCGCGTTTTTGCACGTTCACTGGGAATTGGAAGTTGTTCGAAGTTTGTTTCGGCTTCAACGCGTTCACTTGCACTTGCAATGTCGCGCGCTCTGCTGCGTAGTAACGCTCTAGTTGCGCAAGCAAAGCCTCTTTACAAGGTGCCAGCATTTCGCGGTTCGCATCGGATTTGATTTCAATTTCAAATACCGAAAGCGATTGACCATCAAGTCCTTGCAATTCTTGGCAAAGATCTTTTTTCAGTTCTTCTTTTTTCGCAGGAGCTTGCTGCGCTTCTTCGCGCCAGTCTTGGAATAAAACTTCCGGATGAGCCGGAGAAGATTCCCACTCTGCAAGTGATTTTGCATTTTGATTATCCTGAACCGATTGTTGAAGCTTCTGGTTCACCTTGTTGCCACAACCGGCTAAGGCTAACGAAGCGATCAGGAATAAGCTAGAGGCTGTTGTCTTTTTCATAAGTGCATCCTTAATGAAATTACTGGGTCATGTCGGACCCTTGACCGACGTTCAAAACATTCCAAGAGTCATCTCTATGGCCTTCCAATTCAGAAAGGCTTTGTGGCTTCTTCAAGCTAAATTTAATTTTCGAATTCTCGATGATCACGCGCGGATCAACAGAGTGGTTATCGAAAATCATCAAGTTGCGCGAAGCCTGCGCTGTTACAACATCTGGATTCCACAAGTAGCGGAAGTAGATGATCAATGAACCGAAAAACTGACTTAACAACACTGACAACAAACCCAAAGCCACTAAACCAATTTGTGGCAACGTGTTTTCCCAGCGTGCGTGATCTAAAACTTCAAAACGAGTTCCGATTGAAAGTTTCGCCGCTTCCAACTTTCCTAAAGCCGCTGATAGTTCTTTGTAGCGGTTGAATTCCAATTCCGATTTCTTACGAAGATCGTCAGCCAATTGCGCTTGATATGGAAGTTCCTTCGCATCTTTCTTCAAGCGATCAATCGATTGTTGAACCTGTGCAAGCTTGCCTTCGATCAAACTGTTTTCAATCTTCAAAGCTTCGATCTTGCCACCGATACCGTACAAAGAACTTTCTTGTTGAGCCGTGCGACCTTTTTGCAAGTACTCAATCATTTTTCTGTTCTCGGCCATTTTCAATTTCAATTCGTTTCCGCGAACCAAAAGTTCAGACACGTATTCGCCCATTTTATCTTTTGAAGCGAGCGGAAGAATTGATTCATCTTTTGTTTGCGTTTCAGCTAACTGTTTTCCAAGTTCTGCCAACTTTTCATCAGAAAGTTTTTTTTGCGTGATCATGAACTCTTCAACGCGAGCGATCTCTTCTGATTCACGCTTCTTCAACAAGTCACCGGCCAATTCAGTCGCCGTGTTTGCAAGAAACAACGACATCGGACGACTTGGAATTGCCACAGAAAGCTTGATCTCAAAGTCAGAATCTAGAGTTGCCTTTGTCCACTTATCAAACTTCTGCAAGATCTCTAGCTTCGTTTCTGGTTTTGTCGCATCAATCTTGTTTAAGTAATCGTTCTTCAATTGCTCGTAACCTTGACGTTCTTCCATCGTGATTTTAGCGCTGTTGCCACGCTCATCAACTTTTGCAAGAAGAGCTTCAAAGAACTCACGCGTCTTCAAGTACTCGATATGTTTTGAAAGAAGGCTGCTGCCTTTTTTCGATTCCTGAAGAGATTTTGACAAACCGAAATACTGGCTTGAGAAAGCTTGTAGAGACGAATTCTGAGTATCGTTGAACACCATGCTCGTCGTTGCAACGTACGGAATTTTAACAACATAAATAATCGCGCTGATGGAAAAAAGAATGACTGTAAAGACCACAAACATGCGCCAGTGGGACATATAAAGCTTAATGATTTCGCCCACTGTGAGTTCTGGTTCGATGTGTTGCTCAGCCATACCTACTCACTTTCTGTGATGATCTGTCTAAGCATTCGTTGTGCCATTATTTGACAGGCTTGGCCTGTGTTTAATCTGCAATGATGGTTAAGAATTTGAAATTAGTTCTGGGCAGGGCGCGAAACCGTCACCGAGGCTACCGCTAGTAGACCGAACACCATCCAATACATTCGATCTGCCATGCCGCCAATGGACAAGTGCACGTGGTATATCACCAAAATTGGTATATGCGAGAGGAGGTAAATCCCGACTTGGCGCTTAGCTATGTCGAAGGATTTAAGCGACTTAAGGGACCCAATCGTCATAAAGATCAGACACATCACCGCCAAACCCAAGAGCGGCCACCCGCCAACAACCCCTGCGGAAACCAAAATATTATGGGGATCTTTCATCGCATTATAATTCGAAACATCGACGTCATTGCCAGCTGCAAACTTCGACATCATCCCGTGACCAAGCCATGGCTCTTCCATGAAGATCTCGCTTCCGCGTTGCACTTCCTCCCAACGCGAAGCCACACCGTCTTGCGCTTGGCGCGAGCCCAAAGAGTTTTCACCCGTCGCAATACCGTGCGCGAATTCGTAAGTCTGCATTCCGAAAAACATCGTGAAAGTCATGATGAAACAAACGGTCGCAAATTTAAAAATGCGCCCCATATTGGTTTCGGTTTTATGCAAAACCATTGTCAGCACAAATGCGACAATCGCCGCCGCTGCCGAAGAACGCGTACCCGTTAGAATGATCGCAAGAAAACTTGCGACCAAAACCAACGCATCCCAAATCTTATGTTGCAGTTTTTGATCGGTCAGAATTGTTCCAAGTGAAAAGATGTAAGCAATCGTCGCGCAACTGACCATGTGAGGAATGTGTTTGAAGACGCCGATGAAACGGCCGCCTTTAAATTCCGCACCACTTGCTATTGGCAATAGCAAAAGCGAAATCACAACTAAGGCACCCGTCCATCTTTGGATAAATCTTAGAAAATCCTCGACATTCCATAAACTCGGAATCACTAAACCATAGACGACGATCATGAAAAGTGTCGCGCCTAAAGCTCCCACCTGCATCAACGGCGATTCATCAAAGTTCACATAGTGAATCTGCAAAAGAGTTTCCACGGTTAAAGTCATCATCAACGCAAAAACGAAGAGCTTATAGAAGCCACTGATATGCTGACGATCGCGAACCTTCATCCACAACAAAATCAGCGGCCCACCGAACAACGCACACAACACGACGTTGACGTATGGATGCATGCCTTGCTGGAAAATCAGGTAAGGAATTTCACGTGGAATCGGCAAAATAACGCCGAAAGAAACTTTCGATAGGAAAGCCAGCGCCGCGAGCGCTTTAATCAGAAATAAAATTCTTCCGTCGCGGGCTTTCAAAATCATTATTTATGATCCGAGTTTTTTTGAATCAAAAGGCCTGTCAAAACAATCCCAGCCACCAAAGAAATCATTGTCACGTTGCGAGTCGTTTCGCTGCTGACCCACGTTGACTTCTGTGGCACGTAAACGAAATCATCTTGCGCCAATTTTAAATCACGAGCACCGCCGTACTTAATAATTTTTTCGGCATCAACTTCGTAAGCGCCTTTGTATTCATTCACCGCTTTTGAATTCACACTACCCCAAGATTTTTGATCTTGCTTGCGAACAAGAACTTCACTGACGTCACCGACTTGTGAAGAACCACCTGCAAGAGTGATCAACTTCAACAAATCTGTATTCGCAGGCACATAGTAAATACCTGGCTTATTCACAGCGCCCATCAGTTGCACACTGATCAAAGATTCTTTTGGTGAAGAGCGAAAGATATATTCCGACGCTTGCTGTGGAGGTTTGATATCACTGAGCAACCCGTCCTCAGCGTGTGCGTATTGCACTGAAGTAATCATAATAATCGAAGCCATCAAAAGGCGGATGCTTTTCTGCATAGTCATACCTACAATTCCTCCTACACTACTGGACCTACATCGGGAACCCCGACCTCTGTCAATATTTTTCCATGACTTGACTTCGGTCTGTGCATAACAATTATGAAATGATGACGACGTCAGAAGTCCCAGAGCACGAAAAGTTATTTAACGAAATCTGCAACAAGCTCAATGAGCTGAGTACCGGACCTGTGGAGGAAGATCAACCTCCACAACCTAAGTATGAGCAAATGCAAGTGCAGATGAAGAAATTCCACTCCGACCTTAAAGGTTCGCAAGAAGAACTGCGCGAGAAAATCAAAACTCTCGAGAATGTTTCTTACGGTCCTGCAACGTTGGATGCGCAGATGCAACAACTCGCTGATCAACTCAGTGCAGAACGTGCGAACAACGCAAAGCTCAGTGCCGATCTAGCAAAATCGCTAGAGTTGAGTTTGCAACTTCAACTTGAAATTCAAGGTTTGAAAGCGCGCGCGATGCAAATGCAAAGCGAAGAGAAAAAATATTCTCAAGCGCTCTTCGATAAAACGCGCATCTTGCAACGCGACCTCGACCTCAACCAAGCGTTGAAAGAAGAAACAGCAATGGAACTTGCGAAAGCCAAATCGGCTTTCGCTAAGGAACAAGAGTTGTGGGAAGAAAAACAAGAGCAACTTGAAGCTGAAATTCAAACTCTGAAAACTGATAAGCACGAACTTGAGCAAACAGTGGAAGAGATGCAAGCGGCCTTGAATCAACGTGACGAAAAGATCGAATCTTTGAATCAAGAGATCGAAAAAATCTCGGCGTCATTCAACGAAGTCGAGTCTTCAGCTTCACAACAAAATGACGTGCTTCAAAACTTGATGAAAGTCGCTGAAGGCAAAATCATCGAGATGAAAATCGCTCTTGATAAGAAATCGTTGGAAGCCCAGGACTACTACAGCCATCTTCAACAATCTCTGACTCAAACAGGCATTATGAAACAAGAAAATGCAGCTTTGAAAGAGTACGTTGCGAAATTGAACTACTACCATCAGCAGGCGCAACAAGCGCAAATGGCCGTGGCTCAAATGGCGCAAGTCGCTCACCAGCAAGTCCAGACCCAGACTCCGCAAACTTAACCTTGTTCTCCTCTATTTTGGACACCTAAAATAGAGGAGATGAATCCTTTAAAACTATTCAAGCCCTACTTCGATCTCACTCTTGGTTCTAAGAAGTCAAATGTGACACGCATTCTGGAAAGACCCGGATTGTGGATGACTCCCGAACAACTCAAACAACTTGTTGAAGATCTACGCACCGTTGTTAGTTCACTGAATATCGGTGAACTTGATTATGGAATCGTTAAAGGCAGTAAGCAGGCATTGGATAATGCCGTCATTACTTTGATTTATGATGGTCCTTCAGGAAAGCCATTCGCGTTCAATGCACTGACAATCATGACATGTACGGTGCGTGGTCATACGCAACAAGTTGTGCATTTAGGATTGGTTGCCGTTGATCCAAGCGCGCGCGCCAAAGGTTTGTCGTGGATTCTTTATGGTCTTACGACGTTCTTGCTATTTATTAAAAATCGTTTCAAGCCAATTTGGATCTCGAACGTCACGCAAGTGCCCGCGATCATCGGGATGGTTTCTGAAAGCTTTGGTAACGTTTATCCAAATCCACTGAAGAAAACTCGCAGATCTTACGATCACCTGGTTTTGGCGCGCGAAATTACGACTCGTTATCGTTATGTATTTGGTGTTGGACCAGAAGCGGAATTCGACGAAGATGCTTTCGTCTTGAAGAACGCTTACACAGGTGGCAGCGACAACTTGAAAAAAACTTTCGAGCAAGCGCCGAAACATCGTAACCCCATTTACAACGATTTCTCGAATCAAACATTAGACTACAATCGCGGCGACGATATTCTGCAATTGGGTCAAATGGATGTCAGCTCATACTATCACTACATGATCCACACGATTCCCAAGGGTTCCGCGTTGATCTTGTTTTATAAAATCGTATTCAGCTCCATTGAGTTTTCTTTAGTTCCCATTATTCAATGGTTCTCGACTAGCAAACAGATGGGCAGCTTGAGGCCACGTAAATGAATTTAAATCAGAACTTTCAAATCTTTGATGCCTCGTTATCGTTGTTAGGTGCATTGGGTATTTGGCCGGCACTTCGCCGTTTGTATCGCCAAGAGTCTTTGAACCCTCTCGAGATCCGTCTGTGGGGTATCTTGGCTTCCATGATGGCGTTGTTCATCGTGCGCTTCCCGCTGACGGCTTTTGATATCAAAGCGTTCGGTGGAGCAACTTATATCGCTGCTGTGTGGTTGGCGTTCTTTGTGTTTTTATACTTCGAGGGCATGCTTCGTAAGCACATGCCATTCGTTTTAAAACTATTCATGGCTGTCGGCAGTATCGCGTTTGTGATCGATGCCCTTGCCAACAATCTTTCAGGAAATAAACCGCACTTGATGGCTTTTGGCGCATTCATGTTAATCGCGCAAATTTCTGTGGCACTGGTTACGTTGTTCCGTAACCGCAAAGAACACAGTCGCTCTGAAAATACTCTTTTAGATATTTCAGTGCTTGGTCTGATCTTGTTGGGCCCTTTGTTCCTGACGGACGTTACAACTTATGGTCTGCCACACATTCCAAAGTTGGGCGCCCTGGGTGGTTTGTTGTTCACGTACTTCTCATTGTTCAATCAGGCCTTAGTTAAAGATCGCAGCTTTGTGATCCGCAAATTAGGTAAGACGTTATTGTTTGCAGCAGTGCTGCTCGCTCCAGCGTCACTGTTGTTTGAGGACTTTAACTGGGACGTCGGACTTCGTCTGTATGTGTTCTTGGTCGATGTCTTACTCGTATTCCGTATTCACTCTGCAGTGAAGGTTCTGAACGGCGAAGACGACTTCTTTAAGTTCGTGCATCAGTTTGTTTCGTCTGAAAAAACGACGTTTCAAGGGTTGCTTGATAAAATCGCTGAAGTCTTTGAAAAAACGGACTTCAAAGTTTGTTCTGGCAAAGACCTTCATGGCTATGACCTTCCAAAGATCATGAACTTCTTTAAACTGAACCAAACGCATATCTTCAATTTAGAAGACATCCGTCAGGTTTTGTTTGATGAAGGCAAAAAAGCGAATTTGCCTAAAGATGAACTTCAAATCTATGAAGAAATGCAGCACTTGATGGAAGAGCACAGCATGAACTATCTGTGTCTGCTATCAGAAAAAAATGGGGACATGCTTTTGCTGCACATCCCTTACGTTGCCTATAACGAAATCGTTCGCACGAAGACCGCTCTGATCCGCGATTATGCGAAATTGCTCGAGCGTCCTACAACAGCTTAAGATACTCTAACAAATCTTTCTTTTGATCCTGTGAAAGGCCCGCGAAGGGCTTTTCATGGCCTTTGTTAGAACGACCTGGTTGAGTCGTATCGTATTCCGTCGGCAAACTCCATGGTTGATAATCTTGTGGGTAAACGTATTTACCGTCTTCGTTCAGCTCACCTTTGATACCAACAAGCTGCATATCCAATGCATGTCCGCCCAATTCAAATTTCACTGGGCGCAGTTCTGGATTCATTAATTGCCACAATGTTGGAACAGAGCCGTTGTGAAGATACGGAGCCGTATACCACAAACCCGACAAAATCGGCGCCACATAACCGCCCATTGAATGACCGGCATCAACGTATTTACCAATCGCCGTTTTATCGCTGTAGTCTTTAATAGCTTGATCGACGTTCTGCCAACGAAGCGGGTCCGTACCAATCGCTTCCGATTTCATGAACTTATTCGGAAAGCTTAAAAGCTGAGGATTCAGGCCGTCTGAATAAACGCCATGACATTGCGAACAGCTTTTCGCAAATACTTGTGAACCACGAAGTGCCGCTTCGCTATCGATGACACCTGGATATGCCGGTGGTTTGTTATACTGAAGAACCGAAAAGATTTCTTTCACACGCGGCACCGCTTTTTCCGCATTTCCCATCGTGTTGCCCATGGCAGAGAACGTAAAGAAACTTGCAAGCTCTGCCAGCTTAGAACCCCATGACGGATTCATAGCTTCGTTTCTTTCGATATTTCTGAAGCGCTCGGTGTTCTTCACACCGTAAGCACCATCATAAGTTAATGACGAACGGAAACCACGGTAAGAGATATCAGGAATCGACACGAAACCTGCTTCATGGGGATCATAAACAAAGGCGTCTTTTTTCAATTTCGCATCACGCTTAAAGGCGCCTACACCGTTCGTGATCCCAGCTCCACCATTCGGGAACGGCAGAACTTTTCCAGACTTCGCTTCCATCTTCGCGAGTTCTTTTTTAATGATCGGCAATAGGTCTTTAGAAATAGTTTTGTATTCAAGCGCATCGATATTTGGATAAGCTTCTTTCAATTTAGCCAAGAACAAATCCGGATTGTTCGCTGCGATCTTAAGGCCTTTATAAATTCCGCCTAAGAAACCATCGAAATTCAACGAACTATTCGGAGCACCCAACCACACATTTCGTGTCGGCATACCTTGCGCATCGTAAGTTACGCCACCGTGGCAGGCAGCACACGTGATATTGGCCACCTCAAGGCCCATGCGACGGCCCACGATATTCACTTCAATATTTTGTCTTACCAAACCAAAAGTTTTTTCGCCCGTCAACTCGGGACGAACTGCCAAATCATCGCGCCAGTTAGCAATGCCTTGCGCACGAATGAAACCGAATTTCTGCATGGTTTTAGGAAGATTTTTTCCATCAATTTTTTGTTGAGTGTCTTGAGCATCAGCCAACAGCAAGGCTGTCCCGTAAACTTTCAAAGGTAAGATATTGGTATTCATCAAGCCGTTCAACGACAAGGAATTTAAGCTGTCGTAAACGAAGCGCACCTGCCCCAGGTTTTTCTGCTCCCCGTTTTTTTCGCGATAACGATTGAACTCTAAAGAGTCCCACGGAGTCTCTAGACAACCTGATAAAAGCGCGCAAAACGACACTGCTGTCAAAAGCTTATATACCTTTGAGTGCTTCATTGCTTATTCCTTTGTTTACTTACCTTAGGAAATAAACAAAGCAAAGACAGCGCCAACGAAAAAGCCCCGGAATCACCCAGGGCTTTTTGGCTTTTTATATCTGAAATTTAATACTAACTAAGACTCTTTAAGAACTTACGAACGAAGGATCTTTTAATCACGTTCAAAGGGAATTTCAGCGGCTTTTCAACGCGCATTTTCCAAGGATTCCAGAAAATCCCGCGATACGTCGCCTGCGTTTTTTTATTCAAAAGAACTTTCATCGCCTCGTAACTCATCATGATGCCGGTGCCCCACACCATCGGAGCCAGCGAAATTCTTTTTCTTTTACCCGTAATCATTTCCGCTGCATATTTCAAAACCACATGATCGGAACTTGAGGAATTCGTTAGGACGTATTCCATCTCTTTACCCGAACATTCCTTCACCATTTCATCCGTCAAACCCTCAGGGCGCAAACGCACCGAAGGAAATTGCATGAATTCTTCCGGACGAGGATCTTGCGGTTTCACGACGTAAACATTCGGCAAAGTAGAGGCAAAAGCATCGATTACCGTCTTGTTGTGATCGCGACCAGCACGCATCAACAACAACGTCGCTTTCACGTCATCGCAGCCGTTAATAACTAAATCCACACGCGGCATGATCTCATTCAAACGATCAGGCCACTCACCACCCCAAACTTCCAATTGAATTTCAGGATTAATTTTTAGCAGAGCTTGGCGCGATACTTCCGCCTTCGACATGCCCACTGTATCCAAATTTGAAAAGATCTGACGATTGAAGTTACTGACTTCAAAAGTATCGATATCGGCGATGATGAATTTGCCTACACCCACACGTGCAAGACAGGCAAGAGCTGCTCCGCCCATGCCGCCGACTCCTGGAATGAAGATCGTGCTATTGCGAAGTTTGGCTTGTTCTTCTTCAGTGATAAAACCTAAGTTGCGAGTGACAAATTCTTCATAGCTAAACATTATTTTTTCCACTCCATCTCTTGATAAGAAAGACGAGCTGGTGCTGGCTTCTTATAAGAATCGCCCAGTGGACCGACTCTTAAAACGTTCACAATTTCTTGGCCTTTGGTATTCAATTTCTTTTGCACCAAATCCAAAGCAGGCTTGTCATCAGTTAATAACGATAGCGGCGCACCGAACAGATTCATCTCTGTCAAAGTCAGCCACGCACGCATAAACGCGCGGCCCTTATCGATATCATTATGTGATTTACATAAAATCACGGCTAAGGCTGAAGCAGATTGAATTTGTCCCGCTTCACTTACAAGAGCTTTCGCCATTCCAAGCTTTGCCAAGAAATCAAAAATTGATTTCTTCAAAACAACCGAGGCTCCCCATGCTTCCACTCCGCTAAGGCTCATTGATTCCGTATTCAAGCCATCCTTCGACCATTTGGGATGAGACGAACTAAAACGCATCCACGAATAAAGTTCTTCCAGATATCCAGGCAAAGTCAGAAAGCGGTAATTCACGTTATCGAAGATTTGTGAAACATCTTTTAAATCAGCAGGCTTCGTCAAAAACTCAATCGTAAAACCATCACTTGTTGCCAAGTGATTTTGGATTGATTTCTTCTTAGTGAATTTACCACGATAACTAAAACGTCTTGTCAGTTGATTGGCTAAAACATCTTTAGGCACACCGCTTGTGCGTTTTAAACGCGCCATCGGTTGACCTTGTTCAGCCGTTTGTTTTGCTTCGACAATTTCAATGCCTTCTCCCTCTGCCGACATTGCGATCGCCAAAGTTTCAATCAACGCACCTAGTGACTGACGCAAATCCTTTAAATGCGGATCGCCGACAGGTAAAAGTCTTTGAAAGTCTACATATACTAAAATTTCTGAATCCGAGGGAAACGCTAGACGAAACGGTTGCACGTTATGCGCGCTAATACTTAACGTCGCGGCTTTCAGAATTTGTTCTTTAGTCATCATACCGGTTCCTTACTGTCGCCTAAATTCTTAGACAGACTTTCTGTAAAGGTTCAATTCATGCATCAAAGTCGCATTTAACTTTTCTGCCTGACGTAAAGAGGCTTTGTTATCCAATGAAATCCAAGTTCCACCGAAAGTCCTATAACCACGACGCTTCAGTGCCGACATAATATCGTAAAGCATCACACCATTAAGACCACGTGATTGGAACTCTTTATAAACGGAATAGAAAATGATCGTCGCTGATTCGCGACGGAGTTTATGCATTAAGAAATGATATGGCGTCGTAATACCAAATTTCGAACCGATCGCTTTTAAGAACGGATTCAAATTTGGGATACAGATCAAAACGCCCACCGGCTTGCCTTCGTAGTTGGCAATAACCGAAGTCTCTTTATCAATGATCAGCATCATGTCTTTAGCTTGGAAATAAATTTCTTCAGAAGTCAGTGGCACGAACATCGGGTTTTCAGAAAACCCATGGTTCAAACACTGTCTCATCGCTTCCATAACTTTTTCTAAGTTATCACTTTGTAGTTTTTCAAACGTATACTTCGGATCTGCCATGATCTCTTTTTGTTTTGGACCAAGCAGGCTTTCAGGATTGAATGCTTGAATATCTACTTCATGAGTGACCATTGGGAATGTCGCTTCATAGCCACACTTTTCCAAAAGCTTCGCGACGTATTCCGGGGCAAACACTTGATCCGTGTAGTGATAATTTTTATGAATTTTTGTTACGACACCGATCATCTGCATCGCCGTCATGTTGAAGTTACCAATCACTTCATTGCAACCATGCGACTTCGCGAACTCTTCCGCTTTTTTAAGTAGCGCTTGCGCGACCTCAACATCATCAATCAAATCAAAGAAACCGTAATAAGCTCTTTTCCAACCATACTTTTCATTCGATGCATGATGGATATGAGTCAGAATGCGACCCGCCAACTTACCGTTTTTGTAAGCGGTGAAATAAGAAAAATCCTTTTCTGTTCTGAATAACGGATTTTTCATACTTAAAAAGCGTTCAAGGTCCATTTTCAACTGTGATACAAATGGAAAATCTTTTGGATAAACCACTGACGGAGTTTTGAAAAAGTCGTTAAAGTTCTTCTCTTTAATTTCAACCATAGTGGCTCCCTTTACAGCGCCCAGCGGACGCCGACGCTGCCTTGCACGCCGTACAACAAACGAAACTCTGTATTTTCTTTTCCGAATGAGCTAAGAACTTCAAGATATCCAGTCCACGCATCACTTAATGCTTTATCCGCGCTGACTTGCACAACACCCGATTGATCCTGCATTGATAAAATATTTCTCATGTACAGGCTGGCATCTTTCTTTTTACCCAAATCTGGGACGCGCAAAGAAAGATACAGGTAGTTCTGACCTGGCAGTTCCAACCCTGAGTGCGAATAGCGCTTCAAGTTTTCAACCAGATACGGATTCGGAAAGGTAATACCTTGAATTGAATATTTCAAAGCATCTGCATCCCAGCCAAGGCCATTATAAAACCACTCTAAACGGACATCGACACGTCCTTCATAACGGATACCCCAATCGGCGATCGTAAACATCTGGCCCGAATCAGGATTCGTTTCAACCAGCTGTACGAAGCCCATACCATCAACAACAGGATCATAACTGTAACTGCCGATGCTGTGGCGAAGATCCGCATAGAACGAAAAAGCGTCTGTAATATACCAATCAAAGTATTCACCAAAGAACGGACGACCGTAACCTTCCGTACCCGCAACGGCGCCTAAGAACGAACTGCCGGCGCCATGATATTCGACCTTCAATGTCGATTTCGGTTCGAATTCTTTTTCAACTTGGAACGGCTGTTCGTTGTTACTGATCGGTTCACCAATAGCAACCAAACTCCAATTCGGCGATGGCGTATAATTCACACGCGCAAGGACCAAACCTTTTTGCACAAAAAAGAAACTGCGCTGGTCGTTACTGAAATGGAAGAATACGTTCGATGGATTGATGAACTCACCCGGTCCCCATTGATACACTTGCAGACCTGCGACTGCTTTCCACTTTTCAGAGATATCCCAATCAAGATACGCTGCCGTTAAATCAAGCTTCCCTTTCGACATTGTCGAACTTGAATCCGGGTTTTCTTTTTGTGTCCAGGTATTATTCAAAGTCCAACGTGGACGAAACACCCACTTTGTTTTCGGAGTCAGAACATTAAAATCATCACGCAAATCGACCGTCGCCGTATTATACGGAAGGCCTAAGATCTGGTTGTCAGGATTAATGCCATTATTTAATGGCTCGGAATAAGTATCGTACAAATACGTTTCAAAGGTATTGCGAAATTCCCACTTCGCGGCTTGCGCAACACTCGAAGCCGCTAAAATTAGAAACAAGGGCAGCAGTTTAAACATGCCCTAGGTTCTCCACGATCTTTTTACGTAAAGTGCCACGACATACAAGTGCCGTCACCACCAAACCAATCGAAATCAACACGGCTGCTGCCACGATATATACGATCAAAGCCGCTTTGATGTGGAATGGAACCGGCATCGATAGCAAGCCTGCTTTATAATAGATACCCGCGTGATTCACGATGAAGCTTGTCACGAGGGCTGCAACCGCTCCGATAATGATACCCATCGCTGACAAAAAGAACGACTCCCACATAAAGATGTTGCGAATAAAGCCAGGTGAAAAACCAAGACTGCGCAGAGTACCGATTTCTTTTGTACGTTCTTTAATTGATTTAATTTTCGTATTCGCTACCGACAGCGTCGTAATCGAAATAATGATAATCACAACGAAGTTTCGGAAAACTGACAACAAGTCGATCGATTTACGATACAACTCTCCAACGGGATGATCCTGCCAGCGAGTCAAACGCAGGTCCGGATATTTACTGCCGATTTGTTCATTAAAACGTTTTTCAAATTCATGACGGTACTTTTGATCTTTCATTAAGAACGTCACGTACGAAACTTTGTCAGTGTTCATCAACTGTTGTGCCGCCGGAAGCGACATCATAATGAAACGGTTATCGATTTCTTGATAACCACCATCAACGAAACCCGCGATATCGAAATCCATCGCGTTAAGCTGTCCTGATTCCGTTGTCACACTCATTTGCACTTGCGGGCTGTCGCAATCGAACGGACGTTCTTCCGCAATGTAACCTTGATCGGGACTCATGATTTGTACGGGTTTGGTGTGACAGCTTAGGGAACGACCTAAAATTTGTCCCACTAGAATCGCATTGGGATTATTCGTTAAATGCAGTGGCTTACCGTAAAGAGCATTCCAACCCCAAACCGGTTCACGCATTTTTTTGGATTCTTCAATATCCATCGCTTTCGCAAAGAAAATCACCGACGTTTTACCGTTCGTCACCATGCCCTGCAAAGCCAAAAAACGAGCTGATTCTTCAACGATATCAGAGTTCTTTGCGGTGAACTCTTTCATGGCCTTTTGCTCATCCGCAGTCACGGCATATTGAAAAGGTTCGGCACGGCCTTCTGGAGTTTGGGCTTTTGCGTTTTCCACGACAAAATCCCCGAACATATTGCGTGAATGGTAACCATCATAATAAAGATCACCGACATCGCGAATGTAACCTTCAAAGAACACAATAGAATAAAAAGCGGCAACAACTGATAGAAGTGCCGACAATGAATGTCGCCAATTCACCATTACGTTTCTAAATGCCAGCGAGATCAGTCGTTGCTGCATGATCTAAAGTATCCTTATCTTAGCGGCTCAAGTTATTGATGTTGAACAATGAAGCGGCGTGGTTTTCAACTTTCGGTTCGTCGTAGCTGATCACGCTCTTATTGTCTTTGAATTTAGCATCAACGATCGTCATTTTACTTACGAATGGATTTTTCTTACCACCGACAGTGATTGTGTTTTTATACTCCATCTCGCCAACTTTAAAAGTCTGACCTTGCAAAGTCAGGAATTCAGCTTTTTCAGCCAATTTCGTTTTACCGTTGATGTAGTAACGAATTTGATCGTAAGTCAGATTCGGAGATTTCGCTTTTAACAACAAAACATAGATTTTATCAGCACCACGCGCTTCGGTTTTTTCCAAAGTCGCCGTGTAGTCACGTGCATAGTGGGTACTTGCGATATCACCGTTTGCGGCCTGACCACTCAATTTCTGACGAGGAGAAATCGACACTGGCTTTTTCAAGCTTGGTTTAAAGAACCACATATTGCGATCATTGAACAAATAAACTTCACCCTTAGTTCTTGCAGGCGCTGTTGCCTCAACCAAAGCGTCATGTTCTTTCGCTTTGACGATGAATTCACGTTCAGACGTTTCGCCGTCTTCAGTCGTTTCAATTTTCGTTTTCCATGTCAAACCGCCTTCGATACCACCACGAGCACCGTCAGACGCTTTCAAAAGATCAGACGCCATATCGGCATATGAAGTACTTGCACAAAGAAGAAGAACACATAACAAGCTTTTCATTTTAAGCTCCTGTATCTGCTAAGAGTTCAATGATTTTAGATTTATTTTTAATATAACTAACGATCGCGGCACTGATTGTCGTCAACGCAATCAAGAACAGCGCGGCCCCTAAACACAGGCCCACATTCAAGATCAACAAGAACTGAATCGAACCTTGAGTTCCCGGAGGACTAAATTGAATATTCGCTGAATTCACTGCCGAAGCGATAATCAACGAACAAATCAGACCTGCCCCTACGCCAAGACTGCCCAGTAAGAACACTTCTTGAACGAACAAAGAAGACACTTTACCTGGAGTAAAGCCAATCGCACGCAAAGTTCCGATCTCTTTCAAACGCTCAAGCAGCCCCATCGTTGTGGAGTTTACGATCGACAAAATGATCGCACCACAAATCAAGAAGATGAAGAACGTGATCATCACGTACAAGAAACCCATCGATCCGACAAAGTATGAATTCCACGCTTCATCATTGTAAGCGTAAACCTCCATGGGCAAGCCCTGCGCATCGAGTTCTTTCTGCAACATCTTCTTGAATGACGACGTGTCGCCGACGTGCTTCAAGAAGACCGCCATATATTCGATGCCATCCGTTGAATACAGCTGCTGCAATAACGCTAACGGAGCACGCAAACTGGTATCTTCCGCTAATGAAAGACCTGTCGTATGCACAGTTCCTAAATCAGCGTTCACGGCATTCAGATCATTATAAAAACTCTTACCTGCCAACTGCACCGTACGAACATTTTCCGGAAGATTTGACAGATCTTGCGGCAACCCTAGAAGCTCTGCCATTCGGTGAGTAATGGAAATCTGCAATGGGTTTTTAATAAAGTCGTCAAACTTATCGCCTTCTTTGCGAAGAACCCAGTCACTGGCCCACTTCAAGGGTTCGGGATGCATATTCGTCTTTTGATAGACTTCAGGTTCAAATCCCAAAGCAATGAATGGAACGGACTTATGACCATTCGAGATCAAACCAGTCCCTGTTAAATATTTACCCGTGAATTCGATTTGATCCGCATGAGCTTTTAAAATGTCATCAAGCTTTACGATCTCTTCACCGTTGATCACATATTTTTTAGGTTTCGAAAAATACGATGTTAAAGAATCTTTTTTAACGATCGCGATATGACCTTTGTGATTCAAATAAACGCTTGCCGCACGCAAACCGCTTTGCGCACGAACTAGATACGCACCCAACAGCACTAAACCGATGTAGCCCGTTAAAATAGCAATACCCGTCGCAAGACTGCGGCGCTTATTACGAAGCAAATTTCTGAAAGCCAACTTCCAGCTAAGTGATTCCATTAGCCGTTCTCGATCTGTCCGTCGGCGATACGCACAACTCTGCCCACACGACCCATCAATTTTTCGTCATGAGTACAGAAGAAGAATGTCACGTGGCGCTTTTTATTAATCTCTAAAAGCAAATCGATAATTTTGTGAGTCGTATCAGAATCCAAATTCGCAGTCGGCTCATCAGCCAAAATCAAAGCGGGTTCTGTTACAAGAGCGCGCGCAATCGCAACACGCTGACGTTGACCGCCGGAAAGTTTATTCGGCAAATAGTCGCGGAATTTTTCCAAGCCCACGTCTTGAATTGCTTGTTCAACACGACGTTTTCTTTCTTCGGCAGAAAGATCGTGTTGCACGATCAACGGCAATTCGATGTTTTCAAAAACCGTTAAGACCGGAATTAAGTTAAACGATTGAAAAATGAATCCAACGCGACGATTGCGCAAGTGACTTAACTCTTGTTCGCTCATCTTAGCGATGTCTTGACCTTCAATTTCAACGGTGCCGTTATCAGGAATATCTAAACAGCCAATCAGGTTCAGCAAAGTACTTTTGCCTGATCCGGAAGCCCCAATAAGCGCCGTAAATTCACCCTTATAAAGAGTCAAATTGAGGCCGCGTAAAGCTTTTACTTCTGTTTCGCCAAGTTGATAGGTTTTAACTACTTGCTGCACTTTTACAATAGGCTGTGAATTCATAAACTTTATTCTGAATTTGTTTTTCTGGGATGGGCACAACTTCCTCACCAAGCCAGACTTAAGATGGGCGATTCTGCGTCCGTTTGGGAGCGACTTCATCTCCGCAGTGGTGCCGTTTTGGATATTCATTTTATGAATGACGGAATTCGAATCATTCATTGGAACCTAAACCCGATTGCCCATATAAGAGTCCCTCTTTAGAGGTGAACCATGAAAGCATTATTTATCCTACTTCTTACATTCTCTGCAGCCGTAGCGAAGGCTGACCTTAACGATGAATTCACAAATTTTATTGTGACGTATTCAGAACAATCTCATTTGTATGGCGAGCGTGAAGTAAAACTTGAAAAATTTTCCCCAGCGCAACAAGCACAGCTCTTGAAGCTTGCAACAGCTGAAGCTGACATTTGGGTCGATACAATTCTGGAAGGCGATTATGCTCTTACAAATGATCCCTTGACGATCGACATGGTGACAGCTTTGTACCAAGGTCAAAAACTGGTTGCATATCAAATCGTGTATTCACAACGCGCGTTCGATACTTCAAACTGTGAATATGATTTTGAAGCGTTAGACGATAAGAGCTCGAATGTTGATGAAGTGTTTGCACAATGCACTCAAGGTCGTATTTACGGGACGTCTTTCGTGTCGCCAAACCTGCAAGTTGTTGAAAGAGACATCAACAATATCGAATACTTCGAAGAACAGTAGTTCTTCCCTAGTCTAATTTAGACATAAAAAAGCCGCGAGATCCTGTTACACTCCCGCTTCGCTGGAGTAGGCATTCGCGGCATTTTTTTTGAACTTCTTAAAGCGAACTACTGAATGTAGTGCACGTACATCTTCAGATAAAAACCTTCAGGGAATTGCATCAGCGTTGGATGGTCCGCCGCATGGCCACCACGCAAAACACTGCGCACTTCTGTGTAGTTACGCAAAGAGGCTTTACGAATAGCATCGCGGAACTCTTCTTCCTCTAGCAAACCAGAGCATGAACAAGAAGCCACGAAGCCGTTTTTCTTCGTTAAACGGAAAGCGTGTGTGTTCATCTTCACGTAAGCCGCTTTACCCGTCGGAATATCTTTTTTCGCTTTAATAAACGCCGGTGGATCAGCGATGCAAATGTCATAATGCTGACTTGGCAAATTCGCTAAACCTTCAAGCACGTCCATTTCGTGAACCGTGACTTTAGCTCCTTCACGTTCTGCATTTTCTTTTGCAAACGCCAAAGCCGTTTTAGAAACGTCGACCAAGTGCACTTCCACTTCAAAACCTTGAGCCTTCAAAGCACGAGTGATTTGCGTCGACCAGTGACCGACATAACAACAAAGATCCAACACACGGATCACTTTCGTGTTTTGTTGTTTTGCCCAGTTCTTAAATAAATTTACGGCCAAATAAATATTATGAGTTTGATCCAAGAAGAAGCCTGTCTTTTGGCCCTCTTTTAAATCACAACTCATTTTGATAACGCCTTCGTCAGCAGCAGCATTCAACAAGATCTCAACATGTTCCAAGTTGAAGCCTGGAAGATCTTTGATCACAAGCGGAGCATTGACCGTCATGCCTTCAAGTTTGCGAATACCAACGTCGTTACGAATCACAACTGCTGTTTCATCCCACGAGAATGGCGAAAAGCCTTGTGCCTTTGCTTTTTCAGTCAAACCTTTAAAGAACTCTTCTGAATTCTTCAAAGCTTCATCCATACCTGCTGTCACAAGCTGAGCAACGAAAACTTGCGCCTTCTTGCCGTTTTGTTCGATCAAATAATAATCAAGTACCAGACCCGGAATATAATCAGACTCGCCGAAACACAAACGGAAGCTACCACGGAAACCTGCGGCTTTACGAACTTTCCATGACGTAAATACTTTTTCGTGAAGGAAATCAAAACTTGTCGGCTGTGCATCTTGGCTATTGAACGTCAGGGCACGAAACGCAATCAACGAATGCGGATTGCCGTAACCACGAGCTAAAAACTGCCCTTTCGCGTCTTGCAACTCCACCGCTGACCCAGGAGGTAAACCTTTTGGCGATGCCGATAGTTCATTCGAAAATACCCACGGATGGCCCGAGCGCACACGTTTATCCGCACCAGGGCGAAGTCTCCATACTGTCATCATAGCTTATTCACCTTCGACTGCGAAAACGATGAACTCTGTCAGTTCATTTTTAGAAAAATTATTATCAACCATCACCAGAAGACTGCGACGGCCATCTGGAAGAGTCGGACCCCAAGCCATGGCTTCGAAGTTTTGAATTGTCTTCGTGCCACGTTCTTTCGTTAGATCCGTTTCGAAGTCGACCAATTTAACTTTATCGACTGTTTTGTATTTGCCATCTTCCAATTTATCCATGGCAAGAGTGCTTGTGCCCTTGGAAAGATCCGCCAAGTAGATCGCAACTGTTTGCGCCCACAAGTGTTGACCTAAAATACGCACACCACGTTCCATCACAAGAAGTTTTGTTTCTGACAACGCTAAGATTTCAGAAACGCCTCTCATCACTTCTTTGCCTTTGTCGTTATCTTTGAAGGCATCGATGTGATATGCGAACTCAGTAACGGGTTTATAGGAAGCCGCGCTGGCTTGCCCACCTGACTGAGTTGATGAAAGCTGATTTTCGAATTTCAAAATACGAATGACATCGCCGTCAGCTTCTTTGCCACTGACGATATCTTGAGACAAACAAGCTTCAGTACTTGTAAAAACAAACTTGCCATCGTTCCAAGTCGTTAAACCCTCGAACGCCAAATTGTTTTGAATGCCTTTTGTTTGTTTGCCAGTTCTTTCAGGTAGATATTTTTCTGGAACCGGAAGATCTAACTTCCATGCACCGTCAGCCGACGCTTTAAAAATTCTTGGCATCGAACGTGGTTTCGCGTCGTTGCTGCCTTCAGAAGAAATAAAAATATCGCCAGAAGAAAGACGGATCAAACCTTCAGGATCAAGCATCGCTTTACGCTCACCATCCAGAGGCAGACCTGTCACAAAGTGTACGGACTTTGGTGTCAGCGTGATCTTTTTGTCTTTTTCAATCTTCAAATCGAATTCATAAAAACGAGGATCGCCGACACGACCTTTATCATCAGACAAAGCAGTCAACGTGCCATTTTGAAAAGCGATTGCCGACAAACCACCGATCGTTGTCTTTTCATACTTCGTTCCTGTTGGGATTGAAGTCTCACCAAAATATTCCAAACGCAAAGCGTGGGCTTGAGCACAGGCGAAGAGCAACGAGAGTGCGATTAAATTCTTCATCATTAACTTCTCCAACGAAGTTCAGTTTCTTTCACAGGGTGCTGGAATTCGCGCTTTTGTTCCAAGTGATCATGATATTCTGTCTTCAAAGCATAATACCATTTCGCTTGCGTGTCGGCGTCTTTGATTAACATCAAGCTTGGATCGTATTTCAGACCATCTTGTTGTTTTGTGACAGCATCCATATCTTGACCCAAGAACACTTCACCGAATTTACGCACCGCTGGCTTCAAGATGCTCAACCATGGAATATCCCAGTAAACCAATTGCGTGATGCGTGTGTTTTTCTCATCCACCGGAGTCAACGCCGTGAATGAATAGAAATTACGTTTACCCACTTCGATGTGTTCAATGCGCACACATGGCAGAGTGAAAGTGATCTCTGTCGTAGGAACACCGCCTAGCAAACGATATGCTTTTGAGTTTTTTGAAGGTTGATGCCGAACCATTTGGAAACCGTAGTCCACTGGAGCAAACAGTTTCTTTTTCTCTAACATTGATTTTTCTGAACGCCAGAACCAGCTTTTGTGCACGTACGGACCGTGCGCTGGGTCCATCAAACCAATCACCGCGTGATCGACGTGACATGGGAAATTCACAACGAATTCCAATTTCGGTTTCACGTCAGCAGGGAACGCTTTCATCACAGGAACCTGTGGTGCTTTCGTCATGTCGTAATTTTTATCGCCAACGAAAATCCAAATGATGCCTTGAGCTTCATGCACAGGATAACTGCGCACTTTGATTTTGTTTGGATTCAAATCTTGATCTGGAAGAAGAGAAGGAATCTCTGTGCAAGTTCCCGTGCAATCAAATTTCCAACCATGATACGGGCATTCCAATTGATCGTTCACAACACGACCATAGCTCAACGGAATTCCACGATGAGGACAGATGTCACGCATCGCTGCTACTTTTCCCTTAGAGTCGCGGTAAAACACGACAGGCTCGCCCATGATTTTGCGAGCAACCGGTTTTGCATCTTTCACTTCAGAAGATGGCAAAGCCACATACCATACGTTTTTCAAAAAACCTGTGTACATTCAGAAATCCTATTTAGCTGTTTTTGCAGAGTTTTTTCTAAAAGAGTCGTGCTCTTTTTTCCGCTAGGAGGCAAGTATTTTGTAGAAGAGTTGTAATCGTCATAGGCCCAACTCCACCAGGAACCGGAGTCGCGGCAGCCACCCACCCGTTGAGCTCTTCAAAACGCACATCTCCGCAGAGTTTTCCACCCTGGCCAGAGCCGTGCATTCCAACATCGATGACAACTGCGTCTTTTTTGAAGTCTTCTTTACCAAGCAGACCGGCCTTACCCGCAGCCACCACTACAAGATCCGCCTCTTTCGTGTATTGCGAAAGATTCTTCGTTTTAGAGTGGCAGATCGTGACCGTCGCATTGGCCTCAGTCAGCATGTGCGCCATGGGTTTGCCGACGATATTGCTACGCCCGACAACCACCACACGCTTGCCTTCAACTTCAATGTTGTAGTGCTTAAGAATCGTCATCACTCCTTCAGGAGTACACGGACGAACAATCGGTTTTCCCGCAAAGAAATAACCCAGCGATTTGAAAGTCAAACCATCCGCATCTTTTTCTGGAGAAACAACACTTAAAACTTCATCAGAACTTAAATGTTTTGGCAGAGGAAACTGCACCAAAATGCCGTCCACTTTCGCGTCGTTATTCAGCTCGCGCAATAAAGTATTCAGTTCGTTTTGTGTCGCCGTATCCGGCAGAGCGTGGATACTGGAAGTCATTCCCAATTTCTCGCAAGCGATTTTCTTATTACGAACATAGACGTGGCTGGCTTTATCATCCCCCACAATGACAACCGTCAAATGAGGAGGACGCCCGACTTTTTCGTGGAATTTTTCAATTCGAGGGATCAGGGACGCGCGAACCTTGTTAGAGACTTCTTTGCCATCTAAAACAACCATGTCACACCCCCGATAAATCTGATGACTTATTTTCTACGTTTTCTAAAGAAATTCAATGATTTAGTAGACCTTAACCATATTCAAAAATAACCTCACCGAGTCATTTTGTACTTGCATCAAACCGGGCATTTTTGTACAAGTTCTTAAAAAGACAGGGGTTTTAATAATGGCAGACAAAGTTAAGCTTTCCAAAGACGGCAGCTCGATCGATTTCGTTCAATCTGACAGCCTTCCTACGTCCCTAAAAAAGTTCCGCCAAAGCCCTGAAATCGAAGGTTTCTACCGCTTTGTTTACGAAAACGATCTGCAAAAAGAATCTTACGAGATCCTAGATCGTATTATTCAACTTCGTAAGGCGAAAAAGAACGAAGCGAAGAAAGAAGCTCAAGCCGCTGCCAAAGAAGAAAAAGCAGCAGCGAAAAAAGCTGAAGCCGCTAAAGGCGCAAAAAAGAAATAGCCTAAAAAATATCAAGCTCTCAAAGTCCGGACCACCCGGACTTTGTTTTTTGATACATCCCTCTTTAGCAAGATTCCCATTTTGCTTAACGACCTCTGAATCCGTTGGAGGTCATTATGAAAAAATCCCTAATTAAAAATAAAAAAGGCCAAGGCTTGATCGAGTATTTGATCATCGTTGCGATTGTCGCAGTTGGCAGTATCGCCGTGATTAAAGTCGTTGGCGCAAACATCGACGTACAATTCGCCAACGTCGCACAAGCCTTAGGTGGCACCGATTCCAAAAAGAAAAATGCCTATGAAGTCACAGAGGGTTTGTATAAGAAGCGCGACTTCAGCAATTTCTTTGAAGACTCCGTCAACAGTTCCGGCAAAGGTAAGCAGAAGTAGCCATGGGCTATCTTCTGCGCAATCGCCGCGGGCAAGGTTTGGTGGAAAGCCTTCTTGCTTTGCCGGTGATTTTCTTAAGCCTGTTCGCTTTGAGTTTTCTTTGTTATCGCGGAATTATTTTTTACTGCGCCGATCATTATCTTCATGAAGCTTTGCTGTGTACGAACGAATCCACGGCAATGACGTGTTCATTCGAATACGAACAACGTTTAGCAAAAATTATGATGCATAAAAACTGGGGCCGCTTATCCGTGCATAAAAGCGGATCGCAAAGTCGCGGCGAAGTGGAAGTAAATTTCCCGTTGATCGCGAAAAACTTCGGCCCTCCCCTTGTGATTGAAAAGAAAGTCTCGTTCCCTCTGAAATCGAGTTTCTAATGGCAAAGTTTCGCACTGATCTTTTTATTAATAATACTCTTTTGCGTTTTGTGAAGGCTTTTCGCACCGATCCTTCCGTTGCTGCGAACAACAAAGGTTTCGCTACAGCATTAATCTTAGCTTTGCTGCCAGCATTGGTGGGTGCTGTGCTTGTGACATTTGCGATTGTTTCTTTTGTGCAAGTTGAAGCTCGCATCAAGTATGCGTGTCGCAACACTTTGATTGAAGGGCAAAGCAAGGTTGCTGTTCATCTTGAAAAACTCTTGGCGATGAATCCGCAAGCTCTTATTCTTCGTGCACAGCTGATCGCTGCCCGAAGAGCCGCCGAATCAGGCGCATCCCCCGCAGCCCTAGCAACACTCGCTACCATAGAAGCAAGAGTCCGCGTTTTTATGGCGAAACAACAACAACTCATCATTCAAAGCAACTTGCGAATGCTGAAGTCGCAGACACAAACACGTTCGCGGGTTTTAAGTGAAGGACATAAATCCTTAAGCACCATTCCCCTTTTCACTTATGAATTATCAGGACCCATTGCCATGCCAAAGACTTTGGCTGTCCGTCCGGAGGGTTTCGAACCTCCGACTTATAATCCTGTCGAGAACTTTTCTGATGCCCAAGCGCTGGAGCAATCTTGGCAATATCGTCTGAAAGTCGTTCCGATGCTTGCGCCTTTCTTAAGTGGTGATTACCGCTTCCAAGAGCGTTGTAGCGTCTCTTTACAACAGCAGGAGTTACAGTGGGTTCCCCAAATCAAAAAGGACAAGTCCTTGTCGAAGCGGCTTTAGTCTTATCGCTGATTATTCTGATTTTCTTCGCAGCGATGAATAACTTAACCAAGATCAAAACACGAAATCACTCGTACCAATTCACTCAAGAGGTTTCCCATGGAAAAACTGCGCGCCCTTAAGTTCGATACTAAAATTTATCTAGCGGCTTTCATCATTTTGGGTTTGATTTCACTGATCTTTTCTTTCAACAAAGAATCGGTTGCACCCATCGCTAAAGAAGATCCCGCACCCACTTCAGTCGATACATTCATTCCAAAAGGTTACGTCTTAGTTCCCGTAGACTTGGCCAATGCCGATTCGTTAAGCTCACTCGTCGGCGACATGGGCGGAGTCGTCGATCTGTACCTGAGCGGCGGTAGCGATCACAAACGTCGCAATATCAAGGTCGCATCCAGAATTAAATTATTAAGAGCACCACTGAACCCACAGCAGTATGCCGTCTTGGCGAAAGAAAACGACAGCTCTAAAATTTTAAGTCTTCCAGGGCCTTTCATCGCGGTTGTGCAAAACCCGGACTCAAAGGGAACCGAAGTGACTCAAAGTGCCAGCAAGTCTTCAGTACACATTGAATACCAAAATTAGGATGAGTTATGAAAAACATGATCTTACTAACAACATTGTTATTACTTTCATTCAAAGTAAGCGCCCAAGAACTGCTTGTCGTGCAGGCCCCGGGTGCGGATCCAGCAACGTACAAAGAAGTGATTCGCAATACGCAAGGTGCAGTGACCTACGCGGAAATTCAAAGTCAGCAACTTCGTCGTAACGCTATTCAAGAAGAACAAGTTTTTGCTTTGGGTGATCAATTGCAAAAACCCGAAGCTGATTTAAAAAAAGAAGTTGAATCACTTCAACGTCAAGCTCCCCTAACTGAAAACAGCATGATGTTCCTTAAAGATTTCTCTTCTAAGAAGTCACAAGATTCACGTTCTGCAGATTGGGATATTCAAACGTGCAAGGTCAGCGCTTTAGTCGATGCTCTTCCAGAACCGTCGTGCCAATTGCAAAAAGTAGATATCCAACAGGTGAAACGTCAGTGGCCGCAAGCAGATCTTTTGATGATTGAATCGATCACCATTGATCTTGCCGAGCCAAAAACTGTGTCGGTTGATTCGCGTGCAAGTTATCACTGGACATTGCTTTCAAGCGCCTACAAAAAGATTTCGTTCTATGGAACTTATCAACAGTTTCAACAACAGCATTTCTTTTCGGATCCATTTATCGAAGGCGCTTGCGATGGCTTTTCTTCGAACATCGATGACTTTGATACAAATAATCGCGCGCTGGTATTTTTCTCTAAAGAATGCACGAAGAAAGCTTACACGCCGCCTGTACAAAAGACTTCGTTCGCCCAATGGGTTGATGATCACAAGGTGCTGGTTTATTCGCTGGGTGCCGTTCTTGCCGGAGGAGCGGTGGTCGCGATGCAAGGCAAGACACTCGTTATCGATAAAAACTAAATGAATTCAAATTAAGAGATCGAATTAAAGAAGCGTTTTTCCGCAGAAAACGACTTCTTTGATTTTTCCATCTTCAATCACCGTGTGTGAATTCGGAGCGAAAGAAGAATCCGGATGCGCATGCACTTCTTCTAAAGAGCCGTTGAACTTTTTAATTCGTGCAGCGGGGCTTTCTTCAAGCGCTTGATAGTTCGACATGAATGATGACGGTTCAACAGGGCTGTCACAACCAAATGACATTGGAATTTGCGCCATTCGCAGCGCTTCCCAAGGAAATGCATAACGATAAAGATCTCGCAGTTTATCTTGCAACCACGCTTTGTCGCTTAGCCAGTGACAAGGTTGCATGTGACAACGCACATGCAACGGCTTCATCATCTGAATCGTTTCAGGGCGAATCACTTGGGCGTGTTCAAGATTCAAACGTCCCACAAATCCTTGCGCTGAAACTTTGCGGGCAAGGCTCACCATATCGTGCACAGCTTGATCACCGATCACGTGCACAGAAACCTCGAGCTTTGCTTCCCACGTGCGCTTCATCAAAACTTCAACATCCTCTAGAGACCACAACGTGCGACCACGTGGACCATCAGGGATACCGCGATAAGGACGAGACAAGTAAGCAGTCTCTGAACCCAACGATCCGTCATAGAAAAATTTAATGCCTTTAGAGCGCAACAACGGCGTTTCGTGCTGACGCGTGTACAACGCCAATTTCAATGAGTCTTCAAACCCCTTCAAGTCATAACACGTGAAGTTTTCTTCAAGTGCCACAGTCAGAAGTTTTTCATTTTCTAAATCAACCAAAGAATTCCACAACGACTCAGTCCCCGTCATGTCACGCACGTGCGTGAAACCCGCAGTGTTATAGACATTGCAGGCAGCAAGGATGTGTTGTTTTCTTTGCTCTTTGGAAAAATCAGGAAGGCGATCCCATGAAGAAAGGTGTTCAGCCTCTTTCAAAATTCCAGAATCAGACTGCAATCCCAAACGTTGTAAACCCAATGAGTTCACCCAGGCCGAGTGACCATCGCCTTTTGCCAAATAGACAGGACGATGAGGAAACAAACGATCAAGAATTTCTTTTGTGGGTTTGACTGACCAGTCTTTATCATTCCATCCGAAACCAACAAGCCAGTCTTCGCGATAGAAACTGTTTTTGGAAAGATCCCAATTGGCCAATTCCTCTGCCGATTGCAGCTTCTGCAAATACAGGCCCGAAGCGAATTCGCCGGTTGCAAGGAAGTGAGTATGGCTGTCGTAAAGACGTGGGATCTTAAAAAACATAAGCCCCTCTGTTTTAGCAGAGGGGCCCACATTGTTTAAGTTTTAATTTTTAAATTAGCGACCTGTTCCGATTGGCGTTGTCGCTGTCGCGCCGCCAACTGGAGTTGGGATCGAAGGAACTGCGGAACCGATTGGAGTTGTAGCTGTCACACCACCACCAACGCCACCGTAACCTGGAGACGTCAAACCACCAATTGGGTACGAAGAACTCATGTAACCCGTACCAATTGTACCGCCAATACCGATAGAACCACCGATGTAACCAGTCGTGCCGTAGCCGTACTGAACTTGTTGGATTCTAGAGATCAAACCGTAAAGCTCTGTTTGCAAGCTCGCTACGACTTGTTGACGTTGCATTTGTTGTTGCATGTAAGTTTGTTGCTGCTGCATGTACGATTGGTACTGTTGCATTTGCATTTGCATCATTTGTTGCTGCATTTGCATCATGCCCAAGCTGCCAGCCATACCGCCCATGCCCATCATTGAGCCGTCCATCATAGAGCCCATTGGCATACCCATCATGCCACCGGCAACACCGCCAAGCATTGAACCCATCGGCATCCCCATCATCGCGCCCATTGGCATGCCCATCAAGCCACCTGCCATTGAACCCATTGGCATACCCATCATACCACCAGCCATCATAGAGCCCATCGGCATACCCATGATACCACCGGCAACACCGCCAAGCATTGAACCCATCGGCATACCCATCATAGAGCCCATTGGCATGCCCATCATTCCGCCTGCCATTGAACCCATTGGATAACCCATCATACCACCGGCCATCATAGAGCCCATCGGCATACCCATGATACCACCAGCAACACCACCGACCATCGAACCCATCGGCATGCCCATCATATAGCCACCGGCCATCGCGCCCATTGGCATACCCATCATGTAACCGCCAGCCATAGAGCCCATCGGCATTCCCATGATACCGCCAGCTACACCGCCGATCATGTTACCCATTGGCATACCCATCATGCCGCCCATCATTGGGTAACCCATCGCACCTGCGTATGGACCACCAATGCCCCACGGACCTGCTGCGCCCCAAGGACCCATGCCAGGAAGGAACAATCCACCCATCATTGATGGATTCATACCAGCCATCATATATGGGTTGCCCCACATACCATTACCCATTGCACCACCGAATGGACCTTGCATACCGTAAGGACCACCGTTGTTACCTGCGCAACCGAAACCACCAGCACCTACACCGCCGCCGATAGCACCGTAAATACCGCTACCACCGCCGATTGCTTGTGAAAGACCTTGCGCGAAGAATGGAAAGCCGAAGCCCCATGCTGGATAAGGATTTGAAGGATAACCTAGGCTAGAGTTTGCATCGACAACCATTTGGTTTGTTTTGTAACCAGCATAAGTAGCCAAGCCACCCAATACCAAGTTACCTGCAACACTCGCCCAATCAGTTTCTGGTTTTTGATAAGTGTAACCGTTACCAGTCATCGCACAAGTTTCACAGATACCACCTTCAAGGCGATCTTGTTGAGCTTGGCGTTGAGCATCGATAGCGTCTTGTCTTGCATCTTTCAATGCATCTTTTTGTGCAGCGATTTGACGATCCAAAGCTGCTACTTCACGTTTCAATTTATCTTGTTGAAGTTTTTGTTTTCTATAATCAACCAAAGCACGACGGCAATCTTCTACAGTGTAAGCGCCTTTGTCTTCAGCTCTGAATTTTTTAACAGAACAAACTGAACCCGATACAGAGCCCACTTTAGATTTGTCACACATTTGATTCCACTCAGAAGATTCAAATGGAGATGTCTCTTCAGTTCCAGGAGCTTGAACTGCAGTTCCACCTTCATCACCTTGAGCGATAGTGTCACCTTCTTGGCCGATACCTTTATATTCAGTACAGCTTCTGCCTGTGTCGATGTGATTGAAGATGAAGTCTGCGTAGTCAGCGCTAATCACGCCTTCAATCGCTTTCTTCGAGTCTCTCATATCGCGCGTTTGCAAACGCTTCAACTCTGTGTCTTTAGATCTTTTTTGTTTTTGGAGTTCAGTGATACTCTGCTGAATCTCTTTAATCGCGTCTTGTTCGCTTGAAGCGCCCGCGCCAGCAGAAACTTGGTATGGGCAAGATTGCATTCCGCCCCACATACCATAACCATAGGATTGTGCCTGAGCACTTGCTGCAATTCCCATCACGATTGTGAATGGAGTTGCGATGCGAATCCATAACTTCATAAATGATCTCCTGATTGGAAAAAACACTTCTTCAGTTTCACTCATCGTCAGGATTGGACTAGGACTTGACTCAAAATCAGGCAAATCTATGGAAAACCGGTGGAAACTAGACTGTCGAGCAGCATTTTGGTTACACCAGTTTAAGTCGTCATCCATGACAACAAGAGCGACAGTTACATTTCCTTTGCACTGCCCTATTCGAAATCCTACACTAGCAAGTATGACTAAGCACACAATTCTTTGTGTAGATGATGAAATAGACAACGTAGACGCCCTAGAACGGCTCTTTCGTCGTAAGTACACTGTACTAAAGGCTACCTCTGGAAAAGAGGCGTTGGCTGTTCTCGACCAAAATCCAGGACCCCTTGCTCTTATTATTACTGACCAACGAATGCCAGAAATGACAGGCGTAGAGTTTCTAGAAAAAACTCTGGAATCTCATCCTGAGACAACTCGTATTCTTCTGACTGGTTACACAGATCTTGAATCTGTGATCATGGCAGTAAATAAAGGACAGATCTTCCGTTATCTCACAAAACCGTGGGACCCCGTGGACCTTGCGAATACGGTTGATCATGCAGTTGAAAGATTTGCGCTGGGACAAGAGCTTGCAAAGAAAAACGCAGAGCTTGCGAAAGCTTTGGAAGAACTTAAGAGCTTAGATGTCGCGAAATCTAACTTCATGATTCTGATCAATCATGAATTGAAAACGCCGCTGACTTCGATCTTAAGCTTTTCTTCTTTGTTGGCAGAATCGAAACTGAATGATGAAGACAAGTTGATGGTCAATCGAATCGGTAAAAGTGCCGAGCGTTTGAAGAACTTAGTTGAAGATGTGTTATTGGTTGTTCGCGCCGAAACGAATCAGTTGAAGATTGATCGTCAAAGCGTCGCCTTCACACAGTTCGATGATATGCCAAAAGATTTACAAACCCTGATGGCGCAAAAACAACAGACGATCGCGGTGAAATTAGAACCGTTGCATGTGAATGCCGATGTGCGCCTGATTAAACAAGTGATGCAGCGACTGATTCACAATGCTGCGAAGTTTGGTTCTGAAAGCAGCGCGATTCACGTTGAAAGCATGAAGAGTGGTTCGAATCTACGCTTCATCGTCCACAACAAAGGCCCGCAATTGCCTGCGAACGTGATGGATAAGATCACGAAGCCCTTCTATATTGACGAAGACGTTATGCACCACTCGACGGGAACTGGTTTGGGTCTAACGATCTGTCAGTCGATCTTGAAATCGCATAATTCGACTTTGCAGTTTAAAAACACCGATCAAGGTGTGATGGTTTATTTCGAACTGCCGCTAGCCTAGTTCGGCTGTCCGGACGGCGACTGTCCTTCTAATATTTAATAGATGTATCAAAGCCCTGAAGATTGCTTCGGGGCTTTGTCATGAAAACACTCAGCCTTTTCTTCATTGCTTTCCTTTTCGTCTCTTTCTCCTTCGCACGCGATCTGACGCTATCGTTGGGCGACACTTATGAATTGCGCCCGGGCCCGCGTACGGCTCGCGTATGGATTCAGGATGGACAAATCATTCAAGCGGAAGGCAAAGGTGGCCTCATCATCCTAAAGGCCCGCAAAGAGGGCCTGACAACCGTTCAAGCCGGCGGCGTCACTTACAAAGTGCAAGTCGTTCATCCCGAAAAAAGAACTGTTTACGAGTTCCTGCGTGACGCACTTAAAAGAATCGTCGGCCTGCAACCCGAAATCAGCGAGGGCGATCTTATGGTCAGCGGCCGCCTGTATCGCCTTCAAGACTGGTTGAAATTGTCAGAGATGGTTGCGCCCAGCACGATTTCATATCAAATGCGCGCTTCACTCAGTGAACCTTTGCAGAAAGAAGCGCAAACATATTTTAGTGAGCTATTCAACAAAGCAAAGGTTCCACCGCAAACGATTATCTTTGAACCTGCGGCAGAGATTCGCGTCGCTGGCAATGATTTGATATTTAAAAAATACCAACAACTGCTTCGCCCTTATGGCGTCAACATCATCCGCGATCAGGAAAGTTTGGATATTGCTCCGACAATTAAGGTGCAAATCACTGTCGCCGAAGTTTCGCGCGAGCATTTGATTAAACATGGTATTTCGTGGCCGCCTGAATTTAAAGGCGTCTTGTCTTCTGGGGTATTAAGCGCAAAAGATGCAGAGTTTGCGATTCAGGCCATGGAAAAAATCGGCAAAGCGAAAATCTTAGCAAGTCCGAATCTTCTTTGCCGTAGCGGTAAAGAAGCCGAGTTCTTAGCAGGTGGTGAGTTCCCAATTAAGGTTATGAATTACGAAGTGCACGACATCTTGTGGAAACGTTTTGGTATCTTGATGAAAGTAAAACCCAAAGCTGATGCCGCTGGCCGCATGAGTATTTCAATTGAAACGGAAATTTCACGCGTTGACTATGCTTTAAAGGTCGATGACGTTCCGGGAATTATGACCAACCGAGTTTCCAGTCATTTTGACATCACAAGCGCACAGACGATTGCATTATCAGGATTATTAAAAAGCGAAGATGCAAATGACGGCCAAGGTTTGCCGGGTCTTTCACGAATTCCCGTCATCGGTGAATTGTTTGGCAGTAAAGAGTTTAAAGAAAATCGTTCTGAGCTTGTGATCTTCGTTCGTCCGTCCATCATGCAAGAAGGCGACAATGCTCCGAACAATCAACATATCGGTAATCTTTAATAAACATAGCGCCCAATCCGATAGCGAAAAGATAACGAAACTAAGTTATAGATTTTAAAAATTGGTGTTTTATGAATTTAGAAGCAAAGACCTTATTTGAAAATATTCAAGACGAGATCCGTGCTCTTCCAATTAATGAGTTTCTTCTGTCGGCTGACGAAGAATCGAATTTAAGATCGAAACGTATTGAACAATTAATCAGTGATCGATTGAACAATAAAGAATCCTTACTTCAAGATCGCATTCGGGCTGAGTTCGATACTTGGGGACCTTTGACTCCCCTCTTTCAAGATGAAGAGATCACAGAAATCTTGGTCAACGGCCCCGAACAAATTTGGTTTGAAAAAGGGGGACAGCTTTTTCATCACGCTGACACATTTTTTTCGGATTTGAGCTTTCGCAATTGCTTGGAAAGAATTTGTCTTCAGGCGAAAGCGCATATTTCCATAGAACATCCCTGCGTGGATGCGCAGTTTTTGGATTTCCGCTTAAGTATTGTTGGCGATGAAGTTACACGCAGCAATTCTCATTTATCATTTCGTCGTCATCCTAAAAATCCATGGACCTTCCAAAAACTTGCAACTAACAACTGGTGCGATCAGAAATGGCTGCAAACTTTCGATAAACTTGTGCGTGATCGTAAGAACTTCTTAGTGATTGGCTCGACAGGATCAGGGAAAACTTCGGTCCTGAATTCGTTCTTAAATCTGCTTCCGCAGAATGAACGTGTGGTGATTATTGAAGACACTTCTGAAATCACCGTGCCTAATGGCGCCAGCATGAAATTGCTTACCCGTGATGATCCACATGGTATTTTGCCAAGTATTGATCAAACTCAATTGGTGAAGCGTTCGTTGCGTTTAAGACCGGATCGTATCGTGATGGGTGAAGTGCGTGGTGCTGAAGCCAAAGATTTTTTGATGGCGCTAGCGACAGGTCATTCAGGAAGTTTTGGAACTTTACATGCGCAAGATGCGGGACAAGCATTGATCCGATTGGAAATGCTTATACAAATGGGGGCTCCGCAATGGAGCCTAACTGCCATTAGAAAACTGATTCAGCTCTCGCTCGACTATATTGTCGTGACGGAAAGAACTGAATCAGGTCAAAGAAAACTTAAAGGGCTGTTTCGCCTCTGCTCATTGGAAGACCACGGTTTTCTGCTTGAAAGCGTGGAGCAATAATTGGTTCTGTGTCTTCAACGTTATTCAGAACCTCTTCCGAACGAGTGATCGAGCTGTCATCACGAGCCAAATCTTTCGGATTCGAGAAGAACTTTTTGTTCAAATCATCGATCGTTTTCAATTTGCTGTTCTGAGCAGTGTTCTTGTAGGTCGGCGCATTTTCTGGTCCACCAGGTAGCTCCCCTGTTGCGCGCAGTTTTTCTAGCTCTTTGCTAAGAATAACGCGATCACCAAGTGAGTTCCTGCCTTCAACGCGTCCTTCTGCAGGTGCGCCTGGGCGAGCTGGTTGGGCAGTTGCAATTTCCGCGAGTTTCATGCGCGGGCTTGCTGGAAGAATGCCGCTGATTTTATCCATTCCACACCTCCGTGTGTGTCTTTGCGAAAGCCATCCTAGCCTTCACAAACTACGTATCGGAATGGAACGTCTGAACTTGAGACAATTTATCGGAAACTAGACTAAAGAATAGAAAAGCCACGGACTTGCAGGGTGACCCAACAGTCTTTCGCAGACTTTTTTTACTTCGGGATCTTCTTCGCCTGCCCAGAATGTGCGGCCGATGATGAAGCTTAATGCAAACTCGCGCCAGTCTTTGAATTTCCCTGCGGCGATAGGTGCCATCTTTAAGATTTCAGCCCACGCCTCGTCATCAGAAATGTAACCGGCAATATAACTTAAGCGAGTCAAATGAACCAAACGACCGATATCCCAGCCAAGAACGCCGCACTCCCCAACGAAACGATCTGTTTTTTGCATCCATGTTGCAAGCAAAGCGTATTCGTCATCTTGCAACGCCATTTCTTGCTGATCGCCGAAGTCGAAAGTAAAAATCTGTTTGAACTTTTCCAAAGAGACTTTATCCAAGCCACCCTTCGGAATCGTATTTTTTAAGACATTAAATTTTGTGCGATGACCTTGTTGGCGAATGTCTTCCAAAGTTTTAAGCGCCGTTGTTTTATCAGCAACGCCCCAGAAATCGCGAAGGATTTCAATACAATCGCCGCGAATTTCTGAACCCCAGTTCAAATCCAAACGGAAAAAGTATTCATCCATTTCTTTTAAAACTTGTTCTTTCGCGTCCGCAGTCAGTTCTTTTCCATCCTGCAGGTCGGAACCTATAATGTCATAAAGGTCATCCAAGACGTGGTTTTCTTCGATGAACACTGCGCCCATACACATCATTTGTTTTTCTAAATCTGTTTCTGGAAGTACGCGTTGCACAGCAGCCCCTTTGATTCCTTACGTTAATTCAATATCGTTTTCAGTGGATTTTCAATGTGTTAATCTCGAGGTCTATGTTGAAGAAGTTCCTATTAGGCGCTGCCGCTCTTTTTTTGGTATTGGTTGGCTCTTTAATCCTGATGATGGGTTACGTCTTCAATCATCCTGATTCAATCTTTAATGCTTTCAATTCCGTGACGTCAAAACTCACACAAGGTGAGGCCTACGAAGAAAAAGAGGAATTTTTCTTACAAGGCATTCAAACCTTGCACATCACATCGGGGCGTTCGCACGTTCAAGTCCTGCCTTATGAAGGTTCAAGTTTAAAAATTGAACTGACTGGTAAAATTCCCCGCTTCGAGCATGGCCCGTTCATTGTTCAAGGTGGCGATCCAAGTAATTTGATTATTGAATTGCACGAACCGCTAGCAAGCAACTGGGTGCATATCAACATTAACGGCCACGAAAGCAGTTCTGTATCTGATTCGAACTTGCTTGCGAAAATCTATATTCCAAAATCTTTTGTTGCGCCGGTATCGATTGAAAATATCGAAGGTCCGGTAGAGGTTTTAGTACCAAAAGAAAAGATGTACGAGTTTGATTTGCAATCAGCGACGGGAAAAATCGAAAACGAAACGATGGGAAAATCTGTCGAAGGAATCAATCCCGCGGAAGTGGGCAAGATTAAAATCGTGACCACTTCCGGGAATATCTCAATTAAGAATTCTTTTTAGTCTCTTCCAAAGCTTTTTCAGCTAGCGGAGTTAAGCGCACGCCTACTTCCGTCAACTGATCGCGGTTCACTTCACTTGGGCAATCAGACATCAAGTCAGAAGCCTTCGCAGTTTTAGGGAATGCGATAACTTCACGGATCGCATCCGTTTCACAAAGAAGCATCACAAGACGGTCAAGACCCCAAGCGATACCACCATGCGGAGGTGTGCCGTATTTCAAAGCCTCCAAGAAGAAGCCGAATTTGTGTTTCGTTTCTTCTTCGCTCATGCCTAACAGGCGGAACATTGCTTGTTGAATTTCGTTACGATAGATACGGATAGAACCGCCACCCATTTCGTAACCGTTACAAACAAGGTCATAAGCTTTCGCCAAGATCTTGCCGTAAGCAGCTTCGTTGTTACCCAAAAGGTCACCAAAGAACTCATCTTTCGGAGATGTGAACGGATGATGACGAGCCACCCAACGTTTTTCGTCTGGTGAGTACTCTAGCAATGGGAAGTCCACAACCCACAAGAAGTTGTATTGGCTTGTGTTGATCAAGTTCAACTCTTTACCCAAGTGCATACGTAACGTCGACAATGAAGCACATGCCACTTCGTAATCGTCAGCAACGATCAAAGCACAGTCGCCAGCGTTCGCACCGACGGCTTTAAACATCTCTGCCAATTTTTCAGGAGAGAAGAACTTAGCAACCGGTGAAGAGTATGTGCCGTCAGCTTCCGCTTTGATCCATACCAACCCTTTTGCGCCCGAACGTTTCGCCATGTCCGTCAATTTATCGAACTGACCACGAGAGTACGTGCCACCTTTAGGAACGGCAATACCACGAACGATTCCGCCACGGGCAAGAACGTCGTCGAAAACTTTAAAGCCTGAACCTGTCACAACAGATTTCAAATCTTTGATTTCCATACCGAAGCGCGTGTCTGGTTTATCATTACCGAAACGATCCATCGCCTCTTGGAAAGTCATGCGTGGAATTTCTTTTACGTCGATGCCTTTGATTTCTTTCCAGATCTTACGCAAAAGTTTTTCGTTCATCGCCATAATGTCTTCTTGGTCGATGAAAGACATTTCCATATCGATTTGCGAAAACTCTGGTTGACGGTCTGCACGCAAATCTTCGTCACGGAAGCAACGAGCGATTTGGAAGTAACGGTCGTAACCACCGATCATCAACAACTGTTTCAAAGTTTGTGGTGACTGAGGCAACGCATAGAACGTTCCTTGGTTCACACGTGAAGGCACAAGATAGTCACGCGCACCTTCTGGAGTCGATTTATAAAGAATCGGCGTTTCAACTTCCAAGAAACCATTGTCTGAAAGGAATGTACGAACGACTTGCGCCACTTTGTGACGAGTCATCAAGTGGTTTTGCAAACGCGGCGTACGCAAATCCAAATAACGATATTTCAAACGCAACATTTCGTTAACGTTGTTATCGCCTGCTTGGAATGGCGGAACGGCTGATTCATTCAAAATTTCACAGCGAGTGGCTTCAACTTCAACCTCGCCGGTTTTAATTTTGGCATTTTTCATACCGTCAGGACGAGCACGCACAACACCTTCAACCGCTAGAACGAATTCACCGCGAAGATTTTTTGCTGCTGAAGTTTCATTTTTATTTGGATCCAAAACTACTTGAACGATCCCTTCACGGTCGCGCAAGTCGATGAATACTAAGCTTCCATGGTCACGGCGAACATCCACCCAACCCATAAGAACAACTTTTTGACCTACATGCGCACTGCTTAATTTTCCGCAGTACTCTGACCTCTTTAACTGGCTGACAAATTTCATTGGAGTACCTTTTTTGTGAAGGGATTTAACTAGTTGCTTATATTGTCATTTCACGGTCATACAGTCAAAAAGCATCTATTTATGCCAGCGAAAATTAAACTTTATAGTTTGAACTGGGGCCGCCTTGACAGATTGTTTGGACGACTCATTCTTACGGAGCAGCTGCTTCCAAAGTTGAACTAGCCCTTGGGCTGAGAACGTTTGCCGCCATAAGGCTTTCTTTTCTTGTTCCAAAGGTTATAATTTTGCTTTTGGTCTTCAGCTGAAAGGACGTTTTCTCATGCCTAAATTTACTATCGACCACCAAAGCTCTAAAAGCGCCCAAGAAGCTTACACAAAAATTAAAGAGTTCCTTGCGAATGACCAAGATATTCGTAAGTTCGATCCTAAGCTTGCATGTAACTTCAATGATGGCGCTATGAGTTGCAAAATGAACGGTTCGCAATTTAAGGCCGATATGAATGTGGCGGCATCTGGCGCGGGTAGCAAAGTCAGCGTGACTGTCGATTTGCCGCTGATGCTGACGCCATTTAAAGGCAAGATTACAGAAACTCTACAAAAGAAACTTTCTAAATATTTAGCGTAATTACTCAGGATTAAAAACTTCAATGGCAAAGACTAAGGCAAAGACTGAAACGAAAGCCCCTGCGAAGAAGGCCCCTGCAAAGACTTCTTCTAAAGGCAGCACTTTGTCTAAAAAAGAAAAGGCCAAAGTTGAAGTCAAACCCGTCGTTGCGGAAATTGTCGAAGACTCTTCAAACGAAACGAATCCTGATTTTTCAGGTGGCGAAGCTGAAAAAGCTTACGCGGTTCCACAAGAAGATTTCGGCGGTGATGTCATTGACGGTAAAGACGACAAACAAATCGTCGTCGCGGATTCTTCCAAAGCTCTAACGTCAGCTGATCCTTTAGTCATGTATCTGAACGAAATTCGTCGATACAAAGTTTTGACGAAGGAAGAAGAAACCGCTCTTGCTAAAAAATACTTTGAATCAAAAGATCCAGAAGCGGCACAAGCTTTAGTAAAAGCAAACTTACGCTTCGTCGTTAAAGTTGCGGCAGAGTATTCTAAATTCGGTGCAAAGATGATCGACCTTATCCAAGAAGGTAACGTCGGCCTCATGCACGCGGTTCGCGAATTTAATCCTTACAAAGGCGCACGTTTAATCACGTACGCCGTGTGGTGGATTCGCGGTTACATCCAAGAATATTTGATGCGCCAGTATTCAATGGTGCGTATCGGAACGACGCAAAATCAAAGAAAGCTTTTCTATCAATTGCAAAAAGAGAAAGAAGCTTTAGATGCCATGGGCATTGAACCCAGCACGGCTTTGATCAGCGATCGTTTGGGAATTCCCGAAGACGAAGTCCGCGACATGGCGATGCGTATGTCAGGTCGTGATGTCAGCCTGGATCGTCCTATCGATGATGAGTCAGGGACAAGCCTTGGTGATTTACAAAGAGATACATCCGATCAACCCTTGGATGAGCAACTTGCGAAACACGAGCAATTGAATTTGCTTAAACAAAAACTCGCAGAAATTCGCCCAGAACTTTCTGATCGTGAAAAAATCATTTTAGATGAACGTATCTTGAATGACGAACCGCTGACTCTGCAAGAGATCGGCGAAAAGTATGGCATTACTCGCGAAGCCGTTCGTCAGATGGAAGCTCGCGTTCTTAAAAAAATCAAAACTAAGATGGAATCGGAATCCTAATTTCTTTTAGGAACATCGAAGGGTTCCCCGACTCTATAGACTTCTTCTTCAGGTCTATCAGGCAATGAACGATCAATTGATTGTCCTTGCTGACAAGTTGAACTGTGCATTTCTAAGCGCGCAATATCATAGACGCGATAATTTTCTCCGTAATAAGAGCAGGCACGAATACTTGAACTTGTTGTTGAACTTGGCATGCGACTTTGCAGACCTTGATAAGTACGGATTTGCGGAACAGCGTGATAGTCGGAGTAATCTTTTTCGGCTCCTCGCAATAAGCGTGGCGCTAGAAGAAGCAAGATGCTGAGTAGAACTTCAAAGAACTTTCTCATACACACCTCCGCAGTCTTTATTCTAACACGAGATGCACCTAGAAAGAGAGTGCCATAAAGGCTTCCGCACGAACGTCTTTTTGAAACTGTCCAGTGACATCATCCATCGCAACTTTGCCGACGATTTTTAGTTCCTCGTCTTTTGACTTAATGCTATTCATCCACATCAGTTTGATCTCTTTAGAGTCATCTTGACCGTATGGTTTTGCATCGTGAATGATGACTTCGGCTCCAAGGTGCTCAACACCGACTTCTTTGAAGAACATCGCATAAGAGCCGTCTGCTGCTCCTGCTGTGCCTTTTAGAACCATAAATACGCCCATTGCCACTGTGATTAATTGGATTAGCTTTTTCATGTATCTGATCATAAAGGGCGCAAAGGAAATGCTTCCACTCGTTTTTGTAGACCGTCACGACCATGCGTAAGAAGCTTGCAGAATAAAAATCTACCATTTTATCAAACCCAGCCTAAAATCTTACCAGAGGTTACGAGATGAGAATGTTTTCGACTTTGAAAGAGGCAGAAGACTTTGTCTTCGCACAAATTGGTAAACGCATCGTAATGGCGACAGTATTGGGACTTGGAAAACCCAATCAGCTGATCAATGCCATTTACAATCGCGTGAAGAAAGATGCTTCGTCACAACTGACTATCTTCACCGCTTTGTCGCTTGATATTCCTGATCCGAAATCAGATTTAGAAAAAAGATTCGTCGATGTCTTTTATGAAAATCATTTTGGCGCCAATTATCCCCGCCTTGAATACGTAAAAGATTTAAGCGCGCACAAATTACCCAAAAATATTCGTGTGCATGAATTTTACTTCCAAGCGGGCACTCAATTACACAACGAGATCGCACAGCCCGACTACATCAGCTTAAATTATACCCATGTCGCACAAACTATTCTTGAAATGGGCATTAACGTCATCGTGCAGTTAGTTGCGAAAAGTTCTGATGGTAAGAAATACAGCTTAAGCTGCAATCCCGATCTTACTTTGGATGTCGCAGATTTATTTAAAAAACACGACAAACCTTTACTAGTCATCGGCGTGGTTCATCCGGATCTTCCCTATCTTGAGGGCGATGCCGAAGTTGATCCTGAGTTTTTTGGTGGAATTCTGGAATCTTCCGAAATCCAACAACGCTTGTTTGCTCCGCCGAAACTTCCCGTTGGTTTGGTGGATCATATGATTGGTTTTCACGCCAGCCGTTTGCTTAAAGATGATGGTACTTTGCAAATTGGAATCGGTTCCTTATCGGATGGCCTGGTTCATTCAACATTGCTGCGTCAGCACAACAATCAGGTTTATAAAGAAGCTGTTCGTCGCTATGAAGAACTTTTCTTTAAGCCTGAATCCATTGACCTTTACGACGAACCCTTCAAAGTTGGTCTTTACGGCACAAGCGAAATGTTGATGGATGGCTTCATGCACTTACGCAAAGGTGGCGTATTAAAGCGCATGATTAAAGATCATGAAGAAAATGCCTCGCGCTATTTGCATGGCGCTTTCTTTTTGGGATCTGCGGAATTTTATAAGTGGCTGCGCGAATTGGAAGGCGAAGACTTTGCTGGTCTTTCGATGACTCGGGTTTCAAAGGTAAATGATCTTTACGATCCGCATGAATTGGCTTTACGTCGCCAACGAAAGAATGCGCGTTTCTTTAATACGTGCATGACGATGAACTTACTGGGTGGTGCTGCCTCTGAAACTTTGAACAATGGTCAGGTCGTCAGTGGCGTGGGTGGACAATATAACTTTGTAGCGATGTCACATGAACTGCCTGATTCACATTCGGTGTTAATGCTTAAAAGTGCACGCACGAAAAAAGAAAAACGTACGTCCAACATCGTATGGAATAATGAACAAATCACAATTCCTCGCCATTTGCGCGACGTTGTTGTGACCGAATATGGTATTGCAGCCTTAAAGGGTCAAAGTGACGCGAATTGCATCAAACGAATTTTGGCGATCACTGATTCTGAATATCAAGACGAACTTTTGGATGAAGCAAAACATTACGGCAAGATTGACAAGAATTATCAACTGCCACCCGAAGTGCGCAACAACACACCAGCTCGTTTAAAAGAATTCGCCAAGACTTTAGGTGCGCAGAAAGCTTTGCCACGCTTCCCCTTTGGTAGTGACTTTACTCTCGAAGAAGAAAACTTACAGGAAGGTTTGTTCTATCTTCAGAACAGCAGTCCTTCGCGCCTGTTTAAAACACTGCTAAAAGGCTTTGGTTCATCGAAAGAGGACTGGAATAAGGAAATGGTGCGGATGAAGTTAGATCATCCCAGCGGCCTTCAAGAGCACGTTTTTCAAAAACTACTGAAAGGCGCTTTAACCGCAGCGAAAAAGAAATAAAAAAAGGGAGCTTCATCAGCTCCCTTTTTCTTTTTAGATTTATTTGTTAATTACGCGATCTCTAATTCACCAGCACCAATTGTCGCTGCTAGTTTGGCGCGAAGTCTTGCAACTGCCTGCGCGTGAAGTTGAGAAACACGTGATTCAGTGACACGAAGAACCTGACCGATCTCTTTCAAGTTCAAATCTTCGTAATAATACAAAGAAAGAACCAAACGTTGTCTTTCAGGAAGTTCTTCGATGGCTTGCGCAACAACTTCTTTGATGTTCTTAACGTTTAATTGATTGAAAGGGCTGTTCGTTCTTGAACCTTCCAAGATATCCATGATGGATTTCTTGTCAGTGTTACTGAATGTTGTCGCTTGGTCGATTGGCAACAAGCTGACCGGACGAACTTGATTCACAAGATCGTGGAACTCGTCGATAGAAACATTCAAAGCTTTCGCCACTTCTTCATCAGTTGGCGTACGGCCTAGATCTGCTTCCAATTGCACCATTGTTTTATCAAGCAATTTTGCCTTGTCACGAATTGAACGTGGAACCCAGTCTTGTGCACGAAGTTCGTCAAGAATGGCACCACGAATACGGAATTCAGCGTAAGTTTTAAACTTATTGTCGCGAGTGGAATCGTACTTCTCGATAGCATCCATCAAGCCGATAACACCAGCAGAGATCAAGTCATCAAGTTCAATATTCGAAGGAAGACGCACGGCAATCTTTTGTGCGATGAACTTAATAAGAGGAGCGTATTCTTTAATTAGATCGTCTTTTTTTGTGGGCGCGAGCTGCTTAGGCTCATCTTTGTACTTCTTCAACAATGCCGCATTTTTCCCCATATTTTTCCCTCGTAACCACAATGTTAACAAACAGGTGTCTGTGCTGAAAGTCCAATTCTCTGGTTTATTCGTGCCAACTACGCAGAGCCGACGACTTGATCCCAAAACATTTGCATACCGCCGCCAGCCTCAATCAGCTTCGAGGATTTCTCGATGTGATTAGAAATTTGACGAATGGCTTTTGCAGATTCGGCACCGATATCGTGTCTCACAATAAGACGCTGCATTTGTGTTGCTTTTTTCAAAACGACGTCATTAGGAACTGAACCCCAGTAATCAAGACCAATGTATAGGAACTTGTTCACGACATCGTTAAAGCGTTGATACAAACTAAGGCCTTCTTCTTCATCACGCACTTGATTGCAGATGATCGAGAAGCGATTCACTTTGTATTGCTTGTTCAAAACTTTGATCAAAGCATAAGCATCTGCAAAACTCGCAGGGTCCGGAGTAATCACCACCGACACCGTTTGCGCTGCAGAGTTAAGGAACAAAACATTTTCCGCGATGCCTGGAGCGGTATCGATTAACAAGTAATCATAACCCAAAGGCAATGAGCTAACGGCTTCCACCATCGCTCTTCTTTCGAAGTGATTCATGTGATTGAAATCAACCACACCACTGCCACCCGGAATCAGATGGACGTCTTTAGACACTTCGACAAGGATTTCTTTCATCTCTTTACGGCCGGCAATAATGTCATGAATATTGCCCGTCGTTCTTACACCGAAAAGAATATCGACGTTGGCCATCCCCAAATCGCCATCCAAGATCAAAACTTTTTTGCCTTTTTGTGCAAGGCTTAGCGCCAAGTTAGCAACCAAAGTCGTTTTACCAACGCCACCCTTGCCGGATGTCACGCTGATAGTTCTTGTGCGGTACATATCAAAAGAATTCATTCTTTTCATACTGCTTCAGAATCCTGTTGTCTTAATTGTGTAATTTTAAAAATCAAATCCAACAAACGTTCTTTTGTCGCAAATTCAAAGTCTTCAGGAACTCGCGAACCGATACCAAATGAATGCAATGGAATATCAAAGCGCTTCATGAAGTTATAGATCGTGCCATGCTGTGATGACTCATCCAAACCAGAGAAGATAACGTCTTTATAATTCAACATTGAATAGCGACGACCCAATTCTGTAGCGTCAGCGTCTTTTGTATTCGCTGAAAGACACAAATGGATATTTGGATTCAAACCTTGTGGCGGCAAAAGACTGCGCATCATTTGAATCTCGTCATTGTTTTTAAGGCTTAAACCTGTGAAGTCGACAAGAACGCAGTCCACATTCGCCAAGTAGCGCATCAAATTGTGCCAGTCATTCTGAGTACGAATCACTGAAAACGGTACATTCAAGATTTGCGCATAGATTTTCATTTGATCTGCAGCGCCCACTTTATAAGTGTCCGTTGTGAACAAGGCAACTTTCTTACCTTCGCGCACAACCATGTTACTGGCCATTTTGATCATTGTTGATGTTTTGCCTGATCCTGCAGGACCAACAAAACAATGAATCTTGCCTGCTGTTGGATTACTCACTGTACGAGTCGCATCCAAAACATGACGAGCAACCCATGCTTCAACAAGAGCTTTGTTTTTTAATTTCAATGCCGGCAAAGTTTCTTGTGCTTGAGTCAAAATCTCTGCCGTAATTTCAGGAGCAACACCTGCGCCAGTCAATTTTGCAAACACGTTGCTCAAGTCATAAGAAATACCGAAGTCAGCGCCTGGATGTGTGCCCACGAAGTTTTGTGGCATCTGTTGGAACTGAGTAATAACTTGTTTCAACGTCGCGATCTCGTTTTGCAAAGCGCGGATAGCTTCTGATTCTGCCGCAGATGGAGCTGCTGGCTGAACCGCTTGCACCGGTCTTGCCGCTGGGGTCGCAGGTTTAACTGGTGCCGCTTGCGGAGCTTTACGTTGACCTGTGAAAATCTCTTCTTGCTCTTGGAAAGCATGCAACGCCCGTTGCGCTGATGCTCTTACACGCTGTTCGGAAACTTGTTGTTGGCGAGCATAAGAATTTTCATCTTCTTCAATGTCGATATAACGACGTTGTGTGATTTGCGGCGGCGGTTGATTCTTTTGCGTATGCTTATCAACCATCTTAGCGATCAACTCTTTTTGTTGACGTGCAGACGTTTTCTGAAATCTTTGCAGATCTTGTTCACGCAAACGTGATTCCGCAAATTTCTTTTTCTGCAAAGTTTCTTCCGAAACTGCTGCTGTGATTTCAACACTGCCTTCACCAACAAGGCCGAAGCTCTTGTTATTGTCGCGAGCCGAAAGAATAATGGCGTCAGGACCCAATTGAGTCTTAACCATTTCCAATGCTTCTTTCATTGTACGTGCTTCAAATTTCTTAACCTGCATGGCTCATCTCCACAAGGGCAACTGATTGAACGTCCGCATCTGAAGTCAATTCATTGTGTGAAAGGACAACAAGTTGCGGAATAAATCTTGAAGTTAATTTATATAAATGACGGCGCGAAGTCGGGCTTGTCAGCAAGATCGGCTGACTTGCAATCTCTGGATGATTTTCCACGGCACGCGCGATTTCGTTGATCAAACGATGCGCAGTGTTTGGATCCATCACTAATTGCACGCCTTGTTCTGTTTGTAACAAAGAGTTCGCGATCAACTCTTCAATCACTGGATGCAAAGTCATCACAGGGATATTGCCTTGATCCGTTGTGTACTTAGCCGTGATACCACGAGCAAGGGCACGACGAACAGCTTCCGTCAGAACCTCGATATCTTTTGTACGTGGCGCTTCGTCTGCCAACGATTCAAAGATCGTTAACAAGTTACGAACTGAAACTTGTTCTTTAAGCAAGCTTTGCATAACACGCACAACCGAACCCAATGGAAGAAGATCTGGGATAAGCTCTTCCACCACTTTTGGATGTGACTTCTTGAAGTTTTCGATAAGGCTTGAAGCCTCTTGACGCCCCAACAACTCATGCGCATGCGTGCGGATAAGTTCTGTAATATGTGTCGCCATAACTGTTGGAAGATCGACAACTGTGTAACCGGCGAATTCGGCGTCTTCTCTGCGATTTGGAGAAATCCACATCGCATCCAAACCGAATGCAGGTTCTTTGGTCGGCGTTCCTTCGATAGAATCAGAAACGTTACCTGGATCCATCGCAAGCAATGAATCAGGGCGAAGCATACCGCCACCCACTTTATTGCCTTTGATAAGCATACGGTATTCCCCCGGAGCCAACTGCAAGTTGTCGCGGATATGAATACTTGGAACCACGATACCCAAATCCAAAGCAAATTGCTTACGGATACTGACGATACGCTCAAGCAAGTCACCACTTTGATCCGATTCAACGATACTGATCAACCCGTAACCAACTTCAAGCTCCAACATATCGACTGGAAGCATGGTTTCGATGTTTTCTTTTTTCGGAACGTTTGCAGCGGCTTCTGTTTTTCTTTTTTCAGCATCCGCAGTTTCTTGTTTGTAGCGTTTGATAACCCATGACATACCAACCAGCAAACCACCCATCATCAAGAATGGAACTGTCGGAAGACCTGGAACCAAGCCCATCAAGATCAAAACCGCACCAGAGATCATGACGGCACGAGGATTCAACAACAATTGACTTGTGACCTCACCACCCATGTCTTTATCAGAATTCGAAGTACGAGTGACGATGATACCGGCAGCAGTAGAGATGATCAAAGCTGGGATCTGCGCAAGCAAACCATCACCGATCGTCAACATCGTAAAGACTTTTGCAGCTTGTCCCGCATCCATCCCTTTTTGAATGATACCGATACCCAAACCACCGATAACGTTCACAAGAGTGATGATGATACCCGCGATAGCATCACCACGTACGAACTTCGAGGCACCGTCCATCGCACCGTAAAAGTCAGCTTCTTGTTCAATCGCACGACGACGTTTACGAGCTTCAGCTTCTGTGATGTGACCTGAGTTCAACTCAGCATCAATCGACATTTGCTTACCTGGCATCGCATCCAAAGTGAAACGAGCAGCGACTTCAGCCACACGGCCCGAACCTTTTGTGATTACCATGAAGTTGATCACGATAAGGATCAAGAACATGATGAAACCGATGACGTAGTTACCGCCGACAACGAAATTCGCGAATGATGCGATAACGTGACCGGCAGCAGCTTCACCCTCATGACCGTGAGTCAGGATCAAACGAGTCGTCGCTACGTTCAGTGACAGACGGAACAACGTCGTCATCAAAAGAAGCGAAGGGAATGAAGTGAAATCTAAAGCTTTTTGCGTATAGATACTAACTAGCAAGATCAAGATTGAAATCGCTAGAGAGAATGTCAGACCCAAGTCCAAAAGCAATGGCGGCAGCGGGATGATCATTACCGCTAAAATAGCTAAGACACCGAATGCAATTAGCAAGTCAGTGTTCTTAGTGTATTTCTCAAATCGTTTTAAGAACTGAAAAACTTCTTCCATTATCTTTTCTTCCTACGCAGGCGGTAAACATAAGAAAGTACTTCCGCAACAGCCACGAACAACTCACGCGGAATAACTTGGCCAATTTTCATTGTTTTAAAAATAGTACGTGCAAGAGGCTTGTTTTCTACGATTGGGATGTTGTGCTCTCTTGCGATTTGTTTGATATTTTCCGCTACACTGTCAGCGCCCATGGCGATCAACTGCGGAGCCGGAAGATTATCAGAATATTTTAAGCAAACTGCGATATGCGTTGGATTCGTGATGATGACGTCAGCTTTTGGAACTTCAGACATCATACGTTTACTAGCCATTTCACGTTGGATACGACGAATGCGCGATTTGATCATAGGATCACCCTCGCGCTGCTTGTGTTCTTCTTTGATTTCTTGTTTCGTCATCATCATTTTCTTCTCAAGATCCCAGCGCTGATAGAAATAATCAGCACCAGCAAGGACCAGCATCACACCGCCCACGCCACCAAGAAGTTTTACGACAACCGCACCAAGATACGTAATGATCTGCTCTACAGAGTAAGTCATCATGTATGGAATTTGATGAACTTCCCCGCGAAGCAACATGTAAAGAACCAAACCGATCGCTGCCATTTTTAGCAATGACTTCAATCCTTCAACCAACGAACGCATGCTGAAGATACGTTTCATACCTTCAACTGGATTCATTTTTTCAAAGTTTGGAGACAATGCATCTTCAACTTGCAAGAAACCGATTTGCACAATCGACGAAGCGGCACCCAAAATACCTGCGATACCAACAACGGGCATGATCAAGATAAACGCTTTTTCACCGTTCATGCGGAATGCTTCAGTGAATTTGCCTTCACGCACAAGGTGCACAAGATTTGGACCGAAAGAGTATTGGAAAAGTTCGTAGAAGTTTTTGAAAAAGAAACGACCCAAAACATAAACGGAGCCAGCCGCTGCAAGTAGAATTACTGCAGACGCAAGCTCCTTTGAATGAGCAACGTTACCTTGCTTACGGAATTCTTCCCGTCTGGCGTCCGTTGCTTCTTCTGTCTTTTCGTTTTCTTCTGACACTTCCGTTCCTTCCTAGAACTCGTGTTAGTAGTACTTTATAAGTGTTTCATCACGTCGAAGAGTTTTCCAGCCGTGACTTCAACAATTCCGTTCATCTCGCTTGTTAACAAAGGAAGACAGATGAAGACCACTGTCATCCCTAGCATAATGGTCACTGGCATACTTGTTACCAGGACGTTGATCTGGGGAACTGCTCTTCCCAAGATGCCGAAAGCCAAATTGATCAAAAAGACCGTCACCAAAACTGGCGCGCACATTTTGATCGTCAGGATCATTGCCATTTGTCCAAACATCGCCATCTCTGCAAAAGGACCTACGTTTAACGACAATGAACTGACTGGAACTAACTGATAACTCGATACGATCGCATTAATCAGCATGTGATGACCGTTGATAGAAAGAAAAACCAAAGTACCAACAGTCGAATAGAAACTTTCTAATGCGTTACCTTGTGAACCAAGCATTGGGTTGTACATCTGGCCTGCACCCAAACCAACGCTCATAGAGATCAAATCCCCTACCATTGAGACAACGAAGAAAAACAGTCTGGTTAAAAAACCCAGCGATAAACCGATGATCACTTCACGAATGGTTAAGCCAATGATTTCATTAGAGATTGTAAGGTAGTTCACGTTGCCAATTCGGACCACCGGGAACACCAACATGCTTAATACGATCGAGAGTAAAAGTTTTACCGGAACGCTGATTGAATTAGAGCCAAAGAATGCAGATGACACAATAAACGCAATCATGCGCAGAAGAATCAGCGCAAAAAGCAGAATTTGTGCTTCGGTCATCGCACTCCAGTTAATCATCTATTCCCTTACCATCACTGCGATATTATCGAACAAATTGACAGTGTACGTAGACATCACATCCATCATCCATGGGCCTGCCAGGACAAACACGACAGCCACCACGATCATTTTTGGAATGAACGTCAAAGTCGCCTCATTGATTTGAGTCAACGCTTGGAAAATACTCACAGCCAAACCGACAACCAATGTACTGATCAACAGCGGTGCCGCTAGCAATGCCGTTGTTCTTAGTGCGTCTTGACCTAATTTAATTACTAATTCTTCTGTCATCTTTCACCTCACCCGAAACTTTTCACCATCGAACCGATGAGCAAACCCCATCCGTCGACTAGGACGAAAAGCATAATCTTGAAGGGCAACGAAATCACAACTGGAGGAAGCATCATCATACCCATCGCCATCAACACACTTGATGCCACGATGTCGATCACAAGGAACGGAAGGAAGATGATGAAGCCGATCTGGAAAGCCGTTTTTAATTCCGACACCACAAAGGCTGGAACCAAAACCATCGTTGGAACTTCCGCACGAGTTTTTGGTTTATCAATTTTTGAAAGCTTAATAAACAACGCTAAATCAGAATCACGAGTTTGACCGAACATGAATTTACGCAAAGGACCCAACGTATTTTCAATCGCCACTTCCTGAGAAATTTTCCCAGCGATATAGGGCTGAATGCCGTTTTTGTTCATTTCGTTGAATGCCGGTTGCATCACAAAGAACGTAAGGAACAAAGACAGACCTACAAGCAATTGATTCGGTGGCATTTGTTGCACACCCATCGCTTGTCTTAGGAAAGACAGCACGATGATGATACGTGTGAAACCAGTCATCATGATCAAGATTGCCGGAGCTAACGTTAGCACCGTCATGATCAAAATCAATTTCACTGCATTCACAACTTCATTTGGATTGTCAGTCGTTTTGAAACCCAAGTTCACAGTCGGCAAAGTCACTTGCGCGAAGGCACTTGAACTGGCTAACAAAACTAGTGGCAGAACGATCAGGCTCAAAAGCAGAGCCCATGTTGGCTTCTTCAACGCGCCCACTAGAATGACCTCATTCCCTTAAGACGTTTAGATACGATGTCTTTAATACCGCTGATCGCGAATTCTTCATCGCTATCAAGCTCGTTCGATTTTCTTTTTGCTTTAGTTTCAGTCACAGCTTCATCTTCAGTTTCAGAGAAATCTGCTGTGCTCGCCTTAAAACCGCCTAGCACGTTACCGAAACTTTTTGGCGCTTCTTCTGGAACTTCATCGTCAAGCAAAGACAATGATTTGATCATAGAGATATTGTGATCCGTGATACCAACCAAGATAGACTCGCCAGCAACACGAACGATCGCCAAACTTTTCTTAGGACCCAAGAAATGCTGTTGCAAAATTTTGATTTGCGTTTGGTGTTTTTTAGATTTTGGCACTGAATACTTTTTCAAGAAGATATAAGCACCCGTACCTACAACACCTAACATCGAAAGCGTGAAAAGGATGCGGAACATACCGCCGCCTTCAGCCGATGCCTTTTTGTTTCCATCAAGGTTCAATGGAATTTCTGATTCTTTGCGATTATCGACCTTTGGTTTTTCGGCATCTGCCGTAACCGGAGTCGTCGCTTCAGCATGAGCAGAAGCTGAAGCAACAGCAGTTGCTTCAGTCGCAGGGGAAGCTTCTTCCGCAGCTTGAGCTGAAACTGAAATCACAAAAAGTAAAGGCAACAACCAACGCATCCGCAACCTCTTATTATTTTAATTGTTCTACGCGTTCAGCCGGTGAAATAACGTCAGTTAGACGAACACCGAATTTTTCATTGATAACTACGGCTTCACCGCGAGCGATCAATTTATCGTTGACGTAAACTTCCATGGGCTCACCCGCAAGCTTGCTCAACTCTATGACACTTCCTTGAGTCAAATTGAGTAATTCAGAAACAGGCATTTTTGTGCGGCCCAACTCAACTGTAACTTTTAAAGGAATATCCAAAATAAGGTTCAGGTTTCTGTCTTTTTGACCGTTACCTTCAATAGCTTTTTTTCCGCCAGATGCAGGAGCACCCGCTGCCATACCTGCAGCTTCTGCGACTAACTGATCTGCCAAGTCGTCTAATTTATCGTCTGTCATCTATTCCCCCCGCCCTTACTTTGTTACCGGGCGAGTTACTTGAACTGCCACAGTCCCGTGATGGATTCCGTAATAACCTTTGAATTTTTTTACATTTTCAATTTCAACGTCGAATTCCCCTGATGCATCTTGATCAAGTGGAATAACGTCGCCGACTTTCAAAGTCATAAGGTCACGAAGTTTGATCTCGGTTTCACCAAGATTGACCTTAATTTCCATATCTGTTTCAAGAAGCTGTTCTTGAATGATAGATGTCCAAAGTCTTTTATCTGTTTGATCAGATTCAACTTGGAAACCTGTTGAAAGTTTTTGCTTAATTGGTTCGATCGTTGCGTAAGGAATAACGATCGAGATTGTGCCCGATGCATTTTCCAATTCAACGTCGAATGTAGACGCAATAACTACGTCTGTCGGAGGAACGATACCAACGAACTGAGGATTGACTTCAGTACGTACGAACGAACATCCAATTTTTTCGATAGAAGCCCATGCCGCTTCCATATCGTTGATCGCAAGACCCACGACTTTTTGCACGATTTGCAATTCAATCGGAGTAAAATCCTTACCGTCAATTTTCGTGTACGGACGGTCCGCACCACCGAAGAAAGAATCCACAAGGGCGTACGCCAATTTACTTTCAATTACGAATAAAGCGGAACCCCGTAGATTACCGAAACGCAGAACGCTCATACATGTTGGCATCGGTAAAGTATTGATGAACTCACCGAATTTTAAGAATTCTGTACCTGTCAATGTGATCGATGCGATCTTACGAAGCGCCGATGACAACGAGACACGGAATGCACGCATGAATTTTTCATAGATAACTTCAAGCTGCGGAAGGCGACCGCGAATAATACGGTCTTGGCTGGTTAAATCGTAAGAAACAATCTTACGATCGTCAGCCTTTGCACTACCTGCAGATTGCGTTTCTGCTTTGGGACTTTCGGAAGAGGCCACATCGCCGTCGGAAACCGCGGCTAACAGGGCATCTACTTCACTTTGCGAAAGAACCTGATTCATAGTCCTGCCTTAGTTATAGATAAACTCTGTGAAGAACACGTTTGAAATCTTCCCTTGCACAAGGAAAGAGTTAATTGTGTCTTTAATTTCATTTCTCAAATTGTCTTTTCCTTCGCGCGAAGAGACTTCTTCATAAGTCTTGCTTGAAAGAATGATGATGATGATGTCGCGGATCTGCGCTTTGCGCTTGTCGATCTCTTCCGCTGCATGGTCACCCTTGATTTCAAGTTCCATGTTAACTTTCGCAACCTTACGACCTTTAGAGCCCGCAAGATTTACGATGAAAGTTTCCAACGGCACAACCTTACCAACCACTTCTTTTTCTTCAGTGGCTTCTTTGTGTTGAGCTTCCGCTTCACCTTTAATAACTTGTTCGATTTTTGGTTCGGCAGCTTCTTTCTGTTTGCCTTTGTAAAGCATAAAGCCCACGCCAGCGACGATAAGCATGTTGATAACTGCCAATGCGATTAGAAGTATAGGCTTTTGTCCAGAGCCACCGCTCGGTGCTGGTGCTTCTGCTGCTGCCGCTTTTTCCTCAGCCACTATTCATCCTCCATGATGAAAGAGATCTCGGATTAATTATAAGCAACACAAATGCCAACAGGACCTTAGCCTGTGGTCTAGTGATGCGTTCCAACATATTTGAGATGAGGCAATTTTTTCCCCGGGGGAAAATGTTTCCATCCAAAAATTCTATGACGCTAGTCAAAGTTTTGGCGTCAGAAACACAGAAACAGTCCCATGATCTTTGAAACGGGACTCCGCAGAATATTGACGAAACACTGCAAGAGGAGTGCCCTATGAGTGTAAAGAGATTCAACGAAACTCGACCTTAATCGAGTAGGAGGCTCCCTATGGACATGCAAATGTTTGAAGGTAAATTCGGCGACATCAAAAGCGCGTTACAGAGTCAATTTCCTAGTATGAACATCTCTGAAGATGAGATCAAAACTGCATTGCGAAGCCCAGATGACTTAATTCAACTGGTTTGCGATCGCACAGGTCTATCGAAAGATGAAGCCAGCAAAAAAGTTCACAGTGTTATGGATTCACTTCATATCAGTGATGAAACTGCAAAAGGCTGGATGGCAAAACTATCCGAAAACGTTGAACATAAATACGGCGAGTTGAAAGATAAATTCCTTCACTAGTCGCAAAGTTCTTCGTTGGGTAAGAAAGAAAAAGAGGGGCCGCACTCCTCTTTTTCTTTTAGATTTCGTTACCAAATTCTTTCTTCAACTTCGCTGAAGCGATTTCCATGAAGGATTTTAATTTAGGGCTAACAAACTTTTGTGCGGGATAAACGAAGTGCAATGCTGCGGTCGTTGAACGCCACTCTGGCAAAATTCTAACAAGCTTTCCCGAATTCAATTCATCAGAACAGAAATGCAACGGAATGTAAGCAATCCCTTCATGCGCGACCGCCAAGTTTTTAACCGTCGTCAAATCATTCACAAGAACAGAGCCTGAAACCGGAACGTTCAGGGAACCCTTTGAATTCGTCATGCGCCATTCATCCATACCGACCGGAGTGAACTGCACACACGAGTGATGACGAAGTTCCCGTGGATGAGTAGGAGTGCCGTGCGCTTTTAAATATTTTGGTGAAGCGACCACGATGAAATAATCGCCACCGATTTTCTTCGCAATCAACGAAGAGTCTTGCAACTCTCCGGCACGAATCGCCAAGTCGACACTTTCACTTAGAAGATCCACGCGTCGCTCGGTCAGAATAAATTCGACACGTACCTTGGGATATTTCTTTTTATATTCAGCGATAAGTTCCGCAATTAAAGCTCCACCGAATTCTTTAGGCGCGGTGACACGCAAAAGACCTTGTGGCTCCCCCTGCACGGCTGCGACTTCTGCTTCGGCCGCTTCAATCGCCTCAAAAGCCAATGTGCATTTTTTAAAATATTCCTGCCCCGCCGGAGTGATGTTCAACTTACGAGTTGTTCGTTGAATCAAAGTCACACCCAAACGTTTTTCCAAAGATGAGACTTTGTAACTTGCCGTTGAGTTAGGAATTCCAAGTTTCTTTGCCGCTGCAGAGAAGCTTCCCGTCTGAACTACCTTAATGAATACCGCTACTTCGTTATAATCCATGATGCTATTATACAATACATTGGATAATGATTCCAGTTTTTCCTATCTAATAAATTATCAAAAGGCTCGATAAGCTGTGTATGTCTTCGGTTGAGGATTTAAACAAGATACTAAAACAATAAAATGGAGAACTTTATGAGCACATATAACATCGACCCTTCCCACTCTTCAGCAAGCTTTTCAATCAAACACATGATGATTGCCAAAGTGCACGGCGCTTTCGAAAAAATGTCGGGCAAACTTGAATACGACGCAAAAAATCCACTGCAATCAAAAATTGACGTATCAATCGACGCAGCCAGCGTGAACACACGCGAAGCGCAACGTGATACACATCTTCGCAGCCCTGACTTCTTCGACGTGGAAAAATATCCAGCGATCACATTTAAATCAACGCGCATTGAAGGCGAAGCTGGCGACTTGAAAGTGATCGGCGATTTGACAATTCATGGTGTGACATTGCCAGTGACCCTAGCGGTTGAAGGCCCAACGGATGAAATGAAAGATCCATGGGGCAATTTGAAAATTGGTGCTTCAGCAACGACGAAAATCAAACGCAAAGACTTTGGTTTAACATGGAATGCAGCACTTGAAGCCGGTGGCTTCCTTGTTGGTGACGACGTCACAGTGCAACTAGATGTGCAATTCGTAAAACAAACTTAGTCTAAAGTAAAAAACCTGATATCGTGCCGGTATGAAACATGTGTTGATTACCGGCGCTTCTACTGGAATTGGTTTCGCACTTACTAAATCTTGCTTAGAACAAGGTTACACAGTGTGGGCTTGCGTTCGTAAACTTGAAGCACTCAAAGATCTTAAAGATAAATACCCTACTCTACATGTCATTCGTATGGACGTGACTTCAAATGAAGAAGTCGTTGCCGCCGCGAATATTATTTCCCAACAAAGTGTTAAAGATTTCGTCTTGATCAACAATGCCGGCATCGCCTTGGGTGGTCCGATTGAAGCCATGAACTTAAAAGAATGGCGCAATCTTTTTGAAGTCAATGTCTTCGGCCTTCTGCAGGTGACTCAAGCCTTTCTTCCTTTGCTTCGTAAAACCAAAGGTCGCGTGATCAACATTGGCTCCATCAGTGGGCGAATGTCTTCGCCGTTTCTGGCTCCTTATACAAGTTCAAAACATGCCGTGCGTGCGATCTCGGATTCTCTTCGCCGCGAGTTGCGCTCGTTAGGTGTGAAAGTCATTTTGATTGAACCAGGTCCTATCAAAACAGATATCTGGGATAAGTCCATCGCTCAGAGTGAAAAACTGGAAGCGCAACTGACGCCAGAACTTCAAGAAGTTTACGGTGATGCTATTAATAGCCTGAAATCTGCCGTCACAGATGTCGCAAAAAACGCGGTGCCCGTAAGCTATGTTACGAATAAAGTTTTGCAAGCGATCACTCTGCCAAATCCCTATCCTTACTATTTAATTGGTAAGAACATTCACTTCCAAGCGTGGCTGATGAAGCTGCTCCCGGTTCGTGTGGTAGATGCTATTTTCGCTCGTGGTTTTCGTTTCCAAAAAGCAAGAAAGTAGCACCCTTCGGCTGCTGTAAAATCCTTAGACAGTGCTGTTCTTAGAAAACTTCCTTAAAAGGAAATTAACGGAACCCTGACAAAGCCATTTTGTGGCGGAACTTTTGCTCTAGAATCCACTGAATATAAAAAAGGTGAGATTTCTATGGTAACAAAAGTCGTTATTTTGGCTTTGCTTCCTGCGATTGTAGGCTGGGTGGTGCTGTGGGCGTTGTGGTCGACACTGATGCCAAAGGCACTGCAATGCCGCGAAAAAAACGCGGAATGTGGAATCTTCGATCCAACAGAGGGTTTAAGTGGAATCCTCTAACGCCGCAAAACAATTATCATCAAGACGTGAGTTGAAAACGCGCGGTAAAGCGTGGGCTCAACAGTTGGCTTTGGCTGTGGCGAAAACGAATGTCACGCCCAACCAGGTTTCTGTCTTGAGTGTTGTTTTCGCATTGGGCGGACTTGTCGCCTATATCGCAGCTCATTCGACTGCGAATTCTTGGCTTTTAATTTTTGCTATTGCTGGAATTCAATTACGTCTGTTGTGCAATCTTTTAGACGGCATGCTTGCGATTGAATATAAAAAGAAGTCTGCGGTTGGTGATCTTTATAATGAGATTCCTGACCGTATCGCTGACGCGATCATTATCCTAGGTGCGGGTCTTTACTGCCAAGCTCATGATTTCGGAATGGCCTTGGCTGCGACAAATATTTTTCTTGCGACAATGACTGCGTATATTCGCGCATTGGGCGCATCTTTAGGATTAGGCCATCAATTCTTGGGCCCTATGGCGAAACAACATCGCATGGCTTTGCTAACGATAGCGACTGCGATCGATATGATCTTCAATATCGATGCGGTCTACGTGGCATTATGGATTATGTTTGTAGGTTTATTAATAACACTCGTTCGTCGTATCTCTTCCCACGCGCGCGCGCTTAAGGAGACAAAATGAACTCATCAATTTCAATCGCATTGATTTCGATCTATTCATTATTGACGGTCCTCACTTCCGTATTCGGTTTGGTTCGTTGGATTAAAGGACCAGGCAAACTTATTTCAGAACTGATTGAGCGCACACTTTCATGGTGGGTGATGGTCACAGTTGCCGCTGTTGCTTTGTTCGTAAACGACATCTTAGCGACAGTAAGCCTTGCTGTACTTTCGATCTTTGCGTTCCGCGAGATCATCACGCAATACAACCTCAGCGAAAGCCACCAAAAAGTTTTGCGAATTTGTTACTGCGCGATTCCGATCCAATATCTTCTTGCTTACTACAATGAAACAACATTCTTCCTGACTTTTATTCCGGTGATGTTGTTCTTGGCTTTAAGCTTACGCAGTATCGTGTCTGGTTCTACTGAAAACGTCAGTCGCACGATGGGCGTGATTCACTGGTCGATGATGATGACGGTGTTCAGCTTTTCGCACATTGCTTTGTTGTATTCGCACCACCAAGACTTCGTTCCACAAGAACAAAAATATCACTTAGTACTTTACCTTATTCTTGCGACTGAAATTAACGACGTCTTCCAATTCACTTGGGGTAAGTTGTTCGGTAAAACAAAAGTGTGCCCAGAGATTTCTCCAAAGAAAACGGTGGAAGGCCTTATCGGCGGTGTTGCTTCAACAACAGCTTTGTCATATGCGATTTCTAACTTCATCGGTGTCACAGGCACTCAGGCCGCTGTTCTTGGTGCGTTGATCGGTTTCACTGGATTCTTTGGTGATATCACATTCTCTGCTATCAAACGTGACTTGAACATTAAAGACCTTGGAAACTCAATCCCGGGTCACGGTGGCTTGTTAGACCGTGTGGATTCACTGGCACTAACTTCAATCGTTTTCTTTTACGCATTTAAATATTTGATTTAAGGACAAGGCCATGAACCAAACGATTCCAATTATTTTGAATTTGATCGCTGCTCTTTTTGGTGCCGGTGGCCAGTACTTCTATAAAGTGGGCGCCTCTAAAATGAAAGAGGTTCCTCTTTACGCAAATTGGAACATCATGCTTGGAGTTTTAAGCTTTTGCGTAGTGATGGTTTTATTCGTCATCGCTTATCGCTTGGGTGGAAAGATTTCTGTCGTCTTCCCAATCTACGCGACAACATTCTTGTGGGGCACATTCCTAGAGATGGTTATCGATAAACAAAACCTGAGCCTGCCACAATGGATCGGCACGGCTTTGGTTATTATCGGTATTTCAGTGATCGCGATCTTTTCAAGACAAGTTGCCTAGCCGCCCCTGCTCGCGCGGCTGACCCCCTTAGTGAGTGCCTTCAGAAATAAACGGAGTGATCTCTGTTTGCAGCTGTTTCACCACGTCGGCATTTCCGGCAATGATTGAATTCTTATACGGGTTATACTCATCGCCTTTGTAGGTCTGAACTTTTCCGCCTGCTTCTTCAACTAATAAAATTCCCGCAGCGGCATCCCACGGTTGAATGTTTCTTTCCCAATAACCGTCGAAGACTCCGCGTGCGACTTGCGCAAGATCGTAAGCAGCAGCGCCTGGTCTGCGCACTCCACGACATTTGCGAACGATATTAGAAAAGATTTTTAATTGTTCAGAAATCACGTGCTCGTGTTCTGCGACAAAACCTGTTGCAAGTAATGCATCTTTAAACTGCGAAGTTTTGCTGACACGCAAAGGGCGACCATTAACGAAAGCACCCTGCCCACGAATCGCTGTGTATGTTTCATTCAACATCGGCACATCGATCACCGCCAGTTGAATTTTTCCATCGACTTCTAAGCCAATACTGATGCAGAAAATCGGAAAGCGATGAATATAATTAGTTGTTCCATCAAGCGGATCGATGATCCAACGGCCTTGTGGACCCGCAGGTTGCCACTGGACCTTAGCCCCAGCGGCATATGATTCTTCGCCCAAAAACTCGATCGTCGGAAAATTTTTCTTAAGATGTTCCGCAATGACACGCTCGGATTCTTTGTCAGCTTCGCTCACCAAACCGGCTTGAAACTTCTCTTCGATGTGTTCTAAGTTCCCGAAATAATTGAGAAGCACTTGTCTGCTAAGGCTCGCGGCCTTAATGGCTGTACCTAAGACCTGCTGCCAATCCATTGATTTTACGCTGTTTTCCATGCTTTCCCCTAACGAAGACCGGTCCTGAACGTTGACCATTAACGTGAGTTAACGCTAACATGGATCTAAGGCCAAAGGAAGGGCCCGAAACTTAAGCATTCAAGCGAGTTTAAACTTATGAGGATTCAAAAAATGGCTTCTAAGACAGATGTTGTCGTAAAACTAGTATTAGTTTTCTTTATCTCATTACTTTCTTTTTCGATCGGAACATTGGTCGGCAAAAAGTACAGTGACAACCAACATCAATTGGCACAATTAGAACCTCAAAAAGGCGAGAAAGCAGAACGTGAAGTAGCTTCTGTTCATGAAGGTGAAGAAGGTGCTGCAACTGCTGAACACGGCGAGAAAAAATCAGGCACAATGACTGATGCAGAAATCGCAAAGTTGGCTGAAGAATTCGTAGCTGATGAAAACACTCCTGCAACTGAAGCCAAAGAAGGCGAACACGCTGAAACTGCTGCTGCTGAGCACGGTGAACACGGCGCTGAAAAAGCAGAGAAAGCTGAAACTAAAGCTGTAGCAACAACTGCTCACGGTAAAGAAAAAGCTGCTCCTGCGACGACTGCTAAACAAGAGCCTTCTGCAATGGCAAAAGAATTGGCTGCTGGTAAAACTCCAACAGCAACAGAGCACAAAGCGGCTCCAGCGACTAAAGAAGCACGCGTTCCTTCTTCTCTTCCAAAAGATGTTGCGCAATACACTGTTGGTAAATTCACAGTGCAAGTTGCTTCTTACGCTGATGAAGCTGAAGCACAAAAATTTGCTTCTGATTTGAAAGACAAAGGTTACAGCGCATTCTACGTACCAGCGACTGTTAAAGGTAAAACTTGGTTCCGCGTAAGCGTTGGTCAATTTGCAACTCCGAAAGAAGCTGCAAGCTACAGAACAGAACTTTTGAGCAAAGCTAAAGTAAGCTCTGCGATCGTTCAAAAAATCACTGAGTAATCTAACGGATAGACTTCCTAAAACGTTAGTCCTCAAAAAGAAAAAGCCAAGTCACACGACTTGGCTTTTTTTATTTCAACTTATAAGAAAATCCCACGCGCAGAACGCCGCTCGGAATCGGGTTTGGATCGAAGTCACTGGCAAACAGTGCGCGTCCTTCAAGAGCTGCCACTAAAGCCCAAGTATGATTTAGATTATATCCTGCAGAAGCACCGAGCTTTAATGCCGATATCACTTTGTAACCACCATCATCGGTTTGCGAAGCACCCATCAAAGTGGTTTTGATTTCTTCGTTATAGGCCCCAAGACCCAAGCCGCCATAAATAGACATGAAACCCTCAGGCGCTTCACTTTGCACAAAATGCCACTCGCCCCACAAGAGCATTTCTTGATGAGTTAGATTCACACCACTTGTGCTGTTGCCAGAGTCTTGTGTGTAACGAGAATATTCGATCAATGCCGCTAAGTTTTTCTTCTTTAGCGCAAATGCGAAATTCATAAAGTTGTGAGTTTCAAATTCTTGGTTTTCGTTGCGCTCGTAACGCATTTCCACACCCAAAGGATACACTTGCAAATCAACCGGTGCTTCGGGCGGCGATGGCATTTTCAGCTTAGATGTTGGCGGCGCTTCCGCTCTGCCAGCCGCTGGTTGTGCATAAGATTGTGTAGAAATAAGAAGTGCCAATAACAAAGCAAGCTTTTTCATAAGCTTACTCCGTCACAACTTTCCAAGATGAGTCAACTTGTTTGCAGGTTTTCTTTTTACCGTCGATGATGCCGCCCGAATTATTTTGGACAAGTGCTAGGTACTCGCACTCGGACTGTTGCAACTCGCCCATCGACTCCGTCAAACCATCAAGTAGTTTTGCAGAGTTATAGAAATTTTCGTTATCAGCAGCAGCCAAACCCGCACGCACTGACGGCAGAGTTTTCACCAACCATTTACCCACTTGTAAACGGGCGTCGGCTTCGCTTAAGTTGCGCGCTTCTTTTGTGATATCAGAAAGTCTTTTCAACACGCGTGAGTATTGCGTCCCTAACGTGTAAGCGTAACCAATCAAGTTGCTGTTCAATTCGATGCTGTCGCCGCTGTTGACCATGAAAAACGAAACGTCTCTGCGAACATTGAGTTCACTTGGCATTGTGTGCACAAGATCTGCGTTTTTAACTTCCAAACTGCGAACTGATTTTTGCGAAGGCAAAGAGGCCGCGATAAAATCAGGATTGCCCGTGTACATCCAACCCCAGAAATCCGCAAAACCTTCGTTCAAGCCACGCATCAAAGCTGTGTGATAAGCTTCCTGTAGTTCATCTTTATCCAACGATCTGAAATCAGAACGTGCTTCCAAACGACCAATGGGTGCCGGAGTCGCGTCAGCAGTGTGTTTGTCATCTGCTGAAATTCCTGAAGCCTGCAAAAACAAATTACGATCGTGCACTGATGCTTCTTCGTTCAAACCTTTAAGAACTAATTTATAAAACAAAGAATGGAAATGTTCGTGCGCAAGAATTCCGCCATTCGCTGCAATCGGAAGATCCGGTTGCGTGTAGGGAACGAAAAGCATTGAATCTGTTTTGCCATCATAGAAAGCGTTATTACTCATTCCGCCTTTAACGCGCACACCGATACCGACATCACGAGGCCACTTATTCACATCACCCGCACCAACCTCGGCATCCAAAGCCGCAAGTCTTTGCATGTGCGCATAGATCACCACCATTTGCTGAGACAAATCATTGCCCGGCACATAGTTGCCATCAGTATTGCGAATAAAACGACCCTTTGGAGCGGAGCCATTCAGGTGATTGTTGATAATGCGTGGACTAAAAAAGAAACGAACAAATTTTCCCGAAACTTCTTGAAGATTGGAAAGGCCGATAAGGTCAATAAACTGCAAAGAGTAGCTATTTTTGGAGCTGGCATCATTCATGGGAGCTAGGACTTTTACGTCGCCCGAAGTCGACGCAGAGTCAGGATTGGCAGAGCAGGCTCCGAGAGTCGTCGCCATCAAAATTGCTGCTGTGATTCGCTGAAAATCGAACTTCACAAAATCCTCTCGACACACTATAACCGGGAGGGCTCCAACAGCCCCTTGACTAAACGCGTTATAGTTGTAGTCGAGTTCGGGCAAAATCTCAATGAAAACTTAGGGATAGGCAAACTTTGTCAATCCTACCAAAGTTTCGACAGAGGGGCCAACTGCCACGAGGGGGAAGTTAATGGATGTACTTGAATTTGTTACGAAAAATATGAACCCTCCCCAAAAGGAAGCGATCGAGACCCTGAACGGTCCCCTTCTTATCTTGGCAGGCGCTGGCTCTGGTAAGACCCGCGTACTTACTCACCGTATGGCAAATATCATTGGCCAGGGGGCTGCGGCTCCAGACGGTATCCTTTGCGTGACCTTTACAAATAAGGCCGCCAAAGAGATGGAGCACCGTATTTACAAGATCTTGAACGACATGGGCGTGATGATCCGCGAGCAATTGTGGATCAATACATTCCATAGTTTCTGCGTGCGCGTTTTGCGCAGTCACATCACTTTGCTTGATTATAAGCCGTTCTTCACGATCTACGATTCTTCAGATCAGTTGAGCCAAATCAAAAAAGTCATGACGGCGTTGGATATCAACGACAAGATGTATCCCGCAAAAAATTTCCAAGCACGCATCAGCAACGCAAAGATGTTGGGTCTGACTCCAGAAGGTTTAGAAAAATCATCGAAGCGCTTGATGGATCAGAAGACTGTCGAAGTTTATAAAAAATATGAACTCGAGATGAAACGTGCGAACAGTTTGGATTTCGACGATCTTCTGATGAAGACTTACGATCTATTCCGCATGTATCCAGACATCTTGAAAATGTATCAAGAAAAATTCCAATACATCATGGTGGATGAGTATCAAGATACCAACCACATCCAATATCTTTTGGTGCAAATGCTGGCGAAAGCACATCGCAACTTATGCGTTGTCGGTGACGAAGATCAGTCGATCTATAGCTGGCGTGGTGCTGACATCAAAAACATTTTGGATTTTGAAAAAGACTTCCCTGAAGCTGTTGTCGTGAAATTGGAAGAAAACTATCGCTCTTCTAAAAACATCGTCAACGCTGCGACGGCGGTGATCAAAAACAACTCGCAAAGAAAAGACAAAACTCTTTTCACTTCAAATCCAGAAGGCGATCTGATCCAAGTTCGCGAAGAACGTAACGAATACGACGAAGCAAAATTCGTCGCTAAAACAATTCAAACGATGATGAATGAGGGCGAAGGTTCTTACAATGACTACGCCGTCTTCTATCGTACCAATGCGCAATCACGCGTGCTTGAAGAACAACTTCGCACCTTGGCGATTCCTTATCGCCTGGTGGGCGGCGTGCGTTTCTATGAACGCATGGAAATCAAAGACGTTCTGTCTTTCATGAAGCTTGCTGTGAACCCGGCAGACGATATTGCGTTGAAACGTATTATCAATGTTCCTGCTCGCGGTATCGGTAAAACAACGATCGATAAGATCGAAGAGTTTTCCGCGCAAAATGGTTTGACGATGTACTTGGGCACGCAAAAAGCAATTGAAGCGAAAATCTTCAACGCTGGTACAACTGGAAAACTGCGTCGTTTCTTAGACATGATGGATGCTTTGCAAGGCGATGCCACGTCATTCAAGTTGACTGACTTCTATCACATCGTTTTGGATCGCACTGAATATCTTCAGGCGTTGAAGAAAGATGAATCACCAGAAGCGCAAGCACGTATCGAGAACTTAGAAGAACTCGACAACGCTATCGCACAATTCGCGAAAGAACGTGGCGAAGAATCCACTTTGACAAGCTTCTTGGAAGAGATGGCTTTAGTCAGTGACGTTGATTCTTTGGATCAGGAACAGAACTCTGTGACGTTAATGACTTTGCATATTTCCAAAGGTTTGGAATATCCGTATGTGTTCGTCGTGGGCATGGAAGAAAACCTTTTCCCAAGCGGTCGTGCGGCTGAATCTGAAAGCGAAGAAGACATTGAAGAGGAACGTCGTCTGGCTTACGTGGGCATGACTCGCGCTCGTCAAAAATTGTGGCTGACTTTCACAAAGATGCGTCGAGTTTGGGGCCAAGAGCAATTCAATCCGCAATCTCGCTTCATTAAAGAGATTCCATCAGCGCTTATGCACTTCACTTCAGCGGCAGCGGATTCTCCGCGCTTTGTGAATCGTTATGGTTCTACAGGCAGTGTTGGTGATCACTATGAATCGTCATGGGGATCTTCGGCAACGGGCCGAAATAAAGCGCGCAGTGGCGGTCATGATGATTTCGATTCACAAGACTTCCCAGATTACGAAAGCACTGGAGCAGGTTCTGGCACATACAACAAGGGCATGCGTGTACGCCATCCGACGTTTGGTGTGGGAACTGTTTACGCAACAGAAGGTGCTGGCGATAACTTGAAAGTCAGCGTGATGTTCACGGATAACACTGTGAAAAAGTTTGTCGTGAAATACGCACGTCTTGAAAGAGTGTAAGCCGAATCTTTCGGCTTACTACTTAATGACCGTCACGTCTGAAAGAACCCTTTTCAGATTTGATCTGGGAACCCAGTAATAACCTTTGTCATTTTCCAGTGGAGATGAATCGTCGAATTTGTCTCCCCAGCTATTTCTTAATAGATATTCGCACTGTTTTGTTTGCGCATTATATCTTCGACCCACGATTGAAGAGGCGTGCGACTGACTTTCGGCTTCTTCATCACCTAAAACCTTCATGTCATAACCAATGCCCGCAATTGACTTATTGTCTAAGGCGCTGTCGACCATTTTCAAAGCCTCTTGCGCGGTCTTTTCGTTCCTTACCACAACTTCAATCGCCTCGATGCCTTTCATCGAGACTCGCTTGCCTTCGCAGTTTTTATCGGCAAGCTTCACCATGACTTGGCTATAGTCAGTCTCGTAAGCCGTTTGCAAAATATCGCGAAGTGGAAGCGCTGGGAAACGTGCGAAGCTTGCTTTGTAGGCGCCGAACTGACACATCTGCGGATCTTTTTCCATTTGATATTTCAAACGGTCTAACTCATCTAAAGATGTTTTAAGACTGCTCATTGTCGTTTCATCGGATGGAAGATCTTTTTCCAAACACACGCCTTTAGCGGTTTGATAGTTGATCGCTTCCGTCGTTAAACCACCGTCGCTGGATGTCTCGAGCGTAAAACGATTTTTCTTAAGCAGCTCTCCGGCTTCCATCGCTTTTTTTAACTTCTCACCAAGAATCGTTGGATCTTTTTGGTTAAAACCAAAGGCAATGTCAGTCGCGGATACACGTTTCTTTAATTTATGGGAAATAAGATCGGCCGCTGTAAAGGCATAACACCAACCCACCTCACCTTGATTGCGTGCCTTTCCTAAAGAGTCATCGCGGTTGTCTTTAGCGGTGCATGCTTTTTCGCGTGCGCTCGAGTCTTTGGACTGTTTGATTAAATCGCGCACCTTAGCGTCGTTGGGGCCCTTGCCCAGAATTTTTGCAAGGCTTTCGAAGTCGCTTTCCTGCTGATCAAGACTGCGATCTTGGTAGTCTCTGCGAATGACGTCTTCCAGATTTTTTTGCCAGTTGGCTAAATTGCCTTTTACAACTAGGCGCTCCATGGATGAGTTTCCTAGATTCTGAACTTGTTGCGGACATTCTTTAACCATCTGCCACAAAGTGCCTTGCGCACTAGGTTCACCTTTCACAAGGTCCGACAAGAAACTCGAAGGCATCGTTGTACATGGTGATGATGTGACTGAAGCTCCCGCATAAACAGTAGAAACGAACAACAATCCGGCGAATGAAAGCAAAAAGCGCATACTCCTAGATTACATGACCCGGAATTTCATGAAAAGACCGCACCCGACCTTTTTGAGTTCATGGAAACAATAAGGAGTTAGTGCGCCTCGCAATAATGTCTGAATATGAGATTGACTAGACCTCTAAACCTGAGAAAAAATTTTGGCGGTCTAAACAAAAGGAGACTCTTCATGAATAAGTTGATCGTATCTTTGGCTACTTTGGTGTTGTCTGTATCTGTAGCTCACGCAAAATCTAAATCTACTGGCACTGTTGTAGCTAAAAACTCACCAACAGCTGAAAGAAGCTATGCTTCTTCTGAAAACTTCTTTTCAGGTGGCTCAGGCAGCCAACACGAGTTCACAACTATTCTTACTCGTGGTGTTTTGACTTCAGAAAAAGCATGTAAAGACTGCGACACTGCGACAGTGATCGACGTTGGTGCTTCTTACTCTCACTACTTGAAAGATGGTTTCCAAGTTGGTGGCGAAGCTCGTATTCAACTTCTTCCAAAAGAAGTAACTGGTGGCGACAGCGCAACTTTGATCGACCTATTGGCTGTTGGTACTTACAACTTCCAATCTGATCTTAAAAATGCATTCTTCGCGAAATTGGGTTTGGGTCTTTACGGTCTTCTTAAAGACAACCGTGATGGCGGCGAAGAAAAATTCGGTTTTTTCTTGAGCGCGGGTAAACGTTTCGCTTTGTGGAACAACGTTAGCTACTCTCCAGAGTTCCGTTTGGTTAAAAAAGGCGACATCGACATGGGTATCGAAGTTGCTGTATTGAACTTCTCTGTTATCTGGTAGTTTTCAATAGCAAAAGATTTCTGAAAAAGGGCTGCTCCATGCAGCCCTTTTTTGTTACGCTTTTAATATGAAAACACTCAAAGTATTATTCGCAGCAATTTTATTCGTGATCCCTGCCCTTTCATTCGCAGCGCCTGTGCCAAAAGGCTTTTCTAAAGTCGGCATCAAAGCGATCCAAGAAGACGACGTAAAATTCACGTACATGTCAAACGACGGCGAGATTCGCTTGAACTGCGCCCACGTTTACGACAGACCCGATGCATGGGACTGGGACGTATGGTGTGGCAAAGGCACAAACATGCTTAGAGTTTTCCGTGTGCACTTCCTGGCACAACAATTCTATTCAGCAAAGGCCGACAAATCTGCGATCGAAATTTTGTATTGGGTTACAGACCGTGACCAAGTTCCAACAAAAATGTTTTCTTCAACAACAACGTGGTTGCAATTCAAAGGCAAAGTTCTGCCAGAGAAATTGGAATTCTCTCAAGGTGTAGAAAACGATTATGCGTATCTGACTTTGGAATTTACTCCGCACTAGATTGACGGAGTTTTGCCTTTCTTCAATTGGGCCCATTCTGATTCGTAAGGGCCCACGAAAGGTTTTTTGATTTTATCTGGCGATGGACTTACGTATTCCGCATCGACGCCGTCCCAGCCTGTAAATTTACGAACAGTGCCTTCATGCGCTGTTTGGAAATTCGGAACCAAATAAGTTTTGCCACCGCCATTTGGAATATCCAAAGACAAATTCGGCATCGCTAAGCCCGACAAATGCCCCCACAACTCTTTTTGAATTTCTAAAGAGTCTTCCACAGAAGTTCTTAAATGATCCGTGCCCATCGAAGGATCGCACTGGAACATGTAATAAGGCTTCACGCGCAAATACAACAAACGACGATTCAAGGCTTGTACAAGTGCTGGATGATTGTTGATACCATTTAATAGCACCATCTGATTCATCACCGGCACACCGTTATCCACCAAACGCTCTAAACCTTCAGCGGCTTCGGCAGTTAATTCATTCGGGTGATTAAAGTGTGACATCACGAACACTGGTTTGTGCTTTTTCAAAATCTTCACCAGATCATCAGTGATACGCATAGGACATACCACCGGCATGCGGGAACCGATGCGAATGATCTCGACATGATCAATGGCGCGCAGATCACCCAACACACGATCAAGCTGATTATCACCAACCGTCAGTGGATCACCACCTGACAAAATAACTTCGCGAATACCTGGATGAGCTTTGATGTAAGCAATCGCTTGTTCGTATTCTTCGTTACGAATGAAGGCTTGTTCTTGGCCTGTGAAATGTTTGCGTGTGCAGAAACGGCAATACACGCTGCAAATATCAGTAATCAAAAATAAAACGCGATCTGAATAACGATGAATTAAACGCGGAGCCGCTTTGTTTTGAATCTCGCCCAAAGGATCAAGCATCTGTTGTGCACCATCTTCGATCTCGTGCTTTTGGGGCATCAAGATCTGACGAATCGATTCACCTGGGCCACCCGCAAGACTTGCGTAGTACGGAGTCGTGCGAATATTGAAAAGCTCTTTACCTTCACTGAAGGCCGCTTGTTCGTCGCTGCTTAATTCAAAATGTTTTGCAAAATCCTGTTGAGTCTTCAACGAATGACGTAACTGCCACGTCCAATTATTCCAATCGGCTTCGGCAATGTGTTCTGGTTTGGGACTCTTCGGGAAATGAAACTTCATCGCGGTGGTTATCCTTCATTTTGTGGCTTGCAGGCAAGCAGAAGGTGCCCAAAAGAGTCCTTTTCACGTGCCACCGCCCATAGACGCCCGTGATGACCTAAGTCATTGAAATTAATGCATTAAAATCCAGTCTCAGAGCGGGGCAATAGAAGTTCGACAAGCCGGCTTTGCCAGGAAACTCTTCTCAACATGAGAACTCTTAACGAATTCCATCGTTTACGACGGCTGGCACGACAGGCCTGTTCTGGCCCGGCCTTCGCTTTACATCACTGTAGATAAAAGGGTCTGGAAGACCTATTAACAGGAGGACTTATGAAAACTTTCACTTACGCTCAGAAAAAATGGGCAATGGCATCAGCACTACTGCTGGTACTTGGTTTTAATGTATCTTTTAATTCTCACAATGGTGGACTTGCATCGGCGGAACTTGCTTCCGAATCAGAAGATGTAATCACTAGTAAAATCACAACAGCTAAAGGTGTTGCTGACGTTACATACATTAAAGCAGGTGATAAGAAAGTCCTGGCTTTACTTCCTAAATATGTTGAAGGCAAAGGTTTCTGCGAAGATTGCGAACGCGATCAATTCGTATTGAAAGACGTCACTTTCGATAAAAATACAAAAGACATCGATGCACTTAACGTTGCAGTGATGGCAAAAATTGAAGAACAAAAAGAAAAACCGGTTGTAAAAGCTGACGAAGAAAAACCGGAAAAACCAGAAGAAAAAGTAAAACCGAAAGCAAAAGCTACTTTCACTGAAAAGGCTTTGAAAAAGTGCGGTAAAGAAAAAGACGCAGAGTCTATGGACTGCCGTATTAACGAAATCACTTCAGTATTGAGCGATGAAAAAGCAAATCAAAAAGAAGTCGCTGAGTTCTACGGTAAATACGTACAACAACAACTTGCTCAAGCTATCGCAAGCAACGACTCTTCAGAAAACCAATCTGCATTGGATTCTTTGACAGCAATTCAAGATGCAATGGTGACTGAAAAAGGTTGGGTAGACCTTCGTAAACGCATGGGTCTTACACTTGCGGCTTCAATTGGTTACGCAGGTAACACGGTCAAAACGTTCTATACAAACTGGCAAACGGCTTTGAATACGAACGATTTGAATGCTTCTAACCAATGGATGAAAATGTACCAACAAGGTATCAACCAAGTTTACTCTGCGAAAAACAACTTCGCGAGCATGCAAACAGGTTGGGCGAATCAGTCATTGTCAGAGCAATCAATCTCTTACGCTGACTTGAATGGTGTTGTGTGGTCATACTCAAACCCAGCAGATCAAATCTTGAATTCTTTGATCTCTGCTCCGCAAAACTTCAACTTCGTGAACGGTCAATTGATCACGACAGGTGTGGTAACTCAACCAGGCACAACTCTTCCTGGTCAAATTACTGTACCGAATGCAGGAGTAGGCACTCAACCACAACTTCCAGGCACATCAGTTGGTCCAACTATGCCAGGCAGTATTGATCCAACTCTTGTAGCTCCACGCTTGGCTCCAGGTCGCGGTGTAGGTCAACAAACTCAAGTTGTAACTCCAACACTTGTACCAAGCACTGCAATTCCAGGTGCAACTTCAACAAGTAACACGAACAACGTGCAATACATCATGGTTCCAGTTGGTCGCCGATAACCAGAACCGCAGTGAAATATATTAGTTCCCAATCCTCCACGGGCCCACGACGGGCCCGTTTTTTTTGTTAAGATTTTCACTAAGTGCTCCAGAAACTCTCCAAGCGAATATAGTGCTTCTGACGCTGTCTCAAACTAAGACTGAAATTCAACTCATGATGTTTTCCTGCCGATAAATTGAAGGCTACTATCGAGGGGGAAAAACCATGTTCAGAATTTTTGGTGCATCAGCACTGGTGCTGCTTTTTTCTTCTATTTCATTCGCACAAAATCTGACTGAAAGAGCCCTCTTTGCTCGTTGTTATTCCCATTTAACAGGCAAACCAGTTCCACTCAATAGTTCAAGTATGGCCGACGTTAAAGCCGGTCTTAAAAAAGGCATCGTTGCGTGTAACGAGCTTCTGGATAAAGCAGTGCTTGATCCAACGTCAGGTTATTTAACGAATAAAAATGATTCTGAAGCTCGTGCGATTCTTGCGAATCTTACGAGCTTTCATAGAAGCTGGTTCACTGCAAACACAGTTGAACAAATTCAAGATAACAACAACGAAACCTCAAATGGCACTGGTGATATTTACGATTCGACAGAACCTGCATTGTTCATCAGTCGCGCTGTGCTTTCTAGTACAGGACGCTATTCAGATATCGTGACTTCACCAACCGGCGTGCACGGTCTGCGCGAAGACCAACCGATGGGTGCAAAGATCGGCGTGAATTGGGCGGTGAATTTTCCGGGTCGTCGTATCTATGGTAACAATGGCGAATTGAACGTGAACAAGTTTGCGTTCATGCCGACAGTTGGTAACTTCACGACGAATATCACAACGACGGCTTCAAGTTTTGCGATCTTTCCAAAAATTGAAGTGGGTGATCTTGTGGGTGTGCGCTTGAAAAACACAAGTGATACAGCCGTTGCTAACAACGTGACGTTAGCAGCATTCACAGATCAACGTGGTAACAACGTTCCAGGCTTAAATTATATGTTCGATATCAACACCGGCTTGGGCGGTGGTATTTTAGGTACGCCCGTTTATATCATGATGAACTTCGGTCATGGCAAAGGCACGATCATGAATGGTGCTTTGAAAGTTCCGCGTCGTTGGTCACAAACGAATATGCAAACTTTCATGTGTGCGACTCTTCCCGCTTTGCGTGAATCCGATGTCATGCAATATGTTGTGGGTAATTCTTCAACGCCATTTAGAAATGCTAGCAGCTGTGTGATGTGCCACGCGAATTTAGATCCGATGGGTTACACGCTTCGTAACGTCGTGACGACGAACTCGGATTTCGCACGCTTAACTGACGTCTCTCCAGAGACAACTAAAACTTCCACTTTGATGGCGACATTCAGTGTGAATCAAGGTTCGGTCACTGGCTGGCCATCAGAAACAGTTCCTAATTTCCACCGTCAAACACCGTCGGGTCGCGTGTACTTTAGATCTTTCGCAACGGGTGCGTTGGTAGATCAAAATGTTGCAAACGTTGCTGGCGTAGGTGCTGCGTTCGCCGCGACTGATGACTTCTATCAGTGTGCCGCAAAAAGATATTTTGAATACTTCACTGGCATTACCGTTTCTTTGTACGACCGTACTGATCCACGCAATGCCACTTTGAATAAACAGCTTTCCGAAGAGTCGGTGAAAGACCGCAAGTTCGTTGAAGATCTTGGCGCCGGTCTAAGAGCGGATCAATCCGTAAGAAATATGATTAAAAAGATTATGAATTCTGACTATTACCGTGCGGCGAACTATCGTCCTTAATGAGAGGCTTTGTATGTCTGATAGCGAAAATAAATTCGATCGTAGACAGTTTTTACAAGGTGGCTTGATTGCCGGCGGTTCGTTTTTAACGCCAACACCGATTGAAAGACTTTTGAATGTCATGGCGAATGGCTTTATTCGTCAAGCCCATGCGGAAACAGTCGCAGGTGAAGGCATTCGTAATTACGTGAATGTGATGATGATCGGAGCTCCGTATCGTTATGCTTTCGATCACTGGATTGCGCCGAATAAAAGCGATCCCACTCCAGCATTCAATCCAATGGTTGCAACGAAGTTCGTTAATTCGAATGGACGTGCATCAGGAGTCACTTATTCCACTTTCGAATATAACGGTGTGATGGTTCCACACATGTTCAGTCATACGGTTTTCACATCCGCAAATGCGAATCGTCCATTGACTGATCTTCTTAAAAACATGTTGGTTATTCGTGGTTACGGCTCGGGCCTTGATGGTCATCCTTTCAACGCCAGTGCTCAACAGACACCGGTCGGTGGTGTGTCGTCGATTGGCGGCTTAGCAGCCGATAGTTCCACGAAAACTTTCGAGGCTGTGCAATGGCCTGATCGCGGTGACTTCGGTAACTTCGTTTCTTTGCATGGCAAGGCTATGAACAAATTAACGGGTTCGCCCTTGTTAAATTTAATGCAAGGTTTTGCGGCGCCAGATCCAGGTCGCGTTGCCGGTCGCAACGTGAAGACTCGTAATATCGCCGCGTATGAATTGGCACAAGCCCGCCTGTCGGCTTATGCAAAATCAGATCGCTCGGGTTCCGCAGTAGTAAAAAAGAATTTAGATAATGCAGCGAAACTGATGAAGGCTGGGGTCAGTGACATCAACTCTTACTGGGCACCAGCAGTCGCTCGTTATAATCAGGTGATTTTAACCAGCATGCGCCAATCAGGTCTTCCTGGAATCAGTGACCTGGGATTGTTTTCGCAGGAAAATGCATTATGGAAATTGCACGTTGCCAGCGGCAATCGCGGCATGGTGCTTTCAAAAGATTTCGATCTTCGCAATAGCATGAGCCAAACAACAGGTCCCGGTTCATGGGCTGAAAGTTTAGCGTTAGCAGAGTATGTTTTAACTAAAGGCCTTGTGACTTCGATCGATATTCAAATGGGTGAAGTTCCAGGCGTCATGCTACAAGAACAAAACACAGGAGGCGCAGTAGCACATCACTTGATTCACGACATGCATGAATCTGGTGGTATGGCAGGTCTGTTCTATACGACAGCTTTATTCCGTGCCTTCGCTGCAGGATTGTTAGAATTAACTGATAAATTAAAAGCGGCACAAGTAAATGGTAAAGACGTTTGGTCTGAAACCGTTGTGCAATTGATGTCTGATTTTGGTCGAAGTGCACGCTCTGACGGTTCGGGCAGTGACCACGGTTTCAATCAAATGGTGACGAGTGTTTTCTCGGGTGCCTTTACGAATGGTCCACATTGTGTGGGTAACATTTATCAAAGTGGCCCTGGTGGCGGCTATCAAGGGACTCAAGGTTTGGGTGCGCCTATTGATGGTTACAATCAAAACGGCAGACCGACTCCGACAATGGCGGCGTCAACGGTTGCAGAACTTTTGCGTGCGCCAAAAAATCCTTATCAGAATTTGGCGAAGCCATTGGCTTCTTTGACTGGCGAAAAACTTATTATTAACTTCCCAGCGAAAACGGTGAATTCGTGACGAAAAATTCAAAAAGATTATTCGGCGGCATCATCATTGGTTTGATTTTGACTCAGTTCTATCAAAACTGTTCGCAATTGGGCGGATTTGAAGCCATTGATTCATCGGCAAACTCGTTGTCGATGGGTTCGAATGATTTAAATCATCCATCGCAACAAGAAGCTGTCTTGCCCACGCAACGTGTGCAGATGGTTAATAAAAATTATGTCGCCGCTTTGTTCAGAGAAGTCTTTACGTCCACAACAACACCCGTTCCAAACCTTGAAGGTCTGATTAATCAATGGGTGTTCTTTAAGGGCTCTCAATACGGCCAAGGTTGCGATCCTTACAGTTCTTATTCGGGATTTGATTGTGGTGGCTCTATTGCCAATGCGAATTTGCCATATCAATCTGAAGACAACACGGTTCGACAGTCTTTCAACGTCCAAGCGTGCGAAAATATCTTAGGTGTCGATCAAGGTGTTACCGCTGTCTTAGAAAAAGTGATACATTCAACGGCACCGACAGCGTCTGCGGTTGGACAAATTTATGAATTGTTCTATCGCGGTGACGATGCGCCAGCATTAGTTGTGAGTTCTTTATTAGAGCTCGACAAGTCGCTTGCTGCAAATGGTGAAACTGTGATGAATCGTTGGCGTGCGGTGATTTTGCAAGTCTGCGAATCGCCGGGATGGCAATTACAATAATTCCAAATAAAAAAGGCCGCTCATTGAAGCGGCCTTTTTCTTTTTTATCTCATCCAAATTTTCACATTCACTGGCATTCCCGGAGGTGCCGAGCGTGCATACAAGCGGATCCATCGTACTTGACGTGAACCAAAGTAAACCGCTTTCATCTCGCCCGCTTCATAGTGACCATCAAGACCGTCTACTTCTTTACCCCACAAGAACAAAGAAATTGTATCGATGCGATCGATATATCCTGCTCCACTCATTTGCACACGCATTTCAGAATATGTTCCGGGATTGTGAACAAGAATATCACGATATGCAGGCGAATCTTCTGTCGTCGTATATGAAACGACCTGAGTCCAATAATCTTCAGACGCTTTCGCAGTACCAGAAACCAGAACCGTAGCAAACAGAGCAAGAATCAATTTTTTCACGATCTCTCCTAGAGTCTTTGATAGGCAAATGAATGAACTCTGATTAATGAATCTTCGCTGTAAAGCCCTAAAGCTCCCGCTTGATCATACAAAGAGTCAGGCATTTGCCCACTTTGATAATCGATAATTTCTTGTCCGTTCTTATACACTTGAAAACGTTTTCCTTCCTTTACAATGATGAAAGTAGCGCGTTCGCCAATTTTCATTTCACTGGCTTCATCAGTTTTCAGGAAGTGCTGGCCTACGTCTTCAAACGCGCGGCCGATCTCGACACCGGTATTTGGCTTTAACAAAAAATAATTGGCAGTCTTATCATTCGGGCCGTTCTGCACGTAGTTTCCAAAGAACCAGAAAACTTCCCAATCATTTGGAGTCGATGAGCGCAACTGCTTCGCGGTCGTCACTTCGATCTTCACAGCGTAATCCGTCAGCGGAACATCCAAACTGTCTTTCAACAATAAAAGAGTCGCAAAAGTCTGCGCCGAAGTCAGAGCTTGCTGCGGTTGATAGATCAAATCACCACTACCATCAGGGTTGAAAAGAACTTTTCCACCGCCATCGTATTGAATTTTCCAATGATAAGGAGTCAACGGGACTTGTTTCATCTGAAAGGTTCTTGTTAACGAACCAGAACGCGGCTTTTTATGGATGCAGCCAGAGGCGAACAACAAAGGAAGAAGCAGAAAAAGATATTTCATGCATTCAGTGTAAGAACAGATCGCGATTTGCGCAAAAAGATATCATTTGGATAAAAAAAATCCCCCGGGATTGCTCCCGGGGGCCCTGCTCACCACCAAACAAGATGTAAAATTAAGTCATCAAGCTGTCGTACAAAGTGCAATCAAGTTGTTATCAAAAGCTGATGGCGGCTTTACTTGCAAATCCAAATGTAAAATCACTGCTCAAGTTACCGTCTGTGCCTGTACCATTTTTCCAAGCATCACCCGGGAAGAGCAAGCCGATTTGATTCACCCACTGAATGCGATCACTCGGTTTGTAAACCAACTCGATATCCCATTCTAGGCCCAAATCTTTTTTTGCATCAACAGAATTTTTCACTGTGTTCAACAATTGCGCATAAACGAGCGTGTTCTTCAAATCGAATTTGTCATTCCATGCGTAGTTCACTGTCGGCGCGATGTAAACTGCGTTGCTCACAGATTCGTCATCCGCAGAGTTTCCAACGTTCAAAGTTGCACCGTTTGAACCCGTTGTTGGTTTCACCGTGTTTGTTTGAAGGAAATCTGGTCCACCACCCAAACGGTGGTTGAACAACAACATACCCACTTCATAGTTACGATCGAAAGCGAAACCACCGAAGTTTGTTGAATCGTCATCACCAGTCGCCATACCCATTTTCACAGTCCAATCCCATTTAGATTGTTGGCGTGGGAAATACAATTCAGCAGCGATACCATAACCACCCAAGCGGATGTCATCGCCGAAAGAAGTCACAAGACCTGTTTCACCTTGCAAGAATGAAGCTTCCAATTTGAAACCGAAGCTGTCCCAACCGCGACCCAACACGAAGCTTGTTGTTGTTTCATTCAATGCATTCGGAGCGGCACCTGAAGCACCGTAAGCCGCAATTTGGCTTGCAGAATAGTCAAGTGCGTTCGCCGCACCTTTCTTTTGCTCCATATACACACCGATCAATGATTTGTTTTCAGTGTTTTCGTATTGAAGTTGCACACCCAATGTGCTGATTGTGCCACCTTGACCGAAATCAGTTGATTGTTGGCGACCCAACATCGGCATAATGAACCAGTCACCGACAACGATTTTGTAAGCGATCAAATCACGAGTGTCATACCAGTGATCGAACATGCCTTTACCTGCATTGTAAGTCATGCCCAAACCGAATTCCCAAGGAACACGACCGACCATCAAAGCGCCGTACTCTTGATTCACAGTCAAATAAAGTTGGCTGACGCGAATTGAAGATGTGCCTTGATTTTGTGAGTTCACAACAGGCGAACTATCATTCAGACCCCAGATTTCACCCAACTGAGAGTTGTTGTAGAATGAGTTCGTCAAGATATCGAATTTTGAATTGATGTTCACACCATCAGCCGCGATGATTTTTGGGCTTAGGTACAAAGAGTTCAAACCATAAGCTTTTCTTTGCGGAGGCGTACCCAAAGAAGGTTTATCAACTTCTGTCCATTCAGCGCGATAACCACCGCTCCAGTCCAACGCCATCGCACCCGCAGTGCTAGACATCAATGCAATGGAAAGACCCAAAACTTTGATCAAATTTTTGTTCAACATTGTGTTCCCTTATTTCGCAACCACGCCCATCACGTCGCCTTCGCGAATGATGATCAGGTCTTCATTTTGAATTTTAATTTTTGAGCCCGCGTATTCAGAAAAAACAACTTTATCGCCAACGGCTACGTCCATCGGACGAAGGTGACCTTTCTTACTTACGTGACCGCGGCCAACTGCCACAACAGTGCCTTCCAAATTGCCAGAAGTATCAGCGACAGTGTCTGGAATATACAAACCACCAGCAGTCATTCTTTCTGCACCAGAAACTTGCACGATCATGCGGTCATCTAGTGGAGTTACAAATTGACTCAAATCCAAAGCTTTCTTTGGCGCCGCTGGCTTCAACAAATGTTGAGCTGCAGGCTTTGCAACTGCTTTCGCAGGAGCTTTTGTTTGAGTTTTCTTCGCTGACTTAACCGGAGTCGCTTTTTTAACAGCTTTTTTCGCTGGCGCAGATTTTTTAGCAGCAGTTTTAGCTTTCGCTTTCACCGGAGCTTTTTTCTTCGCTACGACTTTTGGTTTTGCTTTTGGAGATGTTTTCTTTTTCGGAGCGGCCTTAGCTGTAGTTTTAGCTGTTTTTTTTACTGAGGCCTTCTTTGGAGAAGCTTTTTTGGTTTGCTTAGCAGAAGATTTCTTCTTAGCCACAAACGATCCTTTCAATCAACTGCATCTGAGCTTTGCTTCAGAGACAATTTCGTACTACGCTACATGTATGTTGCGACCACGATTAAAGACCATTTTAATTTGTTTTACAATCCTTGTGACGCTTGTAATCATCACGGGGCTTGGCATTGGTGTCTACTCTTACTTCTCTCTGGAAAAAGAGATGACTCAAAAACTTGAGTCGAAAAAGTTTCTTATTCCGACGGAATATTACGCGGCTCCGGCGTCTTTCACTGCTCACACATTCACAAAAATCGACGATCTTGAAGCGATGTTTGTGAAGGATTCCTTCCGCAAGCGCACTTACGATCAACGCCTTCTTCCAGGGGATTATTTCATTGCAACTCGAGAAGAATGCAGTGCGCGTTTGCAAGTTCCACTGAATGAAGAACAAGAATCTTGCTTTGGATGGGTGAATAAAGATGTGGACACCGCCCACATTGATCAGTCGATTCAAGTTATCGTCCTGCAAAAGGACAATTTAATCTCGCAAGTGTTCCAAGGCTCCCCTTTCCATGAAGTTCCTAGTTTGAATGGTGAAGCATCGTTACTTGCTCAATATATCGGCAACGAACCGTTGATGCAAAAACCGGTCACTTTGGGCGAAGTTCCACCAATGTGCTCAAATGCGATCATGTCCATCGAAGACGCACAATTTCTTGAGCATGGTGGCGTCAGTTATAAGGGTATTTTCCGCGCCTTGCTTAAAAACTTAACTCACGGAAGAACAGCGCAAGGTGGAAGTACGATCACTCAGCAATTAGTGAAAAACTACTTCTTAAGCAGCGAAAGAACGATCAAAAGAAAATTTAATGAATTCATCATGTCGATTCTTTTAGAATCGCGCTTCAGTAAAGATGAAATCTTAGAAACTTATCTGAACATCATCTATATGGGCCAAAACGGATCGTTCCAAATCCGTGGTTATGGTGCGGCCGCTCGTTATTACTTCAACAAAGACGTCACAGAATTGGACCTCAGTGATTGTTCATTGCTTGCAGCGATCGTTAACAGCCCAGGTCTTTATAATCCCTTCAAAAAACCTGTAAATGCAGTCAACAGAAGACATCTTGTCCTTGAAAAGATGAAAGGTCTTGAGTTCATCACTGCGGAACAAGCTGACGTTGCCGATCGCGTTCCACTGCCAAGTGCTCCGGTTGTTCTTGCGACCGAAACAGCGCCTTACTATTTGGATGCCGTTCGTAAACAGATGGAGACTTTAAAAATTTCTCCGGAAGGTATGAAGATCTACACTGCTTTAGATCTCCAAGCCCAGCAAGTGGCGCAAGAAGCTTTGCGTGGCCAGCTTGATAACCTTGAGAAAAACAACAAGTACATCAAAGGTCTGAAAGAAAAAGGCAATACTCTTGAAGGCAGCGTTTTAGTTGGCGACAACAAAACGGGTTTAGTGAGTGTCGTGGTTGGTGGTCGCAACTATCGTATGACGCAATTTAATCGCGCGATTGATGGCCATCGCCAAGTGGGTTCCATCATGAAGCCGTTCGTTTATTTGACGGCTTTGATGAATGAAACTCCGGAAGGCAAACCGTATACACCGATCACTTTGTTGAAAGACGAAAAATTCACAACAAAGTACGAAGGCCAGTCATGGTCGCCTGATAATTACGGCAAACAATACTTCGGAACTGTGCCGATGTTCTTTGCTTTGAAAAATTCATTGAATGCGGCTACGGCCTCTTTAGGGATTGCTGTTGGGCTTGGAAATATTGTCGATATCGCTCACAAAATGGGTGTGGATTCTGAATTGAAATCTTTCCCTTCAGTGACTTTGGGTGCGTTTGAAATGTATCCGAAAGAAGTTCTGCAAAGTTATATGACGCTTGCAAATTTGGGTAAGAAAAATCAAATTTCGTTCATCCGCAAAGTTTTGAATGGTGAAAATGTCGAAGTCTTTGTTCATGATCCAAAAGGTGAACAAGTTGAAGACCCAGCAACGGTTGCAAGCCTGGTCAGCATGATGAAACAAACGGTGCTTTCGGGCACAGCTCGCTCTGTCACGTTAAGTGGCTTCTTGAATCCCGCTGCAGGTAAAACAGGTACGACGTCAGATAATAAAGATGCGTGGTTCGGTGGTTTCACTCCGTACATGACGACTGTTGTGTGGGTTGGTTACGATAACAATCTTTCACATCGCTTAACCGGAACAAGTGGTCCACTTCCTGTGTGGATCAACTTCATGAAAAAAGTGGGCGTGCGCTATCCTGCCGACGACTTCCCATGGCCCGAAGGCACAGAGAAAGTGACTCTTGATGAAGCCACTCTGCAAGCACTCGGTGCCATCAAAGGCCCGAACGATCCAAAATCTGTTGAATTGATATTTAGAAAAGGAACTGAGCCTTAGGCTCAGTTCGCTTGTCTGCACTCCGACTTCGTCGGAGTAGTTTGCCTTTTATTCTCGGAGATTTAAAGTTTGATCTCTAAGCCTTCGTGCGCGAAGTCCCAGATGATTTGCTGAATCGACTCTTTGTTTTCAGAAGCCTTGGCCATCAACGATTCGTAGTACTCTTTCGTTTGGCGTTTCAACTCCATCACGTGTTCAGATCTTGCACCTGGATCGTGATGGGCAAATAAAACTTGGCCAATCTTTTCACGCAACGCAATTTCAAGTCCAACTTGAGCAGCGCTGTGACCCCAATTTGCTTTTTCAGCCAACTCAGGCAACGTGTACTGCGCATCGAAATACATCACATCGACATTTTGATACAACGGCAAATCAGGTCCCAATTCTTCAGGAGTCACGCGCGTACCTTCCGTATCCACACAGTGTGCATACGTCTTGCCGCCCGCTTCAACTTTAAAACCCCAACATGGATCTGGATGATCAAGTTGATAAGGAGTGATTGTGAAATCATCGACTTTGATGGGTTTACGAGGCTCTAAAACGTGAAAGTGAATTTTCGCTTTCAACGCTTCATACGGCACCGGGAAGTAAGGCTTTTTGAAAATGCCACGAATCAACTGCTCAAGATCCTCTTGAACCGCGTAATAGTGAATCTCGCTGCCAGGAATAAAATGTGGCGTAAAGAATGGCAAACCGATCACATGATCCCAATGGAAATGAGTCATGAAAATATGGAAAGGCCCTTTTGCACGACCCGCCGTTCCTGACATGATCGACTCACTAAAAGTTCGGATACCGCTGCCACCATCAATCAGGATTTGCGATTTTCCGCTGCGAACTTCCACACACGTAGTGGCAGTCCCGTAACCACCGACAACAGGCTCTTCAACGCTTTTGATATATTTTGAAACCTGAGAAAGGTCACGATAGCCCATCGAGAAGAAGTTTCTTAAAACTCCTTCAATATGATATGTCCATTCCGTCGGTGTTGGTGCTGAAGGAAGTGATCCCCTCACGCCCCAGAATTTTATAGTGAGAGACATAGAGAGCTTAGGATACCGTCGAAAATATATGTTTCCAAACAGATATTTTTTAGCGAGCAACTTTGTCGTAATTTGCGACAACAAGCTCCGACCTAGGTACGGCCTGACAAGTGCGAACGACGTTTTTCTCATCTTTGTCTTCAGGAACGTCGCCACCGACGTCGCCGAACTCTATCACCGCGAGACAACTGCGGCAGTTCCCTTCAAGACAAGAGTAGGGAGGATTGATACGCGCAATCAGAGCTAAATCAAGCAGACTTCTTCCCTCTTCTGCTTCAACTGTTGTCTCTTGATTGTTGAGTATAAACTTCACCTGCATACGATTATCACAGCATCGAACATCTGTAGGCTCAATCGAAAATATTTAAACTCTTCCATAATTATCCTTCTGTCTAAAGTTTGAACGAGCCTGTGATTTCTTCTCTGCCGGTGCCGAGGAATGTCGGTAATACCATTTTTCTGATATTTAATGACCGTTTAAAAATGCCGGAAATTCTTGTCGGAGAAAAGATGCTTAAACGTTATCTTACGTTATCATTGTCTGCGGGTTTAATTATTGGATCTACTTTGCCAGCACATGCGGGCGGTTTAGAATTTCTTGAACCAGCGAAACTCGCACAAAAAGTTAAAAACTTAATCGCCAAGCAGAAAATCGGAGCAACGGTAAATATCGTCGACGCCGAAGTCTTCGACGGACTTTCAGCGGCATTGAAATACAAAATGCAGTCGGAACCTTCCTATGTGGACGGCTATTATACACGTCTTGATAAATACACTCTGGACGTTGACGCAAACCCGGGTGACTTCATTGATGGCAATGATTTACCTCTTGGATTTAGCATTGATCATCAATCGGAAATCATCTTTGCTCGTCAGTTTAAAAAACAATCTGAATCTTTGACGGCCCTTCCCTACACTCCTAAAAATCTGCCGTTATCGGCGGAACAGGCCATTAAAAATTTAAATCCTGGCGACTTCGTAGCGATTACCGGCAAACTTTCCTTGGTCTTGTCACTCAATGGCAGTGCGCCTTTGACGGCGATTGGCAATGCTTCGGGCTCTACTCACGTTTATATTTCGGGTGAGTTTTTGATTCATACTTTCCGTATGCCCAACAACAAACTTCGTCTGAAGTTGATCGCCATTCGCGGCAAAGGTGGCGGTGCCGATGCGGGCGTCACAATGGATAACTTTAAGATTGTGGGCTTCAAATGGGCGGATCACAGAATTAAAAGCTGGATCAACTTAGATCCTTTGAACTTAGGTATCAATAAAGACGCGAACAACCTATTCATGCTTGATTACGTCTTCGACTTGAATAACGCGCAAGCAGCACAAGCCTTCGACAACCTGATTCACAAGAAAACACGCTTTAGTGAATTGGCCTTTATCAATCCCATCAGCAATAGCGACGCCGTCAAAGAAGACGTCTTAACGGATCTGACTGACGTTGAATCCATCACTGCTGAAGACCATGGTTTGCAACCTTCACAACGTCGCATCGACCGTGTTTTTAAAGGTTCAAATGATTCGATCAGCAGTGGTTCTTCATTCAAATTCGGCTTGAACGTCCTACGCTTCGAGGCGGGTTCCACATATGCACAAAATAAAGTTGTACATATTGATCGCGATGAAGTTGAACAGAAGTACATCCTTGATAGCTTCCAAACTTCGAAGAAAGTAAACGCTATCTTTGGCTTGTTTGGTGACTCATCAAAAATCTTTACGAACATGCTGTTCTCTTCTGACGACACGTGGAAGCCCCTTGATTTCGTGGCTTTAACATTGGGTCGTGAATTGAAAATGAAAAACGTCTCGCAACGTGATTTCAGAAAAATTCAAGAACACGTGCGCGAAGTTATTCCAGCTTCTCAATATGCAAAAATTGATTGGAAGAATTGGGATTTCTCGAAGGGCCAACGCGTGAATGGCTACTTTAAAAATGAAATCTTCTTTCACCCCGACAGTCTTCGTTATATGCCAAGCCTGGATTATCAAATGGCGTACAGTCGTTTGTATAACTTCATTAAAGAGCGCGGTTATCCTCGCGTCCCGCCACATGAAACATCTGTGTACGGCGATGACCAACATGGCTTTGAACGCTATGAAGCTGACATCAGTTACATCGCGCGCAGCTTGGCGATCGTGTTTAATCCGGGCGAAACATCAGAGCGCCGTTATCAACAGTTCAAGCTGCTCAAAGACTTCCCATTATGGCAAGAATACGGTGGCGCCTTCTTGTTATCACTGGTTCCACAAGACAAGCTTGCGACATTGATTTCCTACGAAATGACTTTCTCTGCAAAAGGTGTTGAGACGATTTCGTTTAAATTCGGAAACTTCGCTCAAGAAGAGCTTTATAAATCGCTGATGTACATCCAACAGATCATCACCGACCGCTCTTTTGACCTCCGTTTATATACAGATGAAAACGGCGAATTTACGGTCAAACAAAAGTAATCCAACATTAGTAGGGCTCCTATCGGGGCCCTTTTTTTATCCTGCGCGAGGACATTTTCGCCCTCAAAAGACCCCATCAACCCTTAAACAAGGCTGTAAAAAGTGCATTTTGACCCCAGAAAACCGTGAGTTTTTGATGGTTTAGGGCGGTTTTAAGCGGTTTTCAGTGGCCCGTCATTTGCACACATGTGGGTGTTGGTGACGAAGGGAAACCAGAATGCAATTGCGTAGGCACAAAGACATTATTGCCATTAAAACAGGTGTTGAATCAGCACCGGTGGCTTTTCACGCGCGCAATCTGGAAGTTGCTCAGGTTTCTGAAGAAGCTTGGGCGTCTATGGCCCCGACAACTTTCGATAACGGATTCGTGATGAACATGGAACCCAACGAAGCTGGCGTCAACGCTGAAGCCTTGGGTTCTCTTGAAGGATGGAATGAAGAAATCAATCCATCAGCACAAACTCCAAACGCGAAATTTAAAATTCGTGCGCTAACTATCAACGTAACGCAAATCTGCAACTTGCACTGTACATACTGCGCTGCTGGTGGTGACGGCACTTACGGCGATCCGATTGCTAAGATTTCTATCGAAAAAACTTTGCCGCAAATTCAATACTTCATGAATAAACTTGCAGAGGGTGAAAGTTTCTCGATCACGTTCTTGGGTGGCGAACCTTTGCTTTACCCTGAAGCGATCAAAATCATCGCTGACTATGTGAATGAGATCGCGGCGACAAAAAATCTAAAATCATTTTTCAACGTCATCACGAATGCGACTTTAGTGAACGACAAGATCCTTGATATTTTAACTGCGATCAAAACTTCGATCACAGTAAGTATCGACGGTCCTCCAGAAACTCACGATTTGGCTCGTCCACAAAAGAATGGCCAAGGTTCTGGTAAAGCGACGGTTGAAGGTCTTAAAAAGATTCTGGCACATAAATCAGAACTTGGCAGAATCCTTCTTCACGCCGTTTTCAGCCGCACGAATTTGGAAGTCGAAAAAGCTTACCGTTTCTTTTCTGAATTCAATGCTGACGCTTACGAATTCACTTTCGACGTGACAGAAGCGGCATCTGAAGCGAATCAAAAATTCATCAGCGAGATGTCGAAAGTCGCGGCTTTGGCTTACGACCGCGGCGGCGAAACTGAATTACGCAAAATCACAATGTTCGATGGCTACTTTTCAGCCTTGGACGAACAACGCAGAAGTGAAAACTACTGCGGTACTGGTAAGTCTTTGTTGTCGTTGGATTCAAACAGCAAGCTTTACTCTTGCCCACTTGAAGTAGGTAAGAAAAACGAAATGCTTGGCGATGTTGAGAATTTGAATACAGCGCTTGAAAGCTTACAAAGCCCACTTATTGAAAAGAACAAGTGTCAAACTTGTTGGGCGCGTTTCTTGTGCGGTGGCGGATGCCTTTTTGTGCATAAGTCACTGACAGGAGACAAACACAAAAAGCACGTCAGCTTTTGTGAAAGAACTAGATCTTTAATTGCACTTACGATTTTATACTATGAGAGAAGCAGAGGTTAACATGACTCAATCAGACACTAAACACATCAAAAAAGTAGCTCCAAAGAAAACAGAGCCAACTTCAAAAGCGATGCAACCAGGTTGCGTTCCTTTAACTGGCACGTAGTCTTTAGAAAGTAAATATTTGTATGTCTCTCCCTCCCTCCCTTAGAGACAAAACAGAAACTGGCGGCAGCTTCAAACATGCTCCTGCTATTGCATTGAGGATTTTATTAGCCTCAGTGATCGCTTTCTTTTTGTCTCAGATTAAGTTGGATTACATCGAGGGATTCCTTTATGACCTTCGCGTGCGCACGAAAGCGCGTGAAGTCACTTCCGGAAAAATAGACCTGGTTATCTTAGACTCTGAAGGAGTTAAGAAACTTAAAAGCGATCTGACAGCTTCAATGCTAACAGAGCTAGTTGATAAGATCGCGCAACAAGGTCCACGCTACATTCTTTTAGATTTACGCACTGAAGACATTAAAGGGACAGACGCTGAAAAAGCAGCTTTTGCTGACTTAGCTGCACGCACTCCTGGTTTGTTTGTCGCAAGCGATGATTTGGTTCTTGAAGGCCAAGCGCCACCAAGTCTGCCCCCGCCATTTGAAAAAATCCAATTGGCGTCAGCTCCGAAAACTTCTGATTTGAAAATCTATGCGAAAGACAATGTCACTCGTCGCATGTTGGTTTCTTATCAAAAACAACCTTTGTTCCATGCGAAGGTGGCTGCGACTTACAATCCGCAAGTCAGCGATCTTTCGGCAATCAAAGGTCAATTTGAGTTCGCAAGTTCGCAGCAGACTTATATCGACTTCCACCCGACTGGCACTTATCCACGCCATTCATTCGCAGACGTTTTAGCGTCGTTGGTTCCTGCGGGCACGATGTTCGATAAAATCGTGATCGTTGGTCAAGACACGGGACAAACTGCAAAAGATTACGTTTTGACTCCGTATTCGCGTGAAATCATGGCGATGCCAACGGCAGAACTGCAAGCGAACATGTTCGATACAATGATTTTGAACTCTTCACCTGTTCTTGCGCCGAAATGGCTGAACGGTTTGTTGATTCTTTTGATTTCGATTTTAACAATTCACGTCGTCCTAACAATGAAGCCTACAAAGGGTTTGATGCTTTTGGGTATCACCGTCGCAGGCTTCACGTTGCTTTGTTACTTTGCGTTCTGGCCATTTGGTTTATGGATCACAATGGCGGCTCCGCTACTAACGATCTTCTTATGTTATTACTTCTTTATTCCGTACCGCTTGATCGTCGAAAATCGTCGCAGCTGGGAATACTATCAAAAGAATAAACTTTTAAGCCAAGTTGAAGAGTTGAAAACGAACTTTATCTCGATGATGTCGCATGACTTGAAAACGCCGATTGCGCGCATTCAAGGGATGACGGATGTGATCTTGACTGATTCTACACAGATCAGCTCGCAACAGCGTGAAGCCGTTGATACGATCAAACATTCGGCTGACGACTTATTAAAATTTATCAGCGCTATTCTTAATTATGGCCGTATCGAAAGTGAAGGCGTTCAACTTCATTTACAAAGCCGTGACATCAACAATCTTCTTCAGGAAGTCATTCGTAAGCATGAATTCCTGGCGAAGGTAAAACGCATTCAAATCGTATCTGAATTGGAGCCAATGTTCCCAATTCCAATGGATGCGGACTTGATGAAACAAGTCCTTTCGAACCTGGTAGAGAACGCGATTAAGTACTCTCCGGAAGACACAAAAATCATGGTAAGCAGCGAGGAAGCGGAAGGCCGCGTGGTCATCCAAGTGGCCGATCAGGGCCCTGGTATTCCTCAGGATGAACTTGCCAACATTTTCATGAAATTTTTTAGAAGTAAGAACGCTAAGTCCTCTCCTATTAAGGGATCAGGGTTGGGATTGTACTTGGCTAAATATTTTACAGAACTGCACAAGGGAAACATCTCCGTAGAATCTAATTATGGAAATGGATCCACTTTTACGGTAGAACTGCCAATCGAGCAGGGGGGTATTCATGCTTAAGGTTTTAGTTGTAGACGACGATCAAGGTCTAAGACTTTCCGTAAAATCAGCCTTAGCTGTCACTCAACGTTTTGAAATCGATGAGGCCTTCGATGGCGTAAATGCGATGGAAAAAATCAAAGCTGGTGATAAGAACTACGACGTAGTTATTCTTGATGTCGACATGCCTCGCATGAATGGCCTAGAAGCTCTTCGCCAAATCAAAGAATTCAATCCAGGTATCATCGTCATCATCATGACTGCCCACGCAACGTTGAACGACGCGATTCAAGCAGTTAAAGATGGCGCTTACAACTACCTTGCGAAACCAGTTGCTGGTGATGACTTGCTTGCTTTGATCGACAAAGCAGTGAACGCTCACAACTTGATTTCGAATATCGCAGCCTCTGCTCCAGTGATGGTTGAAGCCGGTCGCAAGATCATCGGCCACACTTCGCAAATGCAGAAAGTGTTCAACATCATCCACCGCCTTGCCAAAGTAGATACTCCGGTTTTAATCCGCGGTTCTTCAGGTACAGGTAAAGAGTTGGTTGCGAAAGCAATCCACTTCAACTCTGCCCGCAAAGATGAAAAATTCGTTGCGATCAACTGCTCTGCGATTCCAGAAAACCTTTTTGAATCTGAATTGTTTGGTCACGAAAAGGGCTCGTTCACGGGCGCTGATCAACGTAAAATCGGTAAGTTCCAATTCGCAGAAGGCGGCACTTTGTTCTTGGACGAAGTGGGTGATATGCCTCAGTTGATGCAAGTTAAAATCTTGCGCGTTCTTCAAGAAAAAGTATTTACACCAGTTGGTTCAAACCGTGAGTTCCCAACAAACGTGCGTATCATCGCTGCGACAAATCGTCCTTTGGAAGATATGATCAAAGCTGGTTCATTCCGCGAAGACTTGTTCTATCGTTTGAACGTCGTACCTATATTCTTGCCAGCATTGGCTGAACGCAAAGACGACATGGAGCACATGGTGAACATCTTTATCAAGAAGTTCAATCAAGCTCATGGCAAACGTATCAACGGTATTGCTCCAGACGCGATGGCGGTTTTGAAAAAGCATTCTTGGCCTGGTAACATCCGTGAACTTGAAAACGTGATTGAACACGCATTCGTTCTTGAGATGGGCAACATCATCACAATCGCTTCACTTCCTGAATCATTGTTGATCGCGACAGGCACAAACTTGATCGAAGTTCCTTCTGTTATGGAAACGGCTTCTTCAGTTGCTACCGCAGGCGTATCGGCAGCAGTTCAAGCGCATTCAAGCCTTGGTGATGATGAAGATTCTGATTTAGGTGGAGACGACAGCGATCTTGACGGTGAAGAAATCGTTCCATTCACAGGCTCTGCTGAAAGCTTGGACTTCAACGCTCAAAAAGAAGCTTTTGAAAAAGAATTTATCATCAAAGCTTTGAAGACGTTCCGTGGTCGCATCAACCAAACGGCGCTTCACGCGAACATTCCTAAGAAGACTCTTCTTAGAAAGATCGAAAAATACGGTATCAACGCAAAAGACTACGTTGGTCAGTAATCTCGCGATAAGAAATTTTGAAATTAAAAAGCCCTGGCGAAAACCAGGGCTTTTTTGTTTTTAAAAACGCGCGCATTTTTCAAGCGCCGTTGGGATCGTCACGAAGTACGTGTTCGTTTGCAGCAAAATCAAACGCACACGGAAGGTTTCAAATTTTCCGTTCAAAGAAGTCTCTGTCATTTTTGCGGTTGTGAAGCCATACGCAGTGATGCCGTTATCGGATTTGCTTTCCGCGTGACATGAAATCAGCCACTCGTCTGTTTGACCGAGCTCACAATCTTTTCTGCTCCATTTATATTCAAACGTGTCGCCTAATTTTCTAAGGTCTTCGCTTTGCATTTTTAAAAATGGAATTGAACTTTCACCCACAGTTTCCATTTGTGGCATGTACGAGTAGCCCGTCGGATTTTCAACGTGCATGATCACCTCGTTTTCGTTCCACGAAATCTGCACTTGTGATTCGTGCAAATTAGGATGGCAAGCGATGCCCTTAGCAAATGTATGAAGTGGCAATAAAAAAAGTAGCGCTCCTAAAAATTTCATAAAGACCTCTTTAAGATCCATTGTCCCGTAGGGTTTGCGGGGAAATGCAAGAAAAACTCTGCGACTATTTTTACTTTTCCGCTGCGCTTCTAGTTTTGTAATTCAATAATTCGCTCCATATCTAGTGATGCATATTTTTTAAGCAAAAGATTTTTGAAAGTTGCTCTGTGTTCGCGTTGACTCAGGTTCTGTGAATCTGTAGTTTCAGCTCCTCGTCACAGGGGAAATAAAAACACATGACTATGAACCCGTTGCCTCCACAGGCATACACAAAGGACATTCTGTTGAAGGCCTATCAATGGCTTATGGGACAGAATTCCTCTATCAAGGAGATCGCGACGACTCCTGATATTCTAGTCAGTCTTTATTTGAAAGCGACTCGCGACGGCGATTCAGCCCTTGAACGTCCCAGCATCCAGAACTTCAAGAATGAACTTAAGAGCTTAGCAGGAATGATGGGTGAATTAGATCGCCCCGCTTCAGGCGCTGTGTCTGCGGGTCCCGCTCAGCCTGTTTACCAAGCTCCGCCGCCACCGCCAACGCAAGCTCCGGTGACTCATGTTCCACCGCAACAAGCTCACGTTCCGCAGCCGGTTCATGTTCCCCAAGTTACGCCAACACAGACGCAGGTTTCGTATACCGAAAAAACGGTTACAGCGATGACTCGCCCGACAAACCTTTTAGAGGCTTTGGACTGCGGCTCTCAGCAGATGATTCAGGAAGTCAAAGAGGAGTTTAACCTCAGTTCTGACCTGGAAGTTGTGCGTATGTTGATTAAAATCGGCTATGTGAAATCCAAAGGCATGCTGAAATAGCTTAAATCCTTCAGGATTCTCGGCTATAGTGAGTTTTCTAATTCGTAAAGGCACGACTTCATGAAGAAAAAGTACATCTGGCTTTTGGCTATCGCTGGTTTTTTGATCGCTCTAGATCAAGGCGTAAAAATGTTCATTCACACTCACTTCCATTTGGGTGAGTCAGTTTCTGTGATCCCTAATTTCTTTAACTTAACTTACGTAAGAAACTTCGGCGCAGCGTTTGGATTCTTGGCAGAAAGCCATCCTTCATTCCGCGAGTTGTTCTTCTTATCTATGCCACCGATTGCCCTGGTCATTATCTTGGGTATCTTGCGTGGAGTGAAAGACGAAGACACAAAACAAATCATCGCGCTTTCAAGCATCTTCGGTGGCGCGATCGGAAACTACATCGATCGTTTGCGTTTCCGCTATGTGATCGACTTCTTGGATTTCCATCTTTATGGCCGCTGGAGCTGGCCTGCATTCAACATCGCTGATATGGCGATCGTTGGCGGGGTTGGTTTATTGCTGCTGTTGATGCTGATCGAAAATAAGAAAAAAGAAAAATCAGAAAGTGCTACTTAGCACGTAAAGAAAAAGGCACCCACGAGGTGCCTTTTTTATTTCGGAACGTTCTTACGCAATTTACGCTGTAAGCTTTGACGATGCAGACCCAACTTTTTCGCGGCCTGTGTGATGTTGCCATCGGAAGTTTGCAGAACGTAATCGATGTATTCCCGCTCCATGCGCGCTAAAGAAATCTCGGATTCTTTATTTACGTCAACAGATGCTTCATCGACTGCGAAGGCTTTCACGATCATATCTGGCGTTACAGGCTTGGTTAAAAAGTTTTCCGCACCTAACTGCATAGCTTTAACGGCAGAAGCGACACTGCCAAAGCCGCTCATCAAGACAATGCGAATGCCAGGGAATCTTTTCTTAAGATTGTCGATAATATCAAGACCACTTTCATTGCCGATACGCAGATCCAGCAATGCTCCGTCAGCCGTTTGAATCGTGGCTAAATCTGGCAAGGCGGCAAAAGCTTGCACTTCAAAACCGCGCTCGCTAAGTTCCTCTTGCAAAACTTCGCGCAGGCGTTTGTCGTCTTCAACTAAAAGAAGCTTTTTAACTGCAATTTTCATAGTGCACTTCCTGCAGGAATCGTAAGTCTTGCGGTGGCGCCTCGGCCCGACTGATTGTTGTACAAGCGAAACTCCCCGCCCAAAGATTGTGCCATCATTTGCGCTGAATACACGCCCAAACCATTGCCACCAACTTTGTCTGTCGCAAAAGGCTCACCTAAACGCGATAAAATTTCTTTCGACAAACCTTTACCTGCATCAATCACTTCTAAGACAGCCAGAGAATCTTGTTTGTAAAGACGCAAGGAAATCTGCACTTCATTTTGTGACGAGGCTTCAAAGGCGTTATCAAGCATGTCGAACAAGCTTTGCGCAAAAGCCAGAACTTGAATCTGACAGAACAAATCTTCGTCACTAAAATGAGTTTCGATGTTTACTTCGGGATGATCTTGCTTCCAAGCACGCAAAACGTCCGTCACTAAAGTTTGCACTTTGGTATTTTGTGGTTCGGCCGCCGTCGAATTCGAAAACACTTCCGCCATGTGACGGAAGACTGAAACGCATTCCTGCAACGAACTTTGCGCTTCCACTAATTCATTTTGAATTTCTTCCGTCAAAGATTTGCGTTGCGCGCGATTCAAACGCAATTGCAAAGCATTTAGCGGAGTCGCCAGCTGATGAGAAAATCCCGCCGTCAACGCGCCTAAAGCTTTCAAACGATCGGCTTTACTTTGACGTTCTTGCAGTTCACGAATGCGCTCTTCTTGTTTTTGCAAAAGACCCGAGAACAAGTGCGCGACGAACCACGAAATAATCACGACCGACCATTGCGCCATGAAGTCGAAATACATTTCGCGATTATCAACGTTCAATGTGATGGAAGAGTCCTGATATGTTTCGAATTGCAAAATACTCAGTAGGGCCAGAACGACAACAATGAAAACGCCGCTGAGCGTACTTCTTAAAAGCATACCGCCTAAGAAAGCATGAACCGCTAAAATGAAAATTAATGGATTGTTCGCTGATCCGCACACGAACAACAGCGCGGTTACCGTTAACAAGTCGACCGTTAGCTGTGCGAACAACAGTCGATCTTCTTTTACTAAAGATGTGTTCTTGCTCCAAATACCTTCAGTCAATCCGTTGAATAATGCGAGCAATGCAATCACGCACATGAAGAACGGCATCTGATTTTTTTGCAAATACCCAACTTGCAACAACGGCACGACACCGAAAATCATTCCGATGATGGCCATCCAACGAAAGCGAACTAAACCTTGAATACGCGTCGCTGATTCAGGCCAAAATATTCTAAAAAACTGTGTCGTCATGCCCACTTCATAGTCGACGTGGTTTGCGCTCGCAAGGAAGTCTTCACCCTGCAACCGGAAGTTGCTTACGCGCTGTCCCCAATCCATTTAATGTTGTTGCAAGTAACTTGCATTTAACTTATTTAGATCTAACTAGCTTACAAATCAGACTTATACTTCGGCCTCGCCGAGGTTGGAACTTAACCTTACGGAAACTACGATGACTAAGATACTTGCTGCCCTAGTCCTTCTTCTGTCTGCGGAATCTGCTCTTGCACAAAGCCAGGCGCCCATTCTGCAAAACCTTAACTTCTCTGCCGCGATTGATGCTGTTGCTCCACTGGATTTAGATAATTCAGACAACAATCAGTTAGAAATTCGTTCTGCTGAATTCATGCTTTATGGCGCGGTTGATCCTTACTTTGATGCGGTTATCAACTTTGCGGCCCACAACGAAGATGGCGAATACAAAGCGGAACTTCATGAAGGTTATATCGGTTCGACGAAACTTTTTAACGGTTTCCGTTTTAAAGCCGGGACGTTCTTCTTAGGAGTCGGTCGCTTGAATCAATTCCATCAACATGACTGGCCGTTTATTTCTGCGCCTCGCGTGCAAAAAGAATTCTTCGCGGAAGAAGGCATTCACGATACGGGCTTAGAGATGAGTTATCTTCTGCCAACAGACAGTTACTGGGACATCACAGTCGGTGTGACAAACGGCTATCAATGGGGCGAAGACAGTCCTCGTGAAAAACCACGTGTACCAGTTCACTATATTCATCCTGTTACTTTCATCGACTTAGGCGCCAACAACGGTTTGCAAATTGGTGGTACATATTTAGGTCGCACGGATTCAACGGGTCTACAAACGCAACTAGGTGGCTTGGATTTCGTCTACAAACAAAAAGAAGGCAAATTCAATCGCTGGTTCTTCCAATCTGAAATCTGGTACCAAAATCAAAACAGCCCTGACACAGATCGCAGCGAAAAAATCGGTGCGTATATTTATCCAGAGTATGGTTTTAGCGAAAACTGGTCACTGGGTTTGCGTATGGATGCGTTCTCTGATTTATCTCAAAATTTCGAAGGCACAAACGACAGACAGAAAAATCTCGACTATGCTTTTGTTCCAACGCTGACTTTCAAAACCAGCGAATTTGCAACTTGGCGCGTGGCTTATACTCACGAGGTGTTAAACCAAGCGCAAATGGCAGATCAAATTGATAGAAAAATCGAATTGCAATTTATCGCGATCCTGGGCGCTCACCCAGCACACGCATTCTAGAGGTGAAAAATGAAATCGTTGTTATTAACTTTCTGTCTTTTTCTTTCTGTAAATGCATTTGCTAAAATCAAAGTCGTTGCGACCTTGCCTGACGTTGCTGAGGTCGTAAAAGCTGTTGGCGGTGATGAAGTTGAAGTTTCAACTCTTCTGTCAGGCAGCGAAGACCCTCACTATTCAGATGCTCGTCCCGATTATATTTTAAAAGTGCGCAAAGCTGATGTCGTATGCGCAGTTGGTTTGGATTTGGAAATCGGTTGGTTGCCTAAGGTTGTCGACAAATCTGGTAACGCCAAAGTGCAACCAGGTGGCACTGGTTTTTGCGAGTTAGGTCGCAGTGTAAAGCCGCTTGAAATTCCAGTGGGTGTTGTCGATCGTTCGCTTGGCGATGTACATCCACATGGCAACCCCCATTTTGGCTTAGACCCTTTGAAATTGGCGGAGTCAGGAGCTGAGGTCGTAAAAGTTCTTTCTGCGACAGAGCCAGCAAAGGCAGACTACTTCCAGAAAAATTATGATACTTTCCGCAAACAAATGAACGATCTGCACGCTGCGATTGAAAAGAAAATCAAGAAAGTCAAAATGATGGAGTATCACAAAGAGTTCACATACTTCTTTGCGACCTACGGAATTTCTTCAGCCGGTTCATTGGAAGAAAAGCCCGGCATGCCACCTTCAGCAGCACGAATTGCGCAAGCCGCCCAAGCTGCGAAGGCCGCGGGTGTGAAAGTCTTGTTTGCGACAGCGTCAGCTCCGCATGCGACACTTGAAAGATTCCGTGAACTTTCTGGAATTCCAGTCGTGACTGTTCCTTCTTACGTTCAAACGTCAGGCGATGCTAAAACAATTGAGGGTTTGCAAAATCTGTTGGTAAAATCCATTCCATAAGGATGTCCTATGGAAAAACTTCTTGAGGTTCGTAATTTACAAGCATTCAGCCGTGAAGGCCGAGCCCTCTCCCCGATTGTGAATTTTGAACTTCAAGAAGGCGAAGTGCTTTTTCTGCGCGGAGAAAACGGCGCAGGTAAAAGCACGATTATGAAGACTCTTTTAGGTCTTCATAAAAGCTTTGCTGGTGACTACGAAATTCTTCCTGCCTTTAATGACGTCGCCTATCTTCCCCAACTTGGAAATTTAAACTTTCATCTGCCGCTGACGTTGTCAGATATGTTGATGAATGAAGACGTCACGTCCCCTTTACTTAAAGGTCTTGATCTGAATAAAAAATGGAATACTGCAAGCGGTGGTGAACGCCAGAAGGTTTTATTCACTTCGGCTTTGTTACGTAAGCCCCGCATTCTGTTTTTAGACGAACCGTTCAATCACGTTGATAAGGAAGCTGGCGAACTGCTTGAACACAGTCTAAGTCAGTATCTGCGCGAAAATCCGAAAAGCGCGATGGTCTTAATCTCGCATCGATCATTGATCCAAGATTGGCCAAAAATTCGCTACGTGGAGATTCGCTAATGACTGCTTTCTTAGAACTTCTGCAAATATATAAGTGGTCTTTGCCTTCGTCGATCGTGATGGCAGCAGCTTTAGCACTCGTGGGTGCGCAATGGACCGCACGTGAAAAAAGCGCACAAGTATTCGTGTTGGGCCAAGGGTCTTCATTAGGTATCGTATTAGGCCTGGTCGCAAATATCTTAATGGGCACGGATTTTCATTGGCTCAGTTTATTATTCGGTCTGACTCTAGGGTGGTTGACGCTGGTGATTTCTGATTTTGCGATTGAAAAGAAATCTGATCGCAATCACATCTATCTGACTTTGTTCGTTTTCTTTTTAGCCTTAACTTATTTGATGACGGCGATCACTCCTTCGTTGGAATCGCACATGGCAGCTGCCTACTTCGGCGATCTTGCAGTGATGAGTGATGCCACAGGGCAGTTGGCTTTGGTGGCGGCAGCCCTGTTCACTGGTTTTGTATTAACTTACTGGAGACAGCTTACACACATCTCTTTTGAGTTAGTGAATCAAAGCCTTATTCATCGCAGTTGGAAGAATCGCATCTTTGATGTCGGTACACTTTTGCTTACTACTTTAGCGATTCAAGGCATGGGATACTTGTTCACAATTGGTTCTTTATTTATCTCGACAAGTTTTGCATCAAATAAAGCGCGCAACCTGAAACGCTATACAGTAGGGGTTTTCCTGATTTCAACCCTGGGCTGCTTCTTAGGATTTTGCTTATCGCTGCTATCCACGAACTTACCCACAGTACCGTGCGTTTTGATTGGTCAAATTATCGTAGGATTTATTGTTAGATTCGGGCTGTAATGCCCGAATTAAACGAAGAAATAATGGAATGATGGCTGAGCTTCGCGCTTTTGACCGTCAATATTGAACAGACAAATCACTTCGCTACGAATACCTTTTTTCACGTTGAATACAGTTAGATCCGCATTTTCGATGATCTGATGAAGACCACGACCCGCGCCGCCTTTTTGCGTATTCAAGCTGCCCGCTGTTCCGTTATAACAAGTCATCAAGTAATCAACGATGATGTCTTTTGTTAGCGAGCCGAACGGATCGACAACTGAAACTGCCAGCAATACCCCGTCACTGCCATAACAAAGCTGCGACTGTTGGTGCGTATCCAATTGAATTTCATTTTTACGAGTCAGATGATTAAATAACGACTTACCTTGCGCATCCGTTGGGGCATCGTAAATCGCGTTCATTAACATCTCTTCTGTCACGGTGTTCACACGATCTAGAACAGTACTGCGTACACCCATTTTTTTTGAAATAGGCAACCATGTCATCGCGAAGTTGTTCACGCTGAGAAGAATGAGAAACCGTTTTCTTTTGAACTTCCACACCCCACGTTAGGTATTTTTCAACCCCGAAGATGTTTTTATTCAGAAGCTTGCCCAACGCCGTTAAGACATAACGAATTGTCGCATTCTTATCTTCCGCATCGCGAGAGATAATATGTTCAACAAAGCGATTGTGCTCAAGAACTTGCAAGTTTCCTTGCACGTCTTTGCTAGTCAAAAGAACCGCGTGTGGCGCAAGCTTACCGTCATGAACCTCTTTAAGGACTTCGACGCAGCTATCTTCCGCCAACACGATATCGTATTTATTATTTTTTAAGAATTCACGAGCCGCTTCCGCGTCACCCGCAAGATCCAATTGCACACCGGTACCGCCCAAGGCCATACGCACTGGCAATTGTTGTTTTTTATCTGGCTCTACCAAAAGAACGCGACCGCCACGACCTTCAGTCAAAGCTTTTTGCGCTTCATGAAGTTCGCGATTCAAGATTTCAAATAAGCGTGCTTTTTCATTCGTCTTCATCAGACGTTCCGTCAAGATGAAGCAATAAATTTGGTAAAGAAGAGCTTGAAAACGATCTTTATCTTTTGGATGAACGTGGGCGAAATCTTCAGAACGAATCGCAAAGCACTCGACATCAGTTAAAGCTTTTACGGTTGTTGAAGTGGGATTTTTTGTAATCACACTCATCTCGCCGAAAACTTCACCTGGATGTTCAAAGGTTGCTAGGATTTCGCCGGCCAAAGATATTTCAACTTTTCCGCTTCGTAAAAAATAAAGCGAATCGTTTTTTTGGCCTTCTTTAAGAATGAAATCACCAGCTTTAAAGCTGGCAGAATGAATCATGGCAGAAACTTGCAGCAACAAATCTTCACTGAAGGATTTGAAAAAAGAGTGTCCTTTGATTTCCTTAGCAATCTCGGCCGGGTGCAGTCTCATATAGGACCAATTATGTAGTGATACAGCTATGCTTGGGTAGATAGCTCTTGAATATTTCTGGGAATCTAACAAAAATTAAGTCTATCGTCCGTGTTTAAGGAGGACGTTTGCTTCCGCTGATTCACGTCACTTCCGGCGTTTCAATTCCGAGCTATTACCTTGTCCTCAGTGTTGTGGTCATGGCTTGTCTTTTTTGGATTACTCATCGAGCGAAGAAGTACAATTTATCTCACGCGATCACGCTCGACTTAAGTCTGATAATTATGGTTTCCGGCTTCATCGGCGCGCGCCTTATGCACGTGTTTTACGAGAACCTGACGTACTACCAAGAAGACTACATGCGCATCTTGTACTTCTGGGATGGCGGCTTCGTTTACTTCGGTGGCGCGATCTTAGCGGCCGCTTTATGCGTGTTGTTTCTTGAAATCAAAGCTCCGAAAGATACTGAAAGGTATTTGGATTTATTTGCACCCGTCACAGCATTTGCTTACGGCTTTGGTCGCTTAGGTTGTTTGCTTGCGGGCTGTTGTTACGGAAAATATTGCGAGCTTCCTTGGGCCATCAGTGGTCGTCACCCGACCCAAGTATATGCCTTCTTGTGGGAAATGGGTGTCGTCTGCATTTTGATGGGTGTTGAGTCTATTGGTGCGAATCATCGTCGCCCGAAATCTTTGGGCGATGCCGGATCTGTTTTTTATTTATGGATGATCCTTCACGGCATCGGCAGACTTTTGATGGAGGCCTTCCGTGAAGATTTCCGCGGACCTTCATTGGGCATTTCTATTTCAAGCTGGATTAGTATTGCGCTGATCGCTTTAGGCTTGCTGCTATTGTTGCGCCGGAAGCCAACACGTCGGGGCATGGCATTGTTGTCCTAGTTGGCAACTTGCTCCGGCTAAAAAAGTATCTAAACGACATTGATCTGTTGGATAAGAGTTGCGAACCAGTTCAGTCACCGCAGCTGCACGCACATCAAGACTGACCGGCGTGAATTCACGATAAGAATATCTTTGGAAGCTATTTACCAAATCAAAACCAATTTGCGCGACTTGCTGACATGATTCATTCGCACCACACATGTGCTGAATTCTTGCATTAATCACAAGAGTCTTCGCCAATTCTGGATGTCGTCGCAAATAATCCGGCAAACACACGCGAGCCGCATAGAAATCAGAATTACCCTCTGTCGATGCCCAGTCAGAACCAGGAATTGTTTGACGAGGCTCTCCCGCAATCACGTGACCGATCTCGTGACAAAGCGCTGCCGCCAATTGCAATTTGGTGAAGCCCGGCGCACGCGCCATTCCTCCCCACAATGAAACTTGCATGTAAGTATCACGCTTAATCGCGAAGGCCGTGAAGTACGGACTATTCCACTCGTTCGGGATTAGTAGCGGCATTCCTGTTGTTTGAATAACAGCGCTTTGATAGTGCGATTGAAAGTCCGTGATCAATTCGCGATAGTCTTGTTCTGAGACATTCGAAACGTTCGCAGAACCTACAGGAAGATAGAAGTAGTCTTTGCGCTCTTGAGATTGTTCTTGCGCGTGAACGGGCTTGCTGAGCGATTGACGCGTCATCTGCATCATCGAAAACAAAAGCATCAACAGGATGCTGGCTAGAATGTAGGGAGAGATTTTAAAGCCCTTCATAGTGCGCCAAATTAACACACTCGAATTCATCTATTCCACTGTAATGATTTTAACACTCTGACAAAGAACGTCTCATTGTGGGATGTTTAGACGAAAGCGACACAAATTGTCTCTGGGTGATCTGAAGCTAACAGTTAGAGCACCTCTATATCGATTTACTTCCACCTTAGCTCCACAAATCCTTTGGCACGTCTCATGAAGTAGCATCCTTTCGTAGAAGTTTATTTATTTAAGAGAGGTTCTTATGAAAAAGTTTATCTTCGCATTCGCGGCTATCGCATCGACTGTTTGGTTCGTTGGCTGCAGTAAAGGTAGCGACAGTTCCAATGGTGCATACGGAGTTTCGTGCCCAGCGGGTTCTTCTTGGAATGGATCTTATTGCGTAAATGCAAACGGTGGCATCGTGAATCCTACGGGTCCTACGACGCAAGTGAATTACTATGACTACAATTATTATCAAGTCTACACACAATATCGTGGTGACATGACGATCGTAAACACGGGCGCTTATAAAGCATTCTTGAAAGAAGCGATGGGCATCTGTGATACACAAGTGTGGTCATTGATTAACACGGGTTATGCAAACTGTAATGCCTGGGTTGCTGGTTCACTTCAAGTTGCTTGGTCAATGGGTTCAGATTTGAAACCTTCGATTCAGTTCACTGCATACCCAACTCCACAGTATTTCACTGCAAGCTTCGGCATCAGCGGTGGCGGTGCAGCACTAAATCCATTGAACTTGTATAGCGCAACGACTTATAACTTGATCAACAACAGCAAAGGTTTCGAAATCAGATCAAACGGTTCTTCTTGGAATGGTGGCGGTTTGAGATTGATCCAAATTCAAGTTCCAGTAGGTACTGTGAATGACACTTACTTCTCTTACGACATCTACTACCCGTTCAACGGTGTAGCAACTAAGATGGCGAGCGGTAAGTTCAAACGTTTCTAATCTGCACTCCGCACTAGAAACCTTGCGTCTTGCGCTGCTAGCAAGAGTTTGCAAGAATCCAAAATTATGACTGAACCAAAAGTTCGACAAGTCAAATGCCCGCAGTGCGGGCGTTTGACTTTGTACTCACCAGAAAATGCTTTTCGTCCTTTCTGCTCTGAACGATGCAGACTTATCGATCTTGGCGAGTGGGCCAGCGAAGGTTACCGCATTCCCGTAGGACATTCTTCAAGTGATCCTTTAACTTCCGATGAAGACAATTACGACGATAGCGATGAAGGAAACAATCATCAGCATTAGTTTTCAGCATTGCATGCTTTTGAAAAGCGCAGTGCGAGCTAATTTCGCAAAATGCTATTGACGAAAACTAAAAATTGATTTCATATTTGGCTGTCATTGGATGACGAAGAGTTATCATCAAGATTTTTATAACAACGCAGGACACACACACGTGTCTAAACAGGAGTTCACATGAACAAAGCACAACTTATCGAAAAAATCGCATCTGAAACTAAAGTTTCTAAAGCTCAAGCTGAAAACATCTTGGATTGCGCAGTAGAAAACATCAAAAAAGCAGTTAAAAAAGGTGACGATGTTAAATTGGTAGGCTTCGGTACTTTCACTAAAGCTAAACGTAAAGCTCGCACTGGTCGCAACCCACAAACTGGTAAAGCAATCAAAATCCCAGCTGCTTGGGCTCCAAAATTCCGCGCTGGCGCAGAATTCAAATCAATGGTTAAGTAATCTCCTTTAAGAGATTTCTGCTACTTCGACAACGTTGAAGTGTAGACCAGAGAAGGGCGTTCGTAAGAACGTCCTTTTTTTTTGCCTTCAATCAAGCAAAGCAGTACGATTTCCCGTATGGCAACCTTCGATAAGAAAATCAAAAGAATCGGTGTATATACAAGCGGCGGCGACGCCCCTGGAATGAACGCGGCCATTCGTGCTGTGGTTCGTGTCGGTATTGCTCAGCAACTTGAAGTTTATGGTATTCATAGCGGCTATGTCGGCATGATCGACAACGTGATTGCGCCACTTCAACTTCGTGATATGGCAAACGTCATTCAACGTGGCGGTACGGTTTTAAAAACTGGACGATCCGCTGATTTTCAAAGACCCGAAGGTCGCGCCAAAGCTGCAGCAAATTTGAAAGCACATAACATTGATGCCCTTGTGTGCATCGGTGGTGACGGTTCGTTCCGCGGTGCTCATGCACTTTGGGAAGAACATCAAATTCCTATCGTTGGCGTTCCTGGCACAATTGATAACGACATCTTTGGCAGTGATAAAACAATCGGCTTCGATACAGCCGTCAACACGGCGCTTGAAGCGATTGACCGTATTCGTGACACAGCTGCTTCTCATGATCGTTTGTTTATCGTTGAAGTGATGGGTCGCAACTCTGGTTTCATCGCATCCCACGTGGGCCTAGCAGGTGGAGCGGAAGAAATCTTCACTCCAGATGGCACAGCGACTGTTGAAAAAGCGATCGATCACATCAAAGAAGGTATCGCTCGTGGTAAAACAAGCAGTATCTTGATCACAGCAGAAGGCCAAAAACCAGGTCGTGCTTACGACCTTGCTGATTCCATTCGTAAAAAATCAGGCATGGAAGCGAAAGTTTCTATCTTGGGTCACCAACAACGTGGTGGTTCACCGACAGCAGCGGATCGTATCCTTGCAAGTCGTATGGGTGCCGCAGCGGTTGATTCACTTCTGAAAGGTCAATGTGACATCATGATCGGCACAGAGGGCGAACGCCTTGTAACCGTGCCTTTGGATATCGTCACTAAGACCGAGAAAAAATCCCAAATGGATTTGATCTCCTTAGCAAATCTTTTGGCCACATAGTTCATTCCCTTTTGTCTTGACCTCTTTTCTAGATACTTGAATCCTAAAGGATATTCATAGTTTTCTAAAAAGAGGTCTGAATGAAACGTCTTCTACTTTCCCTAGTTCTGGTTTTGCCACTTCTGGCAGGATGTACAAAAAAAGATAACGTCATCACAATCGGCGAATACGATTCGATGACAGGCAGTGAAGCCACTTTCGGTTTGAGCTCAAACAAAGGTGTGCGCTTGGCATTTGACGAAATCAATGCTGCTGGCGGTATCAAAGGAAAAAAAATCGATTTAAAAGCCATGGATGACCAAGGCAAGAACGAAGAAGCTGCTTCTGCGGTCACTCGCCTGATCACTTCGAATAAAGTTGTTGCGATTATTGGTGGCGTCGCTAGCGGTCGCTCGAAAGCAGCAGCACCGATTGCGCAATCACATGGCGTACCGTTCGTGTCGCCAGCTTCAACGAATCCTGACGTCACTAAAATTGGTGATTATGTTTTTCGCGTCTGCTTCATCGATCCATTCCAAGGTGCGGTCATGTCGAAATTCTCGTCTGAAACTTTGAAAATCAAAAAAGCCGCAGTTCTTCGTGACGTTAAGAACGACTACAGCGTGGGACTTGCTGACGCTTTCGTAGAAGATTTTAAAAAGCGCGGTGGCGAAATCGTTTCGGATCTTAGCTATCAATCGGGCGATATCGATTTCAAAGCACAATTGACTCAAATCCGTTCTAAAAATCCAGAAGCCATCTATGTCCCTGGTTATTACACGGAAGTAGGTCTTATCGCTCAGCAAGCACGTCAATTGGGAATTAAAGTTCCTTTGATGGGTGGTGACGGCTGGGATAGCGACAAGCTTTCTGAAATCGGCAAAGAGGCTGTGAACGGCAACTATTACTCAAACCACTACACGACTGAATCGACAGAGCCTGCAGTGACTGAGTTCATCAAAAAGTTTAAAGCGAAGTACAATGAAACTCCGGATGCATTGGCAGCTTTGGGATACGACGCTGCAAAAATCTTGGCCGCTGCAATTGAACGTGCACCAGACTTGTCAGGCAAAGCAATCCGTGATGAACTAGCTAAGACGAAAGATTTTGCTGGCGTAACTGGTAAAATCACTTTGAATGAAAATCGTGACGCTGTGAAAAGTGCGGTTGTAATCCAAGTCGATGGTAAAAACCGTAAGTACATTTCAACTGTCGCGCCTTAATCGTCTTTTAAGGAGACTATGCAGGATTTCGTACAGCATCTTATCAACGGATTAAGCCTTGGATCTATCTACGCTCTGATCGCCCTTGGCTACACGATGGTGTACGGAATTCTGAAAATGATCAACTTCGCCCACTCGGATGTTTATATGGTGGGCGCCTTCGCGGCTTACTATGTCGCGCGTTGGTTGGGAATTGATGCTCAACCCGGCCTTCCGACTCTGATTACTCTTTTGATTGCTTCGATGGTTGTGTGCAGTGTTCTGGGTTTGCTGATCGAACGCTTGGCTTATCGTCCCCTTCGTAATTCTCCAAAATTAAATATTCTAATTACTGCCATTGGTGTCAGCCTTCTTCTTGAATACGGCGGTCAGGTTGTTTTCGGAGCCGATCCTAAAGTTTTTCCTGAAGTCATGAAAGATTTTGTGATCTTTTCCGCAGGTGGAGTCGAATTGAAATCGTTCGACGTCACAGTTCTGATTGTCAGCTTGCTTGCGATGCTTGGTTTGCAATTCCTGATTCATAAAACAAAAGTGGGTCGTGCGATGCGCGCTGTAAGTTCGAACATCAGCGTCGCAAGTTTAATGGGTGTAAATCCTGATCGCATTATTGCTTTTACATTCGTGATTGGTTCGGCGTTGGCTGGTGTCGGTTCCGTGCTTGTGGGAATGAAGTATCCTAAGATCGATCCTTTGATGGGCATGATGATTGGCTTAAAGGCCTTCGTCGCTGCTGTTCTTGGCGGTATTGGCAACGTCGGTGGCGCTGTGATTGGTGCCTTGATCATGGGCTTATCTGAAGAAATGGTCGTCGGATATTTGTCGTCGACGTATCGTGATGCTTTGGCATTTGGTATTTTGATTTTAATCTTGATCTTTAGACCCGCCGGAATTCTTGGCAAATACTCTGTGGAGAAAGTGTGATGATCAAAGCTTTGAAGAATCCGCTTTTTGCATTCATTAGTCTTTGTCTTTTCGGTGTCGCTGTCGAATTCGGCCTAGACGCTTACATTCAACTGACGATTTTATTCATCTGCGTAAACGCACTGATGGCTATGAGTTTGAATCTAGTCAACGGCTACACAGGACAGTTTTCGTTAGGCCACGCTGGCTTCATGGCTTTGGGTGCATACTTTTCCGCTTACGCATCAACGAAGTGGGATTTTCTGCCTTCTAATTTTTCACTTCTTTCCGCTTTCATTTTCACATTGGGCAGCGGCCTTGTTGCCGCAGCGGCGGGTTTCATTGTTGGTCTGCCGTCACTGCGATTAAAAGGTGATTACCTGGCGATCGTGACATTAGGTTTTGGCGAAATCATCCGTGTGGCCTTGTTAAACATGGACTTCTTGGGCGGACCTCGTGGTTTGGCAAATATCCCAAGTATCGGCTCGTTCCCAATGTCGTTTGGTTTTGCTGCCATTTGGTTAGTGATTTGTTTCTTTACGATCTGGCGAGTGATGCATTCAAGTTACGGTCGCGGCTTCCTGAGCGTACGTGAAGATGAGATCGCCGCAGAATCAATGGGCATTAACACGACTAGCATGAAAGTTCGCGCTTTCGTTCTTTCAAGTTTCTTTGCCGGCGTTGCGGGTGCGCTGTTCGCGCACTTCACAAACTTTATCAATCCTTCGTCGTTCACGTTCTTAACTAGCGTCAATGCCGTGATCATGGTTGTTCTTGGTGGCATGGGTTCGATGACAGGCTCGATTGTCGCTGCGATCTTTATCACAGCTTTGCCAGAAGCCCTGCGCCCACTTCAAGAAATCACAGGCGTTGATTTGCGTATGGTGATTTACTCTTTAGCTTTAATTTTGGTTATGATCTGGAGACCTAAAGGCATCTTCGGAGAGCTTGAACTTTCAGATGTGTGGAGAAAATATGTCCGACGTTCTGCTTGAAGCTCGTAAGATCACGATGCAGTTTGGCGGTTTAAAAGCTGTCGACTCTTTAGAATTCAAAATCATGAAAGGTCAGCTTGCAGGTTTGATCGGACCTAACGGTGCCGGCAAAACAACTGTGTTCAATATGCTGACGGGCGTGTACCAGCCAACACTGGGCGAGGTCACTTTAGAAGGACATTCGCTGAAAGGTTTGAAGCCTTTCCAAATTTCCCATAAAGGCATGGCTCGCACTTTCCAGAATATTCGTCTTTTTAAAAACCTTTCAGTTTTAGAAAATGTTTTGATCGCGACACATCAACACGTGAATTATGGTTTACTCGATTCGTTGCTAAAGACTTCTCGTTATCAACAGACCGAAAAATATCTAACAGATAAAGCCATGGACTTGCTGAAATTGTTTTCTTTGGAAAGCAAAGCTCACGACTCCGCTTCATCTTTACCCTACGGTCAGCAACGCAAACTTGAAATCGTGCGCGCCCTAGCAACGGATCCAAAGATTCTGTTGTTAGACGAACCTGCTGCCGGCATGAATCATTCGGAAACGCATCATTTGATGGAAACGATTGCGAAGATTCGTGAACAATTCAAATTAACGGTTCTATTGATTGAGCACGATATGAAACTGGTGATGGGTATTTGCGAAAACATCGTGGTTCTTGATCACGGTGTAAAAATCGAAGAAGGCGCACCTTTGCACATTCAAAATTCGCAAAAAGTTATCGAAGCCTACCTTGGCGTTGAGGAGGCTGAATGAGCTCCCCTATTATCCAAGCTGAAAATTTAAACGTACACTATGGCTCGATCCACGCTTTGAAAGGCATTACTTTCCAAGTGAACAAGGGCGAAGTTGTAAGTCTTATTGGCGCTAATGGTGCCGGCAAAACAACGACATTGCGTGCGCTATCTGGGCTTGTGCCATGCACTGGTAAATTGTATTTCGAAGATCAAGATCTGACGAAGGTTCCCACATTTAAACGTGTAGGTTTGGGACTTGCACAATCCCCTGAAGGGCGTGGCGTCTTCCCACAGATGAGCGTTGAAGAAAACCTGACGATGGGTGCTTATTCACGCTCTGACAAAGGCGGCATCAAACAAGACATGGATATGTGCTTGGAACTATTCCCTCGTTTGAAAGAGCGTCTGTGGCAAATGGCTGGCACGATGTCAGGTGGTGAACAGCAAATGCTTGCGATCAGCCGCGCATTGATGGCTCGTCCGAAGATTTTGTTATTGGATGAACCGTCTTTGGGATTGGCTCCGCTGATCGTTGCGCAAATTTTTGATATCGTTAAAAAACTAAATCAAGAAGGCATGACGATCTTGCTCGTTGAACAAAACGCAAGAATGGCTTTGAAGATTTCTCATCGTGCATATGTTTTGGAAACTGGAAAAATCGTTATGCAAGATTCGGCTGTGAATCTTTTAAATAACAATGAAGTTCGTAAGAGTTACCTTGGCGTCTAAAAATAAAAGGGCTTGCTAACCGCAAACCCTTTATTGACGCAAATCTCAACCAAAAGTAAGTCCGTGCCTTTAGGCCATCTTTTGCAAGATCACTTCGAATTCTGTACCGTGGCCGTCTTTGACTGGTGATTTCACTGATACTTTTCCTTCGTGGGCTTCAACGACGGCTTTTACAAACGTCAAACCCAAACCCATTCCGTATTCAGAACGAGCTTTGTCGATACGATAAAGTTTTTGCCAGATCAATGAATGCTCATCCGCCGCAATACCCGGGCCCGAATCTGTCACGCGCAAAATCACATTTTCAGTTTGATTGATTGTTTCAATCGTCACGGTACCACCTGGTGGCGTGTACTTGTGCGCATTATCCAACAGATTCGCGATCACACGAGAAATCAGACGTGAATCCACCATCGCCCAATCGTGCTTATCAAGTTTTTGCACGACCTGAATTTCTTTTTCTTCGAAAGCCATTTCGTACAAATTCATCATATCTGTGACTAAATCACTGATGAATTTCTTTTCCAGACGAAGTCTGCGCGAACGATTTTCCGCCTCTGTAATATCAGACAGTACTTGAAGAAAGTTTAAAATCTTATCTGAGTTTTCAAAGCAGCTTTGTAAAGCTTCACGGTAAGACTCAACGTCGCCTTCACTTTGCAGTGCGATTTCCGCACGACCACGCAAACGAGTTACCGGCGTACGAATATCATGGGCCAAGTGATCGAAGGCTTCGCGCAGTCCATTCACCAGATTTTCGATTTTATCGAGCATCTTATTAAAAAGGACTTTCAATTCTTCGAGTTCATCTTCGCTGTTACCAACCGGAACGCGAGTGGCAAAATTACCAGAGTCGATCTTCTTCATCGAGTTGATGACTTCACGTACAGGACTTAGAGTTGAATTCGATAAGAATAGACCACCCAAGAAACCGATAAGGGCCACAGGCAGTAACGACCACCAGAAGATCTTTTGCAGATTGCGCAACTGAGCGCCCAAGCCTTCTGTACTTTTTGCGACGACCAAACGGCTGCCGTCTTTTAAGCTACGACCCAAAACCAAAACGGCTTCGTTGCCGAACTTTTCAGGCAAAGAGAAATCAAAATAGCGCTGTTTCTGATTCGCCAATTCCTTATTCAAAAGATCCATGTCGACTTTGAAGCTTGGGAATGGCTCATGGAAGAAGATCATCTCCCCTTTTGCAGAGAAGACACCGATCAGCAAGCTCGCATCGCGATCGTAGTTCGGGACATACATAAAGTATTCATTGAAGTCCTTGAGACCACGAATTTCGATGCGATTGCTATATTCTTCGAGTTTGCTTTGAAGAATCACACGCTCTTGATCTTGAAGAGCGTGTGTAATTTGAAAATAGAGGTAGCTGAAAATCAGCGTCGAGCTGAGGATCAACACCAAGGAGTACGCGAACGTCAGCTTGGTGCTGATACGGAACAGAGTCGGCTTAAGACGACTTAAGAACATAACCTACACCTCTGACTGTATAGATTAGGCGTGTAGGGAAATCTTTCTCTAACTTGTTTCTCAAACGGCATACAAGTACGTCTACCACGTTTGTCTGTGGATCGAAATCATAATTCCAAACTTCTTTAAGAATAGTTTGTTTACCGATGATTTTATTTGGGTTGCTCATGAAAAGATCTAGAAGAACGAATTCACGTTCTTGAAGGTCCAATTTTCTGCCTGCGCGAACCACATCACGATTCAAGCGGTTCAATTTCAAATCTTGGAAAACCAATTGCGTTACTTCAGAAGCTTTTTGTGCACGCTTCAAAAGATTTTTTACGCGGATTTGAAGTTCAGCCATCGCGAATGGTTTAGTAAGGTAGTCATCACCACCCATGCTCAAACCTTTCAAGCGATCGTCAAGTTCACGAAGTGCACTCAAGATTAGGATTGGTGTGTTCACTTCTTTTTCACGAAGAGATTTAGCAAACGTGTAACCGTCCATTTCTGGAAGCATCAAATCCAAAACGATAATGTCGTAATGGTTTGTTAGCGCTCTTTCGAAAGCACGGCGGCCGTTAGATTCCACTTCGACTTCGCCTTCAAGCTCTCCAAGACCTTGTTTTACGATCGTTGCGATTTCGTTATCGTCTTCAACTACTAAGCATCTCATTGGGAGTCACCTTTGTTACTAGATTGTTAAATCTGGGCACAGTGTATATCAGGTTTGTTTCTAAACAAAAGTGGTAGTTTTAATGATTTCCCTATTATTACAGACATTTAATTACACTAGTGAGTTCTATTGCGCAGATGAAATTCATTAGCCAAGAATCGAGGTTGCCAACGAGAAATTTTGTTTATATTGGCCGGATTAAAGAGGAGAACGCGAGTATTTTGAATAAAAAAAGCGAACTCCGGGTCAAAGAGTTCGCTTAAGACATGGTTTAAGTAATCTACTTCTCGAGCGCTTAATCTTCGCACGATGCGTGCAAAAATTCCGTCAAAGCATCCGCCGATTACAGAGCTCTTACGTTCCTCTCATCAAGGAAAGAGTTCGAGAGTTTTTAGTAATGAGCGAGTGGGTGCTCGCTCATTACTTGTTAATTTAGTTTATTATCTTTTCAACTGAATAACTTCGTTAAGAAGTTCGTCTGTTGTTGTGATTGTCTTCGCATTGGCTTGGAAACCACGTTGATTTTGGATCATGTTTACGAACTCAGTCGCTAGATCCACTGTAGATCTCTCAAGAGATTTCGCGAACAATTTACCACGGCCTGCTGTGCCCGGGCCACCAACTGAAGCGCCACCTGAATCTCTAGATTCTTTCAAACGGTTGTTACCAACTTTGAAAAGAGCTTCCGGATTTTCGAATTTCGCCAAAGCGATTTGTGCTAAGTCTTGTGCTTGACCGTTTGAGTAAACCGCAGTCAACGTACCTTCATCCGAGAATGACAAGTTCGTGATCGTACCAGCCGCCGCACCGTCTTGATGCCAAGAGATAAGGTCAGAGTTTTTACCGTACTGTTTAGTACCTTCCAAACCTTTACCGCCATCTTTAATAGCGTCACCGAAGTTCAACTTGATTTGTTGGCCTTGAAGAGCGCCACCTTTGAAGTTGAAGTTTGCAGAAGACATCACGTTGCTGTCTAGTTTACCGTCAACCGTGAACTCCAATTTACCAGAGCACACTTCAGACATTTTACCTTCTTCGCCGCCAGTAACTTCTTTACCGTCAACCAAGCCTTTGTATTCCCATTGTCTGTCAGCTGTTTTATTGAAGAACAATGACAACAAGTGCTTGTTACCTTGAGAGTCGTACATCTCAACACCTGTAGAGTAGTGAGAAGTCGAATAAGGATCGTTAACGTCGAATTTTTTAGTCGCTTCCATACGAGAATCCAAGTTAAGGTCCAACTTGATTTCTTTAGTCGCTTTAGCTGGGATCAAGGCGCGAGGGAATTTGATATCCGTCATTTTGTTAACAACGTTACCTTTTTCGTCTGTAGCGAAACCTTGAACTTTTTGATTGTCGTTTGTTACTAGGTAACCTTCGCGGTCAAAGTGGAATGAACCATCACGAGTGTATGATTCGCCATCAGAACCTTTTACTTTGAAGTAACCGTCACCAGAGATAGCAAGGTCAGTTACTTTTTCAGTAGCGTCTACGTTACCTTGAGAAAGAATTGGGTTTACGGCACCGATCTTCACACCGCGACCGATTTGGTTACCACCAAGAATACCTTTTAAGTTTTTAGAGATAATATCTTGGAACTCTGCGCGGCTTGCTTTGAAACCGATAGTGTTGGCATTGGCGATATTGTCACCAATAACTCCAAGGGCTTCGCCCTGTGCAGTCATACCAGACACACCCGTGTACAATGAAGAAAGAATACCCATGTGACCTCCATGTCGTTGACGTCTTCAATCGGAATCCGTCGTTTGGAGGGCCTCCTCTGCGAGGACCAGCCCATTTATTTAGTTTTTCTATCCAAGCCTTGAACACATTCTATGTTCTTAGCTTTTTCACTTTATCTGTCTCTTCGGGACAGCTTCAGTGAGCTTTGCGGTTAAATAACTACTGTGGAATCGATGTTCGTGAATACATTTTCTTTCAATGCATTCTTGTCCATCACAGTGACCACTGTGTTATTCTTCACGCTGACGATCAGTGCAGAGTCATTCATTAATACTAATGAATCCTTTGAACCTTTCGCCGCTGCTCTCGAAATCGCGTCTTGCAGCTTCGTGATATCCTCGGGGCTATAACTGATGCCTCGAGTTTTCATGCGCTCAATCGCGTGATTCGAAAACTTCACTCCTTCAGTAGCTTTTGCAAGCCCTTGCGGATTTACTTGATTCAAGTTCTGCGGTTTATTCAAACCACCGACAGAATCGAGTGTATCCTTGAAGGATGGTCCCGTACCACCCAGATCAGGTTGTTTAACCTTACCCGGTTGACTCGGAACGAGTTGATCGAATGTCTGTATCTTCTTTAAGTCAACCATCTTACTTCACAGTCTCCTTGGCGATCTTTTCCATCATGTCGCGAGATAAACCCACCGTATCCATGATCTTAGATTTTGCCGCAGGAGCTGAAGGAGTGGAAGTCTTTTGTACTTCTACATTCGGCTCTTTTCCAGTTTGCGCTGCGACACTATCTTTCTTCAAGTCTAGGTTTGTAACATCATTTACATTCTGGTCGTTTCTCATAAGACGTGGGTCCGTAATCTTTTTCACGTCACGGAAACGAATCGCTTGGTTACCAACGTTAAGGATTGGGCCTTCTGCAGAATAACTCACGCCTGTGATCACTCCGTCGAAGTCAGTTTTGATACCCATCTTCTTACCGTCGCCAGTTTTTGCTTCTGCTAAGAATTGATATTCACCAGCAGCAGCTTTCATACCTTTTTCGTCTTCACCATTCCACGTCAATTTATTTTCGCCCGCTTTCAAACCTTTCAAGTTGTACGTGCGAACAACGTTACCGTCTGCATCGCGCACTTTGATTTGAACTTCGTTCGCTGCCATTGGCAGATTGAAACGGAAATCGTGATCTTTATCATTCACACCGCGCACAACTTTTGATGAATCACCAGCAACTGCTTTGCCGATTAAGTTCAACGCTTGGAAATTTTCTGAAGGCTTTTGTGCGTTCTTCAATTCCTCAAGTGTTTTGTTCATGTTCTGCATTTGCTCGAGTGACGAGAAGTTCGCCAATTGAGCAGCCATCTCATGTGACTTCATCGGATTCGTTGGATCTTGGTTCTTCATTTGCGCAAGCATCAATTTGAAGAAAGCATCTTTATCCAAATTGGGATTGCCCGCTGTACGAGGTTTTTTCGAAGGATCAATCCAGTTAGGATCAGCAAGTTTATTGGCAACCGAGCCAACATCCTCTTCACCGGTTTTTGCTTTGTCTTGGGCACTGAGTGTGTTCATTGTGTTGTTAGTGCTTTCAGGTTTTGCCTGAGTTGCACCGAACGCATTCACTCCCAATTTCGCATTCACCATTGTCATGTACCTTCTCCTTGTACAAATTATGCTACTAAGTTAAGACCAGAACCTTTACCACTCACCGCTCGTGCTGCCGTCTTTGTTGACGAAGTTTCAAGTGGTTGAAGTGGATCTCTGCCTTTGCCGCCATAACCTTTGATATTTTGGAAATCAGCTAAAGCTTCGCGTCGTCCTTGGTTACCAAAGTTATCGTTAAATTGGTTCCAGAACTGACGAGCTTCCCGATGCTGATTTTGTCCATTCATATTCTGCTGGTTATTTTGTGCAGAATTATCCGTCGATGCGGTATTCACCACATCAATCTTAACATTTTCTACTGACAATTTGTGAGCAGCAAGACTGGTTTTCAGTTCAGCTAGACTAGACTCGATCGTCTTCTTAGCTTCCTGAGTATCCGCCGACATTTGCATGTTCACTTTGCCGTCCTGAAGCATAACTTTCAGATGAATTGTTCCCATACCCTCGGGAGTCATTTCAACTTTCACTTCGCCGCCGCCGTTTTTGATCAAGTATTGTGCTTGATTCATCAACTGCTTCACAGCCGCTTCATTTTCAGCCTTGCCCATCTGCTGCGGAGCCACTGGCGCCATTGGAGCCATCGGATCGAATTTCAAGCTTTCACCTTTGATTGGCGGAGCTTGAAGTCCTTCAAGTCCCGTCATCGTTGACTTGAATTCAGCAGATTTCGTTGTCAGTTTTGTTTTCGCAGATTCTTTATCGCCCGCACTTTGTTGGAAGAAGTCTTTAGCATCCTTCATCAACGAATCGCCTTGCGATTGATTCTGCTGTTGTTGCATGAAATCTTTCATCGCATCTTTTGACTGCACCACATTGTTAGCATTCGGACCTAGTAAAGGCTTTTCTGCTTTTGGTGCTGCAAGAGCTTGCGAGAATTCATCCTTCAACTCTGGAGTTTCTTCCGATGCATTTTCAGCACTCGCTTGAGCGGCTGCCGCTTTCTTCGCAGCTAAGGCCGCTAGAAGAGCCGGTGACATCGCATCTTGCATTTGACCTTGCAGGTGCGGTGGAAGCTCTGGAAGTTTCGCTTGCGGTGCTTGTGGCATCGCAGGTTGAGCTTGCGGAGCTTCAATATCCATCTCTGAAGAATCCATCATGTCCAACGCTGCCGTTGGATCTGCGGAATCATCCATAGTGATATTTTGCATCAGATCACCACTTAGATCAGGCATCGCTGTTTGCGCAACCTTTGTATCTTGGGTCATCCAGAATTTTTTATTTAGGTTATCAACGGCAGAACCCATCAGATCTTGTTTCTGTTGAGCCGCGGCCACGCGCATCTGCATGCCTTGTTGAGACATGCTTGCACCCGCCATCATTTCTGGGGCAGGTTTCTGTTGTGGCGTTTGCTGCAATTGCATAAGCATAGAGGCATACATCGCACGAGCTTTATCAGCTTGCGCGTCGTCAAGACCCAATTGCTCAATCACAGCATCTGCTGTTGTTTCAGGGGATTCTTTAAGTTGGCTGTCGTCCAGCTTCGCCATCGCTTCCACAAGTCGTGTGGGAGGGATCTCAAATTCACTCTCGAAGGAGTCCATGAATTCTTTAATGGCTTGTTGTCGATTCGCCGACTTTTTCTTTAAAGTCCCATCTGGTTTCGCAACCTTTTGTTCCGGCTTCTCATCCGTCGCTTTGCGATTCGTGCTTTCTTTCTCTTGTGGATCTTTTGAATCCTTCGAGTCTTTCGCACTCATCTCTTGTTTCGGATTATCCTTAACCTCTTTCGGTGTCGTCGCTAATTTATCTTGCAACGTCTTTCCGAATGAAGATTCGGTTCCGGAGCCTTTGAAGTTCTGCTCTTTCGCTTTCTCGAGCGTAGACTTCAAATCGGTCGCACCCACCATTTGGGGGCCGACTGTTGATAGCAAGTTACTCCTCCTATCTGCGTTTGTACCCAGCGTACTTCTCAGAAATGATCTGAGCTTTTTCTGGTTTAAGTAAATTCATAATATCAGCAGCATTTTTCTTTTTCATACGACCAAGTATTTCAACGACCAAATCCTCGTCCATTGTCTCGAAGATCTTAGCCGCTTGTGGTGGCTTCATATTCGAGTACATCTGTACCAAGGTATCGATCTTCTGGTCGTCAGCCTTGACACGCTCTTCAAGCATTGAAGAGATCTTGCCGCGCATCTCTTCCAATTCTTTGAGGCGTTTATCAAGTTCGGACTTTTGCGCCTGAAGTTCTGATTCTTGACGATTCAATTCTTCTTCGCGTGCATCTAATTCTTTTTTTCTATCGTTCAATTTCGTCAGGTGATCGATATCTTCTGTTGTTAACGCAGAAGATTTCTTTTCACCGTCAGCGGCTTCGTCTTTTTTCTCTGCAGCTGCGGCTTTTTCTTCTGGTTTGGACGGAACGTTTTCAGCAACCGCTTCACCAGTCATTGTGATTTCTACGCGCTTCACCATGCGCTCAACTTCTTCGTGGTTTTGTACTCCCCACAAAGCAAGAAGCAATCCCATAAAGGAAACAGCCATCATTTTCCAAGGAATCGATTTTTTCTTTTTCTTTTTTGGCCCAGACATTTTCATGCGACGGCGGATCTGTTGCTCGATATCTTCAGAGGCTAAATCAAGATGCAAACGTGGAGCAGCAGGATTCTTACGAAACTTAACTCCGCTATTTTCGTCAGCAGCTTTGCGAGCATTTTTAAAGAATTGATCGTATCCGCTTTTCATCTATCTATGATTCCTTCACAGCTTTGAAGCGCAAGATGGTATTTTCATCCATCTCTTTCTGATCTTGAATAGTTCGTTCCGCTTTGTAGGCCTCGAATTTATTCTCGCGCATCTTCTCCATAATTTTATAGTCTAGAGCCGCTTGTCGCAAAATCTCTCTTTTGGCCTCGACCAATTTCTCGACCTGTTGGACTTTTGCGACCTGATGCGCGATGCGAAGCTTTTGACCTGTAAGGAATTCGTGAATTTGTGAGAGTGCTGGACCTTGGGCCCCGCCAGTCTGAGAAAGCATCCCCATGCGGGCACGCGCTTCTTGGACATCCTGATTCATTTTATCGAGAAGGGCTTGTTCTTCATTCAAAACCGCAACGACATCCTGAAAGTCTTTCTGTGCAAGACTTTCCTTCACCTTACGGTGATCCATCACTTTTTGAAGAGGAAATTTAAATTTCAATTAAGCCCTCGCGCTTCCTGCGCTCTTGCTAAATTATGCGTTAATAAGAATCTGCTGCATCATGCGAACAGTGCTGGTGAAGTTCGTTGGATCTTCGACTCTTTGTTTTAAGAAGTCGTTAACCTGATCGATGACTTTCACAGCTTTATCAATCTTTGGATTTGAACCTGGTTTGTAAGCACCAATGTTAATCAAATCTTCAGCGTCTTTATAAACAGCCAAGGTTTCACGCAGCTTTTGTGCAAGCTTCACGTGCTCTGGCGACGAAACGGCTTTCATCACACGACTTGCACTTTGCATGATATCGATCGCCGGGAAGTGGCCGCGAGCAGCCAAGGCACGACTCAAAACAATGTGACCATCGACGATCGAACGAACAGAGTCCCCGATCGGATCATTCATGTCGTCACCCTCTACGAGGGTTGTATAAAAACCTGTGATACTGCCTTCACCTTCGAAAGAACCTGCGCGCTCCAAAAGTTTTGGCAACGTCGCAAATACTGACGGCGTGTAACCTTTTTGTGAAGGTGGTTCGCCCGTGCTAAGACCGATTTCACGTTGTGCCATTGCAAAACGAGTCACCGAATCCATCATCAGAAGAACGTTTTTGCCCTGTGAACAGAAATACTCTGCCAATGCGGTTGCGACATAAGCACCACGCATACGAAGCAAAGGACTTTGATCACTGGTCACACACACAACCACAGAGCGAGCCATCCCCTCTGGTCCCAAATCATGCTCGATAAATTCGCGAACCTCACGGCCACGTTCACCGATCATCGCGATAACGTTTACGTCAGCGCTGGTGTTTCGAGCCATCATCCCCAAAAGGACGGACTTACCCACACCGGAACCTGCCATAATTGCGACACGCTGACCTAGACCGGCGGTTAATGCCCCGTTAATAGAGCGAATACCAACGTCAATAGGTTGTCTAATAGGTCTGCGGGCCAAAGGATTTCTGACTTCGCTGTATAAAGGGATCTCGCGGAAGTTTTCGACTTCGCCTTTGGAATCTAAAGGACGACCCAAACCATCAACCACACGGCCCAAAAGCTCTTCGCCGGCACGAACGGTTGCGATTTGACGAGAAAGAATAATTTTAGAACCTAAAGCGACGCCTCTCATATCGTTGAGGGCCATCATCAAGACGTGTTTGTCTTTAAAACCAACCACTTCAGCTAAGAACGTTTTTTCTGTTCCCGCTGGAGCGATTTGTACGATACTTCCGACGCTAGCGCCTGGAAGGTAGCCCTTGATAAGCATCCCGTTGACCTCTGTCACCTTACCGCTATCGCGAGTTAAGTGAGTGGTGTCTACAAGATCGGAATACTTTTCAAGGTTCAATTCCAATTCAGACATTAACCAGCAATCCTGTCTTTAACTTTAGGCATATTTTCAGAAAGAGTTTTCCAAAGCTGTTCCACACGTTGTTCAACGCGCGCATCGACTTCGCCGTAGTTCGTTTCCACGATACAACCGCCATCAGCCAATTCAGCATTTGGTTCGAAGTGAATCTTTTTAACGAATTCAAATTCACGGCCTGTTTCTTTTTTCAACTCTTCAAGGAAATCGAATTGTGATTGAGAAACATGAACTGTGATTTCTTCTTCATCTTGCGCCAAAGCAACAGCATCACGAAGGATTTGCACCATCGCCTCGTTGTTACCTTCCAATTGTGTTTTCGCTAGGCGAGCTGCCATCTGGAAAGACAATTTCACAAGGTGAGTTTCATTGAACGTCGCCATTTCCGTCTTTAGTTCTTTCACTGCTAAAAGCAATTGATCCAAAGTCGTCATGCGTTCTGCAATTTCAGCGGATACTTTTTCAAAAGCTTCTTTACGACCTTCTTCAAGGCCCAACTCGTAAGCTTGTTGATAAGCCTGCTCTTGAATCTCTTTTAGTTTTTCAAGAGCTGCCGCTTCAATCTTTTCTTCTTCATTTACTTTTTCAACTTGATCGACGCCCGTTTGCACACGAACGGCATCATTCATGCGGAAATCTGATCCACGTTGTTTTTCGTGGACGTAATTCATCGCCTGCTCTGGAGTGCCTAGGTCAAAACGCATTGGAACGAATTCCAACACGGTTTGATCAGCCAACTCTTTAGAGAGGACAGATTTCGCTTTACGTACTGGAGCGCCATTGCTGGCACCGCTATTAGACCATGGCATCTTCCGAACCGCCTCTTGCAATTAGGATCTTTCCTTCTGCTTCCAAACGACGAGCCGCATTTACGATCTCTTGTTGTGCAGATTCTACGTCTGACAGACGAGAAGGTCCCATGTTCGACAAGTCTTCGCGTAACATCTCTGCCGCACGAGCTGAGATATTTTTGAAAACTTTTGTACGAATTTCTTCGCTTGAAGTTTTGAGCGCAAGCAATAGCTTGTCGTTCGGAACTTCTTTGAGAAGCGTTTGGATACCGCGATCGTCGATTTTGACGATATCGTCGAATACGAACATAAGTTTGCGAATCTCTTCCGCAAGAAGAGGATCTTTCTCTTCCAAGCGTGACATGATCGCTGTTTCTGTATTCTTGTCCATAACGTTGAGCATTTCGGCAACTGGTTGAACACCACCAAGGCTGGCTTGTTCGACTGTTGCTGTATTAGATAATTGATTTTTCAATACGCGGTCGATCTCTGCGATCAACTCTGGGTCCACGTGCTCCAAGTTTGCCATACGCAAAACCACTTCCGCTTGAAGTGCTTCTGGAAGACGTTTTAGAACCTCACCTTTTTTCTCTGGCTCAAGATGCGCAAGGATCACCGCAACAGTTTGCGGATGTTCGTTCACTAGGAACGTTGCCAAAGATTTCGCATCGACCATCTCTAGTGATTCCAAAGAACGCGAACCACCCGATGTGATATTCAAACCACCCAGGATACCGCGGGCACGTTCTTCACCCAAAGCATCTACGATTGTATCTTTCGCAGAGATGTCTTCAGAGAAGATATAGTCTTCAGTTTCAGAGATCATTTCATAGTATTCTTCCAACACACGTTTTGTGACGTGAACTGGAACAACACGCAATTTACTCATTTGATTGATAAGCTTGCGGATGTCGGCATCGTCCATACGACGAAGCAAAACCTTCACCGCATCACGGCCCAAGTAATTGATAAGGATTGCGGCCTTATCAAAACCTTTTAGATTTTCATACTCGATATTCTCGGCCTTATGAAGTTTCATTAGCCATCCTTCCTAACAAGCCACATGCCAAACGCGTTCGCTGCTTTTTCTTCATCACGGCTCATTGATGCCATGATACGGTCTTTCAGCAATTCACTTTCAGCCTTCTCTGGGTCGATAGATTCCTGCAGAACAGGAAGAGCGGTCGACATACCAGGAAGAGAGTTATCAACGGACTGCAATTCTTCCAATTCCTCGATCGTACGTGGCAACATTTCCTCAACAGAGTCTTGGAAGCTGTCTGTAATCCATTGCATGAATGGACGAACCACGATGAAGAAGAACAACGCCAAAGAGAAACCTAGCAAAGCCCATTTGAACAATGCATGGATCAACTTTTTACGCTCAAGCGTCGTCAAGATTTTCTCTGCTTCAGAGAAGTCTTCTGGTTGGAACTGGATCGTTTCGATTTTTACACTGTCACCGCGAGCGGCATTGAAACCGATAGCACTTTTAACAAGGTCTTCGTATTTCTTAACTTCTTCAGCAGAACGAGGTGCCCATTTAGTTTCAGTTGTGCCATCAGGTTTCGTTGTTGTTGTCGCGATTCCATCAACGACAACCGCAACACTGACACGCTCAAGATTGCCGGCAGTTTCTCTGATATTACGAACTGTTTTAGGCACTTCGTAATTCACTGTCTTCAATTCTTTTTTAACGTCTTGTTTGAAACCAACTTGGCCGCTGTTATCTTCAGCACCCGGGATATTTGAACGAGAACCCGGAACACCTGAAGGATTTGTTCTTGCGCCATCCAAAGATTCTTCTTCAGATTGTTGCGATTTGATTGCTGTTTTATCTGGATCAACAAGTTCTTCTACGGAAGAGATCACACGGTGATTCAAAGTCGCATCGACTTTCGCTACCACTTTCGCATGACCAACGACTTTAGAAAGAATGTCTTCAATACGACCTTCAAGATCGCGCTCTACTTTTGCTTTCAAATCTAGCAATTCGTTGGAACCACCCGTTGAACCATCAGAAGTACGAGTCAAAACTTTACCGCGTTCATCAAGAACCGCGACTTTATCTGGGTCCATACCTTCAACGGCATTTGCCACTAGGTAACGGATACCACGAACTTGATCAGGGGAAAGTTCTTTACCTTGGTGAAGTTCAACAACGACAGACGCCGATGGTTGACCGCCTTCTTCAAGGAACGTTTTTTTGTTTGGAAGAGCTAAGATAACTTTAGATTGTTTTACCGCTGTCAAAGTGTTGATGGCTCTCATCAACTCACCTTGAAGAGCACGTTGGTAATTGATTTTCTGAGCGTAAGAGTTCACGCCGAAATCTTGTTTGTCGAAAAGCTCAAGACCGATGTTACCCATTTTTGGAGAACCGATCTCTGCCATCAACGTCATTTGCGTTGAGTGCAAAAGCTCTTTAGGGATTGCGACTGTTTTACCGCCATCACGAAGTTGGAAAGGAATATTTTTTTCGTTCAACTTCGCAACGATAGAAGAAACTTGTTCCGTAGGGATGTTCGTAAACAATGGAACATAGTCTTTACCTGATGCCATGAAAAGCATCGTACACAACGCCACAAGCGCGATAACTGTAACCGCGATGACTGAAAGCCTCTTGGTTGGACCCAGATTTTTAAAGAACTCACGAAACTGGACAACCAATCCACCGAAAATTTTGTTCAAAGCGATCCCCTTCTACTTAGAACTCTGCTGCATCCGAAAACTTTTAAAATAAACTTAGAACTAAACCTGCATCTTCATGACTTCTTGGTACGCATCAATAATCTTGTTGCGCACTTGAACCATCACTCTCAATGCGATGTCTGCACGTTCTGCTGCGATCATTGCACCAGCAACGTCATCTGTTTTTCCCGTCGCAACGTTCTGAGCAAAAGTGTCAGATGACTTTTGCAATTCGTTTACGGAATTAACAGCGTCTTTCAAGGTATCGGCGAAGCTCTTGCCAGATTCAGCTGAACTACCAACGGATGAAGGGCCCTCGACAGAAAGAGACTTGGAATCACGTATGTTTCCAGTGTCGAGAAATCTGTTTGCATTCGATACAGTAAAACCCTCCATGGCTTCACCTCTCCTTATCAAAATAGTAATCTAAACTAACTCAAAATTCCTGCTTTTTTAGCCAGGTCCAGGAACTATCTTCCTATCTCTAATGCGCTCATCGCCATATCTTTTGACGCCTGCAACGCAGAGACGTTCGCCTCGTAGGAACGCGATGACTGTATCATATTGGTCATCTCTTCCATGAGGTTGATATTGGGATAAGCTACGTATCCATCAGCATTTGCGTCTGGATGATCCGGCTCGTACTTCAATAGCGGAGCCTTACGATCCGAGACCACATCAGTGACCTGGACTCGTTGGAAATTTCCATGAGGGTCCGTCCCAGTGATGATTTCGCCAAAATTTTTAGCGTCTGGCATCGATTCGAACACCACGTCTTTTCTACGGTACGGACCACCTTCCGGCGTCTGTGTCGTATTGATGTTCGCGATGTTAGAAGCAATGGTATTCATGCGCATTCTTTGCGCCGCCATACCACTCGAACTAATTCTCATCCCTGTTAAAAAATCAGCCATTGATTGCTCCTATTATCTACCGTCGCCAGCAGCGTATTTTAAAGCAGCCATTTTTTTATTAATCAATTGCAGAGCTGTCTTGTACATGATGGCATTTTCCGACAATGCCGACATTTCTTTTTCAAGATCGACAGTGTTGCCATCGTTGTTCACAGCGCCTTCTGGATTTTCGTAAATATCAGGACGAGTCTTCGCCGCAGACAAACCACCCACCGCAAAATGCTCGGGGCTGCTTGTGCTTAAAGAGTTCATGCCATCCATGTCCAGGGCACGAGACAAAGCATCTTCGAAATCCATTTTCTTTGCATGGTATCCCGGAGTCTCTGCGTTCGCGATGTTAGAAGACGTTACGTTGTGACGTAACTGTCTCATGCGCATAGAAGTCGCTAAGGCATTGGTGGTTTTATCGAATAAATCACCACTCATACTACCGCCTCCTTATATTCATTGAGTTTGTTTCTCAAAGTACGAATGCTAATACCTAACATCTGAGCCGCGCGAGTACGGTTCTGAGCCGTCAACTCCAAGGTCTGTAAGATGAGACGCTTCTCGACTTCAGAAAGGGACATGCCTGGGGCAAAATCCACTGACATATCCTCAGCAACGGCCTCAAATTGAATAGAATCGGCGCCGATCACTGAATTTTTTGCAAGAACCACAGAACGCTCGATCACATTTTCAAGTTCGCGGATGTTTCCAGGCCAGTTCCACGAGTTCAAACGCGAATATGCGTCAGCCGAAAACTGCAAGCCCGATTTACCGTGCATGATTTGTGAAACTTCCAAAATAAAGTTCACGATATTGTGGAAATCAATAGCGCGATCTTCCAAACGTGGAAGTTCCAAATGTACAACTGCGATTTTATAAAACAGATCTTGGCGGAATTGTTCTTGCTTCACCATCGCGCGGATATCACGACGAGACGTAGAGATGAAACGAGGTTTTGTTCCATCCGTGCGTTCAGCCAATTTCATCAATTCAGTTTGAATTGCAGAAGAAGCTGCATCCAAATCTTCAATCAAAAGAGTGCCACCTTCAACACGGGCGAAATCAAAACCACCTGGGTTTTTGCACTCTAGAACATACAAGCGAGAAGAACGGCTCTTCGTATAAATGTAACGAGCCAAGCTTGTTTTACCTACACCAGCTTCACCGACAATAAGAAGGCTAGCTTGCGTTGGCGCCAATTGCAGGCTCAACTGCTTCGCTTCATTCACCTTTTTGTCTTCGATGTGTAGAGCATCAAAATCAAAGTACGACATCCTGTCTCCTACTTGCTTTCTTCTTTTTCTGACATTGCTGGAATACGTTTAATATATTTCTTATAACCATCGCGCCATTCAGAGTTCTTAAGTTGTTCCTGCGCTAGATTTTTCCAGAAACCACTTTTTTCACCCTTAAATGTATTCCAAGTATCCGCAGCTTGTTGTACATCGCCGCGCTTGAAATAAATTTGGCCGAGCTTGTAACGGATTGACGACAACGGACGAGTCTCTTCGTATTTATCAAGAAGAGATTTGTAAGCATCAATCGCTTGATCCTTAGAACCGTTCGCCAAATAAATATCACCCATTGTCTCTAACGCTTTCGCATGAATCGCCGGAGACACGTGATCTGAATCTTTTGCCAATTTGTCGATCATACCCAAAGCGGCCAAGGCATCGTCTTTCTTACCTTGCTTTTGTTGCAGCTCTGCCAATTTCAAATAAGGCTCTGCAACAAGTTCTGGCTGACCTTTCCAAGTGCGAAGAAGTTCGCCCAAATAACGAACTGCTGAATCTGTGTCGCCACGTCTTTCAAGCAAACGAACGGCGATATTTACGCGTTCGATTTGTTCTGTCTCAGACAATTTTTCTGGTACTTTAACGTTTTTCAAATACTCATAAGCCTGATTGTACTTTTGCTCATTCGAAGAAACAGCCGCCAAACGAAGATTCAATTCATCTTCTGTTGGGATTTGTTCTTTCACGTTGATTTCACGAGCTTCCGCAGTACCACGGATTGAATACACTCTGTTCAAAACGTCTTTATAATATTTTTCAGATTCAACAGGCACGCCCGCCATTTCAAATGCGCGACCCACGTTGAATTTCGTGTCCAAGCGTTTTGAATTCTTCAACCAGCTATCTGAATACTGCGTGTGAGTTTTCAAAGCGCCGATGAAGTTTCCGTCTTCAACTTGTTTTTCTAGCTTGTTGTTGATGTTCGCCACGATTCTTTGAGTCATCAATGGCACGTCAACGTTTGTTGGATGTTCTTTATAGTATTTAGAAAGCAGATCGATCGACTTATCGTATTCACCACGTTGTGAATAACCGTCAGCAACCATCACCGTCGCGAACTGCTCCATGTTTGGCAAATCTACTTTTTTCGCCAATGACATGATTTCTTTCACAGCGTTTTCAGTTTCTTTTGGTTTCATGCCTTTCATACGAGCTGAAAGCAAACGCAGACGAGAAATCACCGCACTTGGATTTTCACCATAGCGGAAATACGTTTCAAGGTAAGCACCCATCACACGTGATTTATCTGCACCCAAGATCTCTAGCAATTCACCCATACGAGTCATCGCGAATGGTGCGTGCTCGCTTGATGGGAATTTTTTTACGAATTCACGATACAAATCCAAACTTTGTGGGAACTTCTGCATACCAAACAAAGATTCTGCTTGGTTGTAGAATGCATTTGGATAGAACGCTTGGCCTTCTGGATATTTCTTCAAAGCCGTTTGATAGTCAGCAACGGCTTTCGCGTAATTCTTTGCACGAATCCACACGTCACCTTTACGGTAAGCCGCTTCAACTTTCAAATCTTGATGAGTTGAGTTTTTCTCAATCGCATCGTATTGCGCGACTGCATCTTCCCATTTATTCAAACGCATGTAAGCCAAGCCCGTACCCATACGAGCCAAATCTTTGGACAAAGATTCTTTTCCACCGAAATTTTTATTGTCGATGTGTTCTTTGAACAAACGAAGCGCGCTTAAGTTATCGCCACGTTCAAGAGTCAAATAGCCGACTTTCAAAGACGTGCGCTCAGACAAAGAAGACGTTGGGTATTTAGCAATCGCCTCTTTGTATTTTTGCATCGCTTCGTCGAAGCTTTTTGTGTTACCCGGCTCTTTTGACAATGCCAAGTGAACATCGGCTGTCATGAAGTCGATGATTTCGTTGTATTCAGATTTTGGATATTTTTCTTTGAACCACTGAACAGTTTTAAGATAAACGGCATAACGTTCTTTTTCGAACAACGTCAAAAGAAGACGAGCCTGTTTATTCTCATCCGTTGGTTTTGGATTGATTTCATAAATTGTCGGCGTGTTCTTAACTTTTTCCCAGTACGTTACTGGAGTTTCAAGCATCGGAAAGCCGATATAATAGTTATCTTTCGCGCGGATCACTGACTCTTCTTTAATATCGTAAGGTTTAACAGTGAAGCGCTCATAGTCTGGATCGCCACCGTCAAAGATACCTCTGTGCGCAACATTGTCATTCATCGCGACAGTCGTACCTTGATTTGCAATCACCAATGCATCTGCCGTCGCAGGCGTTCTGCCTTTTGGAGTTTTAGCTTTTGCTACAGTTTTTGCTGGCTTAGCTTCCTCTGACTTTTCTACAGTTTCTTTTTTAGCAACTGGTTTCTTATCAGTTTTTGCACCTGGATTAACATAAAAGTCTACAATAAGACGTGAAGGTTGATCTGTCAGATAATCGAATGTGTCGATGGAAGAACCAGAAAGAGTGAACGAAACGATATACTTGCCATCTGGACCTTTGCGATCCACTGACACTTCAGTGACCATTTCACTTTTGAAGCTATTTAAAGAGTTCACAGAAGCATCGTCCATCGCTGGAACTGTCATTTCCACAACGGTCTTACCTTTGACCTCTTTGCGTTTGACGTCATAGTCCCAGTTCTGCTGACCGGATAGCTCAAGATGAACAGTGTCACCCTGAAAATTAATTGCGCCAGTAACCTTCGCAGCCCATGCGGGTGCTAGACTAAAGAACAGGCATCCTGCCATCGTTGCTTTAAGTAAAGTGTTCACTCCTTGAACCCCTCTTTTCCCTTCACTGTGCCATTGCACAGACGATGCCACCCCTTTCAAAGGTCTATTGGCAAATATGTTCAAGATGGGCAAAAAGTTTCATAGAATCTTTGTCAGGCCTGACAAAGTCATGACAGGTACTTTGGTCCTGTTTCATATACAATGACTGAATTATTCAAGAAAGAATTCCGATAGATAGACGATATGTACAAGCATCTTAGATTTTTCATCATGAGTTTTTTATTCGCGGGCTGCGTGTCTGTTCAGCTTCCTGGCGGCAAAATCACGCCAGCAAAGGATGTCAGCTTTGAAGAGCCTTCCGCTCCATTCAAAAAAATCAAAGCGATTAACGCCGACAAAACATGGCAGAGCGAAAAAACTGGCAATACAATTTCGTTTTTATCGGAATGCGGTGGAACGGCTGACCCGAGCTTGCAATCCATTGAGACAGAATCTTTAAGCGCGATGAATAATCTGCGCATCGTAAGTACTGAAAATCTTCAATACAACGGTCGCGAAGCTCGTCAAACGATCTCTACGGGTGAGGTTGACGGTGTTTCTGTACAATTGGCGTTGTTGATCTTTAAAAAGAACGGCTGCAACTACACTTTAAGTTACGGCGGTTTACAAAAGCAGTTCACTCCTGAATTAAGATATTTCGAAAAATTCAAATCTGAATTCAAGGCTCCATAGTATGAACTTCTTAGCTCTCCCACTAGCGCCATTCATTATAGAAAGTCTCCATTTCATTGGTGGCGTGGGTTTGCTGACGCGTGAAATCTTCCGCGATTTATTTACGACTAAAATTTATTGGAAATTATGGATTGAGCAAATCTATCAAGTGGGTATTCGCTCGACTCCCCTGATCGTTATCACAGCCGCAAGTACTGGTATGGTGATGGCATTGCAGTTCGGTTTAGGTCTAGAAAAATTCGGCGGCAAAATGTACGTCCCCAAATTATTGGCGGTGACTATTTTGCGTGAAATGGGACCAATGTTCACAAGCTTGATGCTGGCAGCCCGCGTGGGTGCAGGTTTTGCGAGTGAAATCGGCAGTATGGTCGTGACTCAACAAATCGATGCGATTCGTGCATTGGGCACTTCGCCGATTCGTAAAATCGTTATTCCGCGTGTGATGGCGACGTTGATCGTGCTTCCAGTCCTTGTGGCCTTTTCAAATCTTGTCGGCAATGCCGGTGGTCTTTTGATTGGTGCCACAGAATTAAAACTGGATCCCGGCTTTTATCTTTTAAAAGTTATTACGACATCATCGTTGTCAGACTATCTTTCTGGCTTCGCAAAAAGCTTCTTCTTTGCTTTGATCATTTCAATTCCTTCTTGTTATTTCGGACTGACCGTTAAGAACGGTACGAAAGAAGTAGGTATCGCGACAACGAAAGCCGTTGTGGTTTCTTCTATCCTCATTCTAGTTGCCGACTTCTTTTTGTCGAAATTGTTCTGGATCGTGGAGAAAATGTTATGAGTAACGAAGCAGGACAAGGCTTTATCGAAGTCGTCGATTTTAAGAAGTCATTTGGTGAAAAGAAAGTTCACCAAGGTGTCAGCTTTTACGTGCGTAAAGGTGAATGCCTGGGTTTGATTGGTGGCTCTGGCGCAGGTAAGAGTGTGATCTTGCGCAGTCTTGTGGGTCTTGAAAAACCAGACAGCGGTCAAATCATCATTGATGGCGAAGACATTGTTCCAAAAAACGAAGCAGAACTTGTCGAAGTTCGTAAAAAAGTGGCTTACGCCTTTCAAGGTGGCGCTTTATTTGACTCGATGACTGTTTATGAAAATCTAGCTTATCCCCTTCGCGAACATTTTAATTTTAGCGAAGCCGAAATTGCGAAACAAATTCGCGCGCAATTAGAAGAGTTCGGTCTAGATAAGAATGCCGAAAAGCTTTATCCGGGAAGTCTTTCTGGAGGCATGCAAAAACGTGTGGGCTTAGCACGCGCGATGATGATGCATCCCAAAGTCGTTTTGTACGATGAACCGACCGCGGGTCTGGATCCGTACAATACCAAACGAATTCAAGAATCTATTTTAAAAATGAAAGCACAAGGAGTGACGTCGATCCTGGTCACTCATGATATGCCGACGGTTTATGCCGTTTGCGATAAGGTCGCTTTATTATTGAATGGCCGTATTGGTGAACAATACACCATCGATAAATTAAAGTCCGAGCCGTCAGGAACGATGACAGATTTTATTAACGGAGAGAGCGCGTAATGGAATCACAAAGCAGCACACAACTTAAAGTCGGAATCTATCTTGCGATTGGTATCGCAGCGATTCTTGCTTCGATCTTCTTCTTGGGCGCTGATAAAGCGATCTTCAGAAAGTACGTGAAAATTCACGCTTACTTCGATTCAACTCAAGGTTTGGCTGAGGGTAGCGTTGTTTCATTGTCAGGCGTGACAGTCGGTAACGTTAAATCAATCACTTTCCTTGAAGCTGAAAACAAATTGGACGTAACAATGACGATCGATGAAAAATACATCAATCGTGTTCGTAAAGATTCAGAAGTAGAAATCCGCACGCAAGGTGCCTTGGGCGACAAATTCGTATTCGTGTTCCCGGGTGATGCACGTCACCCTGTTGTGCAAGAAGGTGACGTTCTTGCCGTTGCCAAACCCACAGACTTGATCGGCGTTATTTCCGAGCGCGGTGGCGAAGCAGGACGTATTTTTGACGTTATCAATGAAGTCTATAAATTAGCGCACACAATGAACGCTGATAATCGCATGGGTAAAATCATGAACAACTTCGAAACAGCTTCTGTCGCTCTTGCACAAGCAAGTAAAGATGCGCAGAAGATGGTTGGAACAGTGAACGGTGCTCGCGGTGGTGAAAAAATGGCGCACACTTTGGATCGCCTGGATGCCATCGTCACTAAGATTGATAAAGGTGAAGGCACATTGGGTCTTCTTATCAATGATCCAACCCTGCATAATCAATTGAAGTCAGCCCTTGGCGGCACGACTCGTAAGAATCACGTTAAATCGTTACTAAGAACATCTATCGAAAAAGAAGACGAATAGGCCTTAGCTTTGCTTTATTGATCCTTCGAAGTTTTAAAACAATTTTGGAGGATCTAATGAGCAAAAACCTATTCGCTGTGGCCCTTTTTTGTCTGCATGTCATTCCCGTAAACACTTTCGCGGCAGAAGCCACTTCGGCTGATATCGACTCACTGGTTCAGGAAGCACGTCCTGCCACAGAAGCCGAAATCCGCGCTAAAATCCTAGAAAATCAGAAGCTTACGCTAGAACTAGCGAAAGTTCAGAACGATCTAGAAAGCATTCAAAAAGATATCGCGGAAAATCGCCATTACGTTAAGAAAGATCTTATCATCGCTGGTGGTACGGCTTTGGGTTCAGCCATCCTGGCTTATTATTTCAGAAGTCAAACGGGCCGTTCTGAAATGGCCGATTCATTGAACATCATGTTCTCTGTCGCAAGTGTGCTTATTGGTGGATCTGTGACTGTGATGAATGCAGGTAAAGCCGGTATTCACTATCTGGTGTTGAAATTGGATGAAAAGAAAATCCCTGCTCTGCAAGCAAAAGTCGCTGAACTACAAAAGCAACTTGAAGACCAAACGAAAACTCTTTTGAGATAAGAGATAACCACTCGTGCGTGCTTTAAAACACTTGCTGCTAATTCTGATAAGCTTATGCATCTTTGCCACGTCAAACGCGGCAGAGATGTGTAGCAGCGTGTTTGCCGATGAAGGTCCCTATCAAAACTTGGCTTTAGATGCCGCACTTAAAAAAGCCATCACGAAGAGTGGCGACATCAAAGGTCTTTCCTCAAACGACCTGAAGTTCCTAGTCGAAAAAGTCTTCGATAAGCAGCAAGGTCAGCAATATCAAATCAAACACTATTGGCGCATGAACGCCGATCAACGCACGGTCGATCTGATGATGCGCCAAATTGGTGAAGAAGTTACGCACAAAGGTCTCGAGCGCTACTTTGAAGAACACGGTCTCTTAAAAGAAAAAAGCCGCCTTTTCACCAAGCTACAACTTATCAACCGCAGTAAGACCTTCAACGTCTTTCAAACTCTGTGGATTAGCTTCGCCGCGGCTTCCAAGGGAACTCCCCCTGTGATGTTGCCGGAAATTTTCTTTGAAATGAAAAAGGCTGACAAAGACACCCTGATGATGAAGGGTTTTGATTCGGTGGAAGGCAAAGAAATCGCCGCTCGTTATAAATTTAAACAAGAAGGCATTCGTGGTTACACGATAGTTTCTAAATACTACTCGCGCATCGCCATCGCGGTCTTAGGTTATTTCCTTTATGAAAAAACCAAAGAGGAACTTCATAAGCATGAAGAAGAACAAAGCGACATCGCCTTTGCTGAATTGATGAAACGCCTGGAAGAAATGTTCGGTGGCAGCACCAAAGAAACGAAAGAAGATATTCTGCTTGAAAACGTCGTAAAGAAATTCATCGAACGCTATGGGCGCACTCCAGACGCAAACGAACGCGCACTGATCTGCACGAAAGTGTACGGCCCTCAAGGCTGCCCACAATAGTTCAAAAAGAAAAAGGCCTCTTCCGAGGCCTTCTTTATCTAAACAGTGATCAAAACTAGTTTTTGAAGTTTCCGTTTTCGTCGATCAACAAACGAAGATCGAAGGATCTGTTGTTGATAACGTTTTGAATGTACATCAATGACTTGTACAATTCTTCGTTCGGGCAGTAACCAATTTTAAAGTTAATCGGTTCCACACCTTTTGCCGAGAACGTCATTTCATAACTAAACAACGTGTTTGCTTTCGCTTTTGGCACCATTGACATGATGAAACTAATGCCACGCTCTCTCCACAATTGAGATCTTTGCATAGATCTGAAGTTTGTGAACATAGCTTCGTTCGTTACAAGTGGATTTGTAATTGCCGAAAGACCTTTTGCAATGACATCAAGGTCTGAACTGTAATCAGAAGTCCATACGTAATCGTCATTGTTGCCATGTGAAGTAGGATTGTTACGTTTTACTGGCAAACCAGTACGTTCAATGTACTGAACGAAGGCGCTATAATAACCCACTGTGTTCATTGGCGGCATATTCGACAAAGCTTCTGGGTTGATGAACAATTGGTGTTTGAAGTAACCATTCACCAAATCATCAAAGTTCCAGTTCTTCCAATCAATTTGTGCATAAGCTTCTGCTGGAATCGCTTTACGAACTTGATCTTGTACACTTCTGAAGTCGCGCTTAGAAACGCTACGCATTTTTACTTCGCGATAATTTGTATAAGTGACGAAGCTGCCTGGCGTCCAAGCGTCGTTCGAGTTAAACACCAAGTTGCTGCCATCACGAGTTTTATCACCGAACAAACCGAACAAGATTCTTGATTCGAAATCTTTTGTGTAAGTATCGAACAAGTAACGTTGTTCATTGTTGTTACGATCGTAATTCAACAATTGATTTTGGCTGTAGACCAAACCTGACTTGAATTTGATGACACTCAAGCCCAATTTGAAGCTTTGTGATGAATCCAACGAAGTGTTCGAACCTTTAAAGATACGGTCGATACGGCGTTGTTGACCTGGAAGATTTAGGTCTTCGTTGAAGATGCCTTCGATATCAGACATATCTGTCATCAAATCGTTCGCAAGATCTGTACGAGAAGCCGTTGGATCAATGACTTTCAAGTCTTTGAATTTAACTTTCTTAGACATGAAATCGTCGAAAGCCTGTGAAGCTTGCGCGTTTTTCAAATCAAACACGTAATCAAGCATGAATACGTCATTGGCGCTTTTACCGAAGCCCAAAGAAATTGGAGTCAGATCCACCCACTTTTCGATACGGCGATCAACCACACGCAGACCTACGATTTTAAATTTACGACCGTACTCGAGGTCAGCATTAATGCCCGTACCTTTTTTGCGCATCGTGATCAACTTCACACGAACTTTGTCGTTATCCATACGGAATAGATGGATCATGAAGTCGCCAGACAAGAAGACATGCGTTGAACCACCCAAGTTGAAGCCACCACCGACTTCAGTGTTGGCACCTACTGAGAACACAACGCCCACGTTTGCTTGCAATGCTACGAAGTCGCCGACATTCAAGTTGCGAATCGCTTTGTTGGCATTCAAAGGAACGTTCTTCAACGTGTATGGAATTGCCTTCAAAGAATCTTTTTGTGTTTTGAATTGACGAGCAAAGATGATCTCTGTGCCCTGTTCGATAGAAAAACCAAATGGAGAATCATTGTCGTCAATGATGTCACCAGGATTGATCTTCGCATTCAAAGAGTACTTGTCTACGCGTGTGTAGAAACCATCAAGGTATGAAGGTTCACTTTCCAAACGGTATTTCAAAGCTGTGTTGAAGCCATTGATCAATTCACCATCGATTAAGCCAATGGAAGCGCCGATTTCAGCTTTCGCGATTTGCTTGCGGATTGTTTCAAAGATTTTCGCAGGCTCAAGGAAGCCCCAGCCCGCTTGGCTGGTTGCAGGTGTCGCGGTTAAGCTCAGACCAATCACGGCTGCGGTTAACAAAGATGTAAATTTCAAGTTCGCTCCAAATGTTTAGGTTACTTAAATGCAATGGAGCGGAAACTCTAACGATTTTGTAAGGAAGCACAACACACACCGGGTCATTGTTTTTTGGCGGTAAACTACTGGAACATTCACCGAAAAATTTTGGTAACTGCGTCCGTATTCCTGGAAAAGTCACTGTCAAAAAGTTCTACATTTCTCCTCTGAAAAACAGGCATTTCAGAGGGATACGGGAATTGCATTGAATACCAACCATGAAGAAGATTGTCGCACTCGCACTTTTGCTATTAACGGCCTGCCAGGGTTCAAATCACTCGGAAGAAACTGTCCCGGCGGGACAGGAAGCTGCCGTGGTTGGTGGTTATACCGTGGTGAGTAACGGCGTTTTAAAAACCAAAGTGCTGTCTTTGGGTGTCGCGGTAAAAAATGTCGACGGAGGGTTGAGTGCTTCCCAATGCACAGCTAGTGCTTTGACGTCGCGCTTGATCATCACAGCGGCGCACTGTATTTCGGCGAACGCGGTCCATACCCAAGTTGAACTTCGCGATAACAACAACAAAATTGTACCCTTCAAAGCTGAAAAAGCATTCGTGCATGCTGGTTATGCGAAAGACAAACAGAACGACTTAGCACTTTTGCTTTTAGAAAAGCCACTTCCGGCAGGAATTAGAAAATTGTCTTTACCTTATCAGTGGTCAGTTCTTTTGTTTGATCAAATTCTTGCTGCTGGCTACGGCAAAGACAACGGCGTACAAGGCGAGAAATACACTTTAGGGGTTTTACGCGTTACCAACATCCCCGTTTTAGAGTTTGATAAGACTAAAAAAACTTTCGTCGTCGATCAACGTAAAGGTCACGGCATCTGCCAAGGTGATTCCGGTGGACCAGCGATGGTTACGAAAGACGGTATCGACTATATCGTGGGTGTCGTTTCAAAAACAGTTTATCAATTGCCTGAAACGATTGATGGCGTTCCTGATTTTTGCAATTACAAAGGCGTTTACGTCAATATCCAACAGGGTGAACTGCGTAAGTGGATCATCGATACTTCAAATCAAGCCATGCTAACAAATGCGGTGAATCCCGCTTTGGCTGTGACTTATGACTACACCGCCGTGAACGCGCAAGAGTAACTTACACTCCGACTTCGTCGGAATAGTTCTTATTCCTGGTCTTCTTCTTTAGGCGCAATCTTTTGAATCATTTCTTTGAACTGCATATCGTCGCTTTGTGGAACTTCTCTGCGATCGAGTGTGAACTTGATGTATTTCACGAAATTATTTTCGAATTTCTGATTGATGGTATCGCGAATGGGATCTTTCATGAAGATCATCTGCTGCATCCATGTGGAGTTACGAACCCACACGTACAAAACTCCCCGTTGGAAACCAACCGGTTCGGCATTTTTAGCGATTGTCGGTCCGACGACCTCTTCCCACTTTGCCCAAAGTTTCCAACGCATAAATTGCTCTGACAACGGTGAACGACCGTTTTCAAAGAGAGCTTGAAGAACTTCCGACCCTAAGGCGAATTTCTTCTTTTTTTTGCTGTTGGCACCATTGAAATCCATACGGCCATGATTACCATAAAGGCGCCATTTTTCACCCTTTTTTCATTCGGAATTTGAGCTATTTTCCAAGGGCTTGAAATTAGCGACCTTTTAACAGAGCGCGGTTGCATTCCGGGTGTAAAAAGCGTACTACCTGCGCCATGACTCAAAGCTTGAATAAACAAAAAATCTCTGTAGTTGGAGCTGGCCTTGCTGGTTCTGAATGTGCCTTGCAATTAGCCGATATGGGCTACCAAGTGGTGCTTTTCGAAATGCGCGAAAAGACGATGACCCCGGCACATAAAACCGGAAAGTTTGCAGAGCTTGTGTGCTCGAACTCTTTTGGCAGCTTGAATCCAATTTCAGCTCCGGGTCAGTTGAAGTGGGAAGCGCAACAATTGAAATCACACATCCTGTCGGCGGCTCACGAAGCGGCGGTCCCTGCAGGTCAAGCTTTGGGCATGGATCGCGAAGTGTTCGCATCGTTGATCACAGAAAAAGTCAAAAATCATCCCAACATCGAAGTGCGCACGGATGTGATCAAATCTTTAAACGATGTACCGCGCCCGACTGTTGTCGCAACAGGTCCGTTGACTCACGAAGAATTGGCGGAAGACTTACGCAAACATTTCGGTGATGAATTCTTGTATTTCTTTGATGCGATTGCGCCGATCATCGACGCCGAATCAATCAACACAGAAATCGCGTGGAAAGCCGATCGTTATGGCAAAGGCACGGACGATTACTACAACTGTCCAATGAATAAAGAGGAATACAACCGCTTTATCGAAGAAATCGCTAACGCCAAAAAAATCGAACCAAAACATTTCGAAACAACAGAGTTCTTTGAAGGCTGCATGCCGATTGAAGTGATGGTTGAACGTGGTCCACAAACTTTGCGTTTCGGGCCGATGAAACCGATCGGTCTTGATGATCCACGCACGGGTCGTTACCCATGGGCCGTTGTGCAACTTCGCCAAGACAATAAAGAGGGCACTGCTTTCAATATGGTGGGCTTCCAAACACGCATGGCTTACGCTGAACAAGTGCGTGTGTTCAGAATGATCCCGGGCCTTGAAAACGCCGAGTTCTTAAAACTTGGCAGCATCCACAGAAACTTGTTCATCAATTCACCGAAACGTTTGAACAAAGATCTTTCAAGCAAAAATGATCCATGGTTGTTCTTTGCAGGACAGATCACAGGCGTTGAAGGTTATTTCGAATCGACGTGTGTGGGTTTGATGGTGGCACGTTTCCTTGATCAGAAATTGAAAGACAAACCTTTCACTCCGCCACCGCGCCCGACTGCGATGGGTTCGTTGTTAGAGGCGATCACAGATGAAACTCGTGCGGATCACTTCCAACCGACAAATATCAACTTTGCTTTGTTCCCACCTTTGGCTGAAAAAGAGCGTGACAAAGAAACGCGTAAGAAAAAGCAAATCGCCATCGCACAAGATGCGATGAATGAATGGTTAAAAGTATAGCTCGAATCCTAGACTGCCGCTCAACACAATGAGCGGCTTTTTTGTCTGAAATTTGTCCACCGGAATCCATGGGAGTATGATTGTTCTTATGAAACATTTGTCCGTGATTCTGTCAGCTTTGCTTTTCTTTGGCTCCCGGTCTTTTGCGACGGTCACGGCACCGACATGTTCAACGACTTACCGAACTGCCGTTAATGAATCTGAACCGCTTTACTATCGGGACGACCAGCATAACAAATATGTCGGAATTTCCTCTGACGTGATTGATGAACTTGCAAAAAGAACCGGCTGTAATTTTGAAGCACAACAGATCAATCGTTCTAAGCTCTATCAAGAAATGTCATCGTTTCGTGTCGACCTGGCATTAGTCACGATTCGCAATAATCGCTATGACAAAGTCGGCAAGTTTTTACCCATCACTTCGATTCAACGCGAAGTCGCTGGTCCGAAAGAGCTGGTACACGTGCACTCTTCGATTCAGGATTTCATAAACAATATTCGTGTGAAATTCATTATTCTGCCGGGCGCACCGTTCTTCTTTACTCCAGAAGAATCAGCTCGTTTGGAAAAAGAGGGTCGCTTTATGACGACGACCTCTTTACAAGAAGCTTATGCCTTGCTGGTACGCTCTAAAAATACCGTGATCATGCAGACCACGTTTGTTCAGGACTATTTCTTTGCAAAAATGAAGTTGGATCGCAATTTCGCGCGCATCCCTGATCGTAAGACAACCTTTGAAATTGGCGCATATTATATAGTCAAAAAAAGTAATGAACAGAATTTGCCGGTGATCGAAAAGACTTTAAAACAGATTGCCAGTGATGGCACTTGGGACCGAATTATCCGTAAACACACGAAGCTCGCCGAAAACAGCGAGCTTCTGGGAAAAAACTAAGCAAGATCCATTTCGCGTTTTAGTTTCCAATCCATTGTCGGTTGATCGACTTCTGGTTTGAAATGCTGGCGGCAACGAGCCTCATAAGCGTCGTGCGTTCCTACTAAAACTTGACCCGCTTCGCCACCCGCAGTTCTTTGCGTGCGACTTGCTTGGGCTCCACAGACAACACAAACTGCGTGCTGCTTTGTCACACTTTCAGCCACCGCCATCAAAGTTGGCATTGGTTCGAAAGGCTTACCTTGCCAGTCTGTATCCAGGCCAGCGATGATCACGCGAATTCCACGCTCTGCCAAATCTTGCACGACTTGCACAAGGTTTGCTGAAAAGAATTGGCCTTCATCGATACCAACAACTTTAGTTCCTGGTTTCAAATGTTCCCAGATTTGTTCGGCATCGTTGATCGGTGTTGAATCGATTGTCGTAAGATCATGCGATGTTACGGCCATCTCGTTATAACGTTTGTCGATAATTGGTTTGAACACTTGGATTTGCAAACGTGCGAATTCAGCACGACGCAAACGACGGATCAGCTCTTCTGTTTTACCTGAAAACATAGAACCGACGACAACTTCAACCCACCCTCTTGGTGAAACATAGGAAAACTCAGTCACGGACCCCTCCGACTTTTAACGGTTGAAAGGATCGAATGACCTCGAAAACCTGTCAACCGACGGCTCCAAAGCGGCTGCTAAATGCCGTTTTCACAATGTCTGCGTCATAAATCTGAGGCTTTACCGCTTTGTTTCCCGCATGCATCAAGGCTTTGGGGATACTGAAGTTTTTTCTGATTCACCGTTTAATTCATGAAAAAACCGCCAAACTTTCACATTTAAAGCGTGAAAGAAGGTGCTTAATGCTTGCACAGGCGGCGCGCCGTGGGCTACCTAGGGCGAACAGTATGGCGATGAATTTAAGATTTCGACAGAAATTAGGCCAGATCTTCGTTTTCGGAAGTTTGGCAATTACCACAATCGTGATGAACGGTTGTGACGCCATCTATTGGCATGAGAACGAGAGTCTTGCCAACGTAAAGTCCAAGGGCGAGATCACGGTCCTAACAACTGAAAGTCCTCTTATATATAGTCATTCCAAAAAAGGTGAAGCTTCCGGGATCGACCACGATCTTTTGGAAAACTTCGCCGAACACTACAACTTGAAAATCAAGTTCGTAGTCCTTCCTGATGAAAAAGCCGTGTACCGTGCTTTATCTAAAGGAGAGGGCGATATCGCCGCCGCCCGCCTCAGAACTCCGGAAAATCGTATTGGCTTCCTGACAGGCCCGGCTTACGAGGAAACTTATTTAAGCCTGTACTGCCAAAAGAAGTCTGGCGTCGGCACTATTAAAGATCTTGCTGGCAAAACAGTCGCACTTCTAAAAAAGGACAATTACGAAGGCTTCGCATACCGCCTGAAACAGTTGTCACCGGAAGTGATTGTTCAAGAACAAGAAACAACTCAAGCTGCTGATTTATTGAAAGATTTAAACAATCGCAAATACGACTGCGCGATTGCTGAAAATGCGTCAGGCGATTTCTATGTTCGTTTCCACACGCGTTTAGAAAAAGTCAGTGACCTTACTGATTCATATTCATTGAGCTGGTTGCTTGCTCCGCAAAATCAAGATTTGCTGATGTTGATGCAGTCATGGTTCCAACAAGCTTCGCGCGAAGACGAAGTGATGCGTATCATTGACCGTTATAAATCGCCGTTAAGCCAATTGGATACGAAAGACATTTCGAAATTCTTCAGAAGCATTCAAGAAACTCTGCCAAACTATAAGCAGGCCTTCAAAGAGGCTGCAAGTGAACATGGTTTGCCATGGCAGTTGGTGGCTTCTGTCGCTTATCAAGAATCGCACTGGGACCCAGAAGCACGCAGCTTCACTGGCGTTCGCGGTTTAATGCAGTTGACGACTGATACGGCTGATCACATGGATATCGAAGACAGAACGGATCCTTTGCAAAGCATTTGGGGCGGTTCAAAATATCTTCGTTATCTGATGGATAAAATGCCAACGTTCTTGAATTCAAAAGATCGCCTGTCATTGGCTCTGGCTGCTTACAATGTTGGTTACGCGCATTTACGTGACGCCCAGAAGTTGGCAGAGCAAATGGGTCGCAATCCCTATTCTTGGCATCATATGAAAGAGATTTTGCCGTTATTGGCAGATCCTAGCTACGCAGAAAAATTGGAATACGGCTTTGCTCGCGGTTACGAAACGGTTGAGTTTGTTGAACGTGTGAAGTCATTCTACAATCTGATGAATAGCGCGGGCTAATTCTGCCGACGCCTGTGTTTGTTTAGTTTTATTTCTGAAACTAAATTTGCTTGATTAAATTCTTAGGCTCATTGTTAAAAGATGTTTTGGCGATTCTGCGGTTACTTCGTAGCTGGAGTTTCTGTTATGTGTTCTGCTTTGATGGCAGGCGTGTCGCAAATCTATGTCTTTGCGATGATGCGCTATTTCGAACGCAGCAGTTTAAATGAGTTCCTTGAATACTATCGAGCCATTGGCAAAACCACGCGCTTACCAGTCGCTTTGACTTATCTTACAATGATTTGTTCGTCGATCTTGTGGCTTTACGCTTTACGTAGACAACATCGTTCATTGCCATTTTATATGGTGATTGGAGTTTTACTTTGTCAATTGCAGGAAGCTTCTTTGTCGTATTTTGGGCATTATAAAATCAATGACATGCTAATGGCATACGCGAATAGCAATACCGTCGTTCAAGAATGGCAAAGCCTGCGCGAAGAACTCAATCAATTCTATTATCTGCATTTTGCGATGAATTTAACCGCGTTCGTGATCGGTCTCGCTGCGATCTTTATTGTGAAAGGAATTTTCTTTCACAACAAACCCATAAACTAAAAAAGCCCCAAGTTCCCTTTGGGGCTTTTTCATTTTTTTATTCTACTGTTACTGACTTCGCCAAGTTACGTGGCTGATCAACATCGTAACCCAGGTTGCAAGCAAGATGATAAGACATCAATTGCAATGGAATCACTGACAGGATCGTATTCACTGTCCAGTGAGCTTTCGGCAATGCCAAGTAGTGCTCGCTGATACCACGCAATTTATCGTTTTCGCCTGTGCCGATAGAAATAATTTTTCCACCACGCGCACGAGCTTCTTCCAAGTTGCTGATCGTTTTTTCGTACCAGTGATCTGTTGGTGCAACCATCACGATCGCCATACGTTCATCAATCAACGCCAAAGGACCATGCTTCATTTCGCCTGCGGCATAACCTTCAGCGTGCATGTAAGCAAGTTCCTTCAATTTCAAAGCACCTTCCATCGCGATTGGGAAGCTTGTGCCACGACCCATGTACAAGAAGCCACGGAATTGTTTCAAATCGTTCGCTGCTTCATTGAAGTATTTGTCGAACGCAAGAACCGATTCCATTTGGCTTGGTACTGCCAACAAAGATTTTACAAGCTCTGCTTGTTCTTTGTCGTTCAAGTTGCCGCGTGTGTGCGCCATTGCGATAGCCAAGCAATTCAATACCGCCAAAGTACTTGTGAACGCTTTTGTTGAAGCGACACCGATCTCTGGACCTGAATTCATGTACAAGTGACCGTGAGCTTCACGATCAATTGTTGAGTTGCGTACGTTACAGATACTCAAAGTCGTTGCACCCATTTCTTTTGCAAGACGGATGGCTGCCAACGTATCTGCCGTTTCACCAGATTGAGAAATCGTCATCACCAACGTTTTCGCTGGGATCACAGGATTGCGGTAACGGAACTCAGAAGCGATATCCACTTCAACCGGAATGCGCGCTAATTGTTCGATCAAGTATTTACCAACAGTACCGGCATAATAACTTGTACCGCAGGCAATGATGAAGACGCGTTCGATACCTTTGAACACTTCCTGAGTTTTCGCCCAGTCCGTCGCGATATCAAGCTCTTCCAGTTTTTGCACCGGTTGACCACCGAAGCCCACTTTTTTCAAAGCGACTGCGAAAGTCTCTGGGTTCACGTGAGGTTCGATGGCAGAAGCTACGGCACGTGGCTGCTCATAAATTTCTTTAAGCATGTAGTGAGCGTAGCCTTGTTTTTCAACCATCTCTGGGTTCCAGTTCAATTCAACAACTTTCTTTTGAATTGGGAAACCGTTCGCAGAGAAGAACTTCACGTCAGCACCTTTGATTTCAGCAATTTCGCGGTCATCAAGGTAAACGAATTTTTTAGTGTATTGGATCAACGCTTGAACGTCTGATGCCACGAACATTTCTTTTTCGCCAAGACCAACAACCAATGGTGGGCCGTCTTTGAAAGCGATCAAACGATCTGGTTCTTGTTCCCACATCACAAGGATCGAAAACGCACCACGAAGTTTCGTCAAAGTTCTTTCAACAGCTTTGAAAAGATCTTTTGTGTTTTCAACTTCATTGGCGATCAAGTGAGCAACAAGCTCTGTATCTGTGTCAGACGTGATATCCGCACCTTGAGCCAAAAGTTCTTCACGGATATCAAGATAGTTTTCGATAATACCGTTATGAACAAGGTTGATGCCACGAACTTGGTGAGGATGGGCATTGCGCTCTGACGGTTTACCGTGAGTCGCCCAACGAGTATGACCGATACCCAAGTGGCCATCGAATTTTTCGCCCACAAGTTTGTCTTCAAGAGCTTTCAATTTCCCTTGAGCACGAACACGTTTTGTTTTGCCATGATCAAGAACAGCAATACCGGCGCTGTCATAACCACGGTATTCTAATTTTTTTAAACCGCTAATGATAATGTCTTTAGGATTTTGAGGTCCAAGATAACCTACGATACCGCACATATACTCACCTACTCTTTGCTGTCAGTCTCTGTCGACTTGACAGCGTAATTTTCTTTTACAAATTGTTTACCACGCGCCACTGCAAGAGCTTTTGCAGGAACGTCTTTCGTGATTGTTGAACCGGAACCAATCACAGCATCGTCACCGATAGAGATCGGAGCGATGAATTGTGTATCACTGCCAACGAACACACGGTTACCAATCTTCGTTTTATATTTCTTTCTGTCCGCAGCGTAGTTGCAAGTTATAGTTCCGCAACCTACGTTCACTTCTTCGCCAACTTCTGCGTCGCCAAGATACGTCAAGTGACCTGCTTTAGATTTCTTACCGAATTTGGTTTTTTTCATCTCAACAAAGTTACCAACATGCGCTTCTTCCATGATTTCTGTTTCAGGGCGAAGACGCGCGTAAGGTCCCACAGAAACCTTATCGTGCAACTTAGAGCTTTCAAGATACGAACCGCCGCGTACTTGAACGCTGTTGGCGATTTCGCAATCAGAAATGAATGAATTTGATTCGATCACACAGAACGAACCGATTTGTGTACGACCACGAATGAAGACATTTGGATACAACACAGTGCCAGCGCCGATTTGCACAGACTCTTCCACATACGCTGTACGTGGGTCGATCATCAACACCCCGTCTTCAAGCAATTGCAAAGCTTTACGTTTGAAAATCAAACGCGTTGCTTTCGCAAGCTCCACTTGATTATTCACGCCCACAGCAACCTTTGGATTTCCTTTGATCGCTTGCACGCGGCATTTGTCTTGAATGCACAAAGAAATCAAATCAGTGATGTAGAATTCTTTTTTCGCGTTGTTGTTTTGAATTTGCGGAAGGTATTGCGCAAGCACTTCTGCTTTAGCGATGTAGATACCTGTGTTGATCTCTTTAATTTTCAAAGCTTCTGCAGATGCGTCTTTGGCTTCAACGATGGCCATCAATTCACCACGGTTACGCACGATACGACCGAACTCGCCAGGATTTTTCAATTCGGCAGTTACAACCGCAAGATCACATTTTTCGTCGCGGAAAATTCTTAGGAAATCTTTGATGTCAGACGCTTCGATCAATGGATGGTCACCATTCATGATCACAACATCGCCTTCGATGTTTTCTGGTTTAGCACAACGAACTGCGTGTGCTGTTCCCAATTGTTCGTCTTGCACGTAGCACGCAACACCCATTGGTTCTACAACTTGACGAACCAATGCTTGGCCGTGACCAACGATAACGCGAACTTCTGCAGCACCCGCTTGTTTTGACGCCTGAATTACTTTTTCAATCATCGGACGGCCTGCTACTGGATGAAGCACTTTTGGAAGAGGTGACTTCATACGAGTCCCTTTTCCCGCAGCTAAGGCGATCACTGTCAATTTTTGGGCGGATTGTTCTGCCATGTTCAAAGTTCCTTTTAAAAGCTTTTCTTCTATGAAAAAAACAGGTTCAATTATGTCATGCAAGCAAACATTTTTCATCAATCTTCTTGGGCTACGACTGCAATCGGTACTCCCATTGAGCTGTATAAAAAAACACACAGTGGAAGTGGTTTTTCCGAACAGCCCATTCTGATGATTGGTGGCGTTCACGGCGATGAACCCGAAGGCGTTCGCCTTGCGAATGAACTTCTAAAATGGCTCCAAGAAAATGAGAAAACTCGTAGCCAAATGATCCGCCCATGGATTCTTATTCCATGTATTAATCCAGATGGATTCGCGAAGAACCAAAGAACGAACTCCAATGGCGTGGATCTTAATCGCAACTTCCCTTCCTCTGACTGGAATTCCGAGGCGAAAGCCCCACGATACTATCCCGGCCCTTCGCCTGGGAGCGAGCGTGAAGTTCAGGCATTGGTAAAACTCATTGAGGACGAAAAGCCACAGCTTATAGTACACTTTCACTCATGGGAGCCTTGCGTTGTATACACGGGTTCTCCGGGCCAAAAAGCCGCAGAGATCCTCGCAACGGGCACGGGATACGAATGTCGCGAAGACATTGGTTACCCCACTCCGGGAAGTTTAGGACAGTACGGTTGGATCGAGCACAAAACTCCTGTGATCTGCATTGAAGAGCAAGAGAGCATCGATCTGGATAAAGTGTGGCCTCATTTCCGCAAGGGACTTGAACTTTTACTGACGGGAGGGAGCATCTAATGGCGAAGTATAAATCTCTCGTCTTTGACTTGGATGACACTCTTCTTGATACGTCGGGCCTGTTGGTGCCGATGGCTTCCTTAAGAGCATGTCAGGCGATGATCAATGCGGGACTTCAGTGCACTCTTGAAGACTGTATGAAGATGCGACATGCCCTCGCTTCTGAATTTTCGCACACGGAAATTTTTACGCAGATCGCGAACCACTATGGCACGAACACGAAGGGCAAAGCCGTTCACGATGCTTTAGAGGAATTCTATAATCCTGAAATTCCGATGGTGTTGCCTTTGATGGCCGGTGCCACAGAAAATCTTCTGCACTTAAAAGAACAATACACTTTGTATCTTGTGACGATGGGTTCTTTCGAAGCGCAGGTTGATAAAATCCGCGCTTTGCAAATCGATAAATTCTTTAAAAAGATTTACGTCTTAAATGGTTTCATCGGCGAAAAAAAAGAAATCGCCTTCAAAGATATTTTGAATAACGAAGGCCACGAAGCGCACGAACTTCTGAGCATCGGCAATCGTCTGTCGAGTGAAATTCGCGACGCCAAACGCTTAGGTTCGGATACTTGCTACTTCGCGCACGGTGAACACATCGGTGAAAAAGCGCAGTATCCCGAAGATCACCCTGACTTTACGATTTTCCATCACAAGGATCTGATCACGACATGCGGACTTTAAAAGCCAGCTTCCTGCTTATCGGTCCCTGGGATGCGCGCCTTCAAGAATTAGGTGCGCATGTTGCCACGGATTTGAATCAGGCATGGCACTGGATTCAAGATTCCACTTACAACGTTGTCGCCTTATCAGTGACTTTGGTTCTTGGAAAAAAGTTCGATGAGTTTTATGAAGAAATCAAACGCTCTAATCCCGCGACACAGTTCATCGCCGTCGTGCCACAGGATTTTTCTGCAAATCAGTTAGCAGTTCTTCATCAGGAATATACGTTCTTTCGTGTGATGACGACATTCCAAGATCCCGATCTGGAAAGTCATTTGTTTTCAGCACTGGAAGAAGCCAATCAACGTAAACAAGATGAAAACCTCGCTTTACTGATTCGCGAACAGACTGCAAAACTGAAACGCTTGCAAATTGAATTGGAAGAACGTGTTCAGAAAAGAACACGTTTCCTAACGGAAGCTCGTCGCAAATTGTTCTTAACGAATTCACGGATCGAAGGCTTTAAAGGCGCTTTGATGGCGGTCCATCAGGCAAGCTCTGTGGGTGAAATTGAACAGCTATTAAATGATTCTTTAGCTGCGACCGTGCAGACTTCGTGGATTCGCATTTTCTTTCATCCTCAAGATGAAATTTTCGCACGCCAAGTAACGGCGCAATTGAATTTCACACAACTGCAAGTGCCACTGTTTAGGCAGCACGAAAAAGTGGGTTCGATTTTTTATCTGCGTGCCCCCGATCATCCCTTCACGAAGGATGAAAGCGATTTCTTAATGCGCACGGCGGAAGCTGTGGCGCTGGCACTGGATCGTATTCAAAAACTTAAAGAATCCGAATCTTTAAAAGAACAGTGGGAAGCGACTTTTAACTCGATGTCGGATCCTGTCGTTTTGATTGATCATAACTACAATATCATTCAATCAAATAAAGCAGCCGACGAACGCTTACGTGAACGCGAGCACATGATTCCAGCGCGCAAATGCCATCAGGCTTTGTACAATCGCGAGGAACCATGTCCTGGCTGTCAACGTGGCGGCAACTTCCGCGTGCAATCTTCCGATGCACAACCGCGCACGTTTGAAGTTTACAGTCACAGTCTGGTGCTAGATTCAGATAAGCCTGCTGTTTATGTAAATCTTTATCACGACATCACAGCGCAATTAAAAATGGAGCGTCAGATCCTTGAGTCTGCAAAAATGGCAGAGCTTGGAACGATCGGTTCTTCGATTGCACATGAGTTGAATAATCCATTGGGAGGTATTCTTTCTTTCACTCAACTTATTAAGATGGAAATGAAACCCGACAATCCGCTTTATCCCGATATCGTCGAGATGGAAGCGGGCGTGCAACGCTGTAAAGAGATCGTGCAAAATCTTTTGGGCTTCACCCGCAATCCAAATGCCGATCAAGAAGGCGATTGCAGTTTGAAAGAAGTGTGCACGCGTGCACTTAAAATTGTTGAGCTACAAACGAAGTCACAAGGCATGGACGTGCGCTTGCACTTCCCTGGGACCGATGTTGAAGTTCTTGGGCACTTAAATCTGTTGGCCCAAGCTTTGAAGAATCTGCTGCAGAATTCTATAGACAGAATTAATGAAAAAAATCGTCAGCTCAAAGGTTTCAAAGGCCAGATCGATATAGAAATTTCTGCTGGTCCAGGGTTTGCCCATATTTTCATCAAAGACAATGGCCTACCCGAAAAAAATCCAAGTCTTCCTATAGGTTTAGGTGTTCCAGTGGCTACTCAGATCCTTCGCGATCATGAAGCGGACCTCGAATTTTTCTCGGGTCCGGAGCACGAAAATGTGGCAAAAATTTCCTTCACCCGTCTAGTTTTGAGGTCCTGAAACCCTTTCTGGGCGCGGATTTTTTGACAGTCCAGTCAAAATCAACTTATCCTGAACAGGTAGTTCGATTCCGTCGAATTACTTAAAGAACCCACCATGGAAGGAAGGTTCATGCGAACTCAACGCGTTCTTATATTAGATGACGAGTCATCACTTCGCACAGCACTCTTCAGAGTGTTAGATCGCAAAGGACTTAACGTCATCACAGCCAACAAAATCGAAGAAGCAAAAGTTTTGTGTCAAGGCGATGTGCCTGTTGATCTTGCTATCGTAGATTTGAATCTTCCGGACGGAGACGGCATTGAATTCATGACTTATTTAAAGTCATTGAATCCAGCTGCGGAAGTAATCATTTTGACTGGTCACGCGACAATTGAATCTGCAATTCGTGCAACTCAAAAAGGCGCCTTCCATTTCGTGACTAAGCCATTCAATCTTGAAGAGCTGATGAGCTTGATCGAGAAAGCTTTGACTCACAAGAAGTTGCAACAAGAAAACCAGCAACTTCGTTCTGAATTAAATAAGAAATATAAATTCGACCAAATCATCGGTTCCAGCGAACAAATTCAAAACGTTTTGCGTTTGATTGAACGTGTTGCTGATTCTGATTCAACAGTGTTGATCACGGGTGAGTCTGGAACAGGTAAAGAATTGATGGCTCGTGCGATTCACTACAACTCGCCACGTGCGAACGGTCCTTTCGTTCCAATTAACTGTGGCGCGATTCCGTCGGAGCTTTTGGAAAGTGAATTGTTCGGTCATATGAAAGGTGCCTTCACAGGTGCTATCGCAAACCGTGTCGGTCGTTTTGAAATGGCTGACGGCGGTACGATCTTCCTGGATGAAATCGGCGACCTTGAACCTTCGTTGCAAGTGAAACTTCTTCGCGCTTTGCAAGAACGTAGCTTCGAACCAGTGGGTTCTACAAAAACCGTGACAGTGAATGTTCGTGTGATCGCAGCGACGAACTTGAATTTAGAAGATGCTGTTGAAAACAACAGATTCCGCGAAGACTTGTACTATCGTTTGAACGTTATTCCGTTGGTGGTGCCAGCATTGCGTGAACGTAAAGCTGATATTCCGTTGTTGTTGAATCACTTCATGGAAGTGTTCAGCAAAACGAAAGGCCGCGGTTTGACTGGTATCACAACAGACGCGTTGGATGCTTTGGTAAATTACGGCTGGCCAGGAAATATTCGTGAGCTTGAAAATCTTGTTGAGCGCATGACCATCCTTAAAGGCCAAGGCTCGATCGAAATCAGTGATCTTCCGCCGAAATATAAATCAAGCAAAGTCGTTTCGACTGACGTTGGTTCGTTGGAAATTCCTGATTCAGGAATGGACTTCAACACAGCAGTTGATAGCTTCGAAAACACTTTGATCTTGAAGGCGCTAGAAAAAACAGGCTGGAACCGCAACCAAGCGGCGGCCCTGTTAAGACTGAACAGAACAACGTTGGTAGAGAAGATCAAAAAGAAAGGTCTGACTCCCCCGAACGATGTGAACCCTACTTAATCAAGAATTCCTTCAGGCCCCTTCGCTAAGTCTTTACCTCCTCAAAATGAAGACTGTGTGAAGGGGCTTTTTTTATAGCCCGCAGTACACGCAGCTTACGCCATTACGCTCACCATCAGTGAAATTCGGCAAACATTGCGTTGAATGAGATCCACACTTATCGCAGCTTTCAGCAACTTCGGTCGCACATCCTTGAAACGCCAAGGGACGAAGCATTCCAAAAGTCTGCGGTGGCGCGCTTTGACAGCCTGGATTGGGGCGTGGACGAGGATTGTGTCCTTCGCATTCACCTGGCAAACAACCGATCGCAGCTCCTGCCAAAGAAGCTTGGGTTAAAAGACCAACAAACATCGCCATAGCGAAAAATAATTTCATGATTACCTCCGATATTTGCAACCTACATTAGAGCGCTCCGGGTGGCTGTTGACTTCTTTGCAAGTTCGAACATACTTTTTGTCAACATGAGCAAATTTGAAATTTCCCCAGAAGATTGCCTGATTACACTGGAATTCCGCGACTCTGCTTCATTACGTGAAGTGGCGACGCGTTTAAACTGTGATCCGTCAGCCCTTGTACGCAAAGTCCAACGAATTGCTTCCGAGCATGGTCTTCTAGAAAAAGTAAAAGGGCGCTGGGTTTTAACGGCAAAGGGTCATTTGCTAAATCGTTGGACCGAAGATTCTTTGGTTTCACAAAAGAGGTTATTGGAATCAAAACCACAGATGCGCATTGGAACGACCATGTGGCTTTCAGAACAAGTGATCGTCCCCTATTACCAAGCTTTGCATCAAGCGACCGAAGCTCACTACAACTGGATTGTCACAACTCCCCATCGTAGTTTTGAAACAGAGCTGATTGAAGGCACATGCGATTTCGTAATCGCTTGCGGTGCTCCGGTGGACCCGTTGATTTCTTATAAAAGAATTTTGCCAGAAGAATTCATTCTTATTGCGCCTAAGTCTTGGCAAAAAGAATTTAAAAAAATCGAAGAACAAGAGCGCTTCGAAAAACTATTAACCAAGCCCTTTGTTCGTCACTCTGACATGAATCCACAAGAGTTCTTGAATCTGCCAGAGCAGATCACGAACATCTCTTTAACCGTCGACAATATCATTGGAATTCGTTCTGCCGTTTCTAAAGGCCATGGCTGGAGTGTCGTTCCACGTTTAGCTGTTTTGAATGAACTTGAAGCGGATGAGCTGATTGAAATTCCCTATGGGAAATTGAAAGTTCTAACACAGAATCATTTATCGTTGTGGTGGCTGCGCTCGCGCAAAGAACCACAACAGCTGGTGGGAAAAATGCAGCAGTGGCTGCTGCACTCCCTTGCTGGAATCAAATAACTATTTCACGAATAAGTGGAGCATTTCAAACATCGCATCCATGCCTGCCAAAGCCGTGATATCGCTTTGGTCAAATGGAGGCGAAATTTCCACAACGTCACAACCTACTAAGTTTGGAATTTTCAACGCACGGAATATTCTTTGCACTTCATAAGTCGTTAAACCACCCGGAACCGGCGTGCCCGTACCTGGTGCGCATGATGGATCCAAGTTATCGATGTCATAGCTGATGTATGCCGGAGTGTCGTCAAACGTCGGCAATGTTTTTAAGAAGTCGTTGATGTTCGAATGGTTTCTGAGGTCATCAACTGTGATCACGCGAATGCCGTGTTTGTTCACGAAATTCAAATCATCCCCGCCAGCTAATGGACCACGAATACCAATTTGCACCATTTTCTTTGGATCAACCAAACCCTCTTCGACGGCGTGACGTGCAAATGCGCCGTGATGATATTCCTGACCCCACGCTGCTGGATAAGTATCCAAGTGTGCATCGAAGTGCACGAATGCCAATGGCTTACCGTATTTTCTGCGCAATGAACGAAGCACTGGCAAAGTTGTTGAATGGTCACCACCAACAAAAACGAATTTCTTGTTGTACGAAAGAAGCTCGTCCACGAATTTTTCAATACGTTGATAAGTTTGCAATTGGTCGATTGGCACTGTTGGGCAATCGCCGATATCGGCGACTTTTAGTTTTTCAAAGAAGTTTTCCATACGAGTCATATGGAACCCGCGACCTAAGGAAGAAATCTCACGCACTTTTGTCGGAGCAAAACGACCGCCTGGGCGATAAGAGACTCCGCCATCATAAGGGATACCGAAAATACCGACTTCATAGTCCGCGTTCATTTCCACATAGGGCAATCTGAAGAAAGTTTTAATGGCTGAAAATCGAGGAAACTCGCGTCCGCTGAGTGGTTTGTATTCCATATTGACTCCTGATTTATGTCAGGACTAGATTAGCGCGAATGACTGCAAAATACGACCATAAATCCGATCACAAAGCGGCCCATCACAAAGATCTCGTGACGTGGTACAAGAAAAACAAACGTGATCTGCCTTGGCGAGCAAATAAAGACCCTTACAGAATTTGGCTTTCCGAAGTAATGCTGCAACAGACCACAGTTGTTGCGGTCATCCCGTATTTTGAAAAATTCCTGGCGAAGTTTCCAACGGTTCATGATTTAGCCAACGCCCCTGAAGCAGAGGTTTTAGAAGCGTGGGCAGGTCTTGGTTATTATTCTCGAGCTCGCAACTTACACAAAGCTGCTAAAGCATTATCGGCACAAGGTTTTCCTAAAACTGCGGCTGAACTTTTAGAACTTCCTGGTTTTGGCCCCTACACTTCGCGTGCGGTTTCCAGCATCGCGTTTGGTGAAAAAGTAGGCGTTCTTGATGGCAACGTGATTCGTGTTCTATCACGTAAGTATGGTTTGAAGCTTGAGTGGTGGAATAATAAAGCTCGTGCGCAACTTCAAGACATCTCGGATGAACTGGCGCGCTTTGGTCAGTCCGACAATCTCAATCAGGGATTGATGGAGCTTGGTGCAACTGTGTGCACTCCACAAAAAGTCATGTGCATGCTGTGCCCGTGGTCCGACGATTGTGTGGCTCGCGAAAAAAATCTCATAGAGAAACTGCCGCTGAAAAAACCTCGCAAAGAAAGTGAAGTCTGGGTCTGGAAGCCCCTTGTCGCGATCAAAGACCGTAAGGTGGCATTAATTCAAAATGACTATGCACCATTCCTAAAAGGCCAATGGATTTTCCCTGGAGAAATCGCCTTGGAGAAAAGCAAGCCCAAGGACTATGATGCCAAACACAACATCACTCACCATGATATTTTTATTCAAATCACTCAGAAAAAAAGCCTTAGTGGCCGAAACATTCAGTGGGTAGAATTGAAAGAACTTAAGAAGGTGAATCCATCTTCGCTCCTACAGAAAGTACTGCACAAGGTTGATATATGAAGTGGAACTGGAAGATCGTGACAATTGCGGGAGTGCTTTGCGGCTGCTCCCATTTAAGTGTCACAAAAGATCTTCTGACTCCCGATTATCTTCTGACTAAAGGTACGAAGCAGATTACTTTCCAAGGTGATAACGAACATCCAAGGTTTTCTCCGGATGGGACAAAGCTTATCTTCGCCAGTCGCAATCGTCCTACGCATAAAGGTTCGCAAATTTACGAAGTCGATTTGACTCGCAATAAAGAACGTCGCGTGACGTTTTCAGATGGCGATGCTTTTGATCCCGGCTACGTGAGCGATTCAGAAATTCTTTACGCTTCGACAACAGACGAAATTAAAGAAAGTCCGTTCATTAACAAAAACTACAATAAAGATTTTCCGCCTTCAGATCTTTACATGAGCGATCGCTTTGGTGGTGAAATCGTGCGTTTAACAAATGCACCTGGTTTTGATGCTGAACCCACTTTCGTACAAAACCCTACGAAGCCTTTCATCTTGTATACGACTTATCGTAACGAAGTGATGGGTGTCTCGCGTATGGATTTGCAAAAGCTAATGGTGACCGTATTGAGTGCTGATCCAGAAAAAGAACGTCGTTTTCCAGCGATCACTTCTGATCACAAACAAATCGCATTCTTAGAAAAAGATAAAAAGACTTCGGAACAAAGTTTGGTGCTTTACAACATCAAAACCAAAAAATCGGAAGTATTGAAATCGGGCGAAGGCCAATATCGCGATTTGATTTTCACAACTCGCTCGCCAGCGCGTCTGTTTTACAGCGTGCTTCGAAAAGGCGAAAAACAATATCAAATCGAATCGTATGACCTGGATGACAAGTGCACCCAGGTTGTCTTTAAGGGCGCCGATTCGCTGACTCATCCGGTGATCTCGGATGACAGTAATGAACGATTGGTTTTTGCGCGTAATTTCCAAGGCAAAAAACAGCTTTATATGGTGAATTTACCTGAAGATCTGGGCCCTTGCCTTGAACAACGCAATCCTGGTGGTCCTAACGCCCCTTCTCAGAAATAATTTCCTTGGCTCTTGCTAGGGCCATTGGGACTTGTTAGCCTGAAAGGGTGAAAACGCTTTGTCTTGCTCTTCTATTTCCAGCTCTTTCATTTGCGGCGCCTCATCCGGCGACAAGCAGCTCTGCGTTCACAGCTCCTGAAAACGGTCTTTATTTCTTGCACAAAGGTTTCACTTTAAAAACGGACGGCAGTCAATGGAAGCCCGTTGCTGATACCAGCACGACGGTTCTTGATACAGTTCGTTTTGCAGCGAAAGAAGATGCCACAGGATATTTGACGGTACGTACTGACAAGGTCGCAAAAAGCGCTTCATTAGAGCTCTACACACGCCGCTGGATGCGTGATTATCCAAACTATGGCTTTGAGATCTTAGCGACGAAGAACTTTTCTTTAAATGGCCAACCGGCTTTGATCGTGGACCTTGCTTCACGCTCTAAAGGAAAACAAATTCGCCAAGTCGTTTTGAAAAACGAAGACAAAGTGGCGATCATGACATGCATGGATAACAAAGAAAGCTTTGGTCAGTCCGTGCAACAATGCAATCAGATCATCAAAACTTTCCGTTGGGCTTCAGAGCCAGCGCAAGCGCCAGCTCTGAAAAAATAATTTACGGAAGCGAATACGTTAAATTCAAACCGACCGCTTTAAAGTCGTACAGTCCACGCGCCACATATGAGTTCGCACCTTCAAGATAAAAATCGATACCCCATTTCGGTGTGAAGTTGAACATTGCACCAAAAACAAAAGGGAATGTCGGCGTTTCAACATCCTTCACATTACAACTAACATCACCGGAACAATTCGCAGCAATATTAATTGAAACGTTAAATCCTAAATATAAGCCGAACGACTCTGAAGGTTTAAACAAAACATCCAAGGGAATATCCAAGTACTGCATATCGTAATTGATCTTTACACCGGTGCCGTCATTCTCGCTCTGAAGAGGTCTTTGCGTGTACAGAAGTCCCGTACGGAAGTGGGCGACCCCACCTTGCAAAGGATAGTGCAGATAAGCTCCCGCCTGCATCCCCGTCTGGGAATTCGCTGAAATCGCTGCCCCCCCGGCCACATCCCCGCCCTGTTGACGAACTCCCAACTCCAGACCGTAATCGAAGGCTGCTTGGGCTGTGCCAGCAGCAGTGACAAGGCTTAGCACTGTCATCAAGAACCATTTTTTCATACGCATCCACCTCATTATGATTGTTATCGACGGAAACCACCGCCATGAAATCCTCCTCCAGCACGCATTCCGCCACCGCCACGCAATTGCTGTGCGCTGCCGCGATCGGGCGGCCTGCTATTCGCGGGCACTCGTTCGCTGACGTTGCGAGTTTGATGCAAGTTTTCTAATTCACCTGCATTTTTTCTGTTAATATCATCCCACGCTCCAGGACCCTGATACTGTTGCCACTGGCCACCGGGATTACGACGATAAATTTGCCCATCGTGACCCGCATAAATTTCACCGCTGCCGTGAGCGCGCGCAAATTTCGTGTCGCCAATCGTGTTCACGTTAAAACCGCCACCCGGGCCCGTGACAATCGTGTGCTTGCCCCAATTCGTATAAATATTTGTGACGTGAATTGGTGGAGGATAATATCCGCCCCAACAACAAGTGCCCCAGCCCCACGGCGACATCATCACACCCATTGAAAAGCCCATGTAATAACCTTCGTCGTAGCCATAACCATATCCCGCACCAAATCCATAAGTTGCGGGTGCTGGGTACCACGTGGTTCCCGAAGTGTAAGAGCTGTAGGCGTAGCCCGTGCCATACACGATCGTGCCATCAGCCGACACGAATGTGCCTTGATAACCAGGCGTGTATCCAACGGTCACAAACTGATCGTTAGAATCATACACGCGCACGTAAGTGACGTAATAAATCGGTGATGACGATGGAATTTTATAAATTGATTGCGGAACTGCGACGGCAACAGTCCAAGGACCTACGCCCGATGTTGACGTGAACCACACGCCATCTTGAATGGCATAAAATTGTTTTTCATTCACTTGGATGATTGGCGTGTTGCAGTTTTCTGCATACTTCAACGATGTGCCTTGAATGTTTGTCCATTTTTGCGCGCCATCGCAGTCGATATTTTTCGGCTGAGTACTTTTGTCGACCTTTGCCATTTGCGGAATGTTACTAACAATCGCCGCTTGTTTGGCTTGCGCTGTTCCCGGCACTGATACCAAGGCATCAGCGACAGGACTGTTCGCACCAATTTTGGCAAAATCATGCGGAAGATTTCTTCCCGGCACATAAGAGTAAGGACCTTGAGTTAGATTTTTTGCTGTAAACCAGCGACCCGTTACCAAGACATAGTAATCTTGTGTTTTTGAATCTAAGAAAATCGAATTCGGTGAATTCGACATATATAACAAAGCAGTTCCCGCAATCGCCTGAAACTGCGGTTCACCTTGGCTTTGCAGAAGTTCTGATGGGCGCGTAGAGATAATAATTTCTGGATTGATTTGTGGCGGGTAGATAGATTTTCCGTCTGCCGTTTTGCCACTAATAGGATCTATTTTTTTGTCTTTAATCAAATCTTCTTTGATGATTCCATATTTTTGCGACGGACTTGCGCCCGCTTTATATGGGCCCATCAAATTACTAGCTCCATACCATTTGCCTAAAGCCCACAGATAAAATTCTTTATTTTCTTCGTGAAGAATTAAAGCGCTGGTGTTGATGACACGTTTAACTTCTTTAGCGCCTTTTGATTCGGCCCATTGGGGATCACCGGAAATCATCACAAGAACGGCGGGCTCTTTAACATAGAAAAATTTTGGTACGTCATTTTTGATTTCAGGCTTAGGGCGTTCCCCTTCTGAAACCTGAACTTGCATGTTATTGATGACTGCGCGATAGGGAATGTCATAACTTTTCCCGTCGTACAGCCCTTGCAGTTGCGCCTGCAATTCCTTGGGATCTTTTTTTGCGGCAGGAACTTGTACATTGATGACTTTGATCTGACTTAATGATACCAAATCCTTCGATTTGTCGACCAACGCCCGACCTTTAATTGAAAAACTTCCGTAATATTCTTTTTTATCTTGAGTGAATTTGAAGGCCGAGGTCGCAAGCAGCTCGTCTTCTTTAAGTGATTCAACTTGTGGTTGAAAGACCGTGATATCGTGCTCGCCGAGTTTATAATCCTTCGGCCAAACTAAAGCTTTGTCGGAAGATTTTTTAGCACCTTGAGCTACCGTAAACGACAGTGTCAGCAGAACTATGACAAGCCATCTCATAATTTCCCCCACCTGAAAATCTTAGGGACAGATCTTCGTGGGGGATATGTGCTTTGGAAAAAAACAAACTATTGATTTGTGTTCTTACGCAACCATTCGGCCATTGGCAAAGCGAAGTATGTGAAAATCACATCCGCACCGGCTCTGCGCATTGAATATAACGTCTCGACCATCGCGCGCGTTTCGTCGATGATGCCGGCTTTCGCGCCCAGTTTGATCAAGCCGTATTCACCGCTGACATTGTAGGCTGCCACAGGAACGTTGGTGTGGGCTTTAACTTTGGCGATGATATCAAGATAACTCAACGCTGGCTTCACCATCACCATGTCAGCACCCTCTTCAACGTCCAAATCAATTTCACGAAGTGCTTCGCGTGAATTTCTGAAATCCATTTGATAAGTTTTTTTGTCGCCAAACTTCGGAGCTGAATCCAAAGCTTCGCGGAATGGACCATAAAAACTTGAAGCATATTTGACTGAATAAGAAAGGATGCCTGTATCTGTGAAACCTTCGTTATCAAGGGCTTCACGAATGGCACCCACTCGCCCATCCATCATGTCAGATGGCGATACAATGTCGGCACCGTTTTGTGCATGAACAATACACATCTTTGCAAGAATCTCGACCGTCTCGTCGTTCACGATAATACCGTCACGAACCACGCCATCATGACCATCCGAAGAGTACGGGTCCAAGGCCACATCCGTAATCAAAGTCACATCTGGGAACTTATCGCGAATCATTCTCAAAGTCGTAGGAAGCAATCCATTTGAGTTGAGGGATTCTGTTCCCACTTTATCCTTTTTTGACTCAGGCAATGCTGGAAACAAATCGAACGTTTTCACTCCTAACGAGACTGCTTTTGCAACTTCTTCTAGAATCAGATCGGGACTCAAACGAAAAATTCCAGGCATCGAGGCAATCGCTTGCCTTTCACCCTTTCCTTCGACTAGAAACAGGGGCAAAACTAGCTGTGAAGAACGTAATTCTGTCTCTGCGATCATTTGGCGCAGGGCTTCAGATTTGCGATTTCTTCTAGGTCTTTGAGTGAGCTTCATAATACCTCCAACCCGTGGGTTGAATTTGAGATTTTGCAGATGACCAGCAGCAGTTATGACAATTCGATGACACTTTATTGAAAGAGAACTGATACATCTAATACCACATGGAAGATATACTCCTCGTTCACAGAAAATCCAGTTCAAACTTTGCTGCTCCAGATTTTTCGGCGGCACTGCAAGACGCAGCCATTTTCAAAACTTGCCTGCGCAAAATCATGTTCTGCCGTGAAGATGAAGTGAACAATTATTTGGATTATCTTGAAGCAGATGACCAAATTCTTCGTGGTGAAAAAGCTTTGTCATTGTTGTTAGAAATCTTGTGCGGCCTTCACTCTCCGGTTGTTGGAGAGACTGAAGTGTTCGGACAATTCAGAGCTTTCGTCGATTCTCGCAAACAACTTAACGATACACTTTTTTCTGATAACCAAAAGTGGTTGAACTTCATCATCGCTGAAGTCAAAAAAACACGCTCTGAGCATTTGGTTGGTATCGGTTCACAAAGCTACGGCAGTCTTATCCGCCGCCATACAAAAGATCTTGAGTCCGTGACTATTTGCGGTTCAGGTCAATTGGCGCAAGAGATCCTTCCTTGGCTTGCTCATAAAAAATCTGTGCAAATTATTTGTCGTGATCCTTTGAAGCTTCAAGCTTTCGCGGAAAAATACGACAACCTCACAATCTCTACTTACAACGAAGCTTATGTTCACGGAGAAGCGATGGTTATCGCCGCTCCAGTTGGTGATGCACGTATTTTGGAATTGATGGGCAAGCAAGAAAACCGTCCTCACGCGATCTTTGATTTGCGTGGCGAAGAAAATGCTCTTCCTGCTTTGTCAGAAAAACAATTTCCACAAGTTCAAGTCATGGGTCTTCAACAGTTCTTCGCAGAAATCGAAGAAACAAAGAAGGATACTCAAACCAAACTTCAAGCCATCAAGAAGTATCTTCTTGAAAAGGCTCTGTCATTCACTCACAGAACAGAGCTTCGTCCACTTGGCTGGGACGACATATGCGCTTAAAGATCTCTGCACGCAAAAGTGACCTTGCACGCCTTCAGGCTTACATGGTTGGTGACGCTCTTAAATCTAAGAACCCACAATTGGAAATCGAATATCGCTTTACGGAGTCGTTGGGCGATAAAAATCTGACAGACCCTTTGTGGAAAATTCCCCAAAAAGGTGTTTTCACAGAAGACTTCATGAACGAATTGCTGAATGGCGATACGGACATGGTCGTGCATTCATGGAAAGACCTTCCAACGGAGCCTAAAACACAATCTGCGATCGTTGCGACTCTACCGCGCGCGGATCAGCGTGATTTGTTGTTGGTTAAAAAATCTCATTTCGAAAAATTGCGTTCCTCAAAAGCGATGCGTGTTTTCAGTTCTTCGCCTCGTCGAGAATACAACCTGACGGGTTTCTTTAAAACGCATTTGCCGTTTGCTTTGGAATCGGTGCGCTTTGAAAGCGTGCGTGGCAATATCGCGACTCGCGTGCGTAAGCTTTTGGAAAATCCTGAAGTCGACGGCTTGATCGTTGCGAAAGCCGCACTCGATCGTTTGTTGAGTGTGCCGCAAGATGAATTCAAAGAAAGCCAACGCGAACTTCGTTCTTACTTAGCACAAGTGGAATGGGTAGCTCTGCCATTGTCGGTGAATCCAAACGCCGCAGCCCAAGGTGCGTTGGCGGTTGAAATTAAAAATGGTCGTTCTGATTTGGCAGCGATGCTTGCTGAAATCAATGATCCAGTGACATTCGCCTGCGCTGAAAGCGAAAGAAAAACTTTGGCAAGCTTCGGTGGCGGTTGCCATCAGAAGATCGGTATTGCGGTTTTATCTCGCCCTTACGGTCACATCACGATGTTGAAGGGTTTGACGGATGCGGGTGTTGTTTTAGACAAACATGAACTTGCGGCCTCGACTGCACTTCCTAAATTCTCTGCCGAACAAATGTGGGCTTCTGAGGCCTCTTCACAACGTCAGGCTTTAAATAATTGGTCTTTGCCTGCTGGCACAAACGCTTTGTATGTGGCGCGCAGTGAAGCTTGGCCGGAAAAATTGACCGCAAACGCACAAGATTACTTTGTGTGGACTGCGGGGCTTAAAACGTGGAAAAACTTAGCGCAAAAAGGTATATGGGTTCACGGATGCTCGGAAAGCCTTGGTGAACAGGAAGAAGCGCGCATCGATGTTCTTGGTGGCAAATTAACATGGGCGAAATTATCTCATGAAACAGGTTACCAAGAAAACGCAGCGGTGATGCCTTTGGTTGCAACCTATTCGCTGAGTGCGGAAATGAAATTGCCTGAAGTTGCGAAAACCGAAAGCTTCTTCTGGGCCAGTGGCAGCCAGTTCTTGCAAGCCGCAGAACAAGCGCCAGAAATTTTGAACAAACATCATGCCTGCGGGCCTGGCAACACTTACAAAGTGATTCGTCAGTATCTTGAAGAAAAAAATAAGTTTGATGCAAAACACCTGCAAGTGTTTTTGGATCAAGAGGACTGGAGAAAACAATGCACAAAGTAACATCTGAAGAATTATTCCAACGCGCCCTGAAGGTGGCACCAGGTGGTGTTCACTCTCCTGTTCGTTCTTTTAAAGGCCTTGATCGTGCACCTGTTTTCTTTAAACAAGCTGAAGGTGCTTTCCTGACTTCCGTTGAAGACAAAAAGTACATCGACTTCTGCCAAAGCTTTGGTCCATTGATTTTGGGTCACCGCGATCCTGAAGTAGCTGAAGAAGTTCATCGCATGGTTGATACCGCTTGGACTTTCGGCGCAACAGAAATTTATTCTTTGGAACTGGCAGAGTGGATCACTTCAACTTTGCCATTCATGCAAAAACTTCGTTTCGTTTCTTCGGGTACGGAAGCTGTGATGTCAGCATTGCGTGTGGCACGTGCAGCCACAGGCCGTAGCAAGATTTTGAAATTTGAAGGTTGCTATCATGGTCACGTTGATAACTTGCTTGTTAAAGCAGGTTCAGGTCTTGCTGGTGCATCGGCTTCTTCTTCGGCAGGTATTTCTGCAGAAGTTGCGGCGACAACTGTTGTTGCGCCACTTGATGACGAAGCGAAATTAGCTGAAGTATTCGCAGCTCAAGGTAAAGATATCGCTGCGGTGATCATCGAACCACTTCCAGCGAACTATGGTCTTTTGATTCAACGCCAAGAATTCTTGCAAAAAGTTTCTGAGCTTTGCAAAAAGAACGGTTCATTGTTGATCTTTGACGAAGTTATTTCTGGTTTCCGTGTTGGCTTGGCTGGCATGGTTGAAAAAACAGGTATCACTCCGGATCTAGTGACTTACGGTAAAATCATCGGTGGTGGTTTCCCAGTAGGTTGCTACGGCGGTCGCGCGGAATTGATGAACATGGTTGCACCAAGCGGTGACGTTTACCAAGCCGGCACATTGTCAGCAAATCCAATCGGTATGCGTGCAGGTCTTGTGACTTTAAAGAAAATGCAACGCCTTGACGGTTGGAATGTTCTAGAAAAACGCACGCAAAAATTCGTTCAAACATTGCGTGATGGTTTTGCGAAAAAAGGTTTGCCGTTGAAAGTTGAACAGCACTCTTCGTTGTTCTGGATTCACGGTAATTCAACAAACACAATCCGTACGATCGAGCAAATCCCTGCGGACCAAGGTGCGACTTTCAAAAAGTTGTTCCTGAAGTCTTTGGATAAAGGTGTTTACTTGGCTCCAAACGCTTACGAAGTTGGTTTCGTATCAATGGCTCACTCGGATGAGCTTTTGGCAGAAGCTGCCCACATCATCATTGATTCAGCAGAGTAAGAAGCATGATGAAGAAACTCCTTAAACCTAATGTGAAAACGTTGCTTGCGATCATCTGGTTCGCATTCACGTTTTCGCTTGTAACATGGTGGTGGATTTTCTTCCTTTTGCGTTTCCAATCTTCTGCTTCACACCGCATGTTCGCTTGGGAAGGTAGCATCTTGATTGCTGCCATCCTGATCGGCGGTATCGCATTGATCGTCTTCAGTTACCGCGATCAAAAACGTCATCAGCGTTTGCGCTTCTTCTTTTCAACTTTCAGTCACGATATCAAGACATCGATTGCTCGCCTGCGCCTGCAAGCGGAAGTTCTGGAAGAAGATCTTAATGGCAACAACAGCCCGGTGATGAAACGTTTGATTCAAGATATTCAGCGTTTAGACCTGCAACTGGAAAACTCTTTGCTGCTAGCAAACCTTGAAGAAGGCCACATGCTTCGCGAAGACGTTTCTTTGAATACGCTCTTCGGGTCTTTGAAGAACGAATTCCCTGATTTGTCGTTAGAAATCGAAAAAGAAGCTTCCATCAAAGGCGATCGTCGCGCTTTGATGAGTGTTTTTAGAAATCTTCTGCAAAACGCTGTCTTGCATGGCAAAGCGGATACGATTCGTATTAAGGTCCGTGCCTTAAACTCTCACCGTTTGGAAATTGTGGTTTCTGATAACGGCTTAGGTTTTAAGGGACATCTTAACAAACTAGGTTCCGAGATTTTAATTTCCACAGATTCACGCGGCAACGGTATCGGTCTGCTTATCACCAAACGTCTTCTTGAAAAGATGAATGGTGACGTAAAATTTGAATCAAAAGAAAATGCTGGCTTTAGCTCTATCATTCAAGTGGAGGGTCGTCTGTGAAAAGAAAGATCCTTTTAGTTGAAGATGATTTATCGCTGGGTGAAACGCTGACAGAACGTCTGCGTAAAGACTATGACGTCGAATGGGGTAAGACCCTGGCTGACGCGTGGAACTTGTTTTCTAAAGGCAAAGATTTTGATCTTGTGCTTTTAGATGTGGGCCTTCCTGATGGCAGTGGCTTTGAATTAGCCGCTAAAATCAAAGAGGTTTCCCCGGTGTTGTTTTTATTCCTGACAGCACAGGCCGACGCCGAGTCGCGCTTACAAGGGTTTGAGTTGGGTGCGGAAGAATATATTCCGAAGCCATTCCATCTTAAGGAATTACTGATTCGTGTGAAACACGTTTTGGATGCGCATGCACCCGTTCGTGAAATCGCATTGGACAATTGTGTGATTAATTTTACAAACATGTCGGTAAAGAAAAAATCAGGTCAGATTGAATATCCGCCTGTGACTGACATGAAGATCTTGCAGTTATTAATTGATAAATCGCCCCGAGTACTCAGCCGTGATGAAATCATGAATGAGATTTGGGGCGTTGATAAAAATCCCAGCGTTCGCACCATCGACAATACAATTGTCCGCCTAAGACAACTCTTGGGTGACGACGGAGAAAAATACATCCGCTCTGTTCGCGGTGTGGGCTATCAATGGGCTACGGAGGAAACACCATGAATGAACTTTTTAAAAACGCTTTGAACAGAACCCCACAAAAAACTCCTCCGATCTGGTTCATGCGTCAGGCAGGTCGTTATCACCAGCACTACCAAGCGCTTCGTGCGAAACACTCGTTCATGGAACTTTGTAAAAATCCAGAACTGGCAGCACAAGTTGCTTTAGGCCCGGTTGAAGAATTCGATTTCGACGTTTCAATCTTGTTCAGCGATATCTTGTTCCCACTTGAAGCTTTGGGTATGGGTTTGGATTACACAGATCACGGCCCACAATTGGGTTTCCGCCTGAATCAAGAAACTATTTCCAAATTGGGCGACGTTGATCAAGCCATCGACTTTATGTCATTCCAAAAACAAGCGGTGATTGAAACGCGCAAAGTTCTTCCTAAAAATAAATCTTTGATCGGTTTCGTTGGCGGCTTGTGGACATTGTTTGTGTATGCGATGGAAGGTTCTCACGCGGGCTCTTTGATCGCTTCAAAAGCACAAATTAATCTTTTCCCTCAATTCTTGGAAAAAATGTATCCGTTGATTAAAGCTAACATCGCTTTGCAATTGGCTGGTGGTGTTGAAGTTGTGATGATCTTCGATACGGCTGCTGGTGAAGTGTCACCAATGTTCTTCCAAGAATGGATTCAACCGGTATTGACGAATCTTGCAAAAGAATTCCCTGGTAAGATCGGTTACTACTCGAAGGGCACACAACCTGTGTTCTTCAATAAAGCCTTCACGGAACTTCCGTGGGCGGGCCAAGGTTTTGACCACCGTTGCTTCATTCCAGATTGCTTCAAAGTTCAAAACAAAGGTTTTGTTCAAGGCAATTTCGACCAAAGCTTACTTTTCATGGAAGAGTCGCAATTTAAAAAGAACCTAATGACTTTCTTGGCACCAATGAAAGATATGTCATTAGAACAACGTGCAGGCTGGGTTTGCGGTCTAGGTCACGGTGTTCTGCCTAAAACTCCGGAAAGAAATGTTAAACTCTTCGTAGATACAGTTCGCGAGGTGTTGTCATGAAGAAAGAGCTCTTAGCAAAATACGACGTTCCAGCACCACGTTACACGTCTTATCCAACGGTTCCTTACTGGGAAACAAACCCAACGACAGATCAATGGGTGAATCACCTTCGTGCCACTTTGAAGGACGGTGACGGCGGTTATTCTTTGTATCTGCATATTCCTTACTGCGAATCTTTGTGCACGTTCTGCGGTTGCAATACGATCATCACGAAAGATCACAAAAAAGAATATCCTTACGTCGAAATGATTCTTAAAGAATGGCAGTTGTATCTTGATCAAGTGCCAGAGCTTTTGGAAAAACCACTGAAGCACATTCATTTGGGTGGCGGTACGCCGACATTCTTGTCAGCGGAAGCGTTAACGCAACTTCTTCGCCCGATCTTATCGCGTGTAAAAATCGCGGAACATGATTTTGAAGGCTCTATCGAAGTGGATCCACGTCGCACGAATGCCGAGCAATTAAAGGCATTGCGCGAATTAGGTTTCACACGTGTCAGCATGGGCGTGCAAGACTTCAACCCTGAAGTGCAACGTCTGGTAAATCGTATTCAACCTTACGAAATCACAGCCGGCCTTACACAGGCTGCGCGTGATATGGGTTATACGTCAGTGAACTTTGATTTGATTTATGGCTTGGCAAAACAAACAGCAGAATCCATTCGCGAAACGGCTGAGTTGACGGTGAAACTTCGTCCGGATCGTATTGCCTTGTACAGCTTTGCCCTGGTTCCTTGGATTAAACCACAACAGCGTTTGTTCAAAGACGAAGACCTTCCTAAGGCAGCCGAAAAGCGTGAGCTTTATAATATCGCACGCGAAATCTTGTTGAACGCAGGTTATGTGGAAGTGGGCATGGATCACTTTGCTTTGCCGACGGACAACCTTAGCATCGCGATGAACGAAAAGCGCCTGCACAGAAACTTCATGGGTTACACGGATCAACGCACGGACGTTTTGTTGGGCCTGGGTGTTTCCTCTATTTCTGAAACTCCGTACAGCTTCCACCAAAATGAAAAAGTTTTGCCGTTGTACGAAGCTTCTTTGAACGAAGGCCGCTTGCCGACTTTGCGTGGGCACGTTCTAACTGAAGAAGATCGCGTTCGCCGTCAGCAAATCTTGAACTTGATGACTCAATATGAAGTTGAATTCATTAACGCCGATCAAGAACAAGCTTCAAAAGAATTCTTGAAAGAAATGTTGAACGACCATTTGATCGAAATCAACAATCACAAACTTGTTGTGAAAGAGGAAGGCCGTCCTTTCCTTCGCAATGCGTGTGTGTTCTTCGATGAACGTTTGAAAACAAAACAACCTCAGACAAAAATCTTTTCGCAATCTATATGAAAAAAGTCAGCGTCATTGGCGCTGGCTTTGCGGGCCTGACGGTTTCGCTTCGACTTGCGCAAAAAGGATTCACTGTCGATCTTTATGAAAAGTCTGCCCGTGTGGGTGGACTTTTGGGGACTGATCAAACCGAGTACGGTATTGCGGAGCGAGCTGCGAATGCTTTGATGCGCACAAAAAAGTCTGAAGACTTATTTACCGAACTGGGTGTTGAAAAAAGTCTGCCCCTGAAAGAATCCCGTCGTCGTTTTATTTATCGTTATACTCCGAAACAATGGCCGCTGACATTCCTTGAGACTTTGTTCTTTATTGGCAAAGTTGTTCCACGCGCCTTGTTTGCAAAAAAATCCATGAAGCCGGTTGCAGGTGAAACTTTAGAAAGCTGGGGTCAGCGCATCTTGGGTGGCACTGCGACCGAGCACATCTTGGGACCTGCGATGCAGGGAATTTATGGCAACGATATCTCGGGTTTGAGTTCTAAATTGATCCTGTCTCCCCTATTCACGAAAAAGAAAAAAGACGGTTACAAAGGACTGTTAACGGGTCCCGGCGGTATGCAGGATCTTGTGAATCACTTGGAAACTCGCCTGCGTGCATTGGGTGTTCATATTCATTTGAATTCGGAAGTCAATGTGGCGAAACTTGACGGTCCCGTGATAGTCGCGACTTCTGCATCAACGGCTGCGAAGTTGTTAGAAACAGCGGAGCCCGAAACTTCGTCCGTTCTTAAAAAAATCCGCATGTCTTCATTGATGAGTGTCACGATGTTCTTCAAAAAGCCGCAAGAGACTTACAAAGGCTTTGGCTGCTTGATCCCGCGGGGCTTTGATCTGAAAGCTTTAGGTGTCTTGATGAACTCCTACATCTTTAAAGATCGCGATAAGACTTATAACGAAACATGGATCCTAGGCGGCGTGAAAGAGGCGCAACTTTTAGATCTGAGCGATGCCGAGCTTTTAAAGCTTATCGCCGAAGAGCGCTTCAGAATTCTTGGCAACAAAGAAGGCCTTCTTGATTATCGCATCAACCGTTGGCACGAAGCTTTGCCGTATTACGATTTAAACCTTGAAAAGGCTCAAGAAGAGCTGACTCAATTGCCTAAAAGCAGATTTGTTCTTCATGGCAATTATTTAAGTGGCATTGGCCTTAGTAAAATTTTAGAACGCAGTGAGATTATTGCAGACGAAATCGCAGGACAACATGGCTAAAACAGGTGTGATTTTATTTAATATCGGGACTCCAAAATCTTATGAAGTTGAAGATGTAAAATCCTATCTTCTGGATTTCCTCATGGATAAAGACGTTATCAATCTGCCGTTCGTGCTACGCTACCCACTGGTGCATGGCTTGATTGTACCGAAGCGTGCGCCCAACTCTGCCGAAAACTACAAAAAAGTATGGATGGAAGAAGGCTCACCACTGTGGGTATATTCCAAACACTTCGCGGATAAATTGCAGAACGAATTGGGATCTGAGTTCGTTGTGAAGATGGGCATGCGCTACAGTGCGCCCCGTATTGAAGATTCTTTGAAAGAACTTGCGGAAGCGAAGGTCGATTCTATTTTGCTGGTACCGATGTTCCCGCAGTACGCCGAAGCAACTACGGGTTCGGTGTTGAAAGAGTTTGAACGTGTTCGCAAAAAGTACGGCGTGCAAATTCCGACTAAAACTTTGCGCGACTTTTATGCCGATCCAAGCTTCATCACTCCATCAGTGGAAATTTTAGATGAAACTTTAAAAAACAAAAAAATCGATCATTACTTGTTCTCGTTCCATGGTTTGCCTGAAAGCCATATTCGTAAAAACGAAGGCTGCTTGCGCAGCGAGGACTGCTGCTTTGAAAAATCCGCTTGTGATAAACCTTGTTATCGCGCGCAGTGTTTTGCCACAGCCACAAAGATCGCTGAAAGCTTGAATCTTGCGCCTTCGCACTGGAGCGTTTCATTCCAATCGCGCCTTGGCCGTGCGGAATGGTTAAAACCAGCAACGGATCACACGTTGGAAGTCTTAGCGAAAACCGGTAAGAAAAATGTTGCTGTTATCTGCCCGTCTTTCGTTGCCGACTGCATTGAAACCCTTGAAGAGATCGCTATCGGTGGACAGGAAACCTTCAAACACGCCGGTGGTGAAGGTTTTTATATGATTCCATGTGTGAACGAAAACAATAGCTGGGTGACAGGCTTCGCTTCTTTATTGAAAGCGCAAGTTAAGGAATCAGAAACAGTAACAGCGGAATAATAATCGCTGTTACTAATCCATTTAAGGCCATCGCAAGTCCCGCGAAGGCTCCCGCAATTGACGACACCTGAAAGGCACGCGCAGTTCCTAGACCGTGCGACGACAAGCCTAACGCAAAACCGCGTACCGCGGGATCATGCACTCGCACAAGACTTAACACTGTTGTCGCAATCGCAGCACCGAACAATCCCGTGATCATCACAAACACTGTCGATAAAGAAGCAATACCGCCGATTTTTTCAGATACACTCATCGCAATCGGCGTGGTCACTGATTTTGGCGCTAGTGATAATAAAATATCATGCGGCAAATGAAAGCTTGCACCAATCAACACCGCACTAAAAATACCAATGATCGAACCAATCACCAGTGACACACACAACGGCACGAGAACTTTTTTAAGTCGTGAGAGCTGTTCATACAACGGCAATGCTAAAGCGACAGTTGCAGGTCCCAACATATAGTGAATAGGACGTGCTCCCTGAAAATACTCTTGGTAAGGAATGTGGAATAAAAGCAGAATCCCACTGATCACTAATATAGATAGAACTGCAGGGCTTAATAACGGATGGTTGTTCAAACGGGAACTGGCCCTGCGTGACGCTAAATAAATTCCCAGGGTCATAAGGAGTGATAATAACTCAATCATGGCTTTCACCGCTTTTTGTTATACGAAGCAGCCACTGAAATATCAGCGCCGTCGCGATGATAGTGATGAAGGTGCTGACTATAATAGTGATCACCATGCCCACGCCGTATTTTCCAAACAGATCGAAGTACTCGATCATCCCCACCCCAGCAGGAATATAGAACAAAGACAGATGCGTCGTGATGAACTTCGTTAAATCATCGACATGTCCTTTTAGAGGTCTCCATAAAAGTAACGCCACGAAGAAGTACACCATTCCTAAAACGGGGCCAGGAATAAACAGGTGGAAGAGGCGCACGGTCCCTTCTCCTAGGAATTGAAAGCTCAGCAGTATAAATAGGGCCAAAAGCATGCTTAAAACCTATACCCGTGTTGAGGGGCTGAAAAGACGCTGTGTCTCATTTTGAACCCCAAATTTTGGCACTGTCTAACAATGATACAGCTGTAACTGAAGGAAACACACTTGGAGCTGGTATAGAACTTGGACTTCGCACCACGAGTTTGAAAGTTAGGAGCCTATGATGATTTCACGTAAGTTGGTATATGTTGCTTCCCTTTCTTTGGGTTTGAGCTTGTTAGCGTCTACCGCTATGGCCAAGGTAGAAATGAATGCTATGTGTTTCATGAAACAAAGTGAAAGCACTGCGCACGCATTCAATCCCACAAAAGAAGAGATCGCCGACAGTTCGATTCTGAAAAAGAATCCTACGAACGTTACTGATGCAGACGTCGATGCGAAATTCCGTATCGCCTCTTTATCTAAAGTCATCACGACTGATTGGGCTATTGCGAAGTTGGGACCTGAATACCGCTTCAAAACGAAGATTTATGTTACGCCAGGAACGAAGGCAGGTAATTGCAATCTGCATATCGAAGGTGACATGGATCCTTATATGGGTCGCGAGATGCTTACGCGCATCTTCACTCAGCTTAAACCAAAATTGACGGCACAAAGCTGTAAGTACATCGAGACATTCTCGTACGATCAGTACTTCCCTGTTTATTTGGATGCGATGAAACATCAAACGAATCATGATTTGGGTTGGGAAGATCCAGCTCGTTACTTCAATTCAACGAAAACTAAAAACGATCTTGCGGCGTTCTTGAAAGTGAAATCAGGTCTTAAAGGTGATTTCTCTAACATCGGCGTTGTGACGAAAGATCGTTACCAAGAATATTTAAAGGGTGTTCCTTCAAAAGTTTACTCTGTTAAATCTCGTCCGTTGTTCATGATCGCAAAAGATATGAATAAGTATTCTTACAACTACCCACCGAATGTTCTTTTCGAAAAATTGGGTGGCGCTGAAGCTTATAAGAAATTTGCTGCGGATCGCTTGAAATTGGATGGCGAGGACGTTGAGATGTACAACGGTTCTGGTTACCCAGCGATGATCGACGGTAAAAAAATGTACAACCTTGTATCATGCAGTGCCCTTGTGCATATCATGCAAGACTTGGATAAAACGCTTGAGGCTTACAAAGGGACTCGCAAGTTCCAAATGGCAGACGTGATGGCTGTTGGTGGTCCAGGCGAATCTTACTCGACGTTCAAAGGTTTGTACGCCGGTGGTACTTACGACAATACAATGGTTGCTAAAACAGGTTCTGCTGACAAAGCGATTACTTTCGGTGGTATGCTTTCAACTGCAGATGGCGACATGTACTTCGCAGTTTTGACAAGCCCCGAAACATACGGTGGCGCGGATACGACGAAGGCGCGTGTAATCATCCGTGAATTGGTTCAGACTTTGGCTGAAAGACAAAAACTGAAGAAGTTTGAATACAAACAAATTGGCGATATGAATGCGACTGACGATCAATCGACGTTAGTTGAAGAACCAAAACAAACACCAGCAGGAAGTTTGAAATAGGAATTCTTATGAATAAAAAAATCGCAGTCATCGTTTCTTTGTCCCTGGCTTTAGTTGCACAATCTGCTTGTGCTAGCACAAGCAAGAAAGAAGCTGCGACGACTCCCCTAATGACTGCTTCGGCAGAGGGGAATGTTAAGACCTTAGAAGCTCTTTTGAAGTCTAAGGTTGCAGTAGACGCGAAAGACCAAAAAGGTTTCACCGCTTTGATGCTTGCCGCTTCAAACGGTCACCAAGCAGCTACGAAGTTGTTGTTGGCTAACAAAGCAAACATCAACGAGCAAAATGATGATGGCGAAATGCCTTTGTACTTTGCTTTGATTAACGAACATCCTGAAGTGGCGATTGATTTGATTAACTCAGGCGCCAACATTCAAGATGTAAACGGCGAAGGTGAATCGGCATTGTTGATAGCAACAACTGCGAATCAAAATGATGTGATGGCTTTGTTGATTAAAAAAGACAAGTCGCTTGTGAACAAAGCAAGCTCTTCAAGCACGACTCCTTTGATGGAGGCTGCACGCTTCGGAACTGAAAAGACGATCAACATGCTGCTAAAAGCAGGTGCGGATAAGAAAGCGAAAAACCAAAACGGTAAAACAGCTTTGGATATCGCAATCAAAGCTCAGAACGATGCTGCTATCAAAATCTTGAAAAAGTAATTTGCTCTAGATCAAAAAAGAAAAGGGACCCACAAGGTCCCTTTTTTTATTTCTAAATCTGTCGTCTTAAAATTAAGAGAACAATTTTTTGAAGAATCCCGCGATTTTTTGTCCCACAGATTTTGGTGCTGCTGGAGCTTTCTTAGGTACGTAACCACCTTTGCGGTTATCGTGTCTTCTGTTTTGGTTTTGGCCTTGGCCTTGACCACCACGATTGTCATGACGTCTTTGACCGCCTTGACCTTGAGGACGTGGTCCGCTGTGCTTGTGCTCTGGACGAGGACCACGGTTGTCATTGCGTTGACCTTGTGGATTTTGTCCACCACCTTGGCCTTGAGCATTTTTATGCTCGCCACGTTCAGGACGTTCACCACGAGGGCCTCTGTTGTTATCACGAGGTCCACGATTATCACGGCCGCCTTCACGACGAGGTCCGCGATCGCCACCCTTACGAGGGCCACGGTCGCCACCACCTTCACGGCGTGGACCACGATCACCACGATCCAATGATTTTGGATAGTGACCATCGAAGTGAGAAGGGAACGGTTTGAATTCTTGAAGAAGCTGTTCGTTTTCCAAATAGCCCACTTCAATTTTGTGTTTCAAATATTCTTCAATGCGTGCCAAAGACTCGATGTCTTTATCGCCAACCAATGAAAACGCTTGGCCTGTTGTTCCTGCACGGCCTGTACGACCGATACGGTGAACGTAAGATTCGCTGTCCATTGGAAGTTCGTAGTTGATCACAAGGTCCACACCTTTGATGTCCAAACCACGAGCTGCAACGTCTGTTGCTACTAGAATGTTCAAATGATTTTCAGCTTTGAATTGCTCAATCACGCGATTGCGTTGTGCTTGAGTTAACAAGCTTGAGATCGCCATTGCCGGCACACCATTATCAACCAAGAACTTCGTGATCTTCTCAACATTCAATTTGAAGTTTGTGAAGATGATCGCTTGTTTTGGATTGTGCAACTTCAACAGTGACAACAAGTGCTGAGGTTTTTCCTCGCTGCCCACGTGGAAGATTTGGTCTTTCACGTTTTCTGCTTTGGCTTGGTCACGGCTGATGTTGATTTCAACTGGCTCTGAACCAAATTGGTAAACTGTGTTCAACACGTCGAAGTTCAATGTTGCAGAGAAAACCAAAAGCTGACGCTCGCGTGGGATTCTTTGCAAGATGTACTTCATGTCGTCTTTGAAGCCCATATCGAACATGCGATCGGCTTCGTCGAAAACAACTGCGCGAACTTGTTTCAAATCAACAAGGTGCTCTTTGTACAAATCGATCAAACGACCTGGAGTTGCAACGATGAACTCTACGCCATTTTTCAATGCTTCTTTTTGTTTGTCGTAGCCTGTGCCGCCGTAGATCGCGAAACCTTTAAGACCAGAATCAACGCTCAATTTGATGATGTTATCTTGAACTTGTTCTGCAAGCTCGCGAGTTGGAACCAAAATCAAAATAAAGTTTTGTGGTTTCCAATCTTTGAAAGCGCGTTTTTCGATGATCTCTTTTTGTTCGTCTGTCACGTCACCTGGTGCTGGGCGAGCGCGCAAAATGCGCTCCATCAAAGGAAGAACGAAGGCTGCTGTTTTTCCTGTACCAGTTTGTGCTAGGCCGGCGACGTCTTTGCCATCAAGGATATGAGGGATGGCTTGCTCTTGAATCGGTGTGCAATCAGAGAAACCCAATTTCTCGATTGCTGACGCCAAACTCGGTTCTAAATTTAACTCTGCGAATTTCAACTTTTCTTACTCCGGTATTAAGCCCCAAAACTACTTTTCAGAGGCCGGAAAGTCACCAACAAAGCTCTTAAGCGCCTGTACAAAGGCCTGAACTTGATCTGAATGGACCCAGTGGCCCGCACCTGCGATTTCGACGCCCTTAATCAAAGGGTTGCTAGCTAACATTTCCTGATAAGTCTCATGGCTGAGCTCTTTCGAATGCTCCCCGCGAATCAACAGGGTCGGCATTTTCAGGGCCTTCACCTCTTGCCAACGGTCGATGTTGCGACCCGCTTTCACAGACTCGATGATCGCATTTTTCGAAAAACGCCAATCCAATGTGCCATCTGGCTGTTCTTCCATATTGCTATAAAAGAACTTCGACATGACTTCGACGTTTTCTCGGGTCTTGGCATTTTGCACGAAATCTTCCGCAAAGAAGCGACGGGCTTCATCACGATTCGGGAATGGCGTTGGCGCCAAGTTCAACAAATACTCGTAATACTCAGATGCGTTAGCGGCAGCTTCGGGCCCGATGTCCTCGATCACCAATTTTTCAACATACTGCGGGTACTTGGCAGCAAAAACCAAAACATTTCGGCCCCCCATGGAGTGACCAACCAAGATGAACTTTTTCCAACCAAGCTCATCCACGATTTTCTTAAGATCATCGGCATAATCCTCTGGCGAGTAACCTGTCTCTGGTTTAAACGAGCGGCCATGACCTCTTTGATCGTAAGCAAGGCAGCGTTCAGTTTGCTCTAAGCCTGAAATAATTCGGCGCCAGTTTTGCCCGAAACCCATAAGCCCGTGAATAAAGATCCATTTTCGGCCATTTTCAGGACCATAGAACTGGTGATGGAAGTTTGCTAGATATGACATAATTTCCGCATCTTGCGCCCTCAAATCGGGTATTTCAAGTTTGAATTTTAGGCCGAAAGAGATTAGATTCAGCGACGATGAGTCCAACACAGAAGCCACAGCTACACGAAGACTGGATTGATTCCTTTGCCCTTCGAATCGTAAAAAACCTCCAAGAATCTGGTTTCGAAACCTATTTGGTGGGCGGCTGCGTGCGCGACTTGCTTGTTGGTATTCATCCTAAAGACTTCGACATCGCGACCAGTGCTCTTCCAAATCAAGTTCGCAAAAAAGTTTCGAATGCTTACGTGATCGGCCGCCGCTTTAAACTGGTATTGGTTAAACGTGGCGATCAGCAATTTGAAGTAGCAACTTTCCGTCGTAACGTTACAACTGAAGAACTTGCGACTTTGAACGAAGGCGAAACTGTTGAAGGCGATAACTACTTCGGCACTTGCGAAGAAGATGCGAAACGCCGCGACTTCACAGCTAACGCTGTTTTCTATGATCCTGTAAAACACAAACTTCTGGATTTCTGCGGTGGTATTCAAGATATCAACGACCGTGTTTTACGTATGATCGGCGACCCCAAAGAGCGCTTCATCGAAGATCCGATTCGTATTTTGCGTGCGATTCGTCTTTCCCATAAATTGCATTTCTCGATTGAATCGACAATGCGTGCAGCGATTGCCGAATGCAGTCCTGAATTGAAGAAAGCCGTTTTGCCTCGTCGCCGTGAAGAGTGGTTGAAGTTCTTGCGTTTGAAAGAACCGCACTTGGCCTTCATGGAGCTTTTTGATTTGCATATCTTGGAGCAAATCTTGCCGGGCCTTCACTCTGTATTCGTTGATCCGACAAAAATGGAAATTTTTGAAATGCACTTGGCGCGTATCAATCAAGCCGGCATCGACAAACAAGATCCAACGGAATTGTTTGCAGCCTTCATGTTTGCGTTTATGAAAGCGCAATACGGTGAAGAGCCTTGGACGAATGCTGCGGTTTACGATGATCCAAAACTTGCGTATTTCATGCGTGAAGAGATGGGCATCTTTAAACAAGAAGCAGCCGTATTGATGAAAGCGATGCACTTGATGGCGGGTCTTCGCAAGATTGATCTTTACTCTCGTAAAGGTGAACGCCGTCAAATGGCTTTCGTGATGAACGATTGCTTTGGTTTGGCTTTGAAACTTTCGATCATGGATTACTCTTTGTCTGGTAGCGAGATTCACTACTGGCTTCAACAAATCGAAAAATACTCTGGCGCGCAACCCGCTCCAACTCACTAGTCCCTTTTTAGGAGTTCCCTTTGAAACAAGTCCCTTTTAAGACTTTAGATGCGGCTATCGAACTTGTCTCTACAATCGATAGCGATGAAAACATGATCAAACTGACTGACGGTTTGTTTGAAGGCCAACCGGACCTGGCACAATTCCTAGTCGACTTCGCAGAAGATTTGAATGAAGAAGCGCAAGATCTGATCGTGATCATGGGCTTGATCATCTGGCGCGCTATGATCGCTACCTACGGCGAATTGCGTGTCATGAACGAAGATGAAGTGGCTGCAAATTACGAAGCCTTTGAAGCTTCAATGCCAGACGATGAAAACATCACTGAAGAGTGGTTTGTTTCTTTGATCAAAGATGTTGAAAACTTCTGCCAACCAGAAATTTTCAAATACATCATCGCGGAACTTTTCCAAGAAGCTCCGGAAGACAGCACTTTGACTGACGTTGAAAATACGCAACTGACTTTAGGTTTGCGATTCTTCACGGAAGCTTTGAATAAGCTTGCACAAGAAAAGAATTAATAAATAAAAAAAGCCGCTCTTTCGAAGCGGCTTTTTTATTTCTGTATTTTGTATACGAACTAAGCGGCGTTTCTTTGATTCACTTGCTTCAACAAGTCACCAGCGATTTTATCAAGTGCCAGAACCTTATCTGCTGCACCCAACGCCACTGCCGCTGCTGGCATACCGTACACCACACATGTTTCTTCATTCTGTGCGACAGTGTAAGCGCCTGCGTTTTTCATCTCTAGCAAACCTTCTGCGCCGTCTTTACCCATACCAGTCAAGACCACACCCAAGGCATTTTTACCCACGTATTTCGCAACTGATTTCATCAAATAGTCTGCTGCCGGACGAACGCTGTGCAACTGAGGACCTTGATGAAGCTTTACGTAATAGAAGGCACCACTACGAGTGATTTCCATGTGATAGTTACCCGGAGCAATCAACACACGACCCGGCACAACCTGATCGCCTTCTTGCGCTTCCTTCACTTCAAACGGAAACATATTATTCAAATTATCAGCGAACGATTTCGTAAAACCAGGAGGCATGTGTTGCACCACAACCGTACCTGGAATATCCGCTGGCATCCCTGACAAGAAAACTTTCAATGCCTCTGTACCACCTGTTGAAGAGGCTACAGCGATCATTTGATGGGTTGTTCTTGCAAGTGAAGTTGTCGCTATCTTCTGCACAGGGCCTGAAGGCGAAACCACTTTCTTCACTGGATTAATACGAGCTTTTGCAACCTCGCGCACTTTTTCAACGATGGTGCGACCCAAAGTTTCAAGAGTTTGCGAAACGTCGATCGATGGTTTTTCCATGATCTCGATCGCGCCTGCTTCAAGAGCTCTGAAATAAGTTTCAGAACCTGTTTTTGCAAGGGAAGAGAAAATAATTGTACGAGTTGGAAAGTGTTGCATGACTTTTTCAAGGAATGAAATGCCGTCCATACGAGGCATCTCAACGTCCAAAGTCATCACATCTGGCTTCAACGCAACCAGTTTATCGCGTGCGATATAAGGATCAGACGCAGTCCCAACAACTTCAATATCAGAAGCTGAAGAGAAAATTTTCTCTAACAACTTACGAATCACAGCGGAGTCATCAACGATGAGAACTTTAATTTTTGAACTCATGATTCGCCTCTATGTTTTCTGATAAACCGCTCTGGAGAGTGGCTTCAAGTTTGGATGTTTTACGTTACCTGACTCGGAGTGACCTAATACAAGGTAACCACCTGGAGCCAAGCAAGATGTCAAACTGTCGATAACCTTCTTTGTCGTTGGCTCATCGAAGTAGATCAATACGTTTCTGCAGAAGATCACGTGGAACTTATGCTGGAATTCGTATTTTGGATTCATCAAATTGAAAGGCGCAAAACGAATCATGTTGTGCAATTGATCTTTCGCACGGAAGTATTCGTCACCATCAAGTTTTACTTTTTCAAAATATTTAGAGCGTTGCACAGGTGGAAGACCTTGCATTTCGCGCTCTTCGTAAGTACCGATTGAAGCTTTTTTCAAAACTTGCAAATCGATATCCGTCGCAAGCAAACGCACTTTTGCGCCTGGCATCTCTGGTTGCGCTTCACACGCCGTCATCGCCAAAGTATATGGCTCTTGCCCCGTACTTGCAGCTGCACACCAAATGCGTAGATCGTTGCCGAACTTCTTCGCAAGATCAGGCAAAGCTTTTTGCAAGAAATCAAAGTGATTCGATTCGCGATAGAATGAAGTCATGTTCGTCGTCAGTGCAGAGATATACTCTTGAATCACGTCGTTCGAACCTCTTTCAAGCATTGACCAATACTCTTCGTAAGTCTTCATGTTGTGACGACGAAGAAGCTTCACGATACGATTACGAATCAACGCATGATTTTTAGGAGTCAGCGGAAGATCAACACCCGCAAGTTCGTACATACGAGCCGCGAATTTTTCGAACATCTTGTCTGATAACTTAATTTCTTCGAAATCATACAGCGCGTTTGTTGCGTCTGTCTTTTTTACTGCGCTCATGCTGCCATCTCCCTGCCTTTAGAAACATTGCTGACCAATGCTCCCGGCTCAAGAATCAATACAGTTCTGCCATCACCTAGGATTGCCGCACCTGCGACCTCTGGAATGTGTTGGCCTGTTGTAATAGGTTTAACGACCACTTGCGCTTGACCTAAAACGTCGTCTACTGGGAAGGCCATTTGACCTGTCATAGATTCGATGATCACAAGCATTGTTTCTTCACGACGCGCACTCAAAGAGTTTTCGCGGCGTTGAGCAAGTTGTTGGTCTTTCTTATTCAGTGTCCAATTGATTGAACCCAATGTTTTCGAAACATCGATCACCGGTAACAAGTGACCACGAATGCTTGCCACTTTTCCTGCTTTTGAAACGTTTGTATAATCTTTCGGTTGTACACGAACGATTTCGCGGATCGAGTGAATCGGCAAGATGTAACGAGCGCCATCCAAAGCCACGATGATACCGTCAGTGATCGCGGTGCTAAGTGGAATCGTCAAACGGAATGTTGTACCAACACCTGCCTTAGAAAGGATGTTGATCTTACCGTTGATTTTATCCAAGTTCGATTTCACGACGTCCAAACCAACACCACGGCCTGACAAGTCAGAAATTTTATCTGCTGTCGAAAAACCAGGTTGGAAGATGTATTGGAAAACAGTTTCGTCAGGAATAGTCGCAGGGTCCACACCTTGTGGTACCAAGCCGCGCTCGATCGCTTTACCCAAAACTTTTTCACGGTTGATACCGCCACCGTCGTCGACGATTTCGATAATAACGTTACCGCCATTTTGTTTTGCAGATACAGTCACTTTCGCCGTCGCAGGTTTACCGCGTTGCTGACGAGTCTCTTTCTTTTCGATACCGTGGTCCATCGAGTTACGAACCAAGTGAACCAAAGGGTCACCCAAAAGTTCAAAGACCGTTCTTTCAACCTCTGTCTCTTCACCGATCAATTGCAAATCCACTGGTTTATCAAGAGTCAAAGACACGTCACGCACGATACGTTGAATTTTTACGAACATTGATTTCAACGGAGTCATGCGGATGCTCAAAGTTTTTTCGTACAACTCACGAACCGCTTTATCCAATTGATCAACGATAGCTTCTAAACGCAAGTTCACACCACTGCGAACAGTTTCATCGTGTACAAGCTGATTTTTTAATACAACAAGCTCACCCACTGCATCCAATACTGAGTCAACACGGCCCGTATCAACTTTGATTGCTGCCACTGCAGGTTTGCCTTTACCATTACCGCCACCACTTGCAGCAGGAGGCTCACTTGCTGCTGGAGCTTTAGGAACTACTTTCAAAGCCGGCGCTGGTTTTTCAACGACTGGTTCTGGAGCAGCCATCACTGGCGCTGGAGTTGGTTCAACCGGAGCCGCTGCTACCGGAGCTGGCGTGGGAGCTACTGCCGATGCCGCAGCTTCCGCAGCTTCTTTCGCATGGAACTCTGCTTGATCTTCCGGAGACAATTGCGCCAAAAGCTCTGCTAGCAAATCATGATTCGTGTGATCTTCACCAGATTCAGCACTTGCTTCCGCAGCAGGAGCCGCTGCAAAGAAATCATCAGGAGCTTGTTCTTTTACTTCTTCAGTCGCAACTGGAGCGGGAGCTGCTTCTGCAGAACTATGTTTTGAAGTTTTACCTGACAGAGATTCTGTCAAAGCAATCAATTCAGCTTTCAATTTTGAAGTATCCCACTCTGAAGAATTACCTTGTTGCAGGAACGTGATGCGATTTTTCAATTCGTCACCTGATTGCAACAACAACGAAATCGCTGTTGAATTAACAAGCTCAGGACGAGAACGAAGAAGATCCAAAAGGTCTTCCATAACGTGTGCGAACTTCGCAAGATCCATCAAGCCAACGGCTGCTGCACCACCTTTTACAGAGTGGGCCACGCGGAAAATATCCGTCAGATCTTTTGCAGGTTCTTGACTGGTTTCAAGTTTGATCATCGACTCTTCATATGTCTCCATCATGAAAGCTGATTCATTCAAGAAATCCATCTGCAGTTCTTCAAAGAAAGAATTATCGCTCATTTGTGTATGCTCCGTGAACGCATTTAAGTGCTTTTAATCATTGAAAGTATCGGCACCAATGGGTGTTTGCTATTTACTTCCTAAGTCCAGAGAAGCAACCAAGCCACGTGAACTAGTCTTTAGTTAAAAAAGAAAGCCTTATTCATCTCTTCCCCTCTCCTTAGGGTGGAGTTGTCTCAGTCTGAGGCGGACACAGGGGACTTTATTAATTTTTAACAGATAGGCAAAAATCCCTTAAGTCTCCTGCCCAAAAATTCGAAAAGTAAATGTCAGCTTTTATTTCCACTGTGAAAGGCAAACAAATGAGCGATGTATCTTTGAAAGCAAAACCAGGTCAGTATCTAACTTTCCAATTGATGTCTGAACAATATGGTGTCGCTATTGAAACAGTTCGTGAGATCAATCAATTTGGTGAGATCACTCCTGTTCCGCGCACGCCAGACTACGTAAAAGGTGTTATGAATCTTCGCGGTAAGATCATCCCTGTAGTAAATCTTCGCATTAAATTTGGTATGGATTCGCAAGACACAACTCGCGACACATGCATCATCGTGATCGACACTGAAATCGGTCAAGTAGGCATGATCGTAGACTCTGTGAAAGAGGTTGTTGATCTTCAAGAATCACAAATCGAACCTTCACCAGTACTAGGCAACGAAAACGCAATGTCGTTCGTTCGTGGTATGGGTAAAGTTGATAACAAAGTTGTTATCCTTGTGGATATCGTTTCTGCTTTCTCGGCAGATCAAATGGGCGCAATGGCTCATTTCTCTCACGACGAAGCAAAAGCGGCTTAATCTCGCTCCTTTCTTTCGTTTTCTTAAAGGCGTTTGGTTTGTTCCAAGCGCCTTTTCTTTTTTTGGATTCAGTTTACTAAGAATGATCTCGGTAGTGCGGGGATTTGCGGCAAGATCCGTAAGGCTTCTGCTTCTTCGGCACGCCTTCCGGGCTCGGTCGTGGCCCACGAGCCTTTGGCTCGCGGGTGCGCGCCATCGTGGCGCCCACGAAGGCCTCATACGCAGAAGCCTTACGGACCTTTCCGCAAATTTTGCCTTCGAGTTTATTTATTGAACTGATTTCAAATTAGAAAATGCGATGGAAGGACCATCGCTTTTTGAAACTTAGATGGAGTGTTTTAGCTCCATTTGGATTCGTGAGATAAATACCGCCACGACGTTTTGGGGTTTGGTGGCGGAACTTCATTGGATTTCTTTTTTTTATTTTGAGTTTTGGGCTGTTGTTGTTAGGGCTTTGGGGTCGATGAAGCTTTCTTGGCTTTCTTTTAGTTTATATCTTCTGCTTACCATTGAGAATATGTTGTCGGCTGCTACTCCTATTGGTTCGCCGTTGTAGTTTTTTGTTAGGCCTGCCACTAGCGTTGGGTCTACTCCTGAGTTTTTACCTAGACCGTTTTTTGGGTTTTTTCCTGTGTTTGCCAGTCCTGTATTGTCTTCTTCAGAGCTTGCTATGGCTCTGTTGTTGCTACCGCTGCCTTCTTCATAGCCGTTTTCTGCTGTGGCGTTAGCTTTTACTTTTTCTAGTTTTGCTAGGGCTTTCTTTTCTAAGTCGTTACTTAAGGCCATTGCGGAATCGATTGTGCTTTGGGGGATGCCTGCGTCTGCCATTGATGATGTCGAAGCTAAGTCTGATGATGAATACGTTTTATCGCCCACTGTGAATGAACCGGTTTTTGGATTGTAAACTCCGCTGGCTTCTAAGGCTTTTAATGTCGAGCCCACGGCTTGATAGTTTGGGTCTGCTAAAGCCGCTGCGACTGTCGCATCTGTCGTGCCACTTGTCCCCGTGCTGCTTAACGAACCATAGCCGTCCGTTTGAAAACCTGTTGTGTCGGCGCTGCTTGCTGCGGCTCCATGATCAGACCCTTGCGCTATGTTTGTTAGACCCATGCTGACCATCAACACTCCCATCGCAACCTCGCCATAGTTGTGGCTGGCGCTTCCGGTTTTAATCATCACGCCACCCATCACGACTTCGGCTCCGCCTGTGACATAGTTCACTGCTTGCGCCAAACCATTGCCGCTACTTGATTGATTTGCTGAATCCGTTACTGCAGGAGTCGTCGATGTTGTCGTTGTTCCATTTTCAACACCGTCACTGCCTGAATTTGAAGAAGTCGTGGTCGCCAGAGCTGTCGACACCATGAGGCCTACCATTCCGAATACAAATGCTTTTTTCTTCATAAATTCCGCCCCTAGTTTCCAATCAAAGTGTTAGTGTTATCACGGTATCGTTCACGAATTTTTTCCCAGTTCGATTTACCCGCTTGGCTTGTGACTTCTTTGGTCCAATTCGACTGACCAGCAACCTTATTTGGATCCTTGTCGCCTCCAGGTAAGTACGAACGATATTTCGATTCGTCAGAGGCTGTTGAGCGTGAGCCCCAGCCTCCTCCCCCACCGCCACTGGCACCTCCGCCAAGAATGTTGGCGTTCAAGGCACTTTTAGTGTTCCCCTCTGTGCCTGTGCCCGTTCCGCTAGAGTTCCCACCGCCACTACTTAAACTACTTGCACCACCCACGGGTGCGCCCGCTGCTGACGAGCCCGATGAATCCGAAGAAGTTCCCGAGGTTGTTGCCATTGTGCCGTCAGAGGCAAGATCCGCACTGGTTAATCCACTTGCGGTTGAACTTGCAGCATTCGGTGATGACAACGCAGAGACTGTTGTTGTTGCCGCGTCACCTGCTTTTTCTAAAGCATTCGCACAACCGGCAAGACGTGGGTTCGCTGCACAAATACACTCTGGCAAATTGGCATTCGCAGCAACGGAGCATGTATCTGTTGTGGATGTTGTGGTTGAAGTCGAAGTACCATCGGTTTCGTCTTCACACTCATTCGCAGCCTTCGCACTTTGGATCACACCTAAAATACCCGTCCCCGCAGAAATAATCATACTGGCATATGTATAAGTGCAGGCTTTGTTCTTAGAGATCATTGATTTCGAAGGATTCGCATCGTTGTAGTTGTTTTCTTTTTCCGCAACCAACACAACATTGGTTTTAAAAGTGGTGTGCAATTCGTTAGAAAACTGCACACACATCGATGCCGTCGATTGTATTGCTGCTGTTTGTGCCGCAGGAGTCGTCGCTTCCGGAGGATAGCCGCCAACACAAACATCTGCAGCATTCATTAAACTCTTAGAAAGATCGTTGATGTTTTTGATATTCGAATACACAGTCGAACAAGAGCTTTCACAAGCCGCGCGAGCCGCAGAACAAGCAGCCGTATAAGCCGTCAATCCCGCTTGAGCCATCGTCATGATTTTACCGAATGTACTACACGCATCCGTCACACCCGAAGCAGTTACTGCACCCATTAACGTATTCACCTGATTTAAAGTGTCCTGAAGTTTTGGAGACGTTTCTTCACGGCACACGAATTTCGCAGAAGCCTGACTTGTCGTACAAGTGCCATGAAGATTTGCATAATAAGAAGCAAAGCTATCGATCTTTTTTAAAACTTCCATGACTAAAACTTTGCCGCCCGCCGTTTGAATCTTTTCCGCAAAAGCTAGAATAGCCTTCGTTTCAGCTTTCAATTTTGCAGCGTCTTCAGAATAACCATCAGAGCTAATCGCAGCAGCTGTGGCCGCAGAAGAAGCATCACCGCTCGCGGTGGCACCACTTGCTGTCGCTCCCGTCGCATCGGCTGCATAAACCGTTTGCGCACTCAGCATCGATAAAGTCGCAATTCCTGCGACGATAGATCTCAATTGAATTTTAAAAACGTACTTCGCAAATCTCACGGTGAACTCCCAACCCATGAACTTCTCGGGCGGATTTTTCACTCGCTAGATGATCGTTCGTTACGCGAAAAATAAATAAGACAACATGTTGGAAGAACTTCCACACTTTCCCGAGGGAAAATTCAACTATGGAAGCAATTGTGGAAGACAGTGTGGAGACGATTCCACAATCAGACTAGGATCAGTTAGATACCCAAAATGAAAAAAGCCCCGGTATAGACCGAGGCTTTATAAGAATGAAAATTTACAGCAAACCAGGTTGCACAATTTCGACCCAATAATTATCCGGGTCTTTAATGAACGCGATGTTTTTCATACCGCCTTCACCAAGCTTTTTCTGAAATGGCACGCCTAACTTTTCAAAACGCTCGCAGGCTGCTTTGATATCGGGAACTGTCACGCAGATGTGACCGAAGCCGCGTGGCTCTGTATTGCCATTATGGTAAGGAGTTTCCGCTTTTTCTTCAGTGCCCCAGTTATGAGTCAGCTCAAGAACGCTTTCACGACCGTTGACGTACTTCGCATTATCAGCACCAGCACCTGAAGGAATGACGGTCCCTTCAGGAACATAGGCCAAGAAATACAAAGAGAACTTCCAATCAGCAAAATCCACGTTACGAATCAACTTCATGCCCAATACACGCGTGTAGAAATCCAAAGATACCTTTGGATCACGCACACGCAACATTGTGTGATTGAAGATATAACCTTTTGTCTCCGCATCCGGAGTCAAGCATACGCCAGGAATAGAACTCACAGCGCCGCCTCAACAATCGCAGAAGCATCTACTTTGTGTTTTTTGTAAAGTTCAAGAGCTGTGTAAGAACTTTGCCCGAACTCACCGTGTACACCCAAAGATTTCAATTTCAAGTTAACGCCCGCTTGCAACAAACCGTGCGCCAACATTTGACCGAAGCCACCGATGATTTGGTGATCTTCAACTGTGATCATACGACCATCTGTTTTCGCCAAGGCCGCTTTGAATGTTTCAACGTCGATGTGATTTACTTTCGCAACATTTACAACCACTGAACCGATACCTTTTGTTTCCAAAGTTTTAGCAGCTTCTAAAGCCTGTGGAACCAACGAACCTGTTGTTGCGATTGTCACAGACTTAGATTTTCCTGCGGTTGTATCAGCTAAGATTTGTGCTTTATTCAAATCGTATTTTGCACCAGCGACGAATGTCTTCGGGAAGTTTTCACGACCCAAGAAGAACACAGAGCTGTTTGGAACTTTACCCGCTTTACGATCCGCTGCGAATTTTTCAATCGCTGCGAAGACCAATGCATCGGCTTCTTCACTACAAGACAATGAATAAACATCCACGTGCGGAATAGAAGAAACCATCGCCATGTAGCTCAACGCTTGGTGAGACGCACCGTCAGCCGCATCTTGGAAACCTGTGTGCGAGAAGATCGCGATGATTGGCGCTTCCGACAATGCACCCATCGTCAAAGGCAATGCACCTTTCGTCACACCAAATTGTGCGAACGTATCAACAACTGGAATGTAACCGATTTTTGAAAAACCAGCCGCTGTTGAAACCATGTTGCTTTCCGCAACACCTACGTCGAATGAATCTGCTGCAAATTCTTTTCTGAAACCTGCAACACCTGTTGAACCCGGAAGATCCGAAGTCACAGACACAACTGGAAGACCCGCTTTACGAGCACGGATCATCGCAGAAGAAACACCGACTTGAATTTTCTCGCCAGTATCTTTCACCGCATTTGCTTTAATTTCTGCTTCCCAAGTATTCAATTCAGAAATCCAAGAATTGAAAACTTCAGGATACGCTTCGCCACCATAAATTTCAGAAACGAATGCTGGCAATTCAGAAGGAGATTTCAATGGGAAACCGTGACCACCAGAAGCAGACTCTGCCGTCTTCTTCGTGCCGATACCTTTGATTGTTTTTGCCCAGATCGCCACTGGAACTTTAGGATTTGCTTTTGCAGACTCAACTGCTTCCGCAATCGCATCGTAACACTTTTGCAAGTTGTTACCTTCAGGCAACGCAATCACTTTCCAACCCAAAGCTTTCAAAGCTTCGAAAGAAGGATTCATTGAGAATGATTCCGCATCAATACGACCCGTTAGTTTTGTGTTGTTATCGCTGATAACCAAAACGTAAGGACCCATTTTACCAGAAGCCGCCAAACCCGGAATAGCAGAGAAAGATTCTTTCGCCTCGCCTTCCATGCTGGCACCATCAGAAATCGCCGTGATCGTCACACGATTTTTGCCAGAGAAAGCTTCAGCCATCGCCAAACCTTGAGTTTGTGGGAACGCAGAACCCAACGGACCGTTAGAAACAAAAACGCCTTCAGGGAAACAGTGAACTTCACCGTGACCCGTCAAACCACTTTCGATCGAGCGGAATTTTTTAAGAGAATTCAAAGTCAAACCCGCCATGCCATAGTTTGCTTTCAATGCATACAGTCCGTTTTCACAGTGACCTGCATCGTTCACAAGATGGAAAAGATCGAACCATTGCTTTTTCTCTTTAGCAGCGACATCAAAAACAAGTCCATGCATCGCGGACATTAACTCTGCGAAAGCCGCAGGACCGCCGTAGTGACAAGCAGCTCCGCCCAAAACCGCATTCATGTCCATCAAAGACACAAGCGCACGAGTTGAACGAGGGTCCGCCACTGGAATGGAGCGTCCATCTTTGCTTTTCACAAAGCTTTTGAATTGAGGTTCTTGAGTAGGGTTGCCACCGAGTTTTGTTTTAATTTGAATAGGTTCTGTCATAGGATTATGTTTTACTTCTCAAGACGAGGAACTTCAAATGCAAAAGCTCTTTTCCCAGAACATTCGCGATCTTTTGAAAGTCGATTTGCATCGTCACCTAGACTGCTCAGTGCGTTGGAGCACGCTGATTGAATTAGCCCCACAAGTCGGCATCGAATTAGCGCCAACTTCGCAAGGACAAAAGGACCAATTTCTTATTACATCGCCTATGAAAGACCTGAGCTCGGTTCTGAATAAGTTCCTAAACGCTCAGAAAGTCTTAGCCAGCGAAGAAATTCTGACTCGCGTTGCCTATGAGGCCTGCGAGGACGCTTATAACGACGGCATTCGCGTGCTCGAGCTGCGTTATGCACCGACTTTCATCGCTGAAGGTCATCAAGATTTGGATTACGACAAGATTCATTTAGCTTTTGTAAAAGGCATCGAAAAGGCCAAGAAACATTTCCCAATGGCCGTAGGTCTGATCTGCATCGTGCAAAGAATTAAATCCTTCGAGCTTGCGGAAAAAGTTGTGGATTTCGCCATTTACCACAAAGACAGCTTTTTGGCTCTGGACTTGGCTGACAACGAGGAAGGCTTCGATCCCAAACCGTTCGCGCCCCTGTTTCAAAAAGCAAAAAAAGCAGGTCTTCACATCACAATCCATTCCGGCGAAACACCAAACGACTTGGCAGCAAAATGGGTTAAAGATTCCGTCGAGATTTTAGGAGCCGAACGCATCGGTCACGGCATCCAAATCGTGCGCGATCCGCAGGTGATGCAATTCATTCGTGACAGACAAATTCCATTGGAAGTCTGTCCGATCAGCAACTACCTGACACAATCTTTTCCGACTTATGAGCAACATCCTGTGCGCGAGCTTCTAAAACAAGGAATTAAAATCACCATCAATTCCGACGACCCAGGAGTTTTCGCCACCAATTTAAGCGACGATTACGAAGTACTACATCGCGTGCACGGTTTTACACAGGAAGAGTTCCGTCTGTGCAACCAAAATGCGTTTAACGCCAGTTTCATTCCGGCAAAACAAAAAGATCTATTCAAACAGGATTTCTTCTAATGGCAAAAACTTGGAAAGAGATTGACGAAGAACTTTTACACATGATCCGCGAAGACGAAGCGGTTCGCGAAGCTCTTGCCCAAACTGGCGAGCTCTATCACGGCTATCATCCCGCGATGGAGAAAGTTCATTTGAAACACGCCAAGCGTCTTAAAGAAATCATCGACGACATGGGCACGTTTCCAACTCGCGATAACGTCAGTGAAGAAGCAGTGGTTGCAGCGTTACGCCTTACACTGCACGCGATCAGTTGGCCTGAATTCATGCGCGCCCAAGAAGTGACATTGCAGGATTTAGCAAAGGCAAATAAAGTTCCCAAACAATATGTCGCCTTCTTGATTGATCGCATCCGTTTTTACGAAGGCCGCAAACAAGTCTACGCGACCAACAAAGATTGGGATGAAAACGGTATCATGAAAGTCAGCGACGTCGAAGATGAAGAACATCTTAACGAGCGTCGCGCAACAATGGATCTTGAACCGTTAGAAAGTTTGGTGGTGACTCCGTTGACTGGAGAATATCATCCACCCCAACCACAAAAACGTTATCAAGAATTTATCGAATGGACTCACAAAACGGGCTGGCGTACAACGTAACGGCTACGCCGGCAGTGCCGACCGGTGACCCAGGCTGGAGCAACTCTGAAAGGAATTTTAAAAATGATAAACACACCAAATCGCGAATTTTATCCAGAGATCGAACCGTACAATAAAGGTTTCTTCAAAACTTCTGAACTTCATAACTTATATTTTGAAGAAGTCGGCAATCCCCAAGGTAAACCCGTTGTGTTCCTTCACGGCGGACCCGGTGGCGGCATTCACCCCGATCATCGTCGTTTCTTTGATCCAAAAACTTATCGTATTATTTTGTTCGATCAACGCGGTTCGGGCCAATCAACTCCAAGCGCAGAACTTCGTGACAACTCAACTTGGGATCTAGTCAGCGACATTGAAAAGCTCCGCGAGTTTTTCAAAATCGAAAACTGGGTTGTGTTCGGTGGCAGCTGGGGTTCAACTCTGGCGTTGGCCTACGCGATCACTCATCCTGAACGAGTCAAAGCGTTGGTCTTGCGTGGAATTTTCTTGTGTCGTCCTTCAGAAATTAAATGGTTTTATCAAGAAGGTGCTTCACACATTTTCCCAGACGTGTGGGATGAATACTTGAAACCAATTCCAGTCAACGAACGTCACGACATGGTGGCAGCGTACTACAAACGCCTGACTCACGCAGATGCGAACATCCGCTTGGAAGCCGCAAAAGCCTGGAGCAAGTGGGAAGCAGCAACTTCGCGCCTTTACGTTGATCCAAAAGCAGTCGATGAGTTTGACGATCCTGAATATGCATTAAGCTTCGCGCGTATCGAATGCCACTACTTCACGAACAACGCGTTCTTTAAGACTAACAATTGGCTTTTAGAAAACGTCGATAAGATTCGTAAGATTCCTGGCTTCATCGTGCAAGGACGTTACGATGTTGTGTGCCCAGCAACCTCTGCATGGGAGCTTCACAAGGCATGGCCAGAAGCAAAATTTACAATCGTTGCGGATGCCGGACATGCAGCTGCAGAGCCCGGAACTCGCTCAGCTCTAATAGAAGCGACAGACGCTTGCAGAAGCTTGTAAGTCTTTCACATAAGAGGTCTCACAGAGACCTCTTATGGCACCTATAAGTATTAATTTGTTGTAAAGTGGTTCCAAATTGGGTTTATTCAACCCACGCATTGCATATAGTAATGCAACTTAATCCGGGGGGATTTGGTGGGGTTGAATAAAGGTCTTGTACTAGGGGTTCTTTCAACACTTACATTCGCAGCTTGCTCTCCAAATAAAGCTGCCGACACAAACGCTCAAGTAGACGCTTCGAGCACTCAAGACTCTGCAATCATTAACGGAAAATTAGTTACTGCAGACGATCAAATCTCTAAAAATATCGTGGGCATCATCAGCGCCAACAAAGACGAAGAAGGCGAAGCAATCTGCACAGGCTCACTTCTTCCAGGTAACTTGGTTCTGACAGCTGCACACTGCCTAGGCGATTACATGATGATCGTTTTCGCTCCAGATATGGATACAGCAACTGAAGGCCAAATGCTTCCAGTTGATAAAGCAGCGGCTTCTCCTTACTGGGAATCTCGCAAAAACCAAGATAAAGACACAGGTGACGTTGCACTTCTTCACTACAAAGGCACGACTCCAAAAGGCTTCATCCCTGCGACAATGTTGACGGATATGTCAGTGTTGCAAAAGGGTGCGAAAGTGACTCTTGCTGGTTACGGTGCGAACAAAGTGACGTTGACTCCAATCGACAGCAAAACTTACCCAGACATCATCAACGCGATCCAAACTGGTAAAGTTATCTGCGATGACAACATGAAGCTTACAAACTGTGTAGAGAACAACATGTTCGGTGCAGGTCAACTTCGCAAAACTGACAACGTTAAGATCGAAGATCCTAAGTTCTCTTTGACTGAAGTTCTTTTGAATCAAAAACAAGGCGAGGGTGCTTGCCACGGTGACTCTGGCGGCCCAGCGTACATCACTGTTAAAGGCAAAATCTACTTGTGGGGTATCACAAACCGTGGAGAGAGAGATCCTAAAAACGATTGCTCTCAATACTCTGTGTACACAAAAGCTTACTCTTACAAAACTTGGTTGAATGGCGTAGCGAAACAATTCACTGCTCCTTCAATCACAGATCCAAATCGTCTTGGTTCTTCGCAAACTGCTAACTAACACGATCTAGAAACATTTTTTCAAAATCTAAAAGGGCTGCTACTAAACGAGCAGCCCTTTTGTTATTTCCTTCACCATGAAAACGAAAATGTTGTACGTCGGCTCTTTAGTCGTTTTTGTCCTTTGCGGATGTCAGAACAACTCTGACCGCAAGGTTGAGTTATTGCCTGCATCGCAGCCTGCGATTGTTGGTGGTAATGAGACTAGTCCCACATATGCTCCAGGTCGCACCGTGGCCTTCTTGGTGGATTCTTCTACCAACATGTCGTGCACGGGCACCATTATCCATGAGCGCCTGATACTCACGGCGGCTCACTGTATTGGCCCGGCCAAACAAATCACGATGGCGTTCGGTAACTTGCCTTTGCAAGGTCCCTTTGATCTTCGTCGCAGCAAAGACGTGATCGTCCATGACGAATACAATAAAGCCAGCACAGACGCGCGTAACGATCTGGCGTTGATTTTATTGGATCAACCCATCCCAGAAGGCTTCTTCCCGGTGAAGCTGCCTTCAACAAGCTTTAGCCTTTCTACAAACGAAGTGTTCTTGGCTTTGGGTTACGGTCGCACAACTGGCAAACGTTCCAACAATCCAGCCGATATGCAGGGTTCGGGCGTTCTTCGCCACGTGGGCTTGCAAATCGATTCTGTCAGTCAAGACGGCAAGCAGTTTCGCGTGGATCAAAGCAACGGCACAGGGATTTGCAATGGCGACTCTGGCGGCCCGGCATTGATCCGTTTCCGTAATACTTATTATGTCATGGGTATTGCTTCTGCGACGTTGTGGACAGTGCCACGCGAATTAAGCGGCGATGAAAAAGACACGTACATTGAACAGAAAGATTTCTGCAAAGAAAAATCAATCTACATGAACGTGATTAATTATTTGCCGTGGATTCAAGAACAATCACAAAAGCTGTTGAATTAAGATCTTAATCTTTTCCGCAAGATCCTTGGGGCTATCGAATAAAACTCGGTGGGACGCTTCAGGGATCACATCCGTCTTAAGCTGTTTAATATCCGCACGTAAAGTTTCAGCAAGTGCCACAAACTTTTCGTCACGCTCCCCGACAACCCAGCTAATTTTATTTGCTAGCTCTTGAATCAGCGGACGCATGTTTTTTTGCTGAGCCAACGACCATTGAGTCAGCGCTAAGCCCAACAATTCGCGCGAATAATCTTTTTCGATACGCGTGGGTTCTTTTTCACTGCCCCCGAATACGGGCTGCGCATTCCAGTTGTTGATCAAAGTTTCCCATGACGATTTCAAAAACTCTTCGGCCCAATATGAATCACTCATCCAACGTTGACGGCGTTCTTCCGATTGCGGATCAAAGTTTGCGAAGTGATCGTTGAAACCAGGATTTGTCGAAATTAATAAAGACTTGTACCACAGTGCTGGCTTCTGCTCGAGCGCGTGCAAAGCAAGGCGACCGCCCAACGAATAGCCGATCAGCACGTTGCGATCTGCTCCGTGCGTTTCCATCTGCACCCAGCGATTGAAGTTCTGCGCCCACGTTGCAAAGTTATGTGTCGGACTTAGATTTTTATCTTTGAAATAGTCGGGCGTATAGATCTTGATACGATCATTCTTAGGCAAAGACGCTTTTACAGCCTCCCAATCTGCCGGTCTTCCAAGAAATCCGTGAAGTAAGAAAAGATTTACTCTTTCCACAGAGCTTCCAGCTCCTTCCAGAACTCCTGCGTCTGTTGCGCATCAGGGATGAGTTCAATGATCTGTTTATCAGCTAAGTCAGTAGTCACAGGTATATTATGCCACTGCTGATAAGACCAATTCCACATCTTTGCCCATGATTCGAAAGAAATCTGATGTTTGTTTATGAAAATCTCTTTCTTAAACATTCTCGAGAAGATCTGACCACCACCGTTGTTGATAACAACCAGACGGAACTTCTGTGCTTCAAGCTGCGAAGTTACCCAAAGTGACGATAAATCATACATCGCTGTTAAATCTCCAACAAGACACCAGTTTTCAGTCTCTGTTGACGACCAACCCAGGAATGTAGAGATCTGACCATCGATACCATTCGCACCGCGATTCGCAGCCACACGCAAAGGCAAGCTGTGCAAATCTGCGCACGAATCCCATTCACGAATCGGCAACGAGTTACCAAGATACACCGATGCACCTTTTGCTTTTTTCGACAAAGAGTGAATCATACCTTGTTCTGAGTTCGGATATTTTTCTAAAAGCGCGCGAACCTTCGCTGCTTTTTCTGAATCGTCAAAATTGATTTTCACGTTTTCAGAATGTTTCGACGTGAATTCAACCTGACTTAAAAGATCCAATGAATTGATATGCTGAACTTCACGACTTAAACCCGTGTAGTGATTAAAGCCGACAGAGAACACTGGGATATCACGGTATTTATCTTCAAGATCACGCCACAAACGCACCGTCGGCACACCACCGATACGCAAGATCGAATCGCACTCGCCCGATTTCAAAATTCGGTGAATCATTTGTTCGCCGGATTGAATCAAGATGTCTTGCAATTCAGGATGACCACGCAGACTTGAAATACCTTCCGCATATGTTGGCGCTTTGTAGTGTTTCAAAAATTCCAAAACCGTGCCATAGGCTTTTTCCGGTAAGATACCGACAATCACCAGTGGCTTATGCGTGTTCAAGAATTTTTCCATCTCTTTCAAAGTTCCCAATGGCAACTGACCTGGAAGTCTGATTCTTTCAGGATGTTGAGGAATTTTGATTTGTGGAATTGGGCCGTCGATCAATGGTTCTTCAAAGCACACGTTGACGTGAACTGGTTTTTTCCACGACAAGCTTTTGAAAGACAAATGCGAATTTTCCGCATCGATATCCAAAGCCACTTCGTTGTAGTAAGAAAAGATACCCACTTGTTCAATCGTTTGCGGAGCCCCTGAACCACGATAGTGTTTCGGGCGATCGGCGGTGACCATAATCAATGGCAACGAAGAATAAGTCCCTTCAACTGCTGCTGGCAAAAGTTCTGCCACCGCAGTTCCTGAAGTTGTCATGATCGCAACCGGACGACGAGTGCTTGCAATTCTACCAAGCGCAAAAAACGCAGCCGAGCGTTCTTCGAAGAATGTGTACACCTTCAAATTGCGATTCTCATCCAAGACGTGAACCAATGGGCTATTACGAGCGCCCGCGCATAACACAAATTCGCGCACACCCGTGTCCACTAATGCTTGGACAACTTTTGCTGCTAGTTCCATATTTGTCATAATTCAAGCCCCAAAATCTTTTTCACTGACAGACGTTTCTGGAAGAGTTCTCTCCACTCGCGATCAAGTTCACTTGCTGGAACAATCCCGCATCCTGATCCAATCATCGCTTCTTCGCTATTCCACTGCAAATTTCTAATGCCGACAAGACACACAGCCTTATCCTGAGCAATGAATGCCATCGGCCCGCCATAACCGCCGCGCCCTTCTTGCCCCGGATACTGCGCCATCCACTTATAACCTGCTGAACGAGGTGCCACGCCCAATGCCGGCGTCGGGTGAAGCTCTTTCGTCAACGCCACAAAATCAGGACGGGTCTGACATTGCACAGAGAAATCGGTTTTTAAGTGGTACAACGTCGGCAATTCCAAAATGTAAGGGCCTTTGGTTTTAATCGCGCCCCATTTTGCCAAACGTTGTTTTAAATCTTGAACAACCAGATCGTGCTCTTCCATCTCTTTTGCGTCTTGCAGAAGTGATTCACGTTCTGTGCTTTCGCTTTTTGGGCAAGTGCCCGCTAACGCCATCGTGTTCAACTGATCATTTTCAAAATCAAATAAAGTTTCTGGAGTTGCACCCAACACGCCTTCACCGTTTTGCCAAAATCCATACACAAACAAAGTGTCTGGTGCTTTTGTTAATGTCAGCAACATGCGCGCGCGATCAACAGCTGCCACGGTTTGCTTGCTGCGAGCGAAAATCACAGGAACTGCTTTTTGAATTTCACCGTGACGAATTTTCTCCTGCATCGAGTTCAATGCTACGGCAAAATCGTCTTTGCTTGGCTCGTTCCACGGCGCTTTACTTAGGAGACCTTCACTGCTGTTTTTCTGCAAAAAGCTCTCACATACTGCGACGATTTGTGATGTGTTCAACTCATAGGTGCAAACGCCTTGATAAAGTGGTTTGCTGTCGAGATCGTAGAAATCGGGCCAAAATACTGAAATTCCTTGGGTATTGGCATTTTTTACAGGCTCGAAAGGGCCCTCAATGACAGTCCATAGGCCTTTGTGTCGCAAGAGTGCCCCTGACTGCAAAAAGTTTGTAAAGCTTGGAAGCGTTATGCTATTCTGCCGATCCACAATAAGGCCCCTCTTTCATGGGTGAACAGAAGAAGTTCGTATTATGGAAATTCAAACTATGCAAACAAGTCCCTCAACCCAAATAGTCAATATCGGCGGGTTTGATATCGGTGGTCCTAACTTCACGGTGATTGCAGGTCCTTGCTCTATCGAAAGTCCTTCGCAATTTTTGGAAACAGCACAAGGAGTGAAAGCCGCGGGCGCTCACCTTCTTCGTGGTGGCATCTGGAAAATGCGTACGTCTTCTAAAGATTTCCAAGGCTTGGGTCCTTCGGCATTCGATTTCGTCAAAGATATCTGCAAAGAAGTGAATATGTCTTTGGTTTCTGAAGTGACTGACGCTCGTCAGATCGCTGAAGTTTATGACGTTGTTGAGTGCTTCCAAGTCGGTTCGCGCAGCATGCAAAATTACGAGCTTCTTCGTGAGCTTGGTAAACAACGCAAACCTGTTTTGTTGAAGCGCGGCCTGGCTGCTTACATCAACGAATGGATCAAAGCGGCAGAGTACGTTACAAACGGTGGCAATCCGAATGTTATTTTGTGTGAACGTGGTATTCGTACTTTCGAAACTGCAACTCGCAACACTTTGGATTTGAACGCCGTTGCTTTTGCTAAGAAAAATACAAATCTTCCTGTGATCGTGGATCCTTCTCATGCGGTAGGTATTCGCGCTCTTGTTCCGGATCTTGCTTATGCCGCTGCCGCTGTTGGCGCTGACGGTATCATCGTTGAAGTTCATCCTCGTCCTGCAGAAGCTCTTTCTGATGGTATGCAGGCTCTGACTTTGGGTGACTTCAGCACAATGATGAAGAAGCTTGATAAAATTCTGACGGCAATCGATAGACCTCTACACCAGACTGCTGGAGTAACTGTTCATGCACACTAAGCATTCTCCAAATCCAGAAATCATTCGCAATATGTTCTCTAAAGTCGCAGCGAACTACGACAAAGGGAACAACGTTCTTTCTATGGGTGTTCATCACTTGTGGAGAAAAAAACTTGTGAAATACGCTGGCACAAAGCCAGGTCAAAAAGTTTTGGATTGCGCCACTGGTACTGGTGACCTTGCGATTGAATTCAAAAAAACTGTGGGTGCTGATGGCGCGGTTATCGGTACTGATTTCTGTGCAGAGATGTTGATCCCTGCTCCAGGCAAAGCCAAAGAGCGCGGTCTTGAGATTCAGTTTGAACAAGCTGACGTGACACAACTTCAATACGCTGACAAAAACTTCGATATCACAAGCATCTCTTTTGGTATTCGTAACGTTGGCAATCCTGTGAAGGCTCTTCAAGAAATGGGACGTGTTACGAAATCAGGTGGCCATGTGATGGTTCTTGAATTCGGCCAAGTGAACATTCCTGTGTTCGGTCCACTTTACAATTTCTATTCACAAAATATTTTGCCGAAGATCGGTGGCTTGGTGACAGGTCAAAAAGATGCTTACGAGTATCTACAAAAATCTTCAGCAGCATTCCCATGCCGCGAAGGTTTCATCGATTTGATGAAAGAAAGCGGTCAGTTCTCGAAGATGGAATACATCTCTTTGACTGGCGGAATCGCTTATATCTACAAAGGCACTGTAAAATAATTTTGAAATTTAAAATTTCGATAATGAGAAAGCCGAACTGAACGTTCGGCTTTTTTTATTTAATCCCACCAGTAAAACACGTAGCCGCAGATCAAAAGGCCGATTACCCAAGTGTAAAGCGCACCCGAAACGAAATAGGGATAGATCATCAAAGCTAAGCCAGAATAGACGTTGCGGGGATTGACATTTTTTTTGCCGTGACGATACAGATACCAGCCGACGGTGCTAAATAAAATGCCAGCAACGATGGCCCAAACGCTGAAGCTTAAGTCGATGGGCATTGCTTCCATGACCGTGCTTAGATTCTGTTTGAATTGTTGCTGAAATTCTTCGTTCACTGCTCAAGTCTAAAGGATACTAGGCCAACATGCGATAGAAATAAGGGGCTGGACCAACCAGAGGCGCCATTCCTTTTAAAATCTCTACGACGTCATCCATCTCATAAGCCATCTCACCTTGAACCTTTACTTTTTCAACTTGCGGTTCAGGCGGTTTTTGAGGAGGCGGTACTTTCTGTTTCTCAGGACAACCTGAGAGGAAGAGGACCGCAATAAAAAGGAGAAAACAAGACTGCCTTTTCATGGCTCTTATTTTCTCTCTTAGAAAGGCTTCCGCCTAGATGTTTTGTTACAGTCTGCCTCCGCCCGCTACTGCAGGCGGCTTTAGGAAATACTTCGGCGGAGCCGAAGTGCTAATAGTGCCAAGGGAACTTCGTGAAGTCTTTCGGGCGTTTCTCTACGAAAGAATTGCGACCTTCGACTGCTTCTTCAGTACCATAGGCAAGACGAGTGGCTTCACCGGCGAACAATTGTTGGCCTACCAAACCATCATCAATCATGTTGAAACCGAACTTCAACATGCGCATCGCTGTCGGGCTTTTCGAATTCATTTCTTTTGCCCACTCAAGTGCGACTTTTTCTAAATCTTTATGAGGCACAACGGCGTTAACCATACCCATATCGAAAGCTTCTTGCGCCGAATAGTTACGTCCCAAGAAGAAGATTTCACGCGCACGTTTTTGTCCAACCATGCGTGCAAGGTAAGCCGAACCGTAACCGCTATCGAACGATGCAACGTCTGGATCCGTCTGTTTAAAGATCGCATGTTCTTGGCTGGCAATCGTAAGATCACATACCACGTGCAATGAGTGACCACCACCAACAGACCAACCTGGAACAACCGCAACAACCACTTTAGGCATGAAGCGAATCAAACGTTGTACTTCAAGAATATGCAAACGACCTAGGCGAGCAAGATCGACTTTGCCAGCAGCAACTTTGTCTTCGTATTTATAACCGTCTTTACCGCGAATACGTTGGTCACCACCAGAACAGAATGCCCAGCCACCATCTTTTGGTGAAGGACCGTTCCCTGTGATCAATACAACGCCGACATCTGGAGTGATGCGTGCGTGTTCAAGAGCTGTGTAAAGTTCATCGACCGTTTGAGGACGGAATGCATTGCGCACTTCTGGGCGATTGAATGCGATACGTACAGTGCCTTGATCTTTGGCGCGGTGATAAGTGATGTCTTTAAATTTAAAGCCTTCTACTTCTGTCCACCACTCTGGATTGAAAATATCTGAAACCATGTTGTCCCCTTTTAAACTCTATCTGTCTTAGCCCATAGGTAATGATCTGCCAACACGAGCCATGTCATGGCTTCAAGTACTGGGATTGCGCGAGTCACAATGCAAGGATCATGACGACCTTTTTTCGCAACATCTAAAATGGAGCTTGTTGGTTTGAATGATACTCTTAATAAAATGCTTTCTCCTGTCGAGATGCCACCGCGAATGCCGCCGTAAGCATCTTGACCACCTTGATGAAAGCTTGTGCCTTGCACGCCAGCCGAATCAAAGCCTAAACCCAGTTCAAAACCATTGGTTGCGCCAACACTTAGAAAGGCCATTGCTAAATCCGATTTCAATTTATGAAATACGGGCTGACCTAATGAAGCCGGAGGATTCTGAATAAGAATTTCGGCAACGCCACCGTAACTTTCGCCGGCCTCTTGGGCTTTTAACAACATTGCTGCGATATCTTTATCGCGTGAAGAAGGAAAACGCGCTTGGAAAGAATCAATGTCTTGCGAAGTAACTTGCGCACGTTCATCGGGAGTTAATTCGTAAGAACCAATTTGCGAAGCATAACCGATGACTTTTGTTGGTGCACTCACATGCGCCATCATCATCTGCGCGATTGATCCCGCCATCACACGCGATACCGTTTCACGACCCGAAGATCTGCCGCCACCGCGATGATCGCTGTGACCAAATTTATTCTTCCACATGTCGTCGGCATGCCCTGCGCGTGGTGCCGCCTTAATCGTCGCATAGTCTTGTGAACGTGCATCTTGATTGCGCACGATCATCGCAATCGGCGTACCTAAAGTTTTACCTTCGAAAACACCGCTTAATACTTCCGCTTGATCCGCTTCGTTACGGCCAGACACGACTTGATTTGAAGAGTGTTTACCAGGTCTACGACGTTCAAGATTTTTCGTCAAAAGACTTTCATTGAATTGAACACCTGCTGGGCAACCGTCAATCAAGACACCTAAAGCGGTGCCATGACTTTCGCCAAACGATGTGATTGTAAATCTGGAACCGAAGGAATTAGCACTCATTATTTCTTCTCCTCACACTCGAGCCAGAATTTTCTTTGCAACTGTGCTTGGGCAATAAACATTGTTAGACCCGATTGATAGTTCGCTGCACATTTCTGCGCATATTCACGGCCCATCGAATCTTCTTTATAATTTAAATCGTAAACCATAACCGGCTGCCATTCTGCTGGAGGCAACACGGTATCTGGTGTGCGTGGCGCAGCCCAAATCACGATCTTAGGTTTCACACCTTCAAGATCTTCAGTGCCGGGACGAGCCGAGCCCTGACGTGACGAAAAGTAACTTGCGTGCGGCAATGCTTTTTGAATCATGCCTAAAGTGCCGCCGCCGCCCCATACAAAAATTTCTTTCTGTAACGGAGCAATCATACCGACACCATCAATCAATTCCAAAAAACCAGCATCGTCCGTCGAAGTGCCATGCCATTTCTGTGAATCGAAATACAACGTGTTTAAAGCATGCAATTCCGGATGACCACACCACTTCGCCGCAGCTTCTTTATGCGGAGCTGTGACGGCTGCGTATTTCAAACCCAGCACCTGCAGAACCGGCATTGCTTGATCCCATTCTTCACGTTCGATGTGAATTGCAAAAACCGGCAAACCACGCTTATGGAAGAATTCTGCATGTTCAATCGGGGTAAAGCTGTGTGCTACTGGTGCGCCCAAAACAGCCGCGAAATGTGCGGGCTTTGTTGGGCACATCATCCATTGGAACAAACTTGGTTGATCACCAGAACTGCCTTCTCCTTCTTTGATGAAGTTAATTTTCTGCTGACCCTTTTGTAAAAGACGATACCACGCCCAACGCTGTTGATTCGAACGTGGCAAGAAACTGCGGCGTGATTCATCAGAGCGTTGCCATTCATGAAACGCAAGGATGTCGCTGAAGTTTTCAACTAGCGGTGCAAACTTTAAATGTCCCGCATAGTTTTCATAGGACTGCAAATCGTCGAATTGATAGCGCTCATGACACGAAATGATCAGCTTCGCTTTGGGAATTCGCACCTGAACTTCTTCTGGTAAAGGCCCAAGCTCTATTGGCCAATCAAACAACTGGCAATGCGCCAAGATGTTTTTCCATTGTTCAGACTGCCAGAATTCGCTGCGATCTTTCACTTCGCGGAAAGAATACAAAACAGTTTCGCCTTCCAGGTCAGGCAAGATCTTTTGAATGAAATCAGAAGTTAGATAATCGTCACGAAGTTCAAATCCCTGAACGCCTTTTTTAAAGAAGCGGTCTTTAAAGATTTGCCAGCGCAATTCTTTATCTTGCACTGACGGCATCACCGTGATGAAGCCACCAATATCCTGCAAGGTATGGGTCAAAATTGCTTTTTCGATCCCCAAGACAAAGTGATGGTTTTCAAAAAGACCTTCTGGCATCAGATAAATTTCGTCGGCCGCTTTCGAATAATTTTCTTCGCGAATGACAGCACGTTTTAAGAACTCATCAATCGGTGCCATTTCTGGATTTAAACGCGGACGATCTAAAAAAATGCGCCCATCAAGATCCGATTTTCTGCGCACCCACAATGTACGTACGTTTTCAGGAATTATCGAAACGTCGAAGCCAGCGCCTACTACCAGGTAAATATCTTGATAGGGCTTTTGCAGAGTCTCTAGAAAAAGCTGACGTTCTAAATCTCGAAAGTAAGCTTCTCCATGTTCAAGGAAAAGCTCCATGATGCTTTTGTCGATTTTTTGTTCGATCTCGTAATCTAAATCAACAAAGGCAGTTGATTGCTGTGGCAATGATACTTGTAAACGCTTTACAAGTTCCGTTTTACCTGTGCCACGGTGACCAATCAAAACTGTGATCATGGACGAATTCCAATCATATCCCAAAACTCGGGGAAACTTTTATTAATGACTTGCGGCTCTTCGATCGTGATGCCGTGACCTTTAAGTTTCATCAACATCGCCGCCATCACCATACGGTGATCCTTATCAGGATTAAAGCGAACATTTTGTTTCAGACTTTGTCGAGGATTTCCATGAATGATCATGCCATCTGGCAGGATCTCGTACTTGATACCCAAAAGATCGAAAAGATCCGCAATCTTTTGAATACGATTCGATTCCTTTTTCACCAAGTGTGGAGCATTGTGCAGTTTCGAAATGCCTTCAGCCCACGAACACACCACGGCAAGCACCGGAAACAAATCTGGCGATTGAAATAAATCACAATCCACAGATTTCATGGATTCTGCTTTAGCTACCGTCAGAGTATTTCCTTCCAGCTGAACAGGAATATTCATGCGTTTAAAAATATCGACAAAAACTTTATCGGGCTGTTCGGTTTGCGGGGGGAAATTTGTAATTTCAGATTTTCCAGCCAAAGCCCCGGCCGCAGCCATGGTGAAAGTCGAGCTGACGTCAGCTTCAACTTCATAAAAAAGCTTTTCAATGCGTTGACCTGCAGGAATCAAATAACCTTTCGCAGTTTTTTGAAAACGCATGCCCATGTATTTCACCATCTGCATTGTCAGATCGAAATACGACTCGGAAACTTTATCGCCGACCAATTCAAATTCCATATCGTGATCAAGTAACCACGCATTTAGAATCAACGCCGAAGCATACTGACTTGATTCAGATGTATCGACACGAATAGGAACGCGTGGAGTTTTCCACCCTTCGCTGATCACATACATTTCATTTCTTTTGATGGTACTTTGTACGCCCACCTGTAGAAGCAAATCTTGCAATCCTTTTTGTGGACGTTCTAACAAACGTGGCTCTGCTTCCAAAATGTGAACGCCACGATGACGTGAAGCACGTAATGCCATAAAGCGGAATGTAGTTCCACCTTCACCACAATAAATGCGGCTGCGATCACGAATTTTTGTTAAGCCTTCGCGCATGTACTTAACGTCATCACAACCCGCGAAGCCCTTTAGATCCAAAGCAGGAAAATAACTTTGCACAATCAGTGCACGGTTAAAAACAGATTTGGATGAAGGGATATCCCCGCGGAAGTGAAAATTAGCCATTCAGTTCTTCTTCTCTTTGGCGAATGATTTCGACAAGGACGTCATCGACATGAACTTCTTGAATTGAAACTTGTCCTGGCTTTTTCAAAAACACAAAACGCAAAGTTTCGGATTTCGTTTTCTTCTTATCATTTAACAACAGACGACGGAATTCTTTTAAAGCATTCGCTTTAACGTCAAGTAATTGATCGGCAGATGCCGATAACAAGTACGCAGCAACCGGCTGACGTTGGAATTTATCAAACTCCCCGACGGCCATGATTTTCTTTTCAACCGACCAGCGTAACGCGAACTCTAAGCCGTAATTGATGGCGATACCGTGCGGAAGTTCGTAATAACTTTCAAGCACGTGCCCTAAGGTGTGACCCAAGTTCAAGGCATGACGAACGCCAGACTTTTCTTCCGGATCTTTATTGACGATTTTGTATTTCGCGTTGATCGCGGCCGAAAGATATTTCCACAATGTGTCGGCATTGACTTCGAATTCTTTTGAAAGCTCAGCCCACAACGGGCCGCCGTGAAGTAATGCAATTTTTAACAACTCACCGAACGCTTCAAAAGTGCGCGCCGGGGGTTGTGCGAACAACAATGGTTTTACCAAGACGATTTCAGATGCCGGATAGAAAGTACCGATTTGGTTTTTCGCACCACCGACATTCAGTGCCGTCTTACCACCGTGCGCGGAGTCGATTGCCGCAAGCCATGTACTTGGCAAGTGCACCAAACGCACACCACGCTTCAAGATACTTGCAACGAATCCGCCGAAGTCCCCGACACTGCCACCGCCGACGACAACCACAGTCAGTTTTTTCACGGAAGTATTTTCACACAACGCCATAATCTTTGCGATGTGTTCAGGAAACATGTCGACACTTTTTAAACCTTCGCCCGCATCAACGGCGTAGCGAAGTTTAATTTGTTTGCTCCAGGTACGAAACGCTGGTGATTTTTGCGCAAGAACTTTGTCGTGAATAAGCAAGAGCTCTTCACCCAAATCGCGAGGCTTCGGAAAATTCTGCGCAAAGCGCACCATACTTTGTTTCATTATTTATTATCTTCGTTGAAATGAGCTTTCGCTTTTTCATAAGACGCAGACAATGAATTCCAAGCGTTGCTTACGCCTGTTTTCATTTCAGCCCAAGCAGCGCCAGAGCTTTTGCTAAGCTTCGCCATATCTTTTTTCATTTCTGCTTGTTTCTTTTCAAGGATAGCGATTTGTTCGTTCATCGCTTTTTTAGCTTCGCCAGTTTCTTTAGCAGCTTCTGCTTTCATTTCAGCGATTTCAGTTTTCAAAGAGTCATACTTTGCTTGCATGTCTTTTTCAAACTGCTCTTTTTGTTCTTTTGTGTAACTGGCAGCTGCGGATGCTGCCTCAGATGTTTTTTGCTGAACTTCTTCTTTCGTTGTCGCGAACGAAACTGGTGAGAATGACAATGCGATCAATGCAATTAAAATAGCCTTCATAGCTGGTCTCCTTCTAAGGAAACCAGTTTATCTTACGGGCTTATTTCACATCAAGAATATTGAGCTGCGAAGAATCAACTGTGACGCTTACAGGCTTTTTATTGCTCAGGCTGTTTTGCAGAGTTTTCTTCTTAGCATCATAGCCAGCCACTGTGCGACGCAAACGGTAATTACCAGCAGTGCGCGCGAAGGCGATGCTCGCTCCCTCTTTGTCCTCGCTAATATTTTTAACGGTATCTTCAACGCCATCAGACGCGATCACTCGAATCGACATACCGGCGTGCACTGGAACACTCAGAAATGCGGAGGTCACTAAAAGCAAAGCTGACAAAACGGCCTTCATAACAACTCCTTCTTTAATCAGAGTATAGTTCTTATCGGCCGCTGTCGACTGCTGCTAGAGCAAATTGCCTAACTTAAATGTCTTTTGTTGAGAATTAAAGAGACCAATCCACTTCTGAAATGCCTTGGGATCTTAAGTAAGCATTCGCTCGTGAAAATGGTTTGGTACCGAAGAATCCGCGATGCGCAGACAGTGGTGACGGATGCACCGACTCGATAACAAAATGTTTCTTGCGATCAACGAACGCTGCTTTCTTTTGCGCGTACGAGCCCCACAAAATAAACACCACATGTTCTTTTTCTTCATTCACGATGTGAATCACTTTGTCAGTGAACTCTTCCCAGCCTTTACCTTGGTGCGAAGCTGCTTTGCCGTCCTCAACAGTCAGAACTGCATTCAACAACAACACGCCATGCTCGGCCCACTTTTTTAATGAACCTGATTTTGGAATCTCGATGCCAAGATCCGAATGCAGTTCTTTAAATATATTTTTCAGCGACGGAGGGAAACGCACGCCATCTTGCACAGAAAAACAAAGTCCATGCGCTTGACCAGGGCCATGATAAGGATCTTGCCCTACGATAACAACTTTCACCCTATCAAGCGGAGTTAAATTCAACGCTGCGAAATAATCGTCATGACTTGGATAAATAACTTTACCTGCTGCATTTTCTTTTTTGAGAAATGCATTCAACTTCACCATTGAATCTTTGTCGAATTCCGGTTGCAGTTTTTGTTTCCAAGAAGAATGTAATTTTACTTCGCTTTTGATTTGTTCCATCTCATCCTGATACATGACATTGGTCTAGGACCGGGATTCTAAATCAAGCGTATTGGTTTTCAATTTATTTTTCATGCCGACCTCAACTTGACCAGACAAATTTAAGCCTCATTGTTAGACTAATACTAAGAGGAAAAGGAGGACGCCTATGACGAACCTTCCAAACCCCACAATAGAACTTATCGAGCAAAACCCGGATGTTAAGTCCTTCATCTACCAGCAAATCGCGGAATTTGATGGTTTCGTAACACCGGAAACAGTCGTGGCCGTCGTGGCCAGAGATCCAAGAAAACTCGCGCTCCAGTATGAAACGGAAGGCCGAGATTTCAATAAAGCTGATCTCAAAAAGCTATACCGCATCGCGATTGTTCTGACCGAAGCCGACGCGAAGGTAGAGGCCGAAGGAGTCAGTGAGGATATCTATGACGCCATTCGCATGGCCAAAGATAACCTTCTAAAAAAATTGGTTGAGATTCAAGATTCTGTCATTAGCCAACAAGACCGAATCATCGAGATCAACCACGTCATGCAGAACTCGACATTGCATTAATCAGAAACTGGACATGGAGTGCTTCACGAGGGAAGCTTTTCCAATAAGGAGCTTTCCATGTCCAATCCTAATATGCCCTACCGCAACATGGGTCGTTGCGGCCTTAAGCTTTCACAATACTCTTTAGGCGGATGGACCACGTACGGTGGATCTGTCAGTGACTTCACAACAGTCAAAAGCATTTTGCGTCTGGCGTATGAAGCCGGAATTAATTTTTTTGATATCGCCGATGTTTACGCCAAAGGTGAGTCGGAAAAAATTATGGGTGCAGCACTTAAGGATTTTCCTCGTCACGAGCTGGTCATCTCTTCCAAAGTTTTTTGGCCGATGAGTGAAGATGTCAATGATCGCGGTCTTTCTCGCAAGCACATCATCGAATCGGTCAACAAAAGTCTGCAACGCATCGGCACCGATTATTTGGATATTTATTTCTGCCATCGCTACGATCCGGAAACTCCTGTCGAAGAAACCGTGCGCATCATGGATGATTTGATTCATCACGGAAAAATTTTGTATTGGGGCACCAGCGAATGGACTGCTGAAGAAATTCAAGAAGCCATCGATATTTGCAACAAAGGTGGTTACTACAAACCCCAAGTCGAACAACCGCAGTATTCACTGATTGCACGTGAAAAGGTGGAACGCTACGTTCAGCCGAAAGCTTCGCAACATGGAATGGGCTTGGTCACATGGTCTCCGTTAGCTTCCGGTATGCTGACCGGCAAATACGACAATGGCGTTAGCGAAGGTCGCTTGGCAAAAATGGAATGGCTGAAGGAAACTCTTTACACCGAAAAAAATATCGAACGTGTTCGTTCCATGAAGAAAATTGCTGACGAGCTTGATTGTTCGCGCACTCAACTCGCATTAGCGTGGCTTGCAGCTCAGCCGGGAATGACAAGTGTCATTCTTGGTGCAACTAATATTGAGCAATTACAAGAAAATCTAGGTGCATTGAAAGTGCAAATGAATCCGGAAGTTGATAAAGAGCTTAAAAGACTGTTTGCCTACTAAGCGTTTATTTAAAGCAACCCTGCATGTATTTGCTCAGTGTTATGACCTTCAGATCCTCTTGAAGCATTGTTTGGTAAACAATAGGGCTTCAGGAGGAAAAACATGAAAACACTCTCTACAGCGGTGATCACACTGCTTTCTGTAAGTACGCTTGCGAATGCCGCAGATAAACTTCCAGAAGGTACTGCAACATCATTTACACGCAAAGCGAACGACGCCGTTTATCAAGAACTTAATTTTAACGATAAAGAGTCCTTCGATGATGCGACAAAAGGGTTGATTGCAACGCTTCCAGATGGCGTTATCAAAGCGACTCCCTATAATTACGACACCAAGGCTTTTGAATTCACTCATGGAAAAAAAGCACCCGACACTACCAATCCAAGCTTGTGGCGCCAATCACAACTGACATCCCTGAACGGATTATTTAAAGTCGCCGACAAAATTTATCAAATTCGCGGCTTTGACCTTGCGAACATGACTTTGATTGAAGGAAAAAACGGTTGGATCATTATTGATCCACTGACCTCAGTCGAAACCGCAGCCGCTGGTTTAAAACTTGCAAATGAAAAACTCGGCGCACGCAAAGTTTCAGCTGTCATCTACACCCACAGTCACGTCGATCATTTCGGCGGCGTTATGGGTGTACTGACTCCACAAGAAGTTAAAGATAAAAAGATTCCGATCATTGCACCTGAAGGCTTCATGGAAGAGGCTGTCAGTGAAAACCTTTACGCAGGCAACGCGATGAACCGCAGGGCCACTTATATGTATGGCGTGGGCTTGGATAATAATCCTAAAGGAAACCTAGGAACGGGTTTAGGTTCGGGACTTTCTGTCGGCACTCGTTCAATCGCAGAGCCGAATAAGCTCATTACAAAAACTGGCGAAAAAATGACGATTGATGGTGTCGATATTGTTTTCCAAATGGCGCCAGGAACCGAAGCGCCATCTGAAATGATTTTCTACTTCCCGCAAATGAAAGCTTTGTGCTTGTCTGAAGATGCCACGTCAACAATGCATAACTTATACACATTACGTGGTGCCAAAGTACGTAGTCCTTTGGTTTGGTCAAACGCACTAACAACAACTTTGCAAATGTTCGGCAAAGATGCAGAAGTTTCCTTCGCTTCCCATCACTGGCCACGTTGGACAAATGCTAAGATCACTCAGCACATCAAAGATCAACGTGACATGTATAAGTTTATCAACGATCAAACTTTGCGCTTAGCGAACATGGGTTATGACGCTGAAGAAATTGCAGAAAAAATTAAACTTCCCGATTCGTTGGGCAAAAAGTTTTACAACCGCGGTTACTACGGCTCGTTAAATCATGACGTGAAAGCGACGTATCAGCTGTACTTAGGTTTCTACAATGGCAATCCAGCGACTTTGCATGAACATCCTCGGGTTGAGGTCGCACAACGATATGTTAAGGCAATGGGCGGATCTGCAAAGGTTCTAAAAATTGGTCGTGAAGCCTTTAATTCCGGTGACTATCGTTGGGCTGCAGAAGTCGTAAATCACTTAGTGTATGCTGAACCAAAAAATAAAGATGCACGCATGTTGCAAGCCGCTGCTCTGGAACAAATGGGCTTCCAGGCTGAATCAGGTCCATGGCGTGACGTGTATTTGATGGGCGCAAAAGAACTTCGTGAAAACAAAGCGACTTATGCACCACCCCTTGTCGATCCAACAAGCTTACCGCTTGCGATGTTGATGGACTATACGGCGTTGCGTATGAATCCAGATAAATCAAAAAATAAGAAAATGAATTTTGGCGTGATGAACACGGATACAAAAGAGCGTATGAATGTTGTTGTTGAAAATTCCGTTCTGGTCGCAGTCCCTGCGGGCGAAAAAGAAAAATTTGACACGATGATTGAAGGCAACTCTGCGCAATTGGGGAAACTTTTTGGTGGCACTGCAAAGGCAGGCGAAATGCAAAATTCAGATTCGTTAAAAATTTCTGGCGACCGTGGAGCCATTTCAGATTTGGTCGCGACACTTGATAATTTCGATGGCGCCTTCAATCTGGTGACGCCTGTAGAGCCACGACAAGTCACTCCCCTTGGGAAACCAATGGCTGATTTAAATAAGAGCCCCAAAGAAGCTAGCAACGATGAGTCGATAACGAAGTAAATCTGTCTACACTTCCACGTCAGCAACAAATAAAAAAGCCGCTGGGAACAGCGGCTTTTTCTTTATTTATTGATATCTAATGCGAGAGGAAGAAATTTCGTTTTACTGGTATCAGCCGTTGATTTCTTCGCTTCAAGTTTCACCAGTGTTCCGATGATATCTTGAAGTTTTTCAAACGGGCCGTAGTTCGGTGGAAGATTTTCTTTTAACTCCATCGTCAATACAGGTGTACTTCTTTCCACCCACATATAACGACCTAAACTTCCTGGATAACTTCCCAAACTCTTCCACGGCAAATAATCAAATTTCGGTGGCGCCATCATTTTCGGTCCGTCAAAGTCTAAAACTTTAAGCGGCGTATGAACTGAAACGATGAAGTCAGGCTTGAAATCCTCGATGTGGTGAAGAGCACATTTTGTTTCTGGCTCACTACCACCTTCTTTACCTGGGAATCTGCGAATGTTTGCGCCTGTCGTACGCTTCCAATTTGGAATCGCAGCTGTATCCCAATCTCTTGTTGGAAAATTACGATTCACGTCGATCTTGTTCGCGTTCGTGCGAGTTTTATATTTCACACCATCAGGATTCAACACCGGAACCACACGCCAAGAATTTCTTGGCGCAATAGCTTCAAGTCTTTCCATCCAATAACGACCCACAGCTCCCGCTGGAGTTTCGTCACCATGGATAAGACTGAACACCAAAACTCTTTTCGCACCTGGCTCTGGAGCTAATTTTTCGTAGTGATATATAGGCCGACCCTCAACGCTGACACATTGAGCATCCACGATAGCCTTTTCACATGCTTGCCTTAAAAGCTTCTCATCTAAAACGCCTGGAAATTTTCTGAGATCGTTCACGCAAGTTTCTTGTAGATTGGAAAACTCAGCATGCGCCGTCGTGGCAGCACACACTAAAGCAAAACTTGTTATAAGTTGGCGAATTGTCATCATCACATGTCTATTATCACCGCACCTGACAAATCTCTCAAGATGAGAAATCGCCTTTTTTTGAATCAAGCTGAGAATACTTACAAAACGACTAAAGTCTTGCTGATTTTCGTCCGTTAGACATTGGGTGTGGATTTTCAGACTCAGTGTAGGAGGGACGTATGATCAATAGAGGTGGTTTTAGTTTTGTGGCGATGTTGGTGATCAATCCCATCGTGATACTTTTTTATCAGAACTGCTCAATGGCACCTGTTAGCCAAGCTAAGAATATCACCCCAGCTATTCGTCAAGTCGCTTCTGAATCAAAACCAGTGGTAGCTACGATTAAGCCCGCGTGCGAAGAAAATAAGAAAGACTGCTCTAAAGCCGAGTAGTCGTTATTCGTTTTGCGAATATCTGAATTCTTTATATGCCTTTTACTAATCATAGATCCCCTTGTAGAACTAATGCCTGAAGCATAGTTCGTTACAAGGAGGCTTCTATGAAAAGTAAGGTTCTTTCTCTCATCACTCTTCTTACAATTTTCTCTCCATCAGCATTTGCTTTTCTGACTCCGCAAGAGGAATCTGCGTTTGTAACTGCTTTGAATAAATTGAGCGCTGACGATGGCGTAACATTCACTGGCGTGCACTGCTCAGGCCGTAGCCGCTTGTGCATCGTGAAGTTAACAATGGATTCAAACTCTAACGCATGTGTAGTTGATCGTGTGATGGATTCATCGGACTTGATCACAACTTCTGCAGATAAAACTGTGCACGTTGCGCCTTACGCTCAATCAGCGATCGCATCTTGCCTTCAAAAGTTTCAATAGTCAGACTGACCAAGTTTAAATAGAAAAAGAAGAGATAAAAAAGGGGCTCCATTTCGGAAGCCCCTTTTGTTTTTGTCGCGTGTGACGCCAGACCCCAGCTTGTAAGTATGCGAATCGCCTGAACTCCTTGAAAGTCGCGCGCAGCTTCAAAAAAATCTTTCTGGACCGTGCATTTTCCTGTTTGACTTACATATTATTTACACTGTAAGTTCATATGTAAGTTATGACAAAGAAATTGCCCCTCCCCCCACTGACACCTAAAGAAAAATCGGTCCTCGAGTATATCGAGGCGCAACTCTTAAGTTCAGGAGTTTCTCCGTCATATCAGGAAATTAAGGACCACTTCGGGTTGGCTTCTTTCAATTCGGTTCAGAATTATCTGAAGCAATTGACGAACAAAGGATACATCTCGAATCCGCAAAACCAGAAGCGGGCCATTCAGATTCTTCACTCTGCTTCGGCAGTGCAGGAGCATCTACAAGCAAAAGTCTCGACGACGACGGGATCTCACCGCACTAAGCTCCTCCAGGCTCGTGATGAGATCCTGTCCCTTCCCCTTCTCGGTAAGGTGGCAGCGGGACAGCCGATTGAAAATATCAAACACGACGAATACGTCGACGTTCCTCCTTCTATGGTCAGAAATCCTTCAAAGTCGTTTGCCTTAAAGGTTCAAGGTGATTCGATGATTGAAGATGGAATCTTTGATGAAGACATTATTTTGATTCAGGAACAAAAAGCCGCAACGAACGGAGACATTATCGTTGCGACTGTCGACAACGAAGCAACAGTAAAACGTTTCTACTTGCGCGCGCGCCCGGACTCTGGCGATTCCACAAAGCAAGTAGAGCTTCGTCCCGCAAACTCGACAATGAAATCAATGTGGTTCTCCCCTGACGAGGTAGAAATCCGCGGTATCGTCGTCGGTCTTATTCGTAAATTCTAATTATAAATTACAATAGGTCGGCATATCTGTGTGCAGACCTTTATGTCCTTTGAAAACTCTGAAGCGCAGAGTTTGGTTTTTGATTTTGCTATCGTTCAAAATCTTATCGAAGGTGATGTCGTAGTAACTTCTTTTCGGAGTCGTTTTTACGTACGCATATCCCAGATCATCCATCTGAATTTTTCCAGTGTCTGAATCCATGGCGTAGTGGCCGCTATAATATTGATCGAACATCGTGTTGCCGTCGAAATCAAATTCGCGATAACGGAATTGATAACTGCCGTCGTCTTTTTTCAAATACAACTCGATCTGCCCCGTTAGCACGGCGGCTGGATCATCCCACAACATCAAACCTGCACCACTTAGATTTGCGAAAACCAAAGTGCCGTCATTACATGTGCCTTCAGTGTGATAAAAGAAATTGTCGGGAATGGATTTAGCGATGACTTCTTGATTCTGATTATTTTCGCCTAAATTTGAAATAAGCGACTGCATGTCTCCACACGCAGATAGACAAAAGCTCAGTGCCAAAACGCTCCAAAATAACAGTGGTTTGATCATGCTTTGATGCTAATCAGTCCTGTTCTCAGGGTCACATGAATAAAATTCGGATCTGGTCTAAAGAATGTGCTATACATACAAATGTTATGGAAGCATCGACACGCGCAATTTCTTATTCAGACAAATCTAAATTCTACCGCGAACTTCAATCCGAGGTGATCGGTATGTGCGAACCAGAATGGTTTGCGAATCTTGCCAACGTGTCTGCACTTTTGAAGCAGCACTTACCGCAAATTAATTGGGTTGGATTCTATTTAAATCACAAAGAAGAACTTGTCCTAAGTTCGTTCCAGGGACTTCCTGCCTGCACCAGAATTCGTTTCGGCAAAGGAGTCTGTGGAACAGCCGCTGCCACTCGCGAAATTCAAATTGTTCCAGATGTCGATCAATTCCCTGGTCACATCGTGTGCGACAGCGCCTCACGCTCGGAAATCGTTCTGCCAATTATTCGCGACAACAAAGTGATCGGCGTCCTAGACATCGACTCACCCATCTTGAACCGTTTCGACCAAGCAGATGCCGACGGCCTAAAAAAAATCGTCGACATCCTTCTAGAAAAAACAATCTGGCCACCAAACTTCACATAAAAAGTGTCTGTCATTTTTTTGGGTCTACATTGCGTTACCAAAAAAACGACAGACACCTTTTTTCTAACGCACCATGGGCCCAAAAAAGTGCCAGGCACTTTTGCGGAGAAAGTGGCAGGCACCCCTAGAAACGGACCATCATTGCTAGGTTGATGCGGTCTTCGTGTTTGCGAAGATCCGGTTCCCAGCTTGTTGGGTGCGCTGTTGTATTCAAGTTATCTGGTGAGGTTACGCCGCCTGCTCCTGCGAAATAGTTTACGTTGGCTTCGCGGTGGATAAATTCTGTGCGGAACGTGATGAACTCTTCAGGCATATAGTCGAACGTAACGGATGCATCCCATGCGCGGAAATCATCACCTGGGTTTTGTGAGAAGTAGGGATTGCCATTGCTATCCAATGCTGGATTTGTGGCACTGGCTCCGCCACTGGCGCCTGTTTGTGATGTTTGAATTGGTGGAATCAAAACCAAGTAACGACCTGGGTTGTTGATCATACCCGCACCTAACGTCAACGCAAACGTGTCGTGATCGAACCAGAAACGGTTGTATGCCATCAAGCCTAAGAAATACTGACTTGGAGTATTTGCATCACCACCGGAACACTTCACTCCACCGCCGCTTTCGCAACCGATGTCAGCTGTGATAGAAAACGCAGCTTTGCTTAAAAACTTCGAAGGCGTGTCTAAGTATTTATACTGCACAGAAGAGTCACTGTGATAACGAGTTCTGCCTGGCGTACCCAAAGTATCAGAACCGACATAACCATTCGTCACCCACGAAAAATCGCCTGTGGGACGACCGGCGAATTGATAACCTACACCTGGTGCTTCGTTAAACATGCCGTATGATTGCCAACCGTTGATCAACCAAAATTCCATTTTCAGACGATCTGTTGGAAACACCTGCAAACGCAAACCATTAAAGAACCACGGTGTGTTCGCTGAAGTGTATGACGCTTGATAAGCCCAGTTTTCAAAATTGTAGTAACTGAATAAACCAATATACGACATGAAAATACCAGCATCCAAATTGATGCCGTTCATTTTATCCCAGTGATAACCACCATACGCTTCACTGACATAACGATAAGCGGTGTTCATATCCCACTGCCCACGCGCCGTTGAAGCATCATTTCGCGGAGTCATGCTTGAATACATTCCAAACTGAGTCATCAAACGACCACGCACGTTCTTATAGTGGAAATCTCCACCGACACCTAATTGTGTAACTTGAAACTCACTAGTACGACCCGAAGAAGTCGAACCAACCAGGGTGTGATCTTGAGGACGATTGAAATCGTAAACGTAATTCGTGTCGGCCATGAATGAACCGGTGAAATATTTTGTGTCGAGCAAAGAAGAATGCTGACGGTTATTCCCGTTCATCCAAGTGAAGTCGGCAAAACTAAACGGCTCTGCATCTTCAGCCTTTGCAGAGTAAGGCGCGATAAGGCACGCGCACGCAAGCGCAAGCCATGATCTTTTGCTGATCATATAACTGTCTCCTGTTTCGGGCGGCGAACCACCACGTTCTTTGAGACTGTTATAAATTTTTGAGCATTAAGACTTCGTAAAGATTGAACCGCGGAAAGTAAAAAGATCGTCTATAAATCAGTGTCAGTTTGGAATGGCACCGACGTTGCTGTCACGAAGCCCAGGGAGGGTGCAATGAGGATCCTGATCTATTTCATGACGTTACTGAGCCTGATCAGTTGTGCCGAAGTGTTCTTGATGAAAGAGCATCGTGATAGTCTGAACAAATATTATGTGACTTCACACATGCAGCCTTAAATAACAAAGGGGACGAAGCCCTTCAGCCCATCCCCTTTAAACCCCTCGAGATATATTCAAATCAAACTGTGATCTAGCCGCGTGCGTAGCGTTTGTTCACTGATTCGCGGATTTCCGCGCCTTCAATGCTCAAACGTGTCCAAGGAATCGCGCGCAATCTTTCTGGTTCGATTTCTTCTTCAGTTTCTTCACAGTAACCGAAAGAACCATTTTCGATGCGAGCTAGAGCGCTTTCGATTTCCATAAGCTGACCACGAAGTCTTTCGTGCATGCTTAGGAATTCTTGTTCAGCCAAGACGCGAATTGTTTGATCGCCCTCGTCGCCGCCCTTTTCCTCATTCTGGTCTAGATTCAAACGAGCTTCCTTCACTCTATTGAGGATTTCTTGCTTCGTTTGCAAAAGTCTTTGTCTGCATTCGCCGACAAGCTTTTCAGAGATAGCCATAATTGCCCCCTCGTTCCTTCCGAGCTTAAGTGCCAATTTGGAACTGACCTATTAAGTTCTATGCATGTAAATATTGCAAGTAAATATTCTTACATTAACTTAAAAGTAACTAAACTAGTGAAAATCCTGACAAATTCATGACCGTGGACAATGCTGCGGTTAGGCTAATGACTCTAAAATCGATGCAAATGTCGGGATCTTACACGTTTCTTAAATTCTAACTCGCCGCTCTTGGGCCTTCCGCAACTAAACATGCGTAGCGTTAAATTCTAGACCTTGGCGATTGAAAAGGAAACTGTTACGCCACTTGGATGCTTATCTTTCTCTTTTTGAGCCAAATTTTATGGGCTTCTGAAAGCTCGCAAAGCCTTGCTGGGCGCTGGGTTCAGCCCTGCCAGCTCCAAACCCAACGGGAAGAGGTTTTCGCCGCCACGACGGCCGTATTGACGGAAAACTACTATTATAAGAAGGACTGCTCGCAGCCATTGATGTCGATTCGCAATTCGGGCGATGTCGTGATTACGGAAGAGCATATGGATTTCACGTTCCAAGAAGTGGGTATCACGCTGAAGGATCAAATGATGATCGACGACTTCAACGGACGCGAAGTGTGCGGATTCAAAGATTGGACATTATATAAAGAGAAGATCGTAACCGGCATGTGGTGTGCGATCATCACAGGCGCTAAAGCCATGAAGATGGCAGACGTCGGTTCACAAAGATTTGGTATTTATAAAAAGACAGGCGACCTACTTTACTTCGGTCGCCTCGAGCCTGGTCACGATGCTCTCTCCCCCGAAAGACGCCCCGTAACCCTTGATCCCCGTTTCTACGTCAGATCCCCAGCGGAATAACTATTTAAGACAGGCAGACACGCGAGCGAAAAGATCTTCGGTCGCGTTGTTTAAACGGTCTGACATGCGCTTGCCCTGAACCCCGCGCGCACGAAAGGCCTTTGCTGATTGATCCATAGATTTAGAAACGGATTTTGAGTCTTTAGAATCGCTAAGAACTTCAGAATATTCTTCCATCGTTGAAGCGAATGTTTCGTGATTGCTGACAAGGCTGCGCATGATTTGCGCTTGAGCTTCCTGCATAGCAGACAGTTCTTTTTTAAGTTCAGCGCAGTTTGTAGAGGCGTGCGCCGTTGTTGCCGTAGCCAGAAGTAATGTGCAAAGAAGTGCTTTCATAGTTCTCAACCTTTCAGATTCGGTTAGAACTAAAGCAAGGGCTTTGCCACCTCAGATCGAATTAATCGACACTAGAGGTGACGTTTTGTGCTAGGCCTTAAGAAATTTTTCAAACTCGTTCTTTGTTTCGCCAGATGTGTAAGGCAAAAGAAGACGAGCTACGTGGTGCTTACCGCGTTCGATTGTACGTTTACCCGGTTGCTTTTCCGCTGATTCGAAGAACTGCAAGAACGTTGTCGCCATCGCTAGCAAAGATTCTGCGATGTATTGCATTTCGCTGACTTGGTCGATCTTAGCCATTTTGCCGTCCTTTACCCATTGGCGGTAAAGGATGACCATCAACTTCATCATTTTTTGGATGTGGGCTCTCCACATTTTCGCAAGCTGTTGATCTTTACGACGAAGAGCATACATCTCGCGGTGGAAGAAACGGTACTTCCAATAAAGTTCGAAGTTGTCGTTGATGAAGTCTAAAGGTGACGCCTTTTTAGTGCGGCGTGGATGCCAAACAGCGTAGGTGTCTTTCGCCATTCTCTTGAAAAGCTCAACCAGAATTTCTTCTTTGTTGTCATAGTGAAAATACAGATTTCCAGGGCTGATCTCCATCGCTTTTGCGATGTGATTTGTCGTGATTGCTACGACGCCGCTGCGATTAAAGAGCTCGATTGAAGTAAGGAGAATGCGTTCTTTAGTCTTCATGTCTTATAGTCTTTAGTCTAAGTTTCACCTTGAGTCACGAATTAACCGTAACTGAAAACGCTCGTCCAGAGCGAGTTTCCTGCGACTTCTTCTGAGAATGGCCTTGAAACTGCCAATTTGTTGATGCTACCATTTAGAGATGCGGTCTAAAACAAAATCTAAGTTACTAAAACTATTCGTATTTTCTGGCGCTTCAGTTGTCGCTTTGTACTCTCTTATGGGCTTTACTGCCTCAGAGACAACTGAAACTACAGCTCAGAAGAAATCTGCAACTCAGTTGGAAGAACGCCAACATATCGCCAAACTTTTTGGCGAGAAGATTAAGGCAAATGAGCTTCCTTCAAAAACGAATTTGAACTGGGACGGCAAAGACCAAAATCTTACGGTTAAATACACGCTTGATGATGATCTTCAAAAAGAAGCAGACCGCCTTTTGAAATCTTATAAGCCTGACTACGGCGCGATCTTCGTGATGGATGCTTCGACCGGTGAAGTTTTGGCGATGTCGAGCTTCCAACGTGACGATGCCCACGCTCCGAACATGAACTTGCAAGCGACGTTTCCAGCAGCTTCCGTTTTCAAAGTTGTGACTGCAACGGCGGCGGTTGATAAGGCTGGGGTCAATCCTGAACACAAAATTCACTACAATGGTGGCGCCCACACTCTTTACAAGAAAAACGTTCTTTCTGAACGTGTGACTCGTTGGACGAATGTGATCACATTGAAGGATGCTTTTGCTCGCTCGATCAATACCGCATTTGGTCGTTTGAGCATCGAAAACCTTCACCCTGAAGATTTGAACGAGTACTCAAACCGTTTCATGTTCAACCAAGAAATCCCAGCGGACTTCCCGGTTGAGATGGGTGTTGCTTACATCCCGCCTGGCAAAGGTTTCGAAATGGCCGAGGCCGCTTCAGGTTACACGAAGTCAAACCGCATGAGCCCCGTTCAAGGTGCCATGATCGCAGCTTCAGTTGCAAACGATGGCCAAGTGGTTGTTCCTTACCTTGTTAGCTCTTTGCAAGACGATGCTGGCAAAACTCTTTATCAAGGTGCCACAATGAACAAAGGTACAACGATGAGCAAAGAGTCATCTGTGAAAATCCGTGAGTTGATGTCACAAACGGTTTTAGCAGGAACTTCTCGCCGCTCATTCCGTCCGATCATGAAGGACCGCAAGTTTAGAGAGATCGAAATGGGCGGTAAGACAGGTCACTTAACGGGTGACAACCCTCGTGGCCGTGTTGACTGGTTCGTTGGTTACGCTTTGGATGAAGATCGTAAGATCGCAGTTGCCGCGATCACTGTGAACAGAAAATTCTGGACAGTGAAATCAGCGCATCTTGGACAAAGTATGTTTAGAAAGTATTTTACGCCGATCGTGGCTCAGCAAAAACAAATGCGTAAAGTTTCTTCGCGCTAGTTCTTCTTAAAAATTTTGAAAATAAAAAAAAGCGGAGTTTCGACTCCGCTTTTTTTATTCGTCCTTTTTCTTTTCTTCGTGAGTAATTTCAAGTGGTGTCACGTCGACGACTTCAGCCTGAATCTCGCGCTCTTCACGCTCTTCGCTGACATCGTGGAAACCAGTGCCGTCATTGCGGAACTCGTAATAGCGGAAGCCTTGTTGGCCCATACCGCCCATTCCTCCCATACCACCAGGACCGTTACCCATGCCCGTGCCGAAGCCAAACGGACCGCCTGCGCCGAAATTGAAAACGCGGGCCGAGCCTTTGGCGATTTGTTTCGCCATAAAGATTTTAAATCTCCATACAGCCAAGTGACGAAGACCTGGTAACAATAAAACCAACGCAAGCACACGAGTAAAGAATGAAGGAATACAGAACAAGAAACCTGAAATAAAGATCGCGCCCGAGTGCAAGATTTTATTTCCAGGAACCTGCCCACGAGTCATCGTGCTTTGCAAAGTCATCATCGCCATGCGACCGACCGTGCTTAAGATAAGCATTCCCAATAAACACGGAGCTAGATAAATTCCAACAGCGTTAAAGAAGCCCCACTCTTGCACAGCAAAATAGAAAATCACAAATTCTGCGATAATGAATGGCAATGGAATCGTTAACATAAATATCCTTTACGGAAAGCTTAACTCCGCAACCACCGGACAGTGATCCGAGCCTTCAACCGTGTCGAGAATATCTGCGGAAGTCAGATATTTCTCAAGTCCTTTTGAGATACAAACATAGTCAATACGCCATCCGCGGTTTTTCTCACGCGCGAAGTCTTGATAGGACCACCACGTATAGCGGTTTTTAGCCATTGGATTAAAATAACGAAAGGTGTCGATGAAGCCTAATTCCAGGAACGAATTAAACCACGCTCTTTCTTCTGGGAAAAAACCGCTGACTTTTGAAAGACGAATTGGATCAAAGACATCGAACGTTTGGTGAGCCACGTTGTAATCACCCACAACAATCACCTCGCGGCCTTTATTTAATTTTTCGCGCAAGTGCATGTTCAGATCTTTTAAAAATTCTTGTTTGAAAGCGTGACGTTCATCACCGGAACCGCCATTTGGAAAATAAATATTATAAAGATCGAAGGGACCATGATCGGTAATAACGATACGACCTTCGCTGTCGTATCTATCAATTCCCATACCGTGAGCAATTTGCGCTGGCTCGACGTTACAGAAAGTGGCTACACCGGAATAACCCTTACGCACGCCTGATGACCAGTACGCATAATTGCGATGAAGCTGACGAGCTTCTGTCTCAACTTGATCAATATGAGCTTTCGTCTCTTGCACGCAGAAAATGTCAGGATTTTCTTTGTTCACAAAATCAACCAGACCTTTTTTGTGACAAGCTCTAATTCCGTTCACATTCCAAGAGATGATTTTCACAGTTTCTCCTTGTATTTCGACTCTAAAAGGCTATCAATAACAGATACAAGGAGACAGTGTCTATGCCTATGATTAATCAAGCTGCCCCGCAATTCTCTGCCCAAGCCGTTTTCGACGGTGGTGAAGTTCGTGATATTAATTTGGCCGACTACAAAGGAAAATGGGTTGTACTGTTCTTCTACCCTCTTGATTTCACTTTTGTCTGCCCAACAGAATTAACTCAATTCCGTGAACACCTTGCTGACTTTGCATTGGCTGGCGCGGTTGTTATGGGTTGCAGTGTGGATTCAGTTCACTCGCACAAACGTTGGTTGCGCGATGACCTTGGCAACTTGGGTTATCCGTTGATTTCGGATTTGAACAAACGCATCGCTCGTGATTACGGCGTATTGTTCGAAGATCGTGGTATCGCAACTCGCGGTACATTCATTATCGATCCCGATGGTAAAATTCAATACATGGGCATCCACAACACATCTGTAGGTCGTGATGCCAAAGAAATCTTGCGCGTCCTTCAAGGCTGCCAATCTGGCGAACTTTGTGCTGCTGGTTGGAAAAAAGGCGACGTTCACATCATTCCATTGAAGTAAGATGGATCAGAAAGCCGCATTTATTTCTCAACTTAGAAAATCCTTTCAGGGGCTCGAACAAGAGCCCCTTGAAGCTATTGTCGCTGACAATTTGATTTCACCGTTCGACGTTGTTCTGCCTGCAAGCGTTTTAAAACAAGCGCAAGATATCGTGGCGGGGCTGTTTTCTTTACGCGAAAAGAAATCCTATCAAACACATTATTTGGAATTAGCTGCCATGAAGGGCGTTAAAGACCCGGGCAATAAATCCATCATGATGAGCTATGATTTTCACTTGGATCAAAATCAAGATTTGAAGTTGATCGAAGTGAACACCAACGCTTCATTCTTAGCACTCGGTCACGAGATGTATCGCGCCAAAGGTCATCCGCTGCCTGTTTCTAATTTTTCTTTCGAAGAAGTGCGTTTGGATATTTTAAACGAAATGCAACTGCAAGGGAAAGACATCCCGGCACCATTGAAAGTGGCGATCACCGATGACAAACCTTCTGAGCAAAGATTGTTTGTGGAATTCCTGGTGTATAACGAAATGTTCAAATCGTTCGGCTGGGATTCGCGCATCGTCGATTACCGCGAGTTGTTCCAGGATTTTAATCCGGACTTTGTCTATAACCGCTACACTGATTTCTTCTTAAGCGATAGCAGCAGCCAAGTTTTACGCGAAAAATATCTTTCCCGTGATGTGTGCTTGTCACCGAATCCTTACGAATACCTGATGCTGGCAGATAAGCAGCGCTTGATCGAATGGAGCCAAGAAGGTTTCTTTGAAGCACACGGTTTGGATGAAAAGACGATCGCCTTATTGCGCAAAGCGGTTCCTGCTTCTTACGACGTCAACTTATCTTCATCCGAAGAAGTGTGGGCGAAACGTAAAACCTTATTCTTTAAACCTAAGAACGCCTTTGGTTCTAAACAATCGTACCGTGGGTCTTCTATCAGCCGTAAAGCTTTTGAAGAACTTATGAAAGAAGATACGATCGCGATGGAATACGTCCCAGCCAGCGAACAACAGTTCGTGACTCCTGACGGTCCTCAAGATTTCAAATTCGATTTGCGTTGTTATGCTTATCAAGGGCGCTTACAGCTTGTCGTTGCGCGCCTTTATCAAGGACAGGTTACGAATCTACGCACGCCATACGGTGGCTTTGCGTGCGTTTTATTCAAATAATTATTTTAATCGAGGAACAGCGTCGTACGTGATCGACAGATACTCTGTCGTTTCACCCGTTTTCTTAACTAACATCAGTTCGAATTCCGTGTGTGTCTTTTGATAAATCTTGTACGTCGCACCCGAAGTCTTCAAAAAATCTTCCAAATTTTGCTTCGGTTTCAACGAAGTGCTCTTAAAATTCCAGAACGCAAACTTGCCAGAATCCGCTAAGAGCTGGAATTGCCATAAACTATGCCCGACCTTTGGCACCTTTTTCGTGTCAATCAACGTGGGAGCATAAATCGAGAAGCGTTCTTTAAAATCAGCCGGCGTCGTTGCACACAAAATCTCTGCGGAACTGCCTTCTGGCTTCAAAAACGACTGATACGCGTGGATTTTAAAGGCCTCACCATTCACTGTTCCATCAACAAAGACTTCCGCGTCTCGCGCTACCAGCACGGTTTCTGGGATTTGCGCGATACTTCCAAGCAAGTCACTGCGAAGCTCCGTAAGAAATTCGGGACGATCTTGGCAAACAGGTGCTGAGCGCAACTCCGGCATCAGCAAACGGCCTGCAGGATCGCGTTTCACCGCGAAAGATGATGTCGAAAGCAGTACAAGAAGTAAAATCCCAGATGTTTTCATCGTTTATGTGCCCCTCATTATGTCCAGTCTAGTATTCGGAATAAAATTTTTAGGGCTTAATATTAAAGTACAGAGTTTGTTTACCGATGAGGAGAGTGTCTCATTTTTCTACAAGGAGCGTAGAAGCAACATGACCATGAAGCACAATGGCGCTAAAAAGCATTCGCAATTGACGAACTTTTATTCAGGCTTTGAACAACTCAATGGAGTGCATCCTTGGATGGATGCCGTCAAAGAAGGTTTTGTAGCTTACAGAGTTCGCCAACTGAATACCGGCAACATCGCTTACTTCAACTTCGCTCTTGCTAAAGAAATGGGACTGATCGCTCCAAATCATCCCGAGCAAATGACTGAAGAGCTTCAACAAAAACTCATCGAAACTTTTTCCATCCAAATTATCAATGAATATGACGAGTTAACAAATCGTCGCATCGATCCCGCAACCATCCTTCCAAATAAATTTATGGCGACTCGTTACTTGCAACTGCAACACGCCAACAAGCAGGGGAAAACTTCGGGCGACGGTCGTGGTATTTGGAATGGCACAGTTTACCATAAGGGCACAACGTGGGACGTTTCTTCACGTGGCACTGGCGTGACTCGTTTATCACCGGGATCTGTGGAAGCAAACAAACCATTAAAAACAGGTGGCACTGAATTCGGTTACGGTTGCGGCCTTGCAGAAATTGATGAACTTTTGGGTGCATCGATTCTTGCGGAAGTTATGCATCTTCAAGGGATTCGCACAGAACGCGTCTTGTGCATTATCGATTTAGGTAAAGGTTATGGCATCGGCGTGCGCGCTGGTCAGAACTTAATCCGCCCTGCCCATTTATTTTTGTATTTGAAACAAGAACGTTACCCTGAATTAAAAGCAGCTACTGACTATTTGATCGACCGCCAGGTTTCAAACAAAGTTTGGGACATCAAAGGCAAAGGTAACGCAAAATATGATGAGCTTCTTGATGCTGTCTGCAAATCATTTGCGGAATTCACAGCCCAGTTAGACATCGACTACATCTTTGCATGGCTTGATTGGGATGGTGACAACGTTTTAGCAGACGCGGGCATCATCGATTACGGTAGTGTTCGTCAGTTCGGCATTCGTCACGATAAATATCGTTACGATGACGTTGAAAGATTCTCTACTAATTTGAACGAGCAAAAATCAAAGGCTCGTTTGATCGTGCAAGTCTTCGCGCAAATGGTTGACTACTTAAAAACGAAAAAGAAAAAACCTCTTCGTTCGTTTGCGCACCATGAAGTGATTCAAAAGTTCAATACTCAGTTTGATCAGTTCCGCGCACAACGTTTGTTGTACCGTATGGGTTTTAACGAAACACAACGTCGCAACATCCTTGAAGAAAAAGAATTGTTCTTGAAATTCGACCGCGAGTTTTCGTTCTTTGAGCGCGCCAAGGTCAGCGGCAACGAAGAAAAAGTGGCCGACGGTGTAAATCACCCTGCCCTCTATAATATGCGCCATATCTTTAAAGAGTTTCCAAAGTTCTTAATGGAAAGCCCTTTGCCATTTGAAAAACGTTGGATGCTTGAAAAAGACTTCTTTAAAACGATCCTTTCAAGCTTTGCCAAAAGCCGTGATGCCCGCATGGGTGAAAAACAGCGCTTGCACATCGCTTACTTCCAACAGCTTTACCGTGAACTTGTCATTGTCGCCGCAGGTCGCAACAAACCTGAAAGCGTATTGAAAGGCATTTGCGAAAGAGCAGAGAAATTAAATTCTGATCGTCGCATCACTGGTAACGCGCTTATCGAAATGGTTGATGAAATCATCACCGAGAAAAAACGCGGTTTGCCGCTCGATCAAATTCAAAAGATCATCGATCGTTTGGTTTTCGATCACATCGGTATGCCAGAAGTTCCAGTTAGCAGATTCTATAAAGAGAAAGAATCAACTGCTGCTGTAAAAATGGATTTGTTCGCAAAACTTCTAAGTCTTGTCGAAGAAAATAAAGAGTCTATTTAAGAACTCGATGTAACAGAGTCGATTTAACACCGTTACGCAATTAGTTAAAAATAAAATGCACCAGTGACCTTTTGGTCGCTGGTGTTTTTATTTGTACTCGCAGAAAATTTTCTGACACCAGAATCATTTCGCATCCAAAAATACCTGGCCTAACGTTTGCTTTACTCCTTCAGCAGTGATCATTGATCACCACATATTGGAGGGGGACCCATGGGAAGAAGTATTTTCTTTCTATTCGCACCGTTTTTTCTTTTATCAACTTCAGCTCTGGCGGAAACTCCGTCGGGAATTTCAATTCAAGGACTTAATGCTAATGGAACAGGATGCCCACAAGGATCTTATTCAGCGAATATCTCACCGGACGGTCAAGCCTTCTCTCTTCTTTTGGATAATTACGTCGCAGCTTCTGACATGCGCAATCCTATTTCTCGTCTTAATTGCGAGCTAAGAGTGAACTTCCGCGTTCCGCGTGGTTGGCAATTCACTGTCGTCACTGCGGATTATCGTGGCTATGCTTATGCCGAAGCCAATACGACAGTCGTTCATCAAGCTCTTTATTCTTTCGATGGTAGCAAACCAATTAATGAAAGACCTGGTTACGAAAATAACGGCAAATATTCTTTCCGCGCTTCAGAATTCCGCGGTCCTTATAATAACAACTACACAATTCACCAAGAACTTGATCCTCGAGTGGCGCCATGGGCTCCGTGTAACAACAGCGACACACAAACGTTGTTCTTAACGACTTACATCATGGCTCGAAATCTCAATTTAAACTCAAACATTCAAGCCCAAATTTCTTTAGACAGTGTTGACGGATCTGTGCAATCGCAGCGCTACCAACTTGCTTGGCGTAGATGTGCGACGACGAATCCCACTCCACCGCCTGCGCCCGGACCAAATCCTGGCAATCCAAACCCCGGCCCTGTCAAACCAGGCAACCCAGGGCGTCCACCAAGATTTCCATAATTAATAAGAAACTAAATTTGATTTTTTAAAACAACGAAACTTCATCAACTACTATAAGGGGGAACGATGAAATCCGGTATCCTATTGAAAATTGTCGCAGCAGCTTTAACATTCTCAGCAGTCTCTGCTCATGCAGATGCACTTCGCTTAGGCCAACCAGCTTACGGTGGAACAGGATGTCCTGCAGGATCTGCAAGCGTCACTGTCAGCCCTGATCAGTCGGCACTAAGTATCTTGTTTGATAGCTACGTCTCTGAAGCGGGTGCGACAACTGGAAAAACAATTGATCGTAAATCATGTAACATCTCAATCCCAGTAGCTGTACCAAATGGATATAGCGTTGCTGTTTTCCAAGTGGACTATCGCGGCTTCACTGCGGTTCCTCGCGGAGCACAGGCACGCTTTGATGCAGAATACTTCTGGGCAGGCAGCCGTGGTTTCAGAATTTCTCGTATCTTCTCTGGCCCATACAACGATGCTTACACTCTGACGGATGCATTGCTTGCGAACACAATGGTGTGGACTCCATGCGGAGCGAGCGTGAATCTTCGTGTGAACACATCTATGCTTGCACAAACGAACGCACGCAAAGAACAAACTCTAGCAACTGTGGATAGCGCTGACGTTTCTTCTGGTTTGATCTACCACTTGCAATGGAGACGCTGCCAATAGTTGAATTTTAAAAAAATTGAATGCAGAAAAAGAAAAGCCCGGTTTTATACCGGGCTTTTTTATTAGCTCGCTTTTTGACTTGCGATCACACCGTACTTCGTATCGATACCCATGATATGGGCCGTTAGCCACGTCTTCAAGAATTGGAAGAACGCTGGCGTCAACTGACCGGTCTTTTCAAACTCAGCCCCATGATCTTTCAAGCGCTGAATCAAATCCTTGTGGATCTTTTTATGAACTGAAGCTTGTGAATAATCCAAAGTATCAAAGAATTTTTCTTCATGATCGAAGTGGGTCACTGTCCACGATACGAGGTCGCGAACAATGGAACCTAATTCATTCTTTGTCGCTTTAGCTTCGTGGCGTTCGTACAGACGATTCATGATATCAATAAGCTTTTTATGCTCATTGTCCATGGCATCTACGTGTGTTGTTAAACGCTCTTTGTCCCATTTAAAGAAAGTGTCACCCATTTTTTACCTCGGTCGGTCGGCACCTTTTTGTGGAAGGTGCTAGTTAGTCTCAACCAACTCATCGGATTTAATGTAAGCGACTACATGATGGGAATCATGATTCTAAATTTTGTTTTTAGTTTTTTCGAAGATCAGAAAGTTTCTCGCGAACCCAGCGTCTAATAATGGGATACTCTTCTTCTTTTAAAGAGTGATCTTTATCCATTTCAACCCACTCAACATCAAGGCCAGCGGTTTTAAGCTTTTCCACGCCGTATTTAGTTTCTTCCAACGGCAAAATATCGTCTTGATGACCGTGCGTGAATAACCATGGCGTCTGTTTCGCATCCGGCGAAAGATTGTTTTTCCACCGTGGGTAGAAATTGAAATAGCCACTGATACCGACAACTCCCCCCAACTTACGTGGGTAGTTCAAACCGATATCGGCACTGATTAAGCAACCTTGCGAGAAACCAAAAAGAAAGATGTTTTCACTCTTCCAACCTTGGTTTTCAAGATCGTTTAAAAGATCAAAAAGTTTTTCGCGGATTTTCATCACGCCATTCGCTTGATACGGAGGCTCTCCATACCACGTGTAACCGTCCAAAAACTTTCTTGGTGCGTTTAACAACAAGTAGTTCATTTCAGGCATCTTCATTTCGTCGTCAAATTCATAGAACGGCTTGATGCTATCGCCACGACCATGCAACACGATCATTAGATATTCTGATTTTTTCTTTGCAGGAATAAATTTATGCTTAAAAAGTTCAGTGCTGATCATCATCTTAGTTCACCTTCGACACAGTTTTGCTACAGAATAAAACTTGTCGAGCTTTTGAAAGTTGCATGTCTTCAGATTTGGAACCGTCTTCCATATCCAAACAATCTTGAGTCGAAATCGCAGTCACAAGTGGCTTCACTTGTCTTTCTGGTGCACGCAAAGGATTGATGAATTGATCTTCCTCGCGACCCACAGAAATATTATCGAAAGTCACCGCCACGTCAGGAGTCAAACCTTTCATCTGCGGCGAACGGCCCGATGGAAGATAGTAGAAACCTTTTGTTTCAAACAAAGCGACTTTCTTATTTTGTGTCCAGTATTCACCCTCTTGGAATGAACCTTTACCGAATGTTCTTTCACCAACTAGGACCGCACGACCGAAGTCACGCAAGGCACCTGCTACGATTTCTGATGCGCTTGCTGAACCGGCGTTGATAAGTACGGCCATCGGTTTATCGAAGATTTTGTCTTCGCCACCGAAATAAGCTTCTGATTTTTTACCTGGATCTAAATAACGAAGTTCAAAGATCTTTTTATCGCCACCAACGAACAAGCTTGCGATACACGCCGCTTCTTCCATTTGGCCACCTGGGTTGTCACGCAGATCAAGCAACAAACCACGAACTGAAGCTTTCTTTACCATAGAGATAGCTTCTTTAGTTTTATCACATGCACCTTTGGCAAATTTATTAATACCGATCACGCCGATTGGTTTAATGCCATCGATAACTCGCGTCGAAACAGTCGCCACCGTAATTTCAGCGCGCACCATTTTGAATTTCAATTTTTCGCCGTTACGGTTCACACGCAAGGTCGCTTCCGTGCCAACATCACCTTTCAACAACTCAGAAATGCGCGCTTGCAACAAGCCACGAACTTTTTGACCATTGATTTCTACGATGATGTCGCCTTTTTCCAGACCAGCTTTTTTCGCAGGGCTGCCTTCTAAAACTTTACGTACAACGTATTGGCCATTTGATTTTCCTAAAGTGACTCCCAAAGACGTGCTTTGGTTATCTGCTTTAGAAACGACCTCTTTGAACATTGCGACTGGCATTAAGTAAGTATGTGGGTCGCGGAATGCAGAAATGAAACCATTCAAACCAAGACCGACCATCATCGCTTCTTGTTCTGGCTTCACGTATTTTTCTTGCAGAGTTTTCCACACGTTCATGAATGACAATTTCACCGCTTGCGCTGTGTGTGCCGTGAAATATTCCTTCCACACATCAAGCTGCTTTTTTTCCGAGCTCATGTCGGCAGACATGTTCACGTCAACAGGCACGATTTTGCCTTCTGTCGTCACAGTCATGTTGAAACGATTTGCGATATTTAGAACTGAGTTTGCACACGCGATAAAGTAGCGCTCTGAACTGCCACACGTGTTGTCTTGGATAAGATCTTCCAAGGCCGCTGGACCGAGCCCCGTCTCGGCCCAGTAGGCATCCACTGATTTAACCTTGGAAGAGCCGCTATGCGTACGCGACAAGGAAAGGCTGATCCCCATGGTGAAAATTAACAATGAAATGATGGTCAATCGCGGTGAACGTAGCACTCATCGCCTCCCGATAGTGACGGTATTGAGCAAGGGTCGTACCGTCTCAGAACGAACTGGTTAGGTCTAGAGGGCGGTTTTATGAAGAAAATGCAGGTTTGGACAGAGCTTCCACAGGGCTTATTTCTTGAGGTTTTTGGGGGCCTGGGATAGGGTGATTTCACTATGATTATTGTAACTGGCGCGAATGGTTTTATTGGAAGTGTGATGGTATGGCAACTCAACCAAAAAGGAGTTACCGACATCGTGGCTGTGGACACTGTTTCTTTGAAGGAAAGAGACCTTCTTAAGAAACGTCAGTACTCAAAATTTCTTTTGAAAGATGAGTTGTGGCCATTCCTTGAAACTGAAGAAGCAAAATCTAAAGTCACGTGGATCATCCACATGGGTGCATGCTCTTCAACGACAGAAACAAACAAAGAATTCTTGTGGGAAAATAACACTTACTACACACAAAGAATTTTTGAATGGTGTACTCAGTACGGTAAATCAATGATCTACGCTTCAAGTGCTGCAACATACGGCGCTGGCGAACTTGGCTTTGACGACACAACAGATCCTGAATTGTTGAAACCGTTGAATCTTTACGGCGAATCGAAAGTTTTGTTCGATCGTTGGGCTTTGAAACAAACTAAAACTCCTCCACACTGGTATGGCTTGAAATTCTTTAACGTGTTTGGTCCGAACGAACACAAAAAAGAAGCGATGGCTTCCGTGGTATTCAAAGCTTTCAACCAAATCAAAGAATCTGGTTCATTGGGCTTATTCAAATCTGCAAATCCAAAATACAAAGACGGCGAATTCATGCGCGACTTCGTTTACGTGAAAGATGTCACAGGTTGGATGGCAGAGCTGATGGATAAAATGCCTAAGAATGGCGTTTACAACATGGGCTTCGGTCAACCGCGTACATGGTTGGATCTTGCTAATGCAACTTTCAAAGCCATGAACAAAGACACGAAAATCAACTGGCTAGAAATGCCAGAAAATATTCGTGGTCAATATCAGTACTACACAGAAGCAAAAACAGATAAGTGGTTGGCAGCAGGCATGAGCCCCGCTAAATGGCCGCTTGAAAAAGCAGTGACTGATTATGTGCAAAATTATCTCTCAAAAGAGGACCCAACTCTTTAAGGAGAGCGTAATTTATGGAGACTGAGTTTCTACCCCCGCACTTAAGAAAATACGTCGTAGAACAACACTACGAAAAATACACTCCGATTGATCAGGCTGTGTGGCGCTATATCTTGCGCCAACTGCGTGCGTTTTTAGGAAAGCACGCGCACGAATGCTATCTTGAAGGTTTGGAAAAAACCGGCATTGATGTCGAGCGCATTCCAAAAATCGATGAGATCAGCAAAAAGCTACAAGCTTTCGGATGGCGCGCCTACCCTGTCAGTGGCTTTATTCCTCCTGCAGCTTTCATGGAGCTGCAATCGTTGGGTGTATTGCCCATCGCTTCTGACATGCGCACACTTGAACACTTGTTGTATACGCCAGCTCCTGACATCGTTCACGAAGCTGCGGGACATGCGCCGATTTTGGTGCATCCTGAATTTGCAAAATACCTGACTGAATACGCCCAAGTTGCAAAGAAAGCGATTATCAGTAAAGAAGATTTAAATCTTTACGAAGCGATTCGCGAACTTTCCGACATCAAAGAAAATCCAGCATCGTCTGCTGCTGAAATTAAAGCGGCGGAAGAAAACTTGGATAAAGTCAGCAAAAGTATTTCCCATGTTTCTGAAGCGACTGAATTGGGTCGTATGAATTGGTGGACAGCGGAATACGGGTTGATTGGCTCTTTATCGAATCCAAAACTTTTCGGCGCGGGCTTGCTTTCAAGCGTCGGTGAAGCGAAATGGTGCTTGGATGCGAAAGTTAAAAAGATTCCGTTGTCGGTTGATTGTATCAAACAAGGGTACGACATCACGGAACCACAACCGCAATTGTATGTAACTCCAGATTTTAAAACTTTAAGTCGCGTGCTTGAAGACATGGCCGAACAAATGGCTTTCCGTCTTGGCGGTCTTAAAGGTTTGAATAAAGCGATCGAAGCGCAATCTGTGAATACGGCCGAACTGAATTCAGGAATTCAAATTTCTGGTCAAATCATTGAAGCGATCACGGATAACAAAGGCGATATTGCTTATCTTCGTCTGCAAGGCCCAACACAACTTTGTTACAAAGATAAACAGCTTGTTGGTCATGACAAATCTTATCACGCGGAAGGCTTTGGAACTCCTGTCGGTCATTTGAAGGCTTTGCCTGGCAAATGTCCTTCAGAATTCACGGCGTCTGAGTGGGAATCACTGGGCGTAAAACAAGGCAGCTCTGTGAAGTTGGAATACACTTCAGGGGTTGTTGTTACTGGCGAAGTAACGGGTCTACTTGCTCGTGATGGTAAAACTTTGATTCTGACTTTGAAAAATGCCAGTGCGAAACTGGGCGACCGCGTGTTGTTTGCTCCTGAATGGGGCATGTTCGACATGGCTGTTGGTTGCTCGGTCCCATCGGTATTTGGTGGTGCTGCTGATCGTGAAGCTTACGGCGAAACTGACGATTTTGTTGCGAAACGCGTTCCTGCTCCGAAATATTCTGAAACTGAATTGAAACTTCAGAAACAATACGGATCATTGCGTGAAGTTCGTGAACAAAAACTGAATGGCCCTGCTTTGGAAGAAAAACTTTCTGTCATCATCGCTATTCATGATAAAGAGTTCCCACAAGATTGGTTGCTTCGTTTGGAAGCGATTGAATTGTTGAACTCGCGTGCTGCAACATCTGCTTTGAAAGCGAAACTTGAGAAGGATCTTCAAGTTTTGTCTGCCAAAGATGAAAAAACTAAAAATCTTATCCAGGATGGACTTGCACTAGCAGGAACTCTGTAGATGAAACGTCCTTTTGAAGTGCGCATTGTTTTAGTGCGCACAATCTATGAAAGAAATATCGGTGCCACTTCACGTGCTATGAGCAACATGGGTGTTGATAAGTTGATTCTTGTCGACCCTAAATGCGAAATCACTTACGAGGCTCAACAAACGGCGGCGACTGGTCAAACGGGTTTGCAAAATCGCACGACTTATAAAGACTGGGATGAATTCTTCGCGAAAGAACCGGAAAGTATTAAGATCGCCATGACCGCACGTGATGGTAAAGGTCGTCAGGTTCGTGACATTGATGAAGTCTTAGCTGACGTTGCAACGAAGTCCCCGCAATTTCAAATTTCCAGCGATGATGCTTACGTCGTGCATTTGATCCTTGGTCCTGAAGACTGGGGCTTATCGGGCGAAGACCTTGAACATGCGAATTTCTGCGCATGTCTTCCTACTTACGGTGAAAACTGGAGTTTGAATTTGGCGCAAGCAGCGTTGCTTACGATGTTTTCACTTCGTCGCGCTTGGGGTGGAAACCGCACGCGCTTGGATGGTGGCAAAGCTCGTCGTGCGCCTCAAGGAATTGAAGGCATCAATCCTGAACAAACTTTAAAAATCTGGTTGGAAGAAATGGGCTTTGATCTGACTCGCCAACGCAAGATCAACGTCTTCACAGTACTTCGTCGTATGCTTTTGCAAAACACGCCGACTAAAAAAGAGTTGGTGATTTTAGAAACCGTTTTGCAGCAAGCCACACGCAAATTGAGAGAGTGGAAAGAATATCAAAAACGTGATAACAAAAGTGAATAGCATGGAGTTATCGTGGAAGAAATCGAAGTCCCCCTAGAGCAAACACAAGAACATCTGCAACACGCGGCTCACCACAGTCATGATGGCGGTGGTGGCGGATTCAGCCTCATCAATCTAGGTGCGGTGATGTCTGCGATCCTTGCGGTTTTCGCTGCGATCTGCGCATTGCTTGCGGGTCACTATTCGAATGAAGCGATGATTGAGCAAATCAAATCTTCAGACCAATGGTCGTACTATCAAGCCAAAGGTATCAAAGGCGCTCTTCAAGAGTTCCGTCTAGAGATGAACACGACTCAAGGTGAAGAGAAGATCGAAAAGATCAAAGAGCGCATTGAAAAATACAAAAAAGACCAAGAAGAAATCCAAGAAGTCGCTAAAGAAAAAGAGGAAGCCAGCGAAAAGCTTCTGAAATGGCACGAGCGTTTAGCGATGGCCGTGACTTTCTTCCAAGTTGCCATCGCAGTCATTGCGATTGGTGTACTAACTCGTAAGAAGTTCTTCTTTTATATGGGATCGACTTCGGGTCTTATTGGACTGGGCTGCTTTATCAGCTTCTTTTTCTTAAGATAGAAAAACAAAGGGCGCTTTCACAGCGCCCTTGTTCATTATGCTTCTTGAATCTCTAATTCTTTCGTTCGAACCTCGCGAAGTTTTTTATCCAACTTCGCCAGTGCCTCGGCCATGCTTTGACCAAGATCGTTCAGTTCGTGAATGCGGTTCAAAGTTTCATCTTCGTCGCCACCAACTAAACGCAAGCTTTCAAGTTTTGCGGAATTTAGATCCAACTCTTTTGAAAGCGTTTCTAGTTTCTGATTTAGTTTCTTACGGTCTTCCGTTAAACCTTTTGTGATTTGACGGACACGATCAAGGCTCATCGCCTCGACTTTTGAATCTTCGAAAGAAGCGTCGTTTTTGTCTGCCTCGTCATCGCCCTGAAATGCTTCAAGGAACAAGGCCCATTCTTTTTTGAGGGATTTTACGATCGACCTACTACTGTCATCACCCATATATAGTGAAATACTCCTGCGCTAATCAAAGCGACTTTGCAGATTCATCGGCAGTCGGTACTAAGAAGTAGCAAAGCCCATAAACCAAGATCGCAACTCCGAAGGTCACAAATAAAAACAGAACAGCGCCTGTTCTTACGATACCGACCTCAAGTTGATATCTCTTAGCAATTCTAGCACACACGCCCAGGAGCTTTCTATCTAGAGCTTGGTCTAGTCTATCGACGCGGGGCAGACAGATCGCCAAGATCAAATATAAGAGGATGCCAGTTCCGAACCATAAAACAGATACAATCCAAATGACGCGCAGTATCCAAGTTTCGATACCCAAAGACTGACCTAGACCCTTACAAACCCCTGCCAAAGCGCCATCAGAAGCGCGAGTCCAACGATAATGTGGAGTCGATTTTGGAGTCGTCGTCGTATTTTCGTTCATCGTTTCAGTCGTCATTTTCAACCCTATTTCAAAGTTCCGGTAATCATAAAGTCGCCGCCGAAAGTAAGATAGCGCGGATTCTTCACATGAATTTTATTCGCCATCTTCTCAATTCTGACCGTCTCTGTCCAGGAGCGCGAGCCACCCGAACCCATGATGATCGGAGCTTGGAACATGTACAAACGATTCACCAACTCATGAGAAATGAAAGAGCTCGCCGTCATCGCGCCCCCTTCAACCATCACCGAACGTAAACCTTTGCTGTGAAGTTGCGCCAGTAAATCTTTAAGATCCAACTCGCCCGTCACTTCCGTTTTGACGAATACCAATTGCGGAGGATTCTTTAACTTCGCCGCTTTTTTCTGTGTTTCTTCCATCATATCGGCAGATACACACCAGAAAATATTTTGGGGTTCGTTTACTTGCGAAAGTTTTAAATCCGAAAACTTGTTGAGCAATTCGGCTTCACCATCAATCACGACAATTTTATTTTTCTTTTCAATTGTTGGATGACGAATGTTGAGTGATGGATTGTCGAATTCAACAGTACCCTTACCGACAAGAATTCCATCGTAACAAGAGCGCAGATAGTGAACATATTCGCGCGATTCAGGTCCCGTGATCCATTGGCTTTCGCCCGACTTCAAAGCCACTTGACCGTCAAGACTGCTGGCCATTTTGACTGCGACAAAAACTTTTTTATGACGGAAATTCCACAAGAATGCTTCGCAAACTTCTTCAAGTTGCGTTTTGATTTCTTGTTCTAATTTTTTATCTGGCGAAGAAAATACTTCCGCTTCAATACCAACGTCTTTCAGAATCTGCGCGCCTTGTCCCGCGACTAATGGATTTGGATCAATCAACCCGAACGTCACTTTTTTCACTGGAAGTTTTGCGATCATCTTTGCGCAAGACGGAGTTTTTCCTTCATGCGCACACGGCTCAAGTGTCACAATCACGTGAGCGCCTTTAAGATCTTCAGCACTTAAACCTTTCAGCGCATTCACTTCCGCATGCGGGCCCCCATAAACTTGGTGATAACCACTTTGAATGAATTTGCCATTTGCATCTAAGACAACACTGCCTACTAAAGGATTGGGACTGACATGAGGCCCACCTTTGTAAGCCTCGCTAATTGCCAGTTGCATAGCTTGTTCAGTGGTTAGAGGTGTTCCCTTCGCAGGTATTGGAAGAGATTTGATTTGTTCCACTGTGGGCTCCCTTGCTTAATCAATCGAGTGTGCGGAACTCATCTTAAAACTGTGGGATCACGAACGCAACTCACGCTGCTCTTGCGGTTTTTGCTGAAACTGCTCGCGCAAGCATCGCGCTCGTCTTTTGCAACAATTGTGATTCAAATGGAGAGATAAGTACTCATAATCGCTGAACAAAGTCTAAACAAATCATTCAAACTCTTCGATGCTCTAATGTGGCTTTCGACAAGGAAACATATCAAAGGGGTATAAACAATGTTCCATTTTGAGGTGCGAAAATTAATTCCAAGTAAACATAGTTTAAATTATCGAACTAATACATTAGTTAAATGTTGTTTAGTCACATTTATTCCGAAGAGTTTTCTAAGAGGGGCACGTTATGGCAGCACAAAACAAAGCAAAAAATCCAGGCTGGTTTTACTTCGTGTTAGTTCTGCAGTGTCTCTTCATTCTTTTGGGCATCGGAATGCTCAAAGACCTCATGTGGATTCTTTAATTTCCCAAAAAAGTTATTAAGACGGTTTTTCGTAGTGCGGGGATTTGCTAAAGCCTTAGAGCTTCACTGCTTCTTCGGCGGCACGCCATCCGGGCTCAATCGTCGCCGCAGCTTTGCTGCGGTTCGCGCCATCGTGGCGCCGACGAAGGCCGCCTACGTAGCAGCGAATCTCTAAGTCTTTCGCAAATTTTGCCTTCGATATTGTTTTAATTTTTTTTGAAATTAAAGATGGCGTACTCTGTTTAATATTTTTTTAGTAGCCGACGTTTGAAGAGAAGATAATTCCGTAAGCGTCGAACGGAGAGTTTTGGCTGTTTCCTTTTGTTAGGCCTTTATTGTAGTAAAGACCAAGACTGAGTTCGCTGTTGCCGTCGACTCGTGTGATGCCGCCGGTGCCTGAGTAGGTTTCTGAAGTTCTGTTATCAAGATAGGCGAAGCCTGCTAGTGGGTGCCACGATGTCGAGTTGAAGCCTTTCCAGCCAACGCCGTAGCTGGTTTGCTCTGGCAGTTGTGTTGTTGTGCCGTCGCTATCTTTTTGATCGGCGCTCATAGAATAGTTGATATCAAAAAAGAATTTCTGATCATTCACATTGAACTGTTGACCAAGACCGAATGAAAAAGCGTCTCTGCCATCGGGGTCGTAACTTGATGTGACTTGTTTGTTTAACGTTGGATCATTCGCGTTCATCGTTGAGGCGTAATAATCACCGGAAGAGCTAATTTTAAAGGGCAGTGAAAAAATCGTGAATCCGATTTTGTAGTTATCATTTACTTTCCACAGAACGCCAGGATTCAAAAAGTAATGCATTTCTTTTGTGTGGCTTTGCGAAACCGCCAACGACTTCACCACGCCACCGCTGGATGCAGAACCAATCGAATGCACTGATGAAGTTTGATTGGTTACTCCGGTGCTGATCCCCGCACTTAAGTTTTCATTCAGGAAAATGGCGTAACTGATGCCCGCCAAGATCACATTCGTCTGTGCCGTCACAGAAGTTTTAACATCAAAGCCGGAAATAACAGAATTGCTTCCCTGAATCACGTTGTACGAAAGTGGATTTCCAACGAACAATGCAAACGTACCACGCTCCGATGGATAGATTCCTGTCACCAACATGGGACGAATATTAGGATCAGAACTGTCAGACATTTCATCTAACTTGAAACGTTGCTGTTCGATCGCATTGCCGCTGACGCTGAGTTTTAATTTGTGGGAATTATAATAAGCAAGACCTGCGGGATTATATAAAACATTGCCCGGTGAATCCTCAAATGCGATTCCTGTATTCGCCATCAAAGCTTCTTCGTTGCCTGTGGGGAACGGATAAATAAAAGCCATAGCTTGTGACGAAATCAAAAGAAGTAAGCAGCTAAGAAATCTCAAATTATCCCTCAAGCTTTTTATAAAACTCCAACACCTTAGGATCTACGATGATAGAGCGTGGATTCCAGCCAATCAAATGCAAACCCTCAGCATTGCGCAAACGACTAAGTGCTACGTAAGCATGTCCTGGTTCCCACAGATTGCTAAGGTCACACCACAAATCATCCAAAGTCGCACCTTGGCTTTTATGAATTGTCGTAGCGTAAGCAAGTGTTAACGGAAATTGAATGACGGATGCCATGACATTGCCTTCGGCGTCTTGCAAAGCGAACTGTGTCTTATCGACTTGAACTTCGCGACCTCCGTCTTTTTTAACAATAATTTTATCGTCAGCAATATCCGTCACAACACCACGAGTGCCATTCACCCACCGCTTTTGTGGATCGTTTTGTAAGAACATCACGCGGCAGCCAAGCTTCAACACAAGCTTCACCGGCACCGGTGCAGACTTCATCAAAATCTCAATATGCTTTTCCGAACCAAAATAAATGGAGTCAATCGTGACTTCTTCTTCATTCAGTTCTTTCAATTTCATTTGATTGAAATTTTCAGCGTTGATTTTACGAGGGAACAAGCGCGTGCCCGGATGATCTGGATCGTGAGTTTGAATATGTTCGTTCAAAAACTCACGCACACGCGGAGTCGAAAGTCCGTGGCGCACATCACTTAGCACATCTAAAAATAAATTATCGGAAACACGCTGGTTGTGTGACAGCATCGCCGTTTGAAAGCCTGTTTGCTCCCACACGCCATTAATGAATGCCCAATCACGATTACCGGTTTGTGTGACTGGCGGCAACTGTGCGAAATCGCCAACCGCGATAATACGCATGCCTCCCCATGGAAGCTTCGATTCACGCGCACGTTGTGACAAAGCTTCTGCAATCATCAAGGCTTGCCCTGGGATCATTGAAATTTCATCGATGATCACGCCTTCGACCTTACGCAAACGCGCCATCAACTTATTATCTTTTGAAGCGCGTTCATAAGTGGCGTCGGGACCACCGTCCATGATTCCTAAGCCGAAGAAACTGTGGAACGTTCTGCCACCAAGCAAAACTGCCGCAGCACCTGTGCTCGCAAGAATGGGCAATTCTTTCGTATCGATCTCTTTCATGTATTGGCGGATCAAAAAACTTTTGCCACTACCCGCACCGCCCGTCAAAAAGACGTTCTCTCCAGATCTTAGAAGATCTAGAGCGCCTGCTTGTTCTGGGGAAAGATCGAAAGGAGTAGAATTTGTCATTAGTCGTTCGATCATGCCACTCACCTAGACCATAAGCAAGACAGCTATTGCAAATCGCCTTTTTCAGTCATGAAATAGGAGGGTCTTTCGAAAGGATTCGACACAATGGCTCATCCGAAATTAACGGTATTGCTTTTATCCGCTTCTTTGTTCACTTCACCAGTTTTTGCCAAGGCGCCTTCTTCAGAGATTCCAGAGAAACGTGAATTTCCTCTGAATACGTCAGTAAATCCGTGTGAAGACTTTCATAAATACGTGTGCTCTGAAGTAGAAGCGTCTTTCAAACTTCGTCCTGATCGCAGTCACCATCTTTTTGCATTTAGCGATTCGCGCGAAAGATTGTTAGAGACAAAAAAGAAATTCATGTCGGAACTTCCCACAAAAAAAGATTTGAATGAAAGAACGGAACAACTTCGTGATTTCTATATGGCATGCATGGACCCCAAAGCCCGTGCTGCTTCAGAAAAAGCCGAAGTTAAAAAATTCCAAAAAGATCTTAGTAAAATTGAAACTGTCGACGATCTTATCACTTTCAATAACAACCAAGCCTCTAAAGGAATGTTTGGTCCGTTCATGTGGATGGGTAACACACCTGACTTGGATAACGCTAAAAAATTGAATATTGCACTGGGCGGAAGCATTATGGGTCTGCCTGATCATAAATATTATGAAGATGCAAAATTGATGGCTGATTACAAAAAGCTTTTGATTTCATTCTTCAAAGCAATTGATCCAAAAATAAAGGCTTCTGACGCTGATACTCGTGCGCAGGCCTTGGTGAATTTGGAAAAAGACTTTATCAAGGTTTACCCGGTCGCTTCGACTCGTCGTCAACGCTGGAGCGAACGTCATTTGACTCCCCAAGACGAGACGATCAAAAAATATCCGAATCTGAAATTGGATATGTTGTTTAAGAAAACTCCTAAGGATGCTTTGGTCAGTATGCCCATCCCTGAAACGGCTGCATTCTTGAATGACGAACTTGCAAAACGCCCTTTGCAAACGTGGAAAGATCTTTTGCTCGTCAGAAACTTGTCTGACGAAATGGATGACGCTTATCCGAAGTTCTTCCAAGAAAACTTCGACTTCGAAAAGAAATACTTCGGAGGACCTGAAAAGCGCCCTGATCGTCAAGAGCGTTGCACAGATTTAGTTACAAACTACTTCATGAAAGAACTTGATGCGGCACTGGTTGATCAAGTGTTCCCGAACTTTGATGAAAAGAAAGTCACTGAAGTTGCTGAAAACATTCGCGCCAGCATCTTGAAAGGCTTAGAAAATAACAAATGGCTTTCTTCTGACGGCAGAAAAGGTGCGATCGCAAAAATCAAAACGGCGCGCTTGCAACTTGTGAAACCTCATACAGATAAAGAATGGGATTTCATGCCGATTCGTAAATACACGAAAACGGATATCTTGGTGGATAAACACCTTTACCGTGAAGCTTCATTCAGCAAAATGATGAAAGAGCTTCATGAGCCAGCCAATCAAGACGCTTGGGGCATGGGTCCTTTGACCGTGAACGCTTACTACAGCGAAAACGAAAATAAATTCGTTCTGCCAATTGGTATTCTGCAATATCCGTTCTACAACAAAGACGGAACTTTGATTGAAAACTTGGGTGCCGTTGGTGCCGTGATCGGTCACGAATTAGGTCACAGTATCGATGACAACGGTGCGAAGTATGACTCTGAAGGTCGCCTGAAAGATTGGATGAGCCAAAAAGACATCACAGAATTCGCGTCTCGCCAAAACAAACTGGTTGAGCAGTTCAACAAAGCAGAACACGACGGCAAGTTAACTCTTGGTGAAAATACCGCGGACTTGGTAGGCGTCACTTTCGCTTACAATGCGGCTTTCCCGGGCGGCAAAGGTGATGTTGAAGATAAAAAGAAATTCTTCATCGCTTACGGCCGTCTGTGGTGCTCGGTGACTCGCCCGGATTTTGAGAAGTTGATGAGAAAAACCGACCCGCACTCTTCCGGAACAGCCCGTATCAACGAGCAAGTGAAGCAGCAGCCAGCGTTCGCGGAAACTTTCCAGTGCAAAGCAGGCGACAAGATGACCCTGCCTGATTCTGAGCGAGTTCAAATCTGGTAGGTTTGAGCCTTTTTAGCGCGTCCAACACCCTACGCCCCTCGTCGAGAACATCGAAATACGAGGGGCTCTTTATTGAAGCGCAATTCAATTTCTGATATTCTTAGAGTCTTGGCTCCACCTAAGGAGGGCTCTATGGCACTAGTTGAATTCGCTACGAAGACAGAAAACCCACATTTCGAAAATGTCTTCGACATTGCTCCAACCGAACTTCAACAAAAACTTAATGACGTGAAGGTCATCGACGTTCGTGAACATCATGAATATGTTGGTGAACTTGGTCACATTGTTGGTTCTGAGTTAATTTCACTCGGGACCTTGCCAGATAACTTGAATAACCTTCCGAAGGACCAAACAATCGTATTCATCTGTCTTGGCGGAGTGCGCTCTGCTAAAGCGGCTGCTTATGCGACGATGAATGGCTTTACGAACGTTTTAAATATGAGCGGCGGCATGATGGCGTGGAGCCAACTTCAGCTGCCGGTTGAAAGATAAGAAAAGAAAATATGCCAGGAAAAGTATTTGTTAACAGAACTTTGAATATGAAAAAAATCCGCTATATCGGCGTCGATATGGATCACACGCTTGTTCGCTATAATAGCGAAAACTTCGAGCGTCTGTCGCATACAACGATGATCGATAAATTGGTAAAGCGCGGATACCCAGAAACTTTGCGTAAGCTGACTTTCGATTACAACTTCGCGATTCGCGGCCTTGTGATCGACCGTAAAATGGGAAATCTTTTGAAATTGAATCGCTACACGGCGATTCGTGCAAGCTACCATGGTTTGAAACCGCTTGATTTCAAAACGCACCAAAAATTGTACAAATCGACTTACATCGATCTTTCGAACACAGACTACTTGGCTGTCGATACGTCATTCTCTATCTCTTTGGCGAATTTGATCGCGCAAATCGTAGAGTTGAAAGACACAGATCTTGCCAACAAATATCCAGAGTATGTGCAAATCGCGGATGACGTTTTGGATGCTTTGGATGAAGCGCACAGAGATGGCTCTTTGAAAGAAGTTGTTAAGAACAACTTGGATCACTACATCGTGAAAGATCCCGGTTTGGTTGCAAGCCTTGAAAAATTCCGTCGTCACGGTAAAAAGATTTTCGTTTTGACGAACTCTGATTACCACTACACGAAATTGCTTTTGGATTACGCGATCCAGCCATTCTTGAAAGAACACAAATCTTGGCAAGACTTGTTCGAGATCGTGATCACGTTCGCTTCAAAACCGAAGTTCTTCTATGAAAATCAGAAGTACCTTCGTGTGAACCCAGCAGACGGCACGATGACGAACATGGAAGGCAAACTGACACCTGGTATTTACCAAGGTGGAAATGCTAAGAAATTCACTGCGGATCTAGATCTTGCGGGTGATGATATTCTTTATATCGGTGACCATATCTACGGCGACATCCTTCGTTTGAAAAAGGATTGTAACTGGAGAACGGCAATGGTGATCGAAGAGCTTGATGTTGAAGTTGAAAACAACAAAAAAGCTGAGCCGATCAATCAAGAGATCGAAGTTCTGATGAAGAAAAAAGAACCTCTTGAAGATGAATTGACTGACATCATGACTCGCAAAATTGAAAAAGCGGGTGACGTGAATGAAGCCCAAATCGAAACTTTGCAAAAAACTATTTCAGAGATCGATTCGCAGATCAGCCAGTACATCAAAAAGCAACAGTCGATGTACAACGGAAACTGGGGCCAATTGATGAGAGCCGGTAACGAAGAAAGCTACTTCGCTTACCAGTTAGACCGTTACGCCTGCGTGTACATGGAAAAACTAGCGGACTTAGTCGAACTATCTCCGCGCACATATTTCCGTGCCCCACGCCGCCCACTAGCCCACGAAATCTACTAATCGCGTCAAGCCCCTAGCAATAGGGGCTTTTCTTTTTTCTACCGTTTGTTAGTTTAGATCTATATGAAAAAGTCTGTTCTGATCGGCTTAGTGCTTTTGGTTGTCACGAGTTTTGCTTCGTACAAAGCAGGACAACGTTCTGTGATTCACAATGATTCTTCTGAGTCGATCGAAACCCAGGTGAAAGAAGATTTGATCAATCTGACGAAGAAGGATTTTGAAGAATATCAGAATCTAAAAACCATGGAAGATCGCTACAAAAAAGCGGACGAGATTCTTGGCAAGATTGTGACTGTTTTCCTTGCGGATTTAAGCGTTAAACTTGCTTACAAGCCTTCCAATCCTGCGATGCTTGAAGGTGCTTGTGCGATTCCGGGTTTGAATACGACGCCAACACCTGTCGCCACGCCTGAACAAAGCCAAATGTCAGTGGCACAAGCAACAGCAACGCCCGTACCTGAAACAAAGCCTTCGACCCCTGCATGGATTCAGACTGAAAAGAAAATCGCAGTCATGACAAATGAGGACGAAGTTCTTGAACAGCTTAGAAAAAATCCCATCGAAGATATCTTTGATACTTTAAAATCGACAACGGTAATGAATCGCAAAGAGGCCGTGGATATCGATGGACGCTTTGAAGGTGAAATCTCTTTCTTTGACAAAAAGAAACACAAAACAGATTGGATCGTTTATTGGGAAGTGAACCTTAATGGTGGCACTAGCAACAACAAACCAGCCAGTGGTCGCGCCCTTATCACTTTGACGAACAAATCCGATGGCAAAACTTTCAGCCGCTCGTCCGGCACAAACACTTTGAAGGATTTCGTGCGAGCTCCCGGCAGTAACGCATTTATCATTAATGTTTACGGTGATGATGGTTACATCCAGATTTATCCAGTGGGCGATAAAGATCACTGGGTCGGGAACTATTATGAGAAAGTGAAAATGGGTCAGTATAATTTTGCAGGCCAAGTACGCGTAAATCGTCTATAGGCTGAATACACTTCAAACTGAGACCAGAATCTTCAAAGCTTGCATCAAGCTTCAATAATTGATCCCTAAGATGACTTTAACAAAGCGAGCAACTTCTCATCACAGAAGAGTCCGCTTTTTAAAGGAGTCTTAGTTTGAAACACAAATCATCTCTACTTATTCTAGGTATCTCCTTAGTTCTGATGGACTGCACGGGCAAACGTGCAAGCACGGAAGCTTCAAGCTCTTCTGCAACGTCTTCAGCAAAAACAACTACCACATATAGCTCAGCAGAGAATCTGCAAATCGCGCAGTCCCTGGCAAATGTTGTTACTTCAGATCGCCAATCATTGATGGCAATTCAACAAGGCACCTGTGTTAACGTCGACTACAATTTAAAAACAGACATCCATGAAGATAAAATATTTCGTGTAGGCTGCACAAATATCGAAGGCACCATCGAAGTGATTTCGGATAATGCAAATAATGAAAAAACTTACGAGATTACGACGGACTTAACTTATTCGGATGATGTGAACACATCGCGTGTAGATAGCAGCTTTTATTCAATAAAAATTTCTGCTGATCAAACAGAGTATATTAATAAAGATTTTTCTGAAGTCTTTAAAACCAACGGCAAATCATATGAACTAAGTGGCAGTTCGAATTACGTCTTCACGCCTGATGAAGAGTCTGAAGATGCGTTAGCTGGTGACGTTTCCATTGAAAGCACAGTTTATTTTTCGAAAGACCAAGCGGATTTGAAATACTTTGATGTTGCGACTTACAGTTTACATAAGTCAGCGTGCGGAATTGACCGTGGCATTTTAGCTTTGTCGAACGCAGACGTAAGCTATCAAATCGTTTATTCAGGTTGTGGTAAATTTAAAGTAAAAGAAAATAACGTTTCAGCAACTGCGAGCTTTTACTAAGTCAGCAAACGGCGAGCGCCGACGGCACTACCATTCAATCGGCTCGCCGTCGCGGAAGAAGCCACCATTAGGACCGCCCTTTGGCAAAGTGGCCGCCCACAGAATGCCTTTAATCCCTTGATCGATGGTGCGATTGGCACCCTGCCCGCCCATATCGGTTTTTACCCAACCAGGACAAATCGAATTTACTAAAACATCCGCGCCACCCGCTTCAGCAGCGAATACACGAGTCACAACATTCAATGCTGTTTTCGACATACGATAAGCGGCATAAGCACCATCCATTTCGCCCAACTGTCCCATGCCAGAGGAAACGTTCACGATACGACCGTAGCCTTCTTGCTTCATCAATGGGAATAATTTCTGCGTCAGTAAGAATGGACCAATGGTATTAGTCGCTAAAGTCTTTTGAATAGTCGAAGCTTTAGTTTTGAAAACAGATTTATCGCCGCCTTCTTCGTTGTCGATGAAGATGCCAGCGTTATTTACAAGCACGTCCACGAAACCATATTCACGACGAAAGGCCTCAACAAAGTCGTTGATGCTTTTTTCCTGCGCGACATCCAGTTTCATCGCAACAACATCAAGATCTTTCATCTTCAAGTTGTTAATAACCTTTTGTGCTTTTTCTGGATTACGCATGGCCATGACAACTTTATAGCCTCGTTGCGCAAGCGCTTCACTCGTAGCTAGTCCTAATCCGCGGCTGGCTCCAGTAACGATGGCAAGTTTCTTCATGGCCGATACTCCTGAAATTATTTTTTAACTGAAGATGGAATTGGGAGTGGTTGACCACCAACTGGAACAAGCACTGCCGTCGTCCAATTACGTTGGTCGATCACGCATTCAGAAGAGACGACTCTCCATCTTTCAATTGGGAAGTAGTAACCCGTTTCAACCCAACCCCAACCAGTCCAATCAACTTGGCGACCGTAGTAGTAACCGCCACGACCTTGATTGTAGCGCACAGAGCGAGTTTCGCGGTGATAAGTCAAAAGTGGGTGATGAATTTTCAAAGTGCCATCGGCTTCTTTTAATAAGAAAGCTTTTTCATCGAACACGCAATTGTAGTATCCATCAAGGCTTCTTACACGCCCAGTGACTTTTTGACCAACGGCTACGTTTCCGTTTTGCGGCAAGATAAATTCAAAAAACCAATTCACTGCTTGGCCCGTTGAATAGTAACTGACGGTATTTAACGTCAAAGAACGATCGAACTGAGTCACACGAACCTCTTTAGTTCCATCGATATTTCTATACAAACCTTCAAGTGGACCTGCGAATGCTGGCAAAGCCAATGCTGTCGCTACTACTGACAAGAAAATCTTTTTCATAATTCCCCCAAGAAAAAGAACTAGTTCTTATTAAAAATAATCGTAAAGTCTTTCGGGCCCGTTTGATCCATCAAGCCCGAATATTTATTGGCCTCAAACTTCTCTTTATAAGTTTTGCGTGCCATTTGACGAATCATACAACCATAGGCGCTTGTGCCTGAAGGATCAACCTCTCCGCTGTCGATGCACTTCGGCTCAAATACATTTTCTTGATCGCGCGTTAGTGGAAATTTGCCAACTGATAAGCTTGTAATGTCGAGTTTGAATTCTTCCTTCAAACGCGTTACTGGATTGCCTTTCACAAGCTGCGTTGAGTAAATGTTTGGACCGATGATCGCAACACGCAGATTCTGTGCGCGCGCATTTTGAATGCCCTCTACCAAGCGTGGCAGATCTTCTTTTAAATCCAAGTGCATGCTGTTATTGAAAATCTCAACGTACGGCAACTGCGCTTCAACGACGATAACGTCATACTTGGAACCTGGAGCTTGATTTGCTTCAAGAAAACCTCTCCACAACTCCAGATCTTCAATCTTATTCGGAGTCACACCCAAGAATACTACGGGTGCCTTTTGAATTTCATAAGACAGCTTTTCTGCGATCTCTTTACCCAAATCTTCCGGAACTGCAACTTGAGTAAATTTGATCTTTGGAAGCGTGTCAGGTTGCACGGAAATTTGCGTGGAAAAATAGATACCTAGAGCGATAACAGCGATGGCGCCTAACCAATAAAGATACTTCATAGGACTATCGACCTATCACCCCTGACCCATCATGGCAAGACTCATTGTATTCTGTTAGAATTGTGCTAAGTTCCGATCATTACAGAGGACTTGATCTTTAACCAGACAGGTACCGAAAAATATGAAGGCGACGAATACACTATCTTCCATAAGCTATCTGATCATTGGTTCTGGCCGCGTCGCCCGACACCTTGGCCACTATTTTCATTTATTAAACATCAGTCATCAAACATGGGACCGCGCCCAAGATCCGCATTTGCTACGCACAAAGATCGCGAATGCCACACATGTTCTGCTTGCGATTAGCGACGACTCTTTAGCAGCGTTTTATCGTCAGAACTTAGCAGGTCATGAAAAAACCGTTGTGCATTTTTCTGGTGCGCTTAATTTCGATGACATGATCGCGGCTCACCCACTTATGACCTTTGGGCCAGAGCTTTACGAATTAGATTTTTATAAACAGATCCACTTCACGATGACCGGTGCATCTTTAAGCGAAGCCTTGCCGGGTCTTCCAAATCCTTCAAGCCTTCTTCCGGCAGAACAAAAAGCTTTGTATCACGCCTTCTGTGTGATCGGCGGAAACTTTTCAACTTTGCTGATTGCCAAGATGTTGTCAGGCTTTGCTGATATGAAAATTCCCTCTGAAGCAGCAAGGGTTTATATTGAGAAGGTCGTGGAAAACACTTTTGCAAATCCAGAAAAAGCCTTAACCGGCCCACTGATTCGCAAAGACGCAAAAACAGTGCAAAAAAATTTAACGGCTTTGGGCAATGATCCCGCGGCGGATATCTACAAAGCTTTCTTGAAGAACTACTGGCCCGAATACAAAGAAAGTGAGGGCTTATGAAAAGCATCCTCGATTTCCACGAAAAGAAAATCAAAAAAGAAAAATTCACTATGTGCACGTGCTATGACTACTCGTTCGCGCGTATTCTAGCGGAAAGCGATGTTGATTGCCTTCTAGTTGGCGATTCTTTGTCGAATACAATGCTGGGTCACTCGACAACTTTAAATGCCACGAATGAAATCATGGCTTTGTATGCAGGTTCAGTGGTTCGCGGTGCTGGCGATAAAAAATTCGTTGTCGCTGATATGCCATTTATGAGCTACCGCAAAGGTCTTACTGCCAGCATGACTTCGGCAGAGATCATCATGCGGTCGGGCGCTCACGCCGTGAAACTTGAAGGTGGCGAAGGCAACTATAAAATCGTTCGCCACATGGTCGGTTCTGGCGTTCCGGTCATGGGGCACTTGGGCTTAACTCCACAATCCGTCAATCAATTGGGTGGCTTCAAAGTGCAAGGTCGCGATCAAAAAGCTCAAGCGAAAATCAAAGAAGAAGCTTTGCGCCTGCAAGATGCAGGTTCATTCTGTATCGTGCTTGAATGTGTGCCTTCTGCTTTGGCTGAAGAAATCACAAACTCTTTGGACATTCCGACAATTGGTATCGGTGCGGGCTCTGCGACGGATGGCCAAGTTTTGGTCTTACAAGATTTGCTTGGCATGAATCCAGGTTTCAAACCGAAATTCGTTAAAAATTTCTATGACGGCTTCGGCAATTTAAAAGCGGCATTCAACAGCTATCACCAAGAAGTGACATCTGGAAAATTCCCAAGCGAGAAAGAGAGCTACTCATGACAGTAGTTTTGCGCTCGCCACAAGAATTTAAACAGTGGCGCAAAAAACAAAGCGGCAGCGTTGGTTTCGTACCAACAATGGGTGCTTTGCATTCGGGACACGAGCAGTTGCTTAAAACTGCACGTGCCGAAAATAATATCGTTGTCTTGTCTATTTTTGTAAATCCAACTCAGTTCAACGATCCGAAGGATTTTGAAAAGTATCCGATCACGTGGGACGCTGATTTGAAAATGGCGCAAAATAATAAAGTCGATGCGATTTTTTATCCGCACGCGCCTGACATGTACCCTGATAATTATCGCTACAAAGTGACAGAGAATGAATATTCAAAAACTTTGGACGGAGCTCATCGTCCAGGTCACTTTGATGGTGTGCTATCAGTTGTGATGAAACTGTTTAACGTGGTTTCTCCAACGAAAGCCTATTTTGGCGAAAAAGATTTCCAACAGATGCGTTTAATCCAAGGCATGGTTGAAAGTTTCTTTATGAATCTTGAAATCGTACCGGTTGCGACAGTTCGTGAAAGCGACGGTCTTGCGAAGAGTTCACGCAATGTGCGTTTGACTCAAGAACAACGTGCATTGGCTCCGGCCATTTACAAAGCGATTACCACAAGTAAAACGGCGGACGAAGCGGCCCAAGCTTTATCTGCACAAGGTTTTAAAGTGGATTATGTGACTGACATCGACAATCGCCGTTACGTAGCCGCCTTTCTTGGGGAAGTGAGATTGATTGACAATGTCCAAATCTAAAATCCTTTTTATGATGACAGGCTCGATCGCCTGTTACAAAGCCTGCCATGTGATTTCGCGCTTGGTGCAAGCCGGTTGTGAAGTGCAAGTTGTCGCAACTCCCTCGGCATTGAAGTTTGTGGGAACTGCAACATTGGAAGGCCTTTCTGGAAAGCCGGTAGTCAGCGATATGTATGCGACTGGCAATGTGATGGATCATATTCATCTTATGCGTTGGGCAGATTTAATTCTGGTGGCTCCGGCGACAGCGAATTTCATCAATAAAGCGGCACAAGGTATTGGCGATGATTTGCTTTCGACTTTATTCTTAGCTCACGACTTTAAGAAACCATTCATGTTAGCTCCGGCCATGAACACAAGCATGTACTTGCATCCCGTGACTCAGAAGTCAGTAGCAGCGTTAAAGGACATGGGTCTTGAGATTCTTGATTCCGCCTCAGGAATTCTTGCCTGCGGCGAAGAAGGTTACGGCAAACTGCTTGAACCTGATTTGATTATCAAGATTGTTCTAGAAAAATTGAAAATGACTTCTGCGCAGATTGCGACGACAGAAGCTAGCGAAACGTCAGTCGCGCCAAAATCATCTTCACTTTCAAAAGTAAAAGTTTTGATTACCGCGGGTGGCACACAAGAACCGATCGATACGGTTCGTTCGATTTCAAATTTAAGTTCGGGTCGTACTGGCATTGCGTTGGCTGAATATCTTACACAAATGGGCTTCGATGTGACTCTGTTACAAGCTCATTCTTCTCCTAAGACGGATCTTGTAGCCAAGAAAGATGTGTTCGTCACTTTCAACAGCCTTGATCAAAAGATGAAACACTATCTTTCCACGGAAGATTTCACTCATGTTATTCATGCTGCGGCGGTCAGCGACTATTCGGTCGCTGACATCGAAGTGAACGGCGAAAAGCACAAGCCTTTGGAAGTTAAAAAAGTTTCCTCGGATGCGGATGAAGTGACAATTCATATGAAACGCAATCACAAGATTGTAGATCGCCTGAAAGACTATTCGCGCAATAAAAACATCAAGGTCGTGGCATTTAAATTAACAAGCCATGCAACCGAAGAACAGCGCAAAGCTGCGGTGAATAAGCTTTTCACAAATTCACACGCTGATTTTGTTGTTCATAACGATTTGACTGAAATCGATATTGTTAATAGAACCCACAAGTTCACACTCTACAACCACGAAGGATTTGTGGTTTGTGAAAATTTAGATCGCCTGACGAGTGAATTGATTCGCGTCATGGTGCCAAAGGATATTTTATGATTCTGTGCTTAGACGTCGGCAACACGCAAATTTACGGCGGCCTTTTTGATAAAGATAAAATGGTCTTGTCATTCCGTAAGAACTCGAAAAGCGGTGCTTCTTCTGACGAAACGGGTATTTTCTTAAGAACCGCTATCCGCGAAAACGGCTACGATCCTTCTAAAATCACAAAAATTGCGATCTGTAGTGTTGTGCCTGAAGTGATTTATTCCCTTCGTGGTGCGTGCATGAAGTATTTCAATATTAATCCATTCATTTTACAGGCCGGCGTGAAAACAGGCTTAAAAGTGAAGTACCGCAATCCTTTGGAAGTTGGTGCGGATCGTATTGCGAATTCTATTGCGGCGACTCACCTTTATCCGAATCAAAATGTGATCATCGTCGATCTGGGCACAGCAACAACGTTCTGCGCGGTAACGAAAGAAAAAGACTATCTTGGTGGTTCTATCGTGGCGGGACTTCGCCTGTGTATGGAAGCGCTAGAGAGCAAAACGGCAAAACTGCCTTCGGTTGAGATCATCTCGATGCACGAAGCTTTGGGTCGCTCGACGATCGAAAGCATCCAGTCTGGCTTGTATTACGGCCATTTAGGCACAATGAAAGAGATCATCGAGCGCGTAACGAAAGAATGTTTCCACAATGAAAAGCCTTTCGTCATCGGCACTGGTGGCTTCTCGTCATTATTTGAAAAAGAAAAAGTTTTTGATGCGATTGTTCCTGACCTTGTTTTAAAAGGCATGTTGATCGCTCTTCAGTATAATGCTTAAAGGAATACGCAAATGAATGTTTCAATGCTTAGAACAAAAATCCACCGTGCAACAGTTTCAGGCGCTGACCTTAATTATGAAGGATCTATCAGCATCTGCCCTGACTTGATCAAAGCTTCAGGCTTATTGATCAACGAACGCGTTGATATTTACAACTGCAACAACGGCGCACGTTTTTCAACATACGTAATCAAAGGCAATAAAGGCGAAATCTGCCTAAACGGCGCAGCGGCCCGTCACGTGCAAAAAGGTGACTTAGTTATCATTTGCTCTTATTGCGGTATGAGCTTCGAAGAAGCGCAAAAACATAAACCAACAGTCGTCTTCGTCGATGAAAAAAATCGTGTTAAAGAAAAGCGCGCTGAAAGCAGAAAGAACAATAAATAGTTCTGCGAAACGCAAAATAAAAAAGGGAAGCTTCACCGCTTCCCTTTTTTTATCATCAAACCAAAAGATCGAGTCGTGCCAGCCCATCATTTGCTAGCGATTACAACGTGATTTCGCCTTTGGGTTTAATTAGCATTTTGACATTCAGTGCTTGAGCTAAATCAGTATCAAATTCTTCGGAGAACAAATATTTAAACAAGTCTTCGCTCGACACCGTACGATCCCACCCGATCACTTGCATCTTAGACTTTCTTAAGCCGTAATAATCCGTACTGACAGCACCATAGCAGTTGGCGAAAAGAATATACTTTAAGCTTTTACTGCGATTCTTATTGAAAACGCTTTTAGGCAAAGCTTTTTTTGAAGAGTCATAAATCGCACCATCATTCGAACCGTGCGAGTTCCACACGATTGCTGACGTATGCGGATTACTTACCGCCTCTTGAAGATCAGGAGTAAATGCAACCACATTAATAATCGTTCTGAAACCCCGAGCCGCTAACCATTTCGCAACAGAATAATAACGAGAAAAATCTTTCTTCGTCCAATCGTCATCTAGATCGCCAATCAGATAATAGAAATCACCGTTAGGATAGTTCTTACGATAAATAACCTCTGCCGCGTTCGGTGAATCTGCAGCGGGTGCCATATTTCTGCTGATGTCTTTGGAATCCGTAAATTCAAATACCAAATTGCGGACGGCATGAGTATTTTCACGAAGCTGTTTAGCGAAAACCAACAAGTTCTGTTGATCTGTTTTCGCCAAATCCAATTTCACTTTCATGTTGATAGCTTTATCTGCAGCACCTGCTGTGCTGAAAGCTCCCATGATTAAGGCAAAAACGACGAGTGTCTTTTTGAGACATGATTTCATATCATTACTCCTTGTTTCGACTTGCGCTCCGTACTACGCACTAAGAAGCAAAGCCGAGGCCATGCATAGCGCTCTAAAAGACAACGTATTTCACCCTACCCGGGTACTAAGGTTCCAAAGCTGAAAAACGCTCGACAGATCTGTAGGTCAGGATTTCGCAAATCTAACAGTCTCAGAGTGAGAAGGCCTCTCGCACTCCTAAATAGTTGACCCCAGCACGCTTCTTAGAGAAAGTGCAGGGGCTATGGGAATTACTCTGCTGCAAGTCCAAGATGGCCACAAAGCCTTTGGCTCGAAAATTCTATTTGAAGAAGCGACGTTCGCAATTAACGAAGGCGAACACGTCGGTGTCATCGGTCCCAATGGTGCCGGCAAATCAACTCTGTTCAAAATTCTGGTCGATCAAGAACACCTTGATAGCGGCCTGGTTACAAAATCACAGCAATTGCGCTTGGGTTACTTAGAACAAGAATCAGACTGGAACGTTGACGACAAGGTTGAAGAATATCTTGCCAAGAATTGCATCAAGCCATTGTGGGAACTGAAACAATTCGGTTTGAAGCTTGGTTTGACAGAGCAACACTTTCAATCTCACCTAAAACAGCTCAGCGGTGGTTACCGCATGCGCGTGAAGCTTTTGTTCTTGATCGGCCAAGAACCGAACCTGCTGCTTCTGGATGAGCCAACCAACTTCTTGGATCTTGAGACGCTTCTAGTCCTTGAAAACTTCCTGCAAGAATTCAAAGGCGCATTTCTTTTGATCTCGCATGACCGCGAGTTTTTAAGACGCGTGACGGATCATATTCTTGAAGTTGAATCTGGTGACATCGTGAAGTTTGCAGGAAACTTAGATGACTACTTCGAACAAAAAGCGATGTTGAACGAGCTTTTGCAAAAACAAGCACTCAGCCAACAAGCCAAACGAAAATCCATTATGGATTTCGTTACACGCTTTGGTGCGAAGGCTACAAAGGCCCGCCAAGCACAAAGCCGCTTAAAAGCTTTGGAAAAAATGGAAGTGATTGAGCTCAAAGCGGCTCCGACTCACTCACATATTCAAATCCCTCCGGCAAGTCCTACCGGCAAAATGATTTTAGAACTTGAAAACGCACAATGCGGTTACGGTGATAAAGTTATTTTGAAAGACGTGAATGTCCGTTTAGAACGCGGCAATCACCTTGGCATCGTGGGTTTGAACGGCGCGGGCAAATCGACATTGCTTAAATCATTGGGGGAACAAATTCCTCTTTTAGGTGGTGAACTTAAATGGGGCCATCAAGTTCGTTTTTCTTATTTTGCACAACACACCCCTGAAGCATTGAATGCAGAACACACGGTCCTTGAGGCGATGGCTTCGGCAGCTCATAAAGACGTGACTCAACAGGAAGTTTTAAATATCGCGGGCAGTTTGTTATTCAGCGGTGATAGCGTTCATAAGAAAGTAAAAGTTCTTTCGGGTGGTGAAAAGTCTCGTGTTGCCTTGGGGCAGATTCTTTTGCAGAAGTCGCCATTACTTTTGCTGGATGAGCCAACCAATCACTTGGATTTCGACACTGTTGAAGCGATGACGACTGCGTTGGAACAATACGAAGGCACAATCGTCACGGTCAGCCATGATCGTGGTTTCATCGGCCGCGTTGCCAATAAAATTTTAGAAGTGAATCACGGTAAACTGACATTGTATCCAGGAACGTATGACGAATACGTCTGGAGTCTTCAGAAAGGATTCCTTTCTGAACGTACCATGGACGTAGTGGACAAAAAGAACGCAATTTCTTCCGAAAATGCGGCGGAAGCTCCGAAATTTAACTACAAAGAAGAACGTAAGCGCCTAGAAGTACAGATCAAGAAAGCGCAAAAGTTGATTGAAGACTGCGACAAGAAGATTGCAGAACTCGCGAAAAAAAGAGACGCTTTAAATGAATCTCTTGTAAGCGGTGGCGGCAATAACGCAGCTTCATTGGCTAAAGATCTGCACGATACCAGTGCGATGATCGATGAGCTTGAAATGAAGATGCTTGAAGCTATGGAAGAACAACACAGCTTCGAGAACGAATTAAAACAGCTTATTGGCTAGGGACTTTAAGGAATGAAAAAGGTTTTTCTATCTTGCACGTTGCTCTTCACGGGTCTTCTTCTGACTTCTTGTACGAGCTATTTTAAAAGACAAAGCTGCGAGAGTATCAATTGGTATGAACACGGTCGCCAAGTCGCTTTGCGCGGTCAATGGTTGAATGCCGATCAGACTTTGCAAGAATGTCGCAAAGTTGAAGCGAACGTCAATGAGTCGCAAGTAGATCTTGGTTTCAAATCAGGTATGGGCGAATACTGTACGCCGCAAAAAGCTTATCAAATCGGTAAAGCAGGAGACGCTTTCCACCGCGATATCTGCGAAGGTCCGTCGATCACAAGTATCCTGAACAAATACACACAAGGTATTAACGATTACTGTTCTAAAGCGAATGCTTTTGCAGCAGGTGCTTCCGGCAAGAAATATCAAAACGTGTGTTCAGTGAAACAAGAAAAAGACTTTTTGCCTGGTTACCGCAAAGGCAGAAAGAAATTCGTCGAATCACAAATTACTGACAAAGAAAATCAACGTCAGCAATTGAACTTCACGATCGTGACAAAACAAGCTGATTTGAACAATGCTTATGGCGAACTTAATAATCTGCAAAACCGCAGAAGCTTCCTGGAAATGCAAAGAAGCAACGCTTTAGCAGCGCAGAATCCGACACAGGCAGGCTATATCGAAGGTCAGATTAATTCTTTGACGACAGATATTAGCTTGAAACAGTCCGATGTGAATTCTAAGAAAAGTGATCTTGAGTCCGTGCGCAAACAACAAGATCAATTGGGTGCGGATATCTCTGCATTCAGAGCTGAGCTTCCAAGCTTAGACGAAAACTAAAGTCTATCTTGTCCTGGGATGCGGAACCATTCGATCGCATCCACGAAAGCCTTGGGCTGATAAGCGTTTGCTTGTTGGCTCCAACGCACTTCCTTCCATCCCAAACTTTTGAACGACGGATTTTCAACGTCACGTTTTTGAATGAATTCGAAGACGTTACTGACTTGTTCCAACTCTGCTTTCTTCATCAACAATGATGGCAAGTGGAACTGAACAAAAGCGACGCCTTTGTTTTGAATTCCAAAACCTTCTGCACCATCCGATAAGAACATGCCGTATTCGACCGCTTTGCTGTGATCACAACGATCCACAACCAAAAGTTTTTCTGTCGTGTCGGCATAATCCATCACATAGCTAAAGTTATAACCACCGCACTTTTCAACGATCGTGCGATTCGCACGAATTTGTCCAAAGGTTGCAAGCGGGATTGGATATTGCGCTGGCAGCATCCATAAGTTGTTCTGATCACGCAAAGCAAACTGCAATTCAGGATGCGCTTTTGCGATCTTTCTGAATTCGGCAAAAGTTTTTGAATCGTCACTCAGTGGCTCTTGGCTAACCAACAAAACGTCAAATGATGCTTCGGCAAAAGCATCTTGGAAACCACTTGAGCGCAGTTCATTCGTTAAATTCGCAACAAACGTTCTGTGGGCTACAGAGTCCTTCGCAAGTTTAGAACTTGAAATGAACAAATTCGTATTCTTGATCGCCTCTGCCGCTTTGACTAAGGTCTTTTCTGGCATCGCACTCATGATTTGTTCAGTCACCATTGGCAATGGAATCGAATGATCAGCGCGCAAGATACGCACTAAGTTTCCAACGAATTCATAACGATCTTTCATGGAAAGCTTCATGTACGAATGAATCCAGTTTGAGACTAGCAACGGGCGAAGACTCAGTTCTGTGACTTGTTCTTTCAACTCCCCTTCAGCGTCTGCAACATTTTGGCAAATCGCGAAGTGCTCGGACTGCTTCCATGAAGATTCACAGTAGGAGGGAACGGATTTTAAAATATACGGCCACTTCACTTTACGAATGGCTGTCGTTAAGTGTGTATTTGGGTCGCCAATATCAAGATCACCCGATTGCAAATACACCAAGAAATCTGTGAAGACTTCTTCCATCAGATCTTGTTGTGCAAATAAAGTTTCATTGCGCTCGCGGTACCAGATTTTAGCCAACGCCTTTTCCAGATGCCCTGGAGCTTCCAAAAGCTTACTGCCAATGAACAGGTGATGACCCTGGATACGATATAACAATGGATGCTCGTCCATGATTGTTATTTGAATTTTTTTATAGAACGGCTCAATGCTTTCAAGAAGCTTTTCTGTTTGTTGAATACGAGTGCCAAGCTCTTTAGCTTGCTGGCCAAAGTAAGCGCTATAGGGAGTTTCCTTGTTCACGGCGCAACGATAGATCGTGTCGCTTCCTTTATCGGAAAGCTTGTCTATTCTTTCGACAACTTTGGAATCGATACAAAGCGGTCTGCGGGTCATTTGCAAGACCAACAGGCTAAGTACCCCAAAACACGCGAAACTAAGATATGTAAGCCAACGTGAAATCATACAAAGGTGAAAGGTTGCAATCTCGAGACCACAAGGTCCGGTTAACCGAAAGCCACCTTGCCCTTGTCCAAGGCTTCGATGAAACTGGAAGTACCTATGAAACACTCAGCACTTCTTTTATTTTTTGTAGCAAGCCAAGCCTTCGCGAATGTGGAAACTCTTATCATCGGCGATTCGCATGTTGTCGGGCCCTTCGGTGAAAATATGCATAAGATTTTCCGCGAAACGACAAAAGAAGATACGCGCACAATCGGTCTTGCTGGCGCATCACCTAGCAACATGGTTGCGACAAATGCGAAAGGCAGAACCTTGAATTATGGCTTTGCAGATCGCAATAATGAAAACGAAAGACTGATCAAAGGCGGCAACCCTGCGGAGTTTCCAGAACTAGGTCCGTTGCTTCAAAAAACAAATCCTAATCGCATCATCATCGAGCTTGGGGATAACTTTGCGGATTACCGCTCTGGCAGCGCCGCTTCGGATGCTTCAGCAAAAGCGCAAGTGAATCTAATTTTGAAAGAGCTTGATAAACAAGGCTCAAAAGCTTCTTGTTATTGGGTTACACCAACATGGACAGACAAACCAGGCAGCAAGCCCTACCAAAAAAGCAACGAGCGTCTGTTGCAATTGATCGCGCTAATCAAGAAAACAGCGCAACCACGTTGCACAGTGATCGACAGCGCCGAAGGTATCGGCATCGGAAAAGGTGATATTAAAACTGGTTCAGACGGTTTGCACTTCGACGGCACAAACGGAAAAAAATGGGCTGAAGCCGCAGCTAAAAAAATCCAAGAAATCGAAAAATCAAAACAAGCCAAATCCCCTGCGCAAAGTGTTCCAAATAAATCGGGAGCAGTACAATAAATCCCATCTTTCTTGGGACATTTATAATTACATTCTAGATAGGTCGAAAATTTCTTTGTAAGCCTCTTTAAAGACATATCAACGCGTCCGATAGATTTGATATGTTCTCAGAATTTTGTTTATCTCACTTTGGTATCAATAAGAGTCGCCTAGGAGCTTTGCTGTTGCTAAGCATGCTCTGTTCTTTGAGCGCATGCTCATTAGACGCTGACATCGCTTCATTGGAAAAAGCGCTTTCCACTAGTTTTTCAAAACCGACAACAGCCGAAGTAACTCCAGCAAGCACACAGAACTCTTACACAACTCGCGGATATAAAGTTCAAGCTTCATTAAGCTATCAAAATACCAATTCAGATGGAACGACAACTCGAGGATTCAAAGTAAATACGAACGTTCAAGGCTCAATCTTCAAGGAGTGAGAACCATGAAAACACCATGCATCTTTCTTGGAAATTTAGTGTTCGCCTTGTTGCTACCCACTTTCACTTGGGCAGGCGCGGTTATCACTTATCATGGTCGACTTCTTGATCAAAACGATCAACCACTGGAAGCAGCGAACGTGACATTTCGCATTCGCATTTTTAGTCCGAGTCCTAAAAAATGTCTTCTTTACGAGGAAAGTCGAACTGTAAATATGACGGCTTCACAAGGTGTGTTTGTGATTCCAATCGGCGACGGCTCAGGCACTCGTTCGGGCGACGATCCGGGTCTTACGATCGAAAATATTTTCGCTAATAATGGTACGACTATTTCTAATTTGGTCTGTAACTCAACGAGTTCTTATACTTCTCAGACATTAGATCAACGCGAAATGATTGTTTCATATGATGATCATACAGGATATGGCTGGGACAATCTTCCTTCCATGGCTTTAAATTATGTGCCGTTTTCTGTGAACTCTCACGATACTCAGAATGTGGGTGGTACTGCTGCAAAATCTGTATTGCGTGTCGTAGATCCAAATCCCGCAAATCCTGCATTCGATGCCACGCCTTTAACGCCCGCTGGTTTCACGCAGTTGATGTCGTTAATTAACGGGACGTCTACTCAATATGAAAAAGCCGGAAAACTCAATGGCACAACGGTTCCATCGTTAACTAACGGGCAAGTCCTTGGCTGGAATGGTGGAGCTTGGACTGCGGTAACGCCGATGACTTCCTATACAGAGACCGACCCTTCGGTAAAATCTTTTGCAAAATCGAACCTGCCGACTTGCGCTGCAAATTCATTTTTAAAAAATGATGGTTCTGGAAATTTGGTGTGCGTGGTCGCTTCAGGAACAGCATCAGGCACAGTCACAAGTGTGGCTGCGGGAACAGGATTAAAAACGGATCAAGCAAGCAATGCCGCTATCACTAGTTCGGGAACGCTTGCCGTCGACGTAGGAACCGGCGCAAATCAAGTCGTGCAATTGGATTCATCAAGCAAGTTACCGGCAGTGGATGGATCGCTTCTAACGAATGTTGTAGCTTCTAGTTTATCAAGCTCAGCTTCGATTAATATTTCAGGAGATATCGTATCCAGTAACGGCAACATTCAAACGAATAAATCGCTCACGGCCAAAGATGCGCTCTATCTTTATGATGCGAAAACTCCAACACCAAGTTCTGTTGGTTTAAAAGCTCCTGCAAACGTAACGGCCAGTTATATTCTAACGTTGCCGACAGCCCAGGGTACTTCAGGCCAAGTACTTGGAATGAGCGCAACGACAGGGCAGCTTTCTTGGATCAGCCCGAGCACAGGCACAGTGACAAGTGTCACTGCAAGTGCGCCACTTGCTTCAAGTGGAGGCGCGACTCCTAATATTTCTTTGCCAAAAGTGGATGCAACTCAAGACGGTTATTTGTCTAAAACGGATTTCAGCGCTTTCAACAATAAGCAACCGGCTGGAAATTACATTACAACATTAACAGGCGATGTGACTTCCTCCGCATTCAGTTCGGGATCTGTGACCACAACAATTGCAAACAGCGCAGTGACGGCAACGAAAATGAATTTTGGTGGAGTGAATAGCGCGACGTCAAATCTTGTGGTCAGCGATTCGACCGGAAAATTTTATTCTTTTGGTTGTAGTACTGCCGGACAGGTCGCTACTTGGACTGTCGCGGGCTGGGGTTGTGCTGCGACCAGCATTAATGCTTTAAATGATTTACCTGACGTCTATGTGTACGCTCCGGGCAACGTCATCTTTTTTGGGCCTGGTACTTCCCCTCCGGCGACAGAAAGCGGTGGTACGGGCGGAAACACAGTATTCGGTGCTAAGGCAATGGCAGTGAATCAAAACGGTGGTCAGAATACCGCGTTTGGCGCAGAGACGCTTTCTTCATCGACCTCAAGCTCTGAAAACTCTGCCTTTGGTTGGCAGGCACTGCTGTCAAATACAACGGGACAACTCAACACTTCAATTGGCGCTGAGTCGATGATCGGCAATACGACCGGCAGCGAAAACTCTGCAATCGGTACCGGCGCACTTGGGGGCATAGGCAGCGGCAATAACAACTCCGCCATCGGTGCTTGGTCAGGACAGGGACTCAAATCGGGAAGTTATAACGTCATCATCGGTTCTCAAGCTGTGGGCAGCTCGCCGAACTCTTCAACATTTAATAACAATACGATTGTTGGTAGCCGCTCTGCACGCTATCTAACAACTGGTGCAGATGCCAACGTTGTTCTTGGTTATCAAGCCGCTAACAACTTAACGACCGGTGCAAACAATATTATTATTGGCAATAACATCAGCGCGGTAACTGCGACTTCAAGTAATACACTGAACATTGGAAATTTGATTTTTGCAAATAGCGTTGACGGCACGGGCACTACTTTATCGACAGGCAAAGTCGGTATTGGTGTGAACAGCCCAGCTTATAAACTGGATGTTGCCGGAGACATTAACACTTCAACGTGTTTCCGCATTGGTGCATCCGTTGTTAGCGGCACCTGTGCCTCGGATCAAAGATTGAAAGAAAATATTCAAGATTACTCTCAAGGACTTAAAGAACTTCTGAGTGTTCGCTTAAGAACATATCGCTTCAATGGCTTGGGTGAAATGCCTAAAACTGGTGAAACAGCTGTTGGTGTTATCGCGCAAGAACTAGAGCAAACAAATCCCGATCTTGTGAAGCCGCGTTTGGTGAAAATGCATCCAGAAGATACCGAACTCACTGAAATTAAAACGGTCGATTACTCGAAGTTTTCGTACATGCTTATTAACGCCGTGAAAGAGCTCTATGCAAAGCTTGTTAACCAAGATCAGTCTCTTGAAATTCACAATAGACAAATCCTTGCTTTGCAAAAAGAGAACGCCGAACTCAAAGCCCGCTTAGACCGCCTGGAAAAGTCCATGCAGGGTTCCCAGTAACAAAACAGGCCTGTTGCCTAAATTGTGACAGCTAAAAACGCATATAAAGCTTCTGAGAGGGGAATAGAACCTGCAATTCCCCGCCTTGTTATTAATATCAGGAGGTTTTATGCGTAAGTCTTTGATGGTTTTGGCTTTGCCAATGTTGTTCGCTACGACTCAAGTTCAAGCATCGGCTTTTGATTCTTTGAACGATCAACAATTGCAAGAGCAAGCCTACTCTCTTTTAGAAAACAACGCGGCCTCTATCCGCATGTCTGGCGACGTTCATGACAATGAAAGACTGACGGATATCTTGGGCAAAGTAAAAGCTCGCAATGAAGAGATCATGAAGCGCCTTGAAGAAGGCCGTGATCTTGAAAATCTAGAAAGCCCGATTTCAAACGTTGATACAAAATGCGAAGTGCAAAGCGATAAGAAATCTGCAGACTGCACGACTTTTATTTCATACAGCCCAATGGGTGAAACTGGTATTCAATTCAGAGTGATCCTGGATGCACAAGGTAACGCTGTAGACATCGTTCGCAATGTGCTTGTTTCTCGCGGTGACTAAGAATTAAAGAACTTTACCAAGCGGCTTGAGTTTTCCAACCTTGCCGACTTTTGATGGAAGTGGATGTTGGATTTTTTCTGCCATCCACGGATTTATTTCAAGAAGCTTATCAAGATTCAAACCTGTCTTCACGCCCATACCATGGAACATGTAAACCACGTCTTCAGTTGCAACGTTGCCCGTTGCACCTGGAGCGTAAGGGCAACCACCTAAGCCACCCAAGCTTGCATCAAACACCGTAATACCCATGTCGTAGGCCGCAAGAATGTTTGCCAACGCCTGCCCACGAGTATCGTGAAAATGTCCCGCTAACTTTTTCGCAGGGACAACCTTCTTCAATTTTTTAAACAACGAACGAACCTGCCCCACATCAGCAACACCAATGGTATCGCCGATTGAAAGTTCATAAACGCCCATCTTATGCATTCTTTGCGCAAGCTTCACAACACGCGCCTCAGGCACTTTGCCTTCGAACGGACAGCCAAAGCATGTTGAAAGATAACCACGCACTTTGATTTTATGTTTCTTCGCTAAAGCCATCACCGGCTCAAAACGTTGGAAACTTTCTTCAATCGTGCAGTTGATATTTTTCTTAGAGAATGATTCTGAACACGCAGCAAAGATTGCGATTTCTTTCACACCGGATTTGATTGCATCCAGCATTCCGTGTTCATTTGGAACCAGCACAGAAAATTCTGTCTTCTTTGGTAGCGCACCTGTTTTTTGCAAAGCAAAAGTCTTTGCTAAGATTTCAGATGTGCCCGCCATTTGCGGAACCCATTTAGGTGATACGAACGAACCAATTTCAACTCGTTTCGTTCCCGCTTCAATCAATCGTTTTGCGAATTCAACGCGCGTGTCAGCATCCAAAACGGTTTTCTCGTTTTGAAGTCCGTCACGAAGTCCCATTTCAACAATAACGACTGCGTTCTTTTTCATAGGCTTACTTTTCGGCAGATGGTTTCATTTTCACAAGGGCTTTACCTAAAGCCACTTGCTCGCCAACCGCACATGATACTGATTCAATTGTACCATCGATTTCGCTCTTCAGTGTGTATTCCATTTTCATGGCTTCCATCACAAGCACGGCTTGGCCCGCTTTGACTGCTGAACCCGCAGTTAAAAGAATCTTAGTTACTTTACCTGGCATTGGGGCCGCGATTGTATCCGAAGAACCACCGCCACCAGCTTTTTTACGAGACTTTTGTCCAGAGCCAGCGTCCATTGTGAAGGTGCGACCATTTACGTGCACCCACAAAGTGCCCTTCATAAGTTGCGCTTGGGCTTTGTGATCAACACCGTCGATTCTTACTTTAACTTCCATTAGACACCTCTCCAGAATGAAGACCATGGAGACGAAACACCTGCTGTCATCGCCGCAGAACCTTCAGCCGTTGCGACACCACGAACTTGTGCCAAAGCACCCGCTGCGATTTTCTTTTCAACTTCAGTCAATTCAGGTTCTTTCAAAGCTTCAGCAAAATACGTTTCAATAAAGCGAGTTGTCATTGTGCCCATCACGAATTCTTTGTGTGAAAGAATTTCGATCAAGTATGGAATATTCGTATGCACACCAAACACAACAGAGTCTTTCAACACGCGGATCATTTTTTGAATCGCACGCGGACGATTTTCATCCCACACAATCACTTTCGCGATCATCGGATCATAGAACGGAGTGATTGTGTCGCCTTCATCAAAACCATATTCATAACGACGGCCTGGGCCTTCTGGCCAAGCTACGTGACCCAACAAACCTGTTGAAGGCACACCACCCATGAACGGATTTTCAGCGTAAATACGACACTCGATAGAATGACCACGAGGCACACGCACTTGTTTTGGATCGTGCACGAAATCACCTTGCGCCGTCAGGATTTGCATTTTCACTAAATCCACACCCAAAACTTCTTCCGTCACTGGATGTTCAACTTGCAAACGCGTATTTACCTCAAGCAAATAGAATTCACCGTCTTGCAATAGGAATTCAACTGTGCCAGCACCTTTGTATTTTCCCAAAGTTGCAATCGCACATGCAGCTTCACCCATGCGACGACGAAGATCGTCCGTCAATGAAGGCGAAGTCGCTTCTTCGATAATTTTTTGGTGACGTCTTTGCACTGAACATTCGCGATCAAAGAAATGAATCACTTGCCCTGTGCTATCGCCGAATACTTGGAACTCGATGTGTTTAGCGCGATCCAGATATTTTTCTAAGAAAACTTTTGGCGAACCAAACGCTGATTGAGCTTCACGTTGTGCGGACTCGATCAACTCTGCCGCATCTTCAATTTTTGTGATCAATTTCATACCACGACCGCCACCGCCTGCTGCGGCTTTCACGATCACTGGCAATCCGATTTTTTTAACTTGCTCAATCAAGTGCGGAACATCTTGGTGTTCACCTTGATAACCAGGCACAAGTGGCAAGCCCGCTTTTTTCGCAAGCTCTTTACAGTGAACTTTGTCACCTAAAGAACGAATCGCTTCAGCAGAAGGACCGATGAAAGTGATACCAGCTTTTTCAACTGCTTCAGCGAAATCAGCATTTTCAGAAAGGAAACCGAAACCTGGATGAATCGCTTGCGCGCCACCAGCTAAAGCTCCGTTGATATTTGCTTGAATGTTTAAATAACTTTCGGCTGTTGGCGCTGGGCCGATGCAGATTGTTTTAGTCGCCATTCTGTAAGCGCGAGAATTGATGTCCGCTTCAGAGTGTAGAAGAACCGTTTCGATTCCCAACTCTTCGCAAGCTTTGATAATGCGAACCGCGACTTCACCGCGATTGGCAATGGCGATACGAGTAAATTTAACAGGCATTTTCGTCATGGTGCAAAAGCTCCAATTTAAGAGCTTTATCTATAATGGCGAATCGCGGTTAAGGCAACGAAAAGAGGAACAAATTCCCTAGGCCGCCTGGGGTTTTACGAACCCATCCATCGAACTGAAAACCTTCTCCTCTAAGCCTTTGGAGTTAAACGGTTTTAGCAAGAAGCCCTTAATATTGTACTTACTGGCTTCTTTAATTCGTTCTGTGTCCGCAAGACCGCTCATCATCAGCACGGGAGTCGCTATTTTCAACTCTTCGCGCAAATATTTAAGGAAATCCAGGCCACTTGATTTGCCCAGTTTTACATCAAGCAAAATGATGTCAAAGGTGTTGGCTTGGACCAGAGTTTTAGCCTCTTCAGCGTCTTGCGCCCCCAGGACATTGCAGTGACGACGCGACATAATTAACTGAATTGCCGAGCGAATCGTTGGTTCGTCATCAATCGTCAATATCAACGGTTTGTCTTTCAGTTGTTCCATACTAAGCCGCCTTCTTCATAATTTCCCGAGCAAGCTGCTCGGCTTTAAAAGGTTTCTGGATGAACTTCACTGCATATCGATTTCGTAGTTCCGTAATTTCAGAGCTCTCTGCATAACCGCTAGAAAACACAAACTGAGCGTCAGGAGCCATTTCGCGCATCTTGTGGAAAGTTTCGATGCCGTTCATTTTTGGCATAATCGCATCCAAGATAATAATCTTAAAACGCTCTGGATTTTCTTCAAGCGCTGCCAATGCCAATGAACCGTCTTCATAAGCATGCACACTTGCACCGTAACGTTTTAGAATATCACTGCCCGCTTTACGCATTGTCTCTTCATCGTCAGCCAACAAAATGTCTTGGCCTTGTAAGAATGTTTTTGAAGGAATCGACAAACCAGAAACTGGTGCTTCACGGAAAGCCACTTTACGCGAGCGTGGGAAATACAAATGGAAAACCGTGCCGTGACCTTGTTCCGAATACAAACCCACTGCACCTTTATGATTTTTCATAATCCCGTAAACCATCGACAAACCTAAACCCGTGCCCGAGCCCGGTTGTTTTGTCGTAAAGAATGGTTCAAAAACTTTTTCCTGGATCTCTTTCGGAATACCAGAGCCGTTGTCTTCGATCGACAAACGCACATAGCTTCCTTTGGTCACCGATTTATGAACGGCACAGTAGTCTTCATCCGCTTCAACGTTTGTAGCCGAAATCTTGATATGACCACCCGTTGGCATCGCATCTTTAGAATTCACGGCCAAGTTCATCACCACTTGGAAAATCTGTGTCGAATCGCCTTCTGTCGGCCACAAGTTTTTATCCAGATCGATCGCCACCGTGATTTTTTCGTCCAGCGACGGTTCCAACAAACTCACCGCTTCTTCGATTGTCTTTTGTAAATCCACGATCGTATGTTCGTAGTTACCTTTACGCGCAAACGCCAAAAGCTTTTTCGTAAGTTCCGCACCACGTTCAGCACTTGTTTCAATCACGTTTAAAGAAGAAACCAAATGCGGATCATTGGCGTAATCTTCTTTCAAAAGACTTGCGTAAGCTAAGATACCACCCAACATATTGTTGAAGTCATGTGCCACACCACTTGCCAACTGCCCGATGGCTTCTAACTTTTGAGATTGCATCAATTGACGTTGCGTATTCGCTAACTCTTCCGTGCGCAGTTGCACATTTTTCTCGATACGCTCGTTCATCATTTCAAGTTGTACTTGGCGCTCTGAAATCGCACGCATTTGCTCTTGCACTCTAATACAACCTGGAATTAAGAATGAAATCTCGAAGACCACCCACGCAGAATGCTCCATCCATCGCCAATGACTTACAGCCTCGACGCCAAACACAGATGATGGCCAATAAATTCCACGCAGTAAATGATCTACTGCCGCAACGGCCGCAGCTGTCACTAAAACTTTCCAATCGCGATAAAACGCAAGGAAAGCCAATGAACCAAAGATATGAAAATGCGTTTCTATGCGACCACCAGTTAAGTGAATCAACAACGCCGACATACCAATTTGAGTGACTGCGACGACGTGACGAGTGATCTCTTCAGCGGGACGTAAGATGATAAAACTACACGGCAAGAAAGTAAGAAGACCACCCAATACAAGAGCTGCCCATACATGGGGATGCAATGTGGAAACGTTGCCATTATAAGTTGTCGGAGTCAGGAAGATTGCACAACCAATCGCGAACATCCATTGCGCCACCATCAAATACGAAAACAATTTGTCTGTACGATGAAAGTTTTCGCTTCTAATCGCCACATACATCTTTTGTATACGTTCTTGTTCACGTTTGTTTAATTCTTCCATAACTACTTTCTAAAGATGACAGCCAAAGGTGGGAGTTCTTGCAAATGCGCTTTTAATAAATGGACCCGTCACAATGCGGGCGATCTGTTGAGCACCAGGATTGTCACCCTGATGACCGCGACTATCTGTAATGCCGCCTTGGAATAACAAATTTCCCTCTGGCGCATATAACATCGTTTGTCCTGACGTCAGCGCACCAAAAGTTTTTGCAACTTTACGATTTAGATCTTTTTCAACTTCAACATTAGCAATCGTGCGCGCTTGTTTTTCAATAGCTTGGCCTTCAAACGCATCTTGCGGATCATATGAAATGAAAACTTTTACTGCGACTTGCGCCCCAAGCTTCGACTTCAGCTTCTCTAACTCCGCAAGAGTCGCCTGCGTGCACGTACATTTAGGATGAGCAAACACCAAGAGTGTTGGAACTTGTTTATCAAGGAAAGTAGAATTCACCGAAGCGGGAAAACGCTCTGGCGCGGCGACTTGATCGCCTGGTGTGAAGTTGTATTGCTCGAAGAAGTAAAAGCCCAGCACCAAAAGCGTTCCAGAGAGGACCAAACTCATCATAGAGAGAGTTGATCTTTTCATATGCCTAACTTTTCGGCTTTTATTACAGAACCTTAATTCACTTTTAAAAAAAATTTTACATCTAGACGAAGCGAATTGAATTAACCCACTACGCGATCTGATTCAACTCGCTTAATTTTTCTGACACAAAATGATCCACCATGTTTTGGAAACGAGCGTGCAAGCTCAACAAGGCAACATCTTTTGCAATTAATTGAACTAAACGTAAATCTTCCTCGTTGAAAGGAACATTTCCACGCTTGTCAGAGAAGGTCATCACACCGAGCATTTCGTTCCCAATAATCAAGGGACACAACAAGCACGAGCGAGTGCGATATTCATTCGATTTAATATGAGATCTTTCTTCACTCGTCAGACGATCTTCTTTCTTAAAGTCATCGACCAGCAAAGGACTGCGCGTCTTCCACACACGACCAATCAAACCGTGCTGAGGATCGACTTCCAAAGCGACTTCTTTCAACTTATTTGTCGGTCCATAAATCGCTTGCGCACGCAAATGCGTATCGCCGCCTTTTAAATCCGTTAGATAAATTGTCGAGCGTTCCGCATTTAAGAATGAACAAATTTTTTCCTGAATGTTCGAAAGCTTATCTTCATAAGATTCGGCTGAACATGTAATCACTGAAACTTTTTGCATCGTCTTCATCGCATGGTCTTTACGAAGATGCGATTTTTCTTGGAAGACGAACCCAAACATCAAGAAGACGGTAAAATACAATGGAAATGCCACTGGGAAAAAGACATCCAGAAACTGCGCAATGCCGTCGATTCTCCAGCCTGGCGACATTTGCGAAATGATTGCCGCTGTCGACATCGTCACCAGAACCCAACGACGAAGGTCATTTATTGGAAGTGGCGCAGAACGACTGATACGTGAACCCACTAGATAGGTAAAATAAACGGACGCGCCAATTGAAAACGCCAGTGCTGCCACTCGTAACGCTTCAAATTCATGCTTGTACGACAGGAAAACACCTGAAAAAACAAATGCCGCAAGACCCAGATTCGCTAAGACCTCGATGCGACGTTTTTCTTTTTCCAAAGCTTCTAAGGCAACAAATGGAAATGCCACAAGACCTGCAGCTAAAACATTAATTAATTGCAGATGCTGGGTTGTTAAACCCGTGACAGCAACAGGGATTCGTTCAACCAGACTTAAACTACCTACGGTAAAAACCATCGACAAATATAATAGACGACGATCTTGCGGTTGGAACATCCACATCAACCACAAACTGCTAGCCAAAATAGGATTTAAAATAATCAGATTCTGCCAGCTTGAAACGAAGTGAATCAAGCCCGTCGGGTCCGTAAAACCATTTTTAGGCAGCAAGAACACAGCCCACAAAATCAAACCCGCAAGGCCAACAAGGCCTAAGCTTGCAAATAACAGACTATTTTGCAGAGTGATTTTCTTGGGAATCCACTTCTGAACTTGCGAAGAGAAAGAAATAGTTTCGCGATTATTTAACCACGGAAGTTCAACGGAATAACTGGCAACCGGTCTTTTAATATTTTTAAGCTTACGCGCTTTAAGAGGTTTGAATTTCAAATCCAACTTATCGCTGACTTGATCGACAACCTGTTGGCTAACGCAAATGCCACCCGCAGGAGCGATTTTTTCCAAACGCGAAGAAACGTTAACGTCATTACCAAAGGCATCTTCGTCTGTCGCAATGAAATCACACAGGTGAATACCGATACGAATTTGGAATCGTTCATCCTGCATGCCACCTAAGTTACGTTGATAAAGTTGCGACTGAATGTCGTAGGCACACTTTACGGCCTCAAGCACGCTTGGAAACTCAATAAAGAATCCATCACCAAGAGTTTTGATTTCACGACCACCATAAGAGGGGAAAATCGAGCGCAAGATATTGCACTTTTGGCTGAGCAAGTTCATCGCTAAATTTTCGTCGCGATGAAAAATCGCGCTATAGCCCACGATGTCCGTAAACATCAATGCAGCTAATCGGCGACGATCTAGTGCGGGACTAAATTTAACAAAGGACCTACTGGACAACGACATGTCCATGATATCGGAGTATGCTTTTATTTCTTAACTAGGACATCACGGACACAAGTTGTAAGTTTCTATGATTGTGTCGGGACTTCCGCCGTTCGAGATGTGAGGGAACTTCCAGAAGAAGCCACCATCACGCATAAAATCGCCATAAGCTGAAGACCTGAAAGTTTCTCGTTTAAAAAAACGAATCCCATCAAAGCCGCAACCGCAGGTTCTAGACTCATCAAAACACCAAAAGTTTTAGAGGGAATTGAACGTAATGCGATCATTTCTAGCGAATATGGAAGCGCGCTCGACAAAACAGCAACCGCCAAAGCAGATAACCAAATCTGCAAGGTATAATCAGCAAAATGCAATTGTGGGATCGCCGTCGGCGTCACCGTTAAAGCTGCGAAGAACATTCCTAAAGCCGTCGCACTTCCGCCGACGATAGATCTTCCCACTTTTTTCGCGAAGACGATGTAAAGACCCCAGAAGAATCCCGCCCCCAACGCCAACGCAACACCTATCACGTCAATGCTTGATGAAAAATTCGCATGCGGCAGAATCAAAACAATTCCTAAACCCGCAAGCAACGCCCACACAACATCAAGCGCTTTCTTAGAAGCGAAAGTTGCAACTGCCAGCGGACCTGTGAACTCTAAAGCGACCGCGACACCAAGAGGAATTCTTTGCAGCGCCAAATAGAAAAGCAAATTCATTGCACCCAAGGACATGCCATAAAGTGCAACCACGCCCCAGGTATTTTTCGTCAGCTTATGTTTCCACGGTTGAAAAATCACAAGCAATAAAAGTGCAGAGATCCACACTCGTAAGAACGTTGTGACCCCTGGGCCTAGTACTGTAAATAATTGTTTGGCAAAACTCGCTCCGCCTTGAATGGAAAAAATCGCAATCAAGACAAGAATAATGGACTTTAGTTTCTCCACGAAGGTTCACGCTTTTCAAGGAAGGACTTCAGCCCTTCTTGACCTTCAGCGCTTGCGCGGCGTTCAGCAATCAAGTGAGTCGTGCGATCGCGTTGTTGTTCCCAAGTCATATTGCCGATATCGTTCAAAAGCTTTTTGGTTTCACGAACAGCTTCAGGGCCGCATTGTTTGTAGTTATGAACAACCTTTTGCAAAGCTGTATGGCCTTCACCCGCAGGAACAACTTCAGTCACAAGTCCCGCTTGTTGGGCGATATGTGCGTTGAATACAGTCGCTGACAACATCAAAGGACGAACTTTACCGGCAACTGCTTTACGCGCAACAAAGGCACTGATCACGGCAGGAGCAATTCCCAATTTCACTTCACTGAAACAAAACTGTGTGCCCTCTTCAGCGATAACTTCGTCACAGACTGCGATCAAACCTAGCGCGCCACCAAAAGCTGCGCCATGAACCATGCCCACAACAGGCAAAGTGCAGCGTGCGATTGCCTCAAACATATTGAATAGAACCAACGAGTCTTCACGATTCTGGATGTAAGAGAAATTCACCATCTCTTTCATCCAATTTAAATCAGCACCTGCACAGAAACTTTTGCCTTCGCCTTGCAAAACGATGACGCGAAGATCTTTGCGGTGTTCAAGCTCATGAAACGTCTGTGTGATTTCTTGAATCATCTGTGGATTAAAAGCATTGCGCACGTCAGGTCTGTTCAACTTTACGTAAGCGACATGATCTAACTCAGTGACATTCAAAAAATTCATACAGACTCCTTTAACCCGACTACATTCTAAACACGCCTTGAGTTTTTTCTCCCCAAGACTTGTTCAAACTTGCTGCAATACCTAGTGCCAAAACACGACGCGTGTCTGCTGGATCAATGATACCATCGTCCCACAAACGTGCTGAAGAATAATAACACGAGCTTTCGTGTTCATACCTTTCTAGTGTCGGACGCTTGAATTCCGCTTGTGCAGCGGCATCCATCGTTTGTCCTTTAGCAGCCATTTGATCTAATTTCACAGTCAGCAATACGTTAGCAGCTTGTTCGCCACCCATCACGCTGATCTTTGCATTCGGCCACATCCACATTTGGCGTGGTTGATAAGCGCGACCGCACATACCGTAGTTACCCGCTCCGTAAGAGCCCCCGATGACAACAGTAAATTTTGGAACATGCGCATTTGATACAGCCATAACCATTTTCGCGCCATGTTTCGCAATACCTTCATTTTCGTATTTCTTACCGACCATGAAGCCCGTGATATTTTGCAAGAAGATCAATGGAACTTCACGTTGCTCACACAACTCGATGAAGTGCGCTGCTTTCAAAGCAGATTCACTGAACAACACGCCGTTGTTCGCGATGATCCCTACTGGCATACCCCAAATGTGTGCAAAACCTGTCACCAAAGTTTTGCCGTACAACGGTTTGAATTCATGCAAGCGTGAACCATCTACAATACGCGCGATAATTTCGCGAACGTCGAATGGCACACGGCTGTCTTTAGGAATCACGCCATAGATTTCTTTTGAATCAAACAATGGCTCTTCAATCGGCATCGTTTTCAATTGCACAGCTTTGTTGTGATTCAAGTGCGCAACGATGGAACGCGTGATTTCAATCGCGTGATTGTCATCTTCTGCGAAATGATCTGTGACACCCGAAGTTTCACAGTGGACTTGCGCGCCACCAAGCTCTTGCGCATCAACGATTTCACCTGTTGCTGCACGCACCAGTGGAGGACCACCCAAGAAGATTGTACCGTTTTCTTTTACGATCACAGTTTCGTCACTCATCGCAGGAACGTAAGCACCACCCGCAGTACATGAACCCATGACAACCGCGATTTGTGGAATGTTCGCTGCAGACATGCGCGCTTGGTTGTAGAAAATTCTGCCGAAATGATCACGGTCTGGGAACACGTCTGCTTGCATCGGCAAGAACGCACCACCCGAGTCGACAAGATAAATACATGGCAAACCGTTTTCGAAGGCGATTTCTTGTGCGCGCAAATGTTTTTTCACTGTCATCGGGAAGTAAGTACCACCCTTCACAGTCGCATCGTTCGCAACAATCACACACTCAGTTCCGTGCACCACACCGATACCTGTCACAACGCCAGCACCCGGTGCTTGGCCTTCGTACATATCCCATGCTGCCAAAGTTGAAAACTCAAGGAAAGCTGTTCCGCCGTCCACCAAAGCTTCAATACGTTCACGCGCCGTTAATTTGCCGCGCGCTTTGTGTTTCTTAGTGGCATCCGCACCACCGCCTTGTTTTACAAGTTCAACTTTTTCACGCCAGTCTTTTACGATGGACAACATCGCATCTTGATTGGCTTTAAAGTCAGCAGAGTTCGTATCAATGTTACTTTCTAAAATTTCCATAAAACCTTTTTACTTAAGCAAGTGCCGGCGTGTGTTTGAATTTTAATTGCAAAACAACAGAGCCAACTGCTTGATCGTTCTCATCATAAATTTTTACTTCAGCTTCAGCTTGCGCCTCACGCTGATCACGAACTTCCGCCAAAACCACTTCGCGAGTCGTTTCTGGAAGCTCCATACGCAAACGGCAGTCCGCTGTTTGTGTTTTGAAAAACTCAGCCTGCGTTCCCGCCACTGAAATTTCAAAATTGCCCAAAGGTGCGTGACGCATCCACAATAATTTTGCTGCTTCAATCGCCGCTGTGATCAAAGCGCCTTCGTGCATTTGTTTGGTGTCGTTCAAGTTTCTTGTACGTGAAGGAACAACCATCTCAACTTGGTTATCTGACAAGCGAGAGATTCTCAATCCCATTCCCGCAGAAAAGGGGCGAACGATATCCAAAGCATAACTCAAGGCAGCATGCGAGGCCTTCGGGGAAACCTCTTCCAGCAAGGCCGCCAGGTCAGCAGCACTCAGGCGGATACCGCGTTCTTCCAATTGCGTCTTCAAGCCATCTTTAGCCTGCTGCAATTGCTGACGCAAATTTTGCTCAAGCTCGATCCCTTTAGACATTAAGATTGTCAGCCATTGTTGGTTCATGAGATATCCTCCGTGACCGCTTACACTTCGGGTTGAAAAAAATGAAATATCATGCTCGGATAAAGATGTAAACGAACCCACGCAATAGATACCGGCAGTAGAGAGGATTTTCGAATGAAGAAGATTGTTAGTCTTGTTGTTTTCATCGCAGCTTTGGTTTGGACTTGGAATGTAATCCACACAACTGAGGCAATTGGTTTCGAGACGCACTCCGGCATTCAGGCTAAGTTGGCAGATCTTATCACAGAAACTTTGGCGACTAAAAAACCTCACTCTAAAGATCTTAAAATCCAACGTCTTTGGACTGAAACTTTGAACGACAATAAAGTTCGCGCCGTGTTTTCGTACAGCTTTGTTGACGTTTCTGAAGGTGGCGAAGCTCTTGAACAAACTATCGAAGGCGAAGCCGTTCTTCACCGTGAACCATCTGAAGATTCAAAAGTTGATAAATGGACTTTGCAATCAGTAAAAACAACGAATGACTTCGTTACTTTCACTGAAGGCTCATTGATCACTCCGGGCACTGCAACTGAAGGCGACACGCAAACAGTTCCAGCACCAGCTCCAGCTCCTACTGAATCTGAACAACACTAATGGCAATTCCCGATCAATTTATTCAGATTGATGAAGAGGGTTACGGAGTCAGCCGCGAGTTGCGCATCCAAGACCCTACAGCGGGAAGTGAAATTCTTGAAAATCTAAAAGTTCATCAGGGCGGAACACTGCTTAGCACATTCGGTGGAACGCCTGTCATCGTCGAAGCTTTCGACGAACCTTTGGTTGCTCAACAAATTCTACTCGACGGAAAAACTTGGAAAATTCAAGGTCTTTACGGCACTGAATTCACTTTCAATTTACAGTCGCTTTCACTGGACGAGTGGGATCGCTTCCACGGCTACACGGACACTTTCGTGCCGTTCGTGATGTCACGTAAAGCACAAGCGACATTCTTCAACATGCTTGAAGAATTCGACGATGAATCCATCACATGGGATGGTCGAGCTTACGAAATTCCACCGTATTGGCCCGACAAACCAGAAATTGAAAAAGAAAATTTCTGGAGCAAGGCTTACCAAAACGACAACAATCCAGGTTGGAATTTAGGCGAACCCGCAGAAGCATTGAAAGACATGCTTCCACGTCTGAAAATCGCGCGTTCGCGCATTTTGGTGCTTGGTTGTGGCGAAGGTCACGATGCAGCGATGTTTGCGGCCGCTGGCCACGTGGTCACCGCGGTGGATATTTCTCCACTGGCTTTGGAACGCGCTAAAAAACTTTACGGTCACATGGAAAATTTGAAGTTGGTTCAAGCGGATCTCTTCAAACTTCCGCGCGACTGGGATCAATCGTTCGATGTTATTTTTGAACACACATGTTACTGCGCAGTGAATCCGATCCATCGCCAAGATTTAGTAAAAACTTGGAATCGTCTTCTTGCAGAGGGCGGTCACTTGATGGGTGTCTTCTTCACATTCGAAAAACGCCAAGGCCCACCTTTCGGCGGCTCTGAATGGGAATTGCGCCAACGTCTAAAAAACAATTATCAGCCTATATTCTGGGGCCGCTGGCAAAAATCTGTTCCCAATCGCCAGGGCAAAGAGTTATTCATCTACTGCAAGAAAAAGTAGCCTAAAAGGTGTCTGGCACTTTTTCCGCAAAAATGGCAGGCACCTTCTCCGCAAAAGTGCCTGGCACTTTTTTGGGTCCACACTGCGTTAATTTAAGAGAGGTTTATTTATGCATATTGAATTCACTCAAGCTGATGAAAGTCATATTGATGAGATCGTGGCGTTGGTAAACTCGGCTTATCGCGGAGAGAGTTCGAAAAAGGGTTGGACGACGGAAGCGGATTTGCTTGATGGTCAACGCATTGATACCGAAAGCATCATGGCGACTTTGGCCAAAGAAAACGCGACCATCTTGATCGCGCAAGATGAAGATGCGGATGATAAAATCGTTGGATGCGCTCACTTAGAAAATCACGACGGCAAATTGTATCTTGGAATGCTAACAGTCGAACCGACTTTGCAGAAAAAAGGTATTGGCCGCATGTTAGTGAATGAAAGCGAAGCCTTCGCACAGTTCTGGGATTGTACGCATATGTACATGACTGTGATTTCAGCGCGTACCGAACTTATCAAATGGTACGAAAAGCTAGGCTTCCGTAACACTGGCGAGAAAAGACCGTTCCCCTACGGCGACGAGCGCTTCGGAATTCCGAAAGTCGAAAATCTTGAATTTGTAATCCTTGAAAAGAAAATCTAAATTCATCTCACGCATAATAAATTCGCGTGTATGTATTAAAAGTTTTGTTTGTTTGGCGTTATGTTTTCGTTAAGGAGAACGTAACGATGAGCATGAAACTAGTTGTGGTAGCGACTTTGAGCCTAATCTCTTCTTTGGCACTTGCCGATAGCATGGGACCTCAAGGCGACAAATTTTACGAAGAAGCTGCTCACTTTGCGAACGCTTGCTCTGAAGAACCTTGCAAAGCTCCTTATTCAACTGACATTTTGTACAACCAAAAAAATCGTACAAACAAATTGGCGCCAGACACTCGCGAAACTTTGAAAAAAGTTGCGTGGGAGCAAGCTCAAGTTTGGGGCGACACTATTCTTGAAGGTGACTACGCGTCTTCGGGTCGTACACGTTTAGATTCAGTTTCTGGTTACTATAAAGAAAACCGTTTGGTGGGTTACAAAATCACTTACTCTGAAAAAGCTTGGTACACTGGCGAGTGTAACTACGACGGAACTCGCGATACTTTGAAGGGCTGCAAAGAAGGCCGTATCACAGAAGTGAGCTTTGTTTCTCCTGACATGAAAACATTCTTCACAGACGAAGATCGTCACGCGGATTTTGATTCCAATACTGTTCTTTAATCCCTATACTCGGACGCATGTCGTTCGTAATCGAAACTAAAGATCTTACTCGCGTCTATCAGACTTATCAAAAGCCTGAAGGCTTCCTGAATTCCCTACGTGGATTCTTCAACCGCAAATACAATAACAAAGTCGCTTTGGATAAAACGACTTTGTCGATTGAGCCAGGACAAATTGTCGGTCTTGTCGGTGCCAATGGCGCGGGAAAAACAACTCTGTTGAAAATGCTATCTGGTTTGGTGACACCCACTTCGGGTGATGCTCGAGTTCTTGGTTACAAACCGTGGGAACGCAAAAACGAATTCTTAAGCCAAATCAGTATTCTTCTTGGACAAAAAAATCAGTTGTGGTGGGACATCTCCCCTGCTGATTCTTTTGCGTTGCTTGCGCGCATTTACGATCTTGATCCAGACGCTGCCAGAAAACGTGTCGCACATTTGGCAGACATGCTTCAGTGCACGCACGTCTTGCACACACAATTGCGCCGCCTAAGCCTTGGTGAAAGAATGAAGATGGAAATCATCGGTTCACTTTTGCACGAACCAAAAGTTCTTTTCCTGGATGAACCGACAATTGGTTTAGACATCGTAGCGCAAGAAACAATTCGTGAATTCCTTGATCAATACGTGAAAGAAAAAGGTCCAACTGTGATTCTAACAAGTCACTACATGGACGACATCGCAAAACTTGCGGATAAATTATTGCTGATTTCAAAAGGCAATATCGTTTACCAAGGCACTGTTGAACAGTTCGTTAAAAATGCCAACACTGGCATGGCTGAAAATGAAGAGGTCGATTTTGAAGAAGTCATTCACCGTTTTTTGGAAACGGAATCTCGCGTTCGCTAATCTTGCGATCGTTTCCAATCTTGAATACAGACTGAACTATTTCGTCGACGCTATCTTGCAGCCGACGCTTACGACGGGCATCGAAGTTCTGTTGTGGTTTGCGGTATTCCGTGGCGCTCAAACGACAGAGATCGCGGGCTTCGGTCGTGATTTCTATTTGTCCTATGCGCTGTGGGGCGCGTTCTTCGCACGTATTTGTACAAGCTGGATGTATGAATTCCGCATGATTCAAGAAATTGATTCCGGAACGATCAACAGTTTGCTGACTCGTCCGATGAGTTACTACGAATATTATTTCTCGCAACTGATGGGCTATAAATTCATCACAACGATTGTGTCGATGGCGGTTCCAATTATTGCGGTATTGATTTTTGCTTTACCGACAAAATTTGAACGCCTGCCGATGGCCTTTGCCCTTGAATTCTATTATTTGATCTTGGTGCACTCGATCAGCTTTGTGATTGCCACGTGCGCGTTTTACTTAAACAAAGTGTATTCATTCACAGGTGCTAAAAACTTAGCGTTGTGGTTATTAACCGGCGAACTGTTTCCATTAGACTTGATGCCCGAACCGTTTAAAACATTCATCATCTCTTTACCTTTCAGTTCTGGCGTTTACATTCCTGTTGGTTATCTGACGGGCCGCTTGGAGATCGCATCGGTGTACCAAGGATTTATTTCTGTTACAGCAGGTATTGTGGTTGTGAATTTACTTGGCGCGTGGATGTGGAAAAAAGGCCTTAAAGTTTACGTTGGGACGGGAGCATAAAATGGCAAACGTTCAAAAGTACTTACGCCTTTACCTCGCTATGTTCAGAGCAAGTTTCATCGCCGATCTGGAATATCGTGCGAATTTCCTGACTCGTGTGATGACGGATATTTTCTGGTATATTGCACAGATCACGACGTTTGAAGTCTTGTTCCAACATACACCACTGATCGGCGGTTGGAATTTACCACAAATGCGCGTGTTTCTTGGAGTCGTCTTCGTTGTCGATGCGCTGTACATGATTATCTTGTCTGAAAATCTTGATCAGTTTTCAGAAAAAGTGCGCAAAGGTGATTTGGATTTACTACTAGCTAAGCCCGTGAATTCACAATTCATGATCAGCTTACAAAAGGCTTCAACACCTGCGATCGGTAATCTTATCATCGCGACAAGCTGGTTTATTTATAGTCTTAGCCAACTGCCAGATTTCCACTGGTTCCGTTTGTTGTGGATGTTGATTTTAATCCCGTGTGGATTGGTTGCGTGTTATTCAGTTCGTTTCTTCATGGCGTCTACGGCGGTCATTTTTGCGAAGTCTGAAAACTTGCAATTCATTTGGTATCAGATCTACAGACTGGGAATGCGTCCCGACTCGATTTATGTGCCATGGTTGAAGTGGTTGTTACTGACAGCGGTACCTGTGGGTGTGATTGCCAGTGTGCCGTCACGCGCACTGCTTGAACCGCCACAATTTGGCTTGTTCGCGTGGATCATGGTTCTGACGTGCATTTTGCTGTTTTTATCAAACAAATTTTGGAAATTTGCTCTGCGTTTTTATGCCAGCGCAAGTTCGTAGTATTTTCGTTATTAAGTCGAAAATAACCCGCTAACTCTTAGCGCCGGCCACAGCGCAGAGTCATGACTTTCCACAAGGCCCTTTTTAAATTGGCCCTATGAATTCACAAGATTCAACGAGTACGACTGCATTTCTAAAAAGATGCAGTCTACTTCTAATAATTCTATTTCCGTTCCTTGTCGGCTGCGCAAGCAATAAAATTATTCGCGACTCCGATTACACCGATTCACTTGCAGCAATGCGCACGGGCTCTCCTGAAAAAGCAATGATCCTTTTTCCTTCGGGAGAACAAAAAGGTTTCATCACTTCGATGGAAAAATCGTGGATCTCTCTTTGGAATGGTAACAAGGATCAAAGCTCGTTACTTGATCAGGTGAAGTTTCTTGAGAGCCGCAAGTACACCAGCATTTCACGTGAAGCCGAATATTTCTTCTTCAGCGAATCCGAAGAAGGCTACATCCCCGGTGAACATGAAATTATCGTGCTCCATTTATTAAGCGCGATGTACTTCATGGAAAACCAACAATGGGACGAGGCAAAGGTAGAAGCACGTCTTGCAGGATATTTTCTGCAAACAATGTTTAATCCCAATCAACCCCACTTCGATGATCCCGCACTCCGTATTTGGCTTGCAAGTATCTGGTCCGCTCTGGGTGAATGGAATGAAGCCCAAGTCGATTTGCGTAGAGCGTATGAATTAAGTCAGAACAAAAACTTGTTACCACTTATTTTACTCAATCACCCACCAAAAAACTTAGCACTGAGTTTTTACGGAGTCTCCCCACACTTAGATTGGGTTCAGGGCGAGGCCTTCCCGAAATTCAGCAATAAAACAGCGGAACCTCTTGGGGGAATTCACTATTCGACTGAAGCTTGGTACCAACGACATATGCTTCGCAACACCGCCATTCGCGATATCGTTTCCAGTTCCAATTACATGGCTCAATATTATGGAGTGAAGTTCGGAGCAGGAAGTGAAAAAGCACTCGGCTACACCGCGGGTGGCGCCATCATGACAACAGGAGTGATTCTTGGAACGGCGATTTTTGCAGGTGGCGTTTACTTACTTGCCTCTGCCGGCGTTAACGATGGCCAAGCTATCGGCTACATCATTGGTGCAGGTTTTATCGTTGGTGCAAAAATGTGGAAAGAAGGATCAAGACTTGCCAGTGATACTGCTCGCCGGGTCGACGAAGAAGAAGAGCAGAAGCTTGAAAACATGCGCACATATCGCTTCATGCGCTTCTTGCCCAATTGGATCGCGTTAGAAGCCGATCCAATTCTGATTACTCCATGGCAAGCCGTAAAAACTTACCAAGCACCGAAGTCGAAAACTTCAGTTCAATTTATTCAGCGTTTTTAGAAGTGTAAACCCACTTGAGCTCTTGAGCTTTTTGAATCTTCTTGAGGAATTCAGCTGGCACGGCTTTACCTGCTACTGCATAAGCAAACAATTCCTTTTGCCCAGGAGCTTCGTTGCCAATGTTGCTTAAGTTTGGATTGTGACCACCACGAACCAAAATCAACAGCTGCTTAAATCCTTGCGGCACTTCTTTATAATGACGAATACCTTCCGGCGAAGGAGTCGCACTGTCGTCAGAACCTTGGAAGTATGTCACTGGCACTTTCAAAGGATATTTCGTCGCAAAATAAGTTTGATCGGCGCGAGCATTCAATTGCTTACAGTTATTCAAAGAATCTTCATCAGGAGCTGGATACAGCTTACCGTTAATCAATGCATCCGAAGTCGCAGTACCAGGGTTTGCTAAGCCCAATTCACGACAAGAAATCATCGTGTACGGTACTTCATTCATCGTAAATAAAATATGCGGCTCATAAGACAATGGCTCATACATATCTTTAAGTTGCTCGATGTAACCTTGATAAGTTTTTTCATCAGCAAGGCTCATAAGCTGATTACGCAAATTGCGAAGGCCATCATTCAACATCAACGTACCACGCGCCGTGCGCGACAACCACGTATTCGGAACTCCATATTGAGTCGAAATACGATCCATCTTAGCTTTGATTTCCGTTGGCAAACCATCAATCATTTTCTGCATCAGCTTGCGACGATGCGGAGCCGACCACAGACGTTCACTTCCAGAATAGACCGTTCCTTCCAAAATCACAGAACGAGTTAATTCTGGAAACAAGGAACCAAACATTGTCGCAGGCACGGTGCCATAAGAAATACCGTAAGCAGTCACTTTATCTAAACCAAAGGACTTCACGATTTTCTGTGCATCACGCGCCACAAATTCAGAGGAATAAAATGAAGGCGACAATAATTGTTGAACCGTCGCAGGACGTGAACATCCAACGCCGCGATGTTCAACAATCAAAACATTGTAAGGCATTGAGACACGAAATAAACCCCAATGCGCAGTCTGCCCAGGACCGCCAGTGAAATATAAAATCGTTTCTTTCTTTGGATCATAACCACCAGAAAAAAACGCATACACATCCGTCGTGCCTTTTGAAAGGTCTGCATAATCAACGGGAACTGTGACGTAAGTGCCTTTTTCAAAACTCACAAGGTCTTTGTACTTGTCTTGGCAAAGCAGACGCCCCGACTCGTAAGTCGCAGCTGTCGGAAGATTTAACGACGCTTCTGCAGCAGAAGCCCCCACCATTAAAAGCGCAAACAAAACCAGATTTTTCATAGGAAGATGGTTGTACCGCAAGAACCGCACAAGGCCCATCAAGCACGGCAGCCCGAATAAAAAATTACATGACTGTTGAATGTTTCGACAGCACAGATGTGCAAGCGCTACCAACGATAGTTCATCACGAACGTCTGATTCTCACGATTCTGAGAATACCCAAGCTCAACGACAACGGACCACTCTTTACTGATTTCCCAGTTAAGCCCAGTGATCGCATTCCATAAATCCATGGGGCTTTCTTTGATCTCGTAATTGACAGGAACATCGTGCCCAATTTCAGTCCCTGTTAAAGGAAGCATATAGCGGCCACGCAAAGTAATTTCCATTTGTTGATAGTTGGCACCCAAATAGAAACCCATCTTCCCTAAAGGTCCACCCCAATTATATCCCAAACGCGGAGTCACGTTAAAAACGTAAGTCGGCACATCAGTCACATTTACGTAAGTCTTTACATACGTGACAGGCATCGCGAAAAAATAGTTCTGATAACCAGCTCCCAACAAGAATCCAAGCCCGACGTTATAGCCATAGTAGTTGATAGGAGCATCATAAGAAATTTTCGAGTTACACAATTCTGGAGTATGCGCCCCATCGCAGATATCAATTCCCTCAGAGGCAAAAACATCTTTAGCAGCAATCGACACGGGCACATTTCCAGAACCTTTAATCGACCCAACAACGGCAAACACATTCAAAAACGGAAAGATCCAAGCATCAAGCTTCGCCTGCCAAGTATAATTCTCTACATGCGCATTCGTAAATTTCACGAAATCAATGTCTTTCAAAGGAACATCATCTTTGAAAGCCAATTTCAAATCCCCAAGATTAATCCCTTGATCCTGATGAAAAAAGATCACCGATAGACCGTAAGGTTTAGGCAAACTAAAACCACGATCAATCACTCGCTGAGCAAGAAAAGGCAAAGCATAATCCCATTCCTGCTTCTGCCGAGTCCCCCGATTCTCCCAAAAAAACTCAGGCACAGGCTTCCCATCCAACTTACGAGCCTGCTCAAGAATCATCTTAGTATATTCCGCACAAAGCGAAGCCGGATCACAACTATTAACAGGAGCCTCAAGCGACTCCGCATCACCCGCATTCTCGGCCGCCCCAAACGAAGTCTGCGCAAATCCCTGCGAAACAAAAATAAAATTGAAAATTAAAAGAAGAACTCTTCTCATACAAACAAGCTTCAATCGAGACCAGCAAGAACACCAACCCACATAACCGAAACCTGTATAAAATCAGCCCCAAAAAAAGCGTCCTGCAAGCGAAAGCGAGCAGAAGCCAAAAAAAAAGCGACCCGCAAGCGAAAGCGAGCGGAAGCCAAAAAACTCCGACCGAAGAACGATAAGGGTTCTTAAAACGGTCTAGAAAATGTCAGATGCAAGGCGCGAGGAGGAGAGCGTACTGCAAAGTACGCCGACGACGAAGCAACGCAGTCAGCTGGCATTTGCTAGGCCGTTTTAAGGAAGGTGGGATGTCGGTTTTGCTGTAAGCCGGATTCTGTCCCAGTAACCAGGTCCCATAATTGTCCCGTTCACTGTAGATAATCATTCCTCTGGGAGTGCCATTACTGACACCCTCAAGCGATCTTACCCGGTAACTACGGGCTGGCCGCCCTACTAGTGTTACCCTATTTGATCTTGCTCCGCGCAGAGTTTGGCTGTTTTCACTCCAGCGGCTCCCCTGACCCTCCCGTTCCCGGTGTCAGGCTCAATGCCCCGGACATTCTCTCTGTTCCACTGTTCCTTACATTACTGTAGAAGGGCGTTACCCTTTGCGCTGCCATATGGAGTCCGGACTTTCCTCTCTAATTTCAATAATTTAGAATATTATTAGAGCAATTATCCGCAAAACCGACGGGTTTTTTAACACCCTCCAGCAAAAAGCGCAAGAGGGTTTTCTTAAGACTGGTTTTATTTTACTTTGATTGGACTGACTTAAAAAGGATTTATTTATGAAGATCTTGGTATCTGTGCTTGCTATCGCGTTGACGTTCGCTCTTACAACTAAAGCTCTAGCTTCTGAAGAAGCTCACGGCGGAGGTCACGAAGATCACGAAGCTCTTGCAAAGAAAATGAACTCTCTTTTCCCAGAAAAGAAAGCAAATCCTGAAGATGCAAAAATTCCAGCGAAGCCTGAGCTGACTTCTCCAGCTTACTTTGCAGCGATCACAACTCCTTCAGTAAAATTAGAATGGAAAGCAGCTGCAGACGCACAAGAATATCACGTTCAAGTTGCGACAGATCCAAACTTCAAATGGATCGTTGCTGAAGACTATGCTCACAAAGAAACAAACTACGAAGTAACTAAACTTGAGCCAGGTAAACACTACTTCTGGCGTGTAGCTTCTGTAAGACCTGATAACTGGAAAACTTTCCGTAAGTCTTACTTTGCAGCTTCTATGTTCGAAACTCCGGCTGCAAAATAACAAGTTTCGATATTTAAAATCATAAGATTTCAAAAGCCCTCATATACTTTGTATGAGGGCTTTTTTTATGAGCGACGATTTACAATTTGAATCCTTTGAAGATGCACAGTTCGAAAAGCATTTCAAATGTCCGTACTGCCACGAGAAGATCTCAATGGTGCTCGATATCTCGGAGCCCGGCAGACAATATTACGTCGAAGACTGCGAAGTCTGCTGCAAACCCATCCAAATCAGCTACTCGTCGGATCAAGGCAAATTGGTAGACTTCTTCGCCCAAACTATTTAACGACTGCTATCCTGCTAAGAATCACAATCAGCGCGCTTTTGAAGTCTCAAGGCAAATCCTATTCTTAGGTTATGTCGTTCGATGTATTTTTAGGAATAGATCAAACCGGAGCTGTTACAAAGAGTGGTCTACCGCAACCACTACCGACTGCTATTGTCTATAAAGACGGTGGTGCGATGTGGATCTTAGAAAGTGATTTATATCTTCCGAATCTGACACGAAGAAGTACCGAATCACTTATCAAGGACATCGATCCAAGATTGGAAATCGAAAAGAGTGCAATCATCTTGGACAGTGCCTTGGGATTAGCGAAAGACATCTTTCCCAAAAACAAAAATATCTTCGATCTTATGCAACGAGCCCATCACTTCAGTTACCACGGCAAACGTTTTGGGGAAAAAACGGCGCACGCATTTTTCGCGCAGTTCATTGAAAAAAATCCTGCACACATTCCGCAGCGCCAGTGCGAAATCATCGCTCACGAAAAATCCGTGTTTCAATCCCACGCCTTTCAAAAAAATCTAAGCACCGGCACCTTTCGGGCATGGAGCGAACTAGGGTCTGCGTCAGAAAAGTGGTTTTCGTTGTGGCCGATGGATGAGGCGCCAGCAAAGGGCCCGTGGTTGTTTGAAGCTTATCCCGATTTATTGTGGAAAAAATTGGTTAAGAGTCCAACAAAGGATCCTGTGGCTCTGAAAGCCTTCTTAAGCGCACAAAAGTTAGTAAAGCTGCATCCATCTGTCTCTAAATCCCTTGCCAGCATTGATTTCTGTGACGCCGTGATTCTTGCGTACGCCGGACTTGTCTTTCAAAAACGCAGACAGCTTTTTAAAAATCCAAAAATCGCCTCTCCCAAAAAAGAGGGATGGATTCTTGGTTTGTGATGATTGCTGAAGTTTAATTCTCAGGAGCGTTTGTAATTTTATTTTATGAGAATTTCTTATGTAGACTTACATCATGAACGATTCGTTTTATGAAGCTTTGCTGAATACCCATGCACTTATAGAATTATCTGTTGATGGACACATACTGTGGGCAAACCGTAACTATCTTAATTTGATGGGATACGAGCTTCATGAAATCATCGGCAAGCCTCATTCAATTTTTCTCCCTCATTTTGATTCTCATGAAAGTGAATATCGCGAGATGTGGAGATCATTGGCAATGGGCCAATCACAGACTGGTGAATTCAGTCGTGTGACGAAAAATAAAAATATAGTGTGGGTCCAAGCCTCATATGCACCCATCAAAGACTCCAACGGACGCATTCAGAAAATTTTAAAGATGGCCGTGGACATCACGGAAAAGAAACGTCTTGCAGAAAATCTTGAAAGAAAAAATCGCGAACTGCAGACGTCTGCAACTAAAGCTCGTGCTGCCACTTACGCAAAGTCAGCTTTCCTTGCAAACATGTCTCATGAAATTCGCACACCGCTCAATTCAATCATTGGTTTAACGGATACATTGGCAGAAACAAAGTTAGATGAGCAGCAAGCATCTTACGTCGAAATTCTGCAACGAGCGAATCATCAATTGATGACTATCATCAACGACATCCTTGATTTAACGAAAGTCGAATCCGGAGAAATCCAATTGCACGTCATGCCGTTTGATATTCAAAACGTTTTCGACGACGTAATTTCGGTTCTTGGTTTCCGTGCCAAAGAAAAAGGTCTGCAACTAAAACTTAAGATGGAAGAAGGACTTGAAAGTTACTATATCGGTGATGCCGATCGCTTGCGCCAAGTTCTGATCAACCTTCTTTCAAATGCCTTGAAGTTCACTCATCAGGGTGACGTGACTTTACATGTTTCACGAAACACGACAAGCCGCCCAGGTAATTTGTTATTCTCGGTTTCGGATTCAGGCATTGGTATTCCTCGTCACATGTTTAAAGATATTTTCAGAGCTTTCACCCAAGGAGACGCCGCGACCACTCGTCGCTACGGCGGCACAGGATTGGGTCTTTCGATCTCGCAAAAGATGGTCGAACTTATGAATGGTCAAATCTGGCTTGAAAGCGAACTTGGCAAAGGCAGCATCTTCTTTTTCACAGCACAAATGCCGATCTGTTCGGAACTTGCCGTGCGTGCGAATAATCCAATGCAAAGTCGCTTAAAATCGGCAGAGGCCAATAGTGTCAATGCCACGAAGTTAAAGATCCTGGTCGTTGATGACGTTGACGACAATCGTAATTTGTTTGGAATCTATCTGCAAAAATCAGCTCACGAAATTCATTATGCTGAAAGTGGTATTGAAGCACTTCGCATGCTTGAAGATATGCAGTTTGATATCATCTTCATGGACGTGCAGATGCCAGGAATGGATGGATACGAAACAACTCGCCTGATTCGTGAACAAGAGCGCGCAAAAAATCGTATCCCAGCAAAAATCTTTGCATGTACTGCAAACGCTTTCACCGAAGATATCGAAAAAAGCCTGCAAGCCGGCTGTGATCTGCATTTATCAAAACCGATTCGCAAGGACACATTGATTAAATCAATTAATTCTTATCTGCCATCGCAATTTCAAGAGCCGTCAGCGGAAGTTGCTTACTAAGCTTAAGCTGATCAAGAATCGTTGCACGCGATAAGCTGCCGTCTTCTTCGTGCAGATAAATAACTTGCAGTCGTTGCGAGCGACCACTGGCCTGGTAAATCATCCCTGCGCACATCTTACAAGGCTTATGCGTGCTATACAGAATAGCGTCTTCAGGAATACCATGGCCATGTTCTTTAAAATAGCGTTGCAGTAAATTTACTTCCGCATGAAGAGTTTTATTTTTGGAATTTGAATTTAAACCAAACCCCAAAAGCTGCCCGTCGCGGCTTACCAACAAAGCTGCAATATCGCGATCGTAGTCGTGCAGCACGTCTCCCCTGGCAATATTTTTTGCTAACCGGGTCGCCGCCATCAAATAACTTTGATGATTGCCATCAGCACGATGCGCTCCAAAATATTTTTCAACATCAACCACAGAAACTTGATTTTCCAAGTTAAGATGACTGACAGGATAAAGCGAGTCTTTCGCTTCTCCAATTTGGATTAATTGCGACGTGATTTCTAAGGCATGATCCCGCGCCAAAATATTTCCCGTCGCGCGTTTTGCAACGACCTTGACCATTCCGGTACACATTTCACTTAAAGCGGCTGTCGCAAAAATACGATTGCGCAGAATAAAAAAGCTGTGATCCACATGCTGATCAAAAAGCCCTTGCAGCAACTTCACGACGGCCGACGAAGGAGCTGCCGCCGCATTTTTAGGATACAGGGCAAAGAAAACTCGTTCTTTATGCTCAACAAAAGCGAGCTCAAAGCCAGGCTTTGCCAGTAAAAATGCTAAATGTTCGGCTCTTTTTTCCGCAGACATGAAGATTTAGTACCATAAGCGACTGTTTTTGTCTAAAACGGCCCCATGGACATGATCAAAAATCGCCTCGAAAAGAATTATAAGAAACTTAAAGCCTGGGCTGACCGCCAAAAAATCGAAGCTTACCGTCTGTATGATCGTGATATTCCAGAATATCCCTACATCGTTGATATCTATAAAGATCACTATGTCATCTATGACAAATCGGATTTCATCAAAGACAAAGATAAAAACCATCTTCCGCACGTTGTGGATGCTGTAAAAGCGCTGTTCAAATGCGAAGAAGACAAAGTGGTCGTAAAAAAACGCGAGCGCCAAGAAGGTTTGAATCAATACGAAAAGATCTCTGCGAAAAATGAGACGATGTCGGTCCGCGAATCGCAAGCGCTGTTGAAAGTAAATCTGTACGATTATTTGGATACAGGTTTGTTCTTGGATCACCGTCCAATGCGCCAAAAAGTTTTTAAAACCGTAGAAGGTAAAAAGTTTTTAAACCTGTTCTGCTACACAGGTTCTGTCAGTGTATTTGCGGCCCTGGGTGGCGCCCGCACGACAAGTGTGGACATGTCGCAAACATACTTGCGTTGGGCTCAAGACAACTTTGACTTGAATCAAATCGACCTAGGATCACATAGTTTTGTGAATGAAAATGTCATCGAGTGGCTCCACCAAAATCGCCATTCTAAAAAATTCGACGTGATCTTTTTGGATCCGCCAACGTTTTCAAACTCAAAAAAGATGAATGAAAGCTTCGAAGTCGAACGCGATCAGGACTTTCTTGTCGACAGTTGCATGCAAATGCTTTTACCAGAGGGCATTTTGTACTTTTCTAACAACAAAAGAAAATTCAAATTAAGCCCGAGCGTCCTGTCGAAGTACAAGGTCAAAGACATCACGGAAGAGTCGATTCCTCAAGATTTCCATGACAAAAAAATCCACAACTGTTTTGAGATTAAGAACTCTTAACAGACCTTCGCACTCAGTAAGCTGATCATTCTCGGCGCCTCTGCTTCACTCATTGAAACAAATTTATTCCGCTGTTCTAGACGGGCTTTCCGGCCCGCTAAGCGGACTATGCAAATGAGGTATAAGGATGCGCTCTTTATTGAACATTTCTTTGGGTGTGGCTTTCGCCCTATCAACTTCGACGTCAACTTCTGCCTGGGCTGCGACGGCAAAACCGCCAAGCAAACCCACAAAAGTACAACGCCCATCGCAATACGTGGTGATTAGTTTTGATGGTGGTTTAAATTTGGATCAGTGGAAAGCAATGCGCGGTTTCGTCGCAACTATGAAAAAAGCGAAGAAGCCAGTGAACTTCACTTATTTTGTAAGCGGCGTTTATTTCCTCTCGCATAACAACCGCATGGTTTATGCGCCACCAAAACACACTCAAGGCTATTCACTGATTGGCTTTGCTGAAGACAATCCCAAAGTCATCGCTGATCGTGTCGATCAATTAAACGGCGCTTTCAAAGAAGGGCAAGAAATCGCCTCTAAAGGCAATGGTCACTTCGATGCGGGCCAAGACGGTTGGAATGCTGAAGACTGGGCTTCGGAGCTTAAACAATATGACGACTTGTTGTTTGGCGCTTTCTACAACAACAAAGCACAACCCAATCCGACAAATAAATTTCCTAAAGGCTATGCTTTTGAAAGCAAAGACGTCGTAGGCTTCCGCGCACCATTTATGTCGACGACACCTGATTTATATCCAAGCTTGAAAGCTTACGGCTATAAATACGATGCTTCCGGCACAAGTGACGATCCTGTTTGGCCAGAAAAAGATGCGAACGGCATTTGGAAATACTCGACACCGGCGGTTGAGCTCGCAGGAACTGGTAAAAAAATTCTGAATATGGATTACAACTATTTCTATGCTCAATCGAAAGCCCAAGACGATTTGGCAAACAGAGAAAACTATCGCAAGCAAATGAAGGATTCTTATCTGAATTACTTCAATCAAGCTTATTACGGCAATCGCGTTCCCGTTTTCATCGGTCACCACTTCGAGTTGTATAATGGCGGCGCTTACTGGGATGCCTTGCAAGATTTCACTAAAGACGTCTGTGGCAAAGCTGAAGTGAAATGTATCTCGTACAAACAGTACACAGAATGGTTAAGCTCTTTAAAAGAAGAGACACTGAAAGCATATAAGGCCGGTCAATTCGACGTTTTGCCAAAACCTAAAGACCTTGGCTACGTCCCTGCCCGTGCGCTCAATATCCAGCTGGATATCGCCAAGATCGGAGAGGACCTCAAAATCATCACGAACGGTTCCGACTTCCAAGAAGAAACGATGAAAGTCCTTTTGAAAGTGAACGGCAAAGTTTTGCCAGCCCAACATCACGTCAATCTGGCTTTAATTCGTCGACACTTTCGCGCAGGCTCGAATGTAGAGATCTCGGCGGTGGTTTTAGACCGAAAAGGCCTTGAGCTGCAACGTGCTCGTCTTGTCGTGAAATCCGTGGGAACTCCGCAAGAAGAACTCGTGAAACTGTCTGAGGACGTCGCAAAGTTTTAGCTCTAATTCGCGCTTTTCAAAATTGAACTAAGTCTTTGATACTACGATTTTTTTCAAAGATTTGGTTTGAGTCCAAAATAATTCTTGTCAGGGGGGTAAAAAGATCCTAGAACCCCCCTTCAAATTACATTTTAAAAGAGAAACTTTTTGGCTTTTGGAGGGCACGGAATTGAAAGCTTTAGGTCGCCATATTTTGGTTGAGTTCAGTGGTTGTAACGCAGAGGTATTAAACGACGTTTCGATCATTGAAAGAAGTATGATTGAGGCGGCTCAAATCGCAGGCGCTACGGTTATCAATTCCACTTTCCATCATTTCTCTCCATGGGGCGTGAGTGGCGTTGTTGTTATCCAAGAAAGCCATCTTGCGATTCATACATGGCCTGAATACAGATATGCAGCAGTGGATCTTTTCACTTGCGGCGAATCTGTTGATCCATGGGTTTCTTTTGAACATTTGAAAAAAGCATTCCAAGCAAACTACTCTGCGATTGAAATGAATCGTGGTTCTTTGCACGTCATTCAAAAAACAGATTTCCAACCAAAAGTAATGCGCGAAAAACCTTCTTTCGATTTGTCTAAAGGTGCACAAATCGAACGCAACGTTTGGTTCACTGATAAAGATGAAAACCAAGCATTGTCTTTGCGCTACACAGGCGAAGTTTTGTTCGACGAAACAAATCCGTTCCAACGTGTTCGCGTTTTGGATTCTTACTCTCACGGTAAATTCTTGGCGATCAACAACATGGTTATGTGCACAGAGCGTGATGAATTCCACTATCACGAAATGATCACTCACCCAGTGATGCAAACGCACGGTAACGCGAAAAACGTTTTGGTTATCGGTGGTGGCGACGGCGGAACTATTCGCGAGTTGTTCAAATACGACCAAATCGAAAAAGTCACGATGGTTGAAATCGATGAAGCTGTTGTTCGCGCTTCAAAAGCACACCTTCCAGGTATCGCTTCTGAGTTCGGCAATGCAAAATTGAATTTGATTATCGGTGACGGTATCCAATTCGTGAAAGACGCAAAACCAGGAACATACGATGTGATCATCGTAGATGGTTCGGACCCAGTAGGTCCTGCGCAAGGTTTATTCACTGCGGAGTTCTATAACAACTGTAAAACGGCATTGAAAGATGGCGGTTTGGTTGTGACTCAAGGTGAATCTCCAATGTTCCACGAAGGCACTTTCGTTGAATTGAATCACTGCTTGAAGGGCATCTTCGGTAAGAACAGCGTACACACTATGTTGTTCCATGCGACAACTTACCCATCAGGTATGTGGAGCTTGCAAGTAGGTGTTAAAGGCTCAAGCCACCCTGCGAAAGACTTCAATAAAGACAAAGCGCGCCAATTCTCACTAGCCAAAGGTCTTAAGTACTACAATGAAGACCTTCACACGGCAGCATTTAGCCTTCCAACATTCGTAAAAACGATGCTTGGCGATAATGCTTAATTCATAGACCGCTTCTTGTTTTCATTATAGTTTCATTTACGAGCCATTTCGCATTCGGAATGGCTCGTATCATTTGGAATTACATTTAAACTCAAACAGGAGGCGTTCAATGTTCAAACTTCCACAACTCCCATACGCTAAAACTGATTTGGCTCCTTTGTTCAACGAAGAACAAATGACTTATCACTACGACAAACATCACAAAGCGTATATCGACAATCTTAACAAGGCGATGGAAACAGATTCTTCTCTTAAAGGTAAATCTTTGGAAGAAATCGTAACTTCATCTTCAGGTGCGAACTTCAACAATTCAGCACAAGCATGGAACCACACATTCTTCTGGTTCAACATGGCTCCAAACGGAAAAGGTGGCGCGCCATCTGCTGATCTAGAAGCTGCGATCAAACGCGACTTCGGTTCAATGGATGAGTTGAAAGCTAAATTCGTTGACGGCGGTGTTAAAACTTTCGGATCTGGCTGGATCTGGTTGTGCACTGATGCTTCAGGCAAATTGAGCTTGGTATCAACTTCAAACGCAGCAGTTCCATTCACAAACAACGGCCCAACTCCATTGATGGTTGCTGACGTTTGGGAACACGCTTACTACGTTGATTACAGAAACCTTCGCGCAAAATACCTTGAGACTTTCTGGTCTCAAATCAACTGGGCATTCGTTTCTGAAAACTTCGCATCTAAAAAAGTTCGCGATTTGACGAAATCAATGACGTAATAGTCTTCACTAAATAGAAGACTCCTAAACTACTCCGGCGAAGCCGAAGGACAGATAGAAAAAAAAGGAGAATCTTTTGACTCTCCTTTTTTATTTGGTTTTCAATACTGACGCCAAAGTCCAGGCGTTTTCCTAGTTCACTTTCATCTCACCCCGTCTAACAGAGAAAAATTCTCAGTTGCAGTTAGCCGAGATAACCTAAGCAAGTGGCTTCAGAATGAAGATGCTAACGAGGGGGCTCAGCATGATTCTAACTAGAATTGTTTCGCAAGATGAATACTCTCATCTACAAGTGACAACTGAATTGCTCAAAAAACTGCAAGTGCTAGTCTGGCAAGATCCAAACACCAACGACATCCTGAAAGCTTTTTCGCATGAAGGAAAAGTTTGTCCCGTTATCGAAGCGTGCAGAAAGATTTTAGCCCGCTAGAGTTGCTTTATCTTTGATCCTCAACATTTCACCAAGGGCGAGAACGTAATTACTTTTCGCTCATACAACGGTTCCGTACTTTGCACGCTTAAAAAATAAATTCACGATGAAGCCACCTAAAAGGAGGTCCCTCGTGAAAGCATTATTCACTCTGTGTTTCGTAAGCTGTCTTTCGGTATTTGCGCAAGCGGCACCTGTCGATGCGCCACTCGCCTTTCCTTCAACAGAAATCGGTAGTCGCTCACATATGCGCTATGATTTGACAGCGCCCGCCGATGCAAGTCTTCTTGTCACAGCAATGACCTTGGACGGAACTAACTTTTGGGTTGAATCAAATTGTCTTGGCGAATTGCCAAAAGGTCTTACTTGCTATGTGGACGTGATGTTTGATCCCACGGAAGCCAAAAGTTATTCAAGCACGATGGTCATCACGACTTCCGTAGATACTTACACTCTTCATCTGACAGGCACAGGGACAACACCAGCGCCAAAGCCACCACGTCTTACTGAATAACTTATTCATTTCGTAACGATGGCTTAAGCTTTACGGTTTAAGCCATCTTCTGCGTGGATCAGCTTTATCAACAGGCCATGTCGTCCATTCGACTTTCAAATCACACGCATGGTAAAGATTTGCTAAAATCAAATGCGCATCATCCATCTGCCAAAAATCCTGGGCATGAGTGCTTTTCCCTTTTAGCGCAATATCATTCACAAGCGAATAAACCATTCCACTCATTGGCGGGATCAAGAAGCCCATCGTTGAAAGAACGCCCTGTAAACGCGACAGCACGGATTTACCGCCCACGGAATGCATCAACACGAAGACTGCACAGGGCTTACCAACAAGCGCAGGCGTTGCCTCAAGCTCCGTCATCTGCTCAAGCAATTTTTGCATCGGACTGCCCCAAGAATCCCAGTAAGTCCCCGTGACAAAAATCACAGCCTGCGCCTTTTCAATTTTCTTTTTTAACGAAAGCCCATAAGCACTCTTCGCAAGATGAATAACATCAAGACTCGCCTGCCCTTTGGTCATCTTTTCAAGATGTTTAATCAAGGTCGCACAATTCCCAGAGTTTCCATTGGGACTTCCGTTAAGAACCAAAATATCTCGAACTAAATTCTTCTTCATGCCTAACAGGCTAGATATGTTTTTAGCTTCGGTCAAAAAGGTTTAAACATTATCTCCAGATTACGGCATGCGAGTTCACAAGTTCGCCACCATCAATGCGAACCGCAACCGCATGAGTAATCGTCTGATCTGCAAAACTATTATCAGCACGCTTCGCGACGCCCAAAATCGAATACTTAAAGTTCAATGTCAGAAATAACGCCTTACGATCAATCGATTTTAGGAATAACGAGCGACCACGCGGAGTCAAAGTCAATCCACAGGATTGTTCTTGCCCAATCAGACCAGCGTCGTGCACGCATTCGTTGTCAGCAATCAGGTCTGGAAGTTCGCCAGACATTTCTAGCGATGACTCAATAAACGGCAAGCCGCTGAACTGCGCTTGCGGATCCCTTTTCAAAATCTCTGCCTCAGCTGTCTTCAAATCTTCCGTTGTATAGGCTGCACCCAATACCATTTGAATATGGGCAATCTTTTGAAAAAGATTTTTTCTGTTTTCCGTATACATAAAGATAGCCTTGCCGTCATTCATCTTAGCCACCGTCACCACATTCGGAGCAACGTAAAAACGGTGTGGATCTTTATGATCTGGATAGATTGTGACGATACCACCATTGGCAACGTTTTCATTCACAACTGGCAGAGCCTTCGCACTGGCCGAATAAATCATCAGAAATAACGCTAAAATTGTTTTCATTTTATCTCTCACTCACGACACAGTCGTCTTTACATTCGATTGTTAAATTTTTATCCAAATACTGAGTCACTTGGTCTAACGTGCACAAAGTATTTCGGTTCACGAGAATCTTGGCATAACTTGAAACAAAATCTTGAGTTGTTGCACCGGAAAGAGCCAACACTTGTTCTTTAAGATTTCCACAGTGGAGCTCCGTTTCTATGACACTTCCGCCACCTGAGTTGTCAGAAGATCGCTGACCACAAGCTGCCAAAAAAAGCACGGACAACAGAAAGATCTTTTTCATAAATCACCTAATTTAGTTGAAGATCAAAATTGGTCGACAAAATGGCAGATTTATCTTGCGCGACGGAATCCACATAAACTCCCGACAAGTTCGCGGGATGTTCTTTGATCACCGGCTGCTTCATAAGATCCGCAAATGAATTGATTTGTGCAGGAGAAATTCCATAACACTTATCCAAAAGATCTTGCTTCAATGATGAAAAAGTTCTTTCGTTCTTCACAGATGCTGGCTTCTTAAAGTTCGCCAAATTATTAATAACATCTTTGACTGACTTGACACTTTCACCACCACAAGCCGATTCATCCACTGTGACAGTTTCTAAAACCTGCTGTGAAAAATAGCTTGCGCGAATAGGCATCTGAAAATTCACTTGATCCTTCAAAAAATTACGAAGCTCTTTGATTTTCTTAACCTGACTTACAGTCAGCATGATCTGCGAATTCAAATAAGGTCCCGTCTGCCCCTGACTGACTTTAAGGGTCTTCTTCAAATTTGCCGCAGGAATTTCAAGATCGACCGTATCACTCACTGGATGAGCAATGACAGCTTGAATAGCGTAATTAGGATATTGCGCATTTAGCTGCAGAGATTCGTTTTTGATGTCGTTACCGCGATAATCGAGAAATACCGTAAGCATTCCACCATCTGAATCCAAATCAACCAAGTTCAATTGCAACGTCGGAGTCACAGTGAAATACACTTTCGACTCTTGCTTATTGACTTCAAGAATTGAAGCTTGTGCGCTAAGTCCCGACAAAAACATCAATGTTGTAAATAATGATTTCATTTTTCGGTCTCCTTAGTTCGCGTCAGCATCGACAACAAGTTTTGAACGATACTGATCCAAATCTTTCAAAGTGATGGCAGTACAGAATTCGCGGTCTACGATGTCTTGTCTGTCCCATTTCCAAACTTCAGTTTTAAGTTCTTCTTTATGAACCCAACCAACACCGAAGTTAAACAGTCTGTTGCCAGAAGCTGTTGTCGTAGGACTTGCTGAAAGTTCCGGTTTAAACAGGCGCGCCGTAATTGTTTCAGAAATTTGATTTAGGTATTCCCACATCTGAGCATCACCACCCAGCATCTGTACGCTGATCGTATTATCCTGTTTCAACTTCTCAACAATCGAACGGATATTCCACGAGAAGAAACCCCAACCGCCTGAATGGTTCGCTTCGAAATAGTCGTACACCCTGCGCATGTCGACTGTGATTTCTGCTTTCATATTTGGCCCAAGTCCTTGAACTGTGTAGCAATAGTCTGCCTTAAAAGCGGAGCCTCCCGGAGCTTTAGTTAGAAGGGCCTTAAAGGCTTTTGCTCCGATAGGAGTAAGAACGGCGTTGATGCCGATTTCATCTTCGGCGCGCCCGCCAACTTTTGAAAAGTTGAATTCTTTAAATAACAAACTCAACGGCGGTTGAGATGTATCCGTTGAGGTCAAACCAATGATCGAAGATTTCACTGGCAACACAGCGACCTTCATTTCGGGATGATCTTTCATATAGGAATTTAAAGCCGATAATTGATCTTCATCAGTACTTAGATGAGTCGACATCGACATGTAAGCGCCTTGATCGGTGCTATTGCCGCTAAGACCCCAATACACATAGTTGAATAAAGGAACGCCCTGTTTATCAACCGAGAATCTCGTACTGTTTGGAAAGAAGTAGACCTTGCGTGCGTCTTCACTGTCTTTATATAACGTCAGGATACCATTTTTGATCGTGCCTTCGGTTTCACCGAATCTCGGCAAGGCCGATGCTTTATTAGCCAGCGACATACCTAAAACAACACTGATAAACGTACTTTTAAGTTTCATAATCCCATCCTTTCGCGATGCTACCGCCCGTATCGCAAAGAGGAAGCCAACGTGAAAGTCGCTTAAATTTGTTTTAAAAGCGCCCCCCGGACCAAAAGTCTCAAGATTGAGATATTCGTCCTAACAATCGACTCAACAGCAAAATTCCAAAAAAACAACAAGCCAATAAGAAAGGTAAAATCGGTCAAAAAGGTTCAGCCGCGAGGCGGAGGATTTTTCTCGAATCGGAGGCGTGGCAGCGCCACGTCGGAGAGAAGAGAAAGGTCCGACAACGAAGTGGATGGGCCTTTTTCACCGATTTTAAAAAGGGAAAGGCGCTCTGAGGGTAGAGCGCCTTCATTCTCATTTTGGAGGGATAAATAGGAAAGGACCGCACTATGTATTAAAGCCAGATAGCATCAAGGAACCTCCTTAATTAGTCGTGTCTTCAACTGCGTCGGAGTCTTTCGATTCTTGAAAGAACGCAGCGAAATTTTTGTCAGTAATAAAAAGGGGAACTCGGCGAGGAGGTTCCAGAATCTGGATGAGATTGAGGACGTCCCTCACTCCCGAGAGTTCCCAAGCCGATGCAACAGCCATCGCTTTTAATCGTGGGCGGAAGACTTCTCCGCGAAGAGTGACAACGGAATCGATAACATCAATTTCGATATGCTCTCCACCAAGTTTAATCATTTCCGCCACCTGATTATTCAGAATATTTCTGATTTCTTCGTCGCTTCGGAAATAATCCGCGGGGACCACTATGCGATCCTCGATGGACCATACGCCTTCCGTATCAGAGACCACCTCAAGCGCGGCATTTTTCTTATATGCTGTATCGACAAAGCCTGTGACTATGACGTTACAACCACGAACGAAGACTTCAATATCAGCCACGCTCACTCTTTTGTCCCATTTCAAGCGATCGCGAATTTTGCGAGACAATTCGTTGTCGATTTGGTTTTTAAATAAAAGAGTATTCGTCATTGGCTGCTCCTGTTGCTTCGGAAAACAGATTTAAGCTGGTATTACACTTAATAATTGTTGTTCTTCGCCCCATTCAGGAACGTAATCCAACATCGGATCGTATTTACGGTGATCACTTCGTTTTGAAGAGTGTCTTCTTAATACAGTTTTCAAAGAGGAAACTGTTAAAGCGACCGCACGTTTAAAACTTACATCAGACTTTCTGATTTTGATCACCCCTTTGGATTTGGTAGGTTTCAAAATCACCTCACAAGTATAGCTTGGTTTGCGAGCTCCCGTTCTATGTCGATCGGTTTCAACTCGCACTGTGAGGTGAGCGGCACTATCGTACTTGAAAAAGTTTCCGCAAGCGGCTTCAAGTCTTTCCATCAAAAAGTCTTCAAGGTTTTCAGTACGTGTGACGTCTCTGTAGTAGATGTCTGTTTGCATATCTACCTCCTGTGCTTTCATTATCGCTTTGATAGACACTTTTCTAAAATATATAAATTAAATGACATTCATAGGTTATTTCTATATATTGAAACCGGGCTCAGAGGGAAAAACTCATGATCTTCAGCACTTATAGCACTGCATCTTCAATGTGGTTGCAAAGTGGAGCCGAAAAATGCTTGTTAGAAGGGGTCTAGTTTTTATGTTCAACTACAACCACCTATATTACTTTTATGTAACGGCAAAGCTAGGCGGAGTCAGCAACGCCGCTTCCTACCTGCACATTAGTCAACCGTCACTCAGTTCACAGCTAAAAGTATTCGAATCTTCATTGGGAAAAAAACTTTTCCGCAAAGAGGGAAGAAAATTGCAGCTGACTGGTGAAGGAGAAAAAGCGTTCGCGTACGCACGTAAAATGTTTGATATCGCCGCTGACTTCGCAGAGTCGTTGAAGACTCCGACAGAGAAATTAAATCAGCGCATTCGTATCGGCATCAGTGATCAAGTGGAAAGGCCATTCATCGCCGATCTTCTGAGTCCCATTATTGCGACAAAACGAAAGGCGCAAGAGCGTATTTTTTCAATAAGTTCTGGCAGCGATGAAGAATTGGGAAAAGCCTTACGTAGTCAGGAAATTGATCTTGTTCTGACAAACAGAACTGTCTATTCGGAAGACGTGCAAGAGCTTGCATCTGTTGCGATGCCCGTGCGTTTGATGGTATCGACGCAAAATTTAAAAAACTTCAAAATGCGTATTTCAAAAAACACCACGGCTTCTGATTTTATTCAGGCAGCACCGTGGGGTTTTGTAATGCCATCAACGCGATTGAAATTGCGTCACGAAACGGACGTCTACATGCAAGAGATTAAAGCGCGTAAACGCATCGTCTTTGAGTCTGATATCATGTCTGTCGTCGGTCGTGCGATTGTCGATGGCGCAGGTTTTGGTTTTCTTCCAGTACCCTATATGCTGGAAGAAATAAAAATGGGCCTGATCAGTCAGATCGGCCCACGTAAAGGATATTGGGAACATAAATTATCTTTGGTCGCTCGCAAGGAATCCCATTATGACGAAGCGATCGAAGATGTACGTACCGCGGTTAAGTCGATGGAACGTTGGACTTAGAACGGCTGGCGAGCCGTGCTATTAGCCAAGTCCATTGCAAACAACAATGCGATTTTTGTGTAAGCCACAGAGTGATTGAAGTTTGAATCCTTCGTCACAAGATCGCGTGCTGTGTGGATGTTTGAATTTGAATCGTTCATTTTAGATTCAAACGGCATCAACGTTGGGTAACCTTGTCTGTACCAAGAAGCGTGATCGCTGCAGCCGTATCCGCACTTATCGTCAACGATACGAGCTTTGATATAAGTTTCGTTATTCGCTTTCAAATAATCACGCAACCAAGAGCTAGTGAAGTCATTCATTGAACCGATCACGAGTTCACCAGAACCTGGGAACAGCGTCATATCCAATTGAAGAACTGCAACAACATCTGCTTTTTGTGCTTTATAAGTTTTTGCGATCTCTGCTGAACCCAAAAGACCTGACTCTTCACCTGCGTACCAGAAGAAATCAACAGTACGTTGTGGTTGAGCTTTTTGTGAAACGATACGAAGCGCTTCGTAAATATTTGAAGAACCCGAAGCGTTGTCATCAGCACCCGGAGCTTTATCACCACCACCCCAAGACATGTTGATTGAATCCAAGTGACCACCCAGGACCACGATTTCGTTTGGTCTTTGGCTACCCGTCAAGCGCACACGAACTGATTTTTGTTTCGTGCTAGTGTGATCGATCAATGAAACTTCGTAAGGAATTTTAGAAGTTGCAAGCATCGCTTCCAAACGCTTCTTCATTTCTTCAACGTGGATGTTTGGTTGAGAAGCTTTGTTGTAACGAGTTGGGAAAGACGACAACCAGTTCACAGTCTCTTGCATGTTTGTGACGCTGATTTCATCAATTGCAGCCGTCAAAGCAGGATTTTGCTGGGCTACCAAAGCACGGAATGGAGCACGCTCGTACAAATCGTTCTTCTGTTTAAGCTCTGCCAAATTGCTCAACATTTTTGAAAAACCCTCTGAAACCAGAGTTGTGCCCTGCATATCTTGGGAAACATCTTCAAAACCACCGCATTTGCCATTGGCGTGAGCGTATTCTTGAAGACGTTGTTGCATTTGCGGAGTGACTACCGCATAACCCACTTGCGAAGATTCCTCTTTCGCTACGACTGGGATGTTCAACGCTTGAAGATCTTTAAGATCTGCCAAGATTGGTTTAGCCGTGAAATTTTCAAGAGTGGCTACATGAGCTTGAGCGGAAACTGCTGCGACGAATAAAAGAGCCGTCATGGCTGCTGTTTTCATATTTCAGTCCTTTGAAAAGTGGATTGCTACGATTTAATGCTACGAATTTGTCCGCATGTTGGCAAAGAGAATTCGCTTATTTTTTCAACATGCATTAGGATACGGGGCCTATGAACAACGAGATTTTATTAGTCACGCTGAACTCTTCTTACGCTCACTCTTCATTTGGTTTGCGATACCTTTATGCGAACCTTCAAGATCTACAGTCACGTGCTCAAATCATCGAATTCACGACTGCCAAAGCTCCCCGCGATATTTGCGAAGCGCTGTTGGCAAAAAAACCTAAAGTGATTGGCCTTGGCGTATACATTTGGAATGCCGATGAATCTTTGGAACTGGTTTCTTTATTGAAGAAAGTCAGCCCTGAAACAATCGTCGTTTTAGGGGGCCCTGAGGTCAGCCATGAAGCAGAGGGACAAAAAATCTGCCAGATCGCTGACTACACAATCAAGGGCGAAGGCGACTTCCTTTTCCATGAGTTTTGCCATAATTACCTGAATCTTGGTGTACTTCCTGATCGCAAAATCATTTCAGGCCCTGTGCCAGACATTAAAACGATTCGTTCGCCTTATTCGTACTATACCGATGAGGATATCAAAAATCGTGTGATCTATGTGGAAGTGTCACGTGGTTGCCCGTATCGCTGTGAATATTGCCTGTCGTCTTTAGACAAAGCCGTGCGCAGTTTCGATATTCCCGCATTCTTGGCAGATATCGAACAACTGCTTGAACGTGGTGCCCGCCAATTTAAGTTTATTGATCGTACTTTCAATTTAAGTCCGACAACGTGTACGACCATCTTGCAATTCTTTTTGGATCGCATTCATCTTGGTTTATTCCTGCATTTCGAAATGGTGCCGGATCGCTTGCCCAATGAAATTCGTGAGCTGATTAAAAAATTCCCTGCAGGTTCTTTGCAATTTGAAATCGGTATTCAAACTTGGAATACGGAAGTTGCAAAACTTGTGAGTCGTCGTAACGATCTTGAAAAAGTAAAAGACAATTTCAAATTCCTTTCGACAGAAACTGGCGTCCATACTCACGCGGATCTTATCGTAGGTCTTCCTGGCGAAGATCTTGAAAGTTTCGCTCGTGGCTTCGACATTCTTTCAACGGTGACACCGGATGAAATTCAAGTCGGCATCCTGAAACGTCTAAAAGGCGCGCCGATTGCTCGTCACGATAAAGAGTGGGAAATGGTTTACGCCGATCAACCGCCATTCCAAATCTTACGCACAAAAACGATGAGCTTTGAAACTTTGCAAAAGATGAATCGCTTTGCGAAGTTCTGGGACTTGTATGCGAATAGCGGGAACTTTAAAGCGTTCACAGCGATGTTGCGCGAACGCTCCACTCGTCGTGAAACTCCATCGTTCTTCTGGGAATTCTTCGCGTTTGTGGAGTTCATGTCGGCTCGTCACTCGCAACATTTTGGTATTTCTTTACAAAGCTTGTTTGAATCGGCGATGGCGTACTTGACTGACAGCTTACAGTGGAAGCCCGAAGACGCTCGCGATTTGATTTTAGTTGATTACCGCGCGACTGGAAAAATTGATTTACCAAAATTCTTGCGCGTCGGCGACATGGCTATGGAACAAAAGAAGCATGTCGATGCCAACGGCGAAAAAAGCAATCTTCCTAAAAGGCAGCAGCGACATTTGGCGAAAGCCGAGAATCAGTCTTCGTAAGAAAGACTGAAGCCAGAAGCAAAATAAAACTAGAAATCATCAGCGCGCACCGCCAGTACATGAAATGCAGCCACTGCGTGCGCACGTAAGACCAGTCCGATGGCGCGCCTTCCACTCGCCAGGCATTAATGATGCGGTTTAACGGGAAATTTCCATTCCACGACATCACCAGCTCGTCCAAAATACATAACAGCGCAAAGAGTACGAAGAAGAATTCAAACTCGCGCCATTCTTTGCGTAAAGCGACTAATAGTGATCCCAGGATCAACACCAGAAAACCACAGAGCAGCGGCGTCCATGAAAGGAAAGACCTTTGCATCGATTCATGAAATGCGATGTACGAAGACGCCGACAACTTCTCGATTGCTGATCCTACGCCCAGCACGAAGGCGAATGAGTTTCCAGCAAGAAGCCCCACGATGAGGAGACTTACGTACTTCATCAAATGTTTAAAATTCATGGAAGCTATATACCTGTTCATATTGGCAAACCACACGTTTCAAGTTTGTTATGTCCATTAAAAAATGTTTACTGCTCGCGCAACTTCTTCGCGTACCCCACATATGTAGTTAGCGGTTTCTTTTGAAAGCGAAAACGAAATCCCTCTGCGACTTCTCCGCTCCACAATAATTTCCAAAAGGCTCTCTGAAATATGACTGGAGTTGTCCCTCTAATCGTTTGCACGTCCATGCCGGCGTTATCAATCCACTCAATCACTTCTGATGGTTTTCTGAAAAGCGAATACACGTGCAAATCATGAGGTGTGTTCTTTACGAACCACTCCATCCCTTTAAGCGTGAATAAATAACACCATGGATTGCGATTGAAGGTGTGAAAGAAGAACAAGCCTCCGGGACGTAACACTCGCGAAATTTCAAAAATTATTTTTTCGGGATCGGTCACGTGTTCCAGAAGATCTAATGCGACAACGACATCAAAACTTTCGCGCGGATAAGCGAGGTTGTAAGCGTCACCGACTTCATAACGAACCGACTTTGTTGCATCATGCAGTTCTGCGACCTTTAAAGCTTCCGGCGCGATGTCTATACCAGTAATTGTATGACCCGCTTTGGCTGCTTCATTGCTAAAGAATCCTGCCCCACAGCCTACATCTAAGATTTCGGCGTGATAGCCGATGTATTTACGAATCTCTGCAAGAATCCAGGGAGTGGTTAGATCATTCTGATGCCGCAACAACGCGACAGGATCGTCGGTGGCCTTGTACCACCGTTCTCCAAGCTCCTTGTAAAGATCGTTATTCACGACCTCGTTATCGGCTTTCACTAGATCGTTTATCATGCGCCCCCACTCTTCAAACTATCAAGAGAGGTGCGGTGGTTTAAAGCCAGCAGAAGTCTAGTGATAAGAATCATTTACCTTCGACAGCGTTTAACGATAGACTGCTTGCATGTTGGATTACATCGAGATTGGTTGTCGCTGGATATTCGCTGTGCAAATGGTGTTTTGGGGCCTTAATGGCTTCTTTCACTGGTTTCAGATTCCACCCTCAAGTGAAGGAGTGGATCGCTTTGTAAAGGCATGTATCGACGCTAAGTTCATTATGCCAACAGTGAAAACTATCGAGATTGTGTGCGGAATATTTCTGATCTGCAAATTTGCGGTGCTACTGAATATTTTAATCTTCGCACCGATTGTGTTTGTGATTACTCTCTTACACCTGATCCATAATCCAAAACCTTGGGCTGTTGTCCTGCCCATAAGTCTTCCTTACTTGATCATGTTTGCGTGGCACCTTCAGCCGTTGATAACAACTTCGCTTTAGATCTTAGCCATTCACTTCAGAGACTTGATCGTTCAATGTCCAGAAGTCATAAAGGTAACCCAGAGTGAACAGGCCACCCGTTAGCAACCAGATAATTCCAGACACCCATTTTCCCATATAGAATCTGTGCACTCCGAAAACGCCTAAGAACGTCAGCAAGATCCAACACAAGTTGTAATCGATCTTGCCTGATTTAAAACGTTTTCCTGCAGCGCGATCCATGCTTGGAATAAGAAACAGATCAACAAGCCAACCGATACCCAAAAGACCGAATGTGCAAAACCAGATCGTGCCTGACACAGGTTTACCGTAATAAAAACGGTGTGAACCCATAAAGCCAAAGATCCACAATACATATCCGATCACGACCGAATGAGTTTCGTTATTTGCGGCTGTCGCTTGTTGTGTTTCCATCTATTGTCCTTGTGTAAAAAGACGACCCGTAATTACGTAAATTACGACATCATCCGTACCATACCAAATTTCTTTATAATCCATGTGCAAACCATCAACTGTAATATCCGTTTTCACACGTACAGTGGGGCTATAAGGCTCAATCCATACATAGCGATTGCCATCAACGCTGCCGACAACTTCGCCGTCGATAGAAAGCTCATTACCATTTCTGATAAGATCTTGAGGTGGAAGATCCAACGCCACCATTCCGCAATCGAATTTGCCTTTAATGCGTTGAACTTTATTAGCACTTTCTTTAAAGCTCAAAGTCATCACATCACAGTGAGTTCCCGCGCCATCAAATGTCCATTCGCCCCAACCAGTCCACTGACCACCTAAAGCGGCATGAGAAACGGAAGCTCCGCATACGATGAACAAACTTACCAAAAGATTTTTAAACATGGATTCCCCCTCCAGATTTACCGATTACAATAAGTAAACTATGGCAAAGGGCACAGATGCAAGACTTAAAGCCCCGTCAACGAGATTTGATTCGCGATCTCGTCAAGGCTTTGCACATCTAAAATTGTTAATGGGGAATGCTTCTTTTCTTCTTTTTCAAGATGCTGCGCTAAGAACCACAGCAAATCTTCCGCAGTGATAATGCCCGCAAGTTCGCGGCGCTCATCGGAAATCAACAGGCATGAAATTTTCTTTTCGATCATGCGCAGAATTGCTTGGCGCAAAGGAGTGTCTTCATCAACCCACTCCACCGGGACCGACATAAACGTCTCGACGTGAAATTTCGAAAGATCTTTTAAATAAGAAAAATCCTTGCTGGTCAGAACACCAACAATCGCGCCTTGATTATCGACTATCGGTAAATGACGAACTCGCAGATCGCGCATGACTTCGACCGCGTCTTCCAAACTACGACCGACTGGAATTGTGACCACTTTCTTTGTCATGACATCTTTTGCATGAGCTGGTTCGATAGCGGTCATAATTCCTCCTTGGCTAATAGACGATACCCATCGCTGATCTTACCTCTAAAAGAGTTGTCGCAGCCACTTGTCGTGCGTTGTTTGTGCCATTTCGCAAAAGATCTTTCACAAAAGCAGGATCTTTTTGATATTGCTCACGGCGTTGGCGCATTGGCGCAATCAGTGCTTCCAAAATTTCGACAAGTCTTTTTTTCAACACACCATCACCCAAACCCCCGCGGCGATAATGTGCTTTTAATTCTTCAACTTCAGTTTGATTTGCATCAAAGACATCTAAGAATGAAAACACGACATTGCCTTCAACCGTGCCGGGATCGCTGACTTTCAAATGATTTGGATCGGTGTACATCAAGTTTACTTTTTTGCGAATATCATCTGCTGAATCGCCCAGGTAAATAGCGTTACCCAGTGATTTACTCATCTTCGCTTTGCCATCAATGCCTGGCAGTCTGCCGACAGTGCCGATCAACGATTTCACTTCTTTCAAAGTTTCAGCTTTGTACAAAAAGTTGAAACGTTTTGCGATTTCATTGGTCTGTTCAATCATCGGGCTTTGATCTTCACCCACGGGCACAAGATCCGCTTTGAAAGCCAAGATGTCTGCCGCTTGCGAAATCGGATAACAGAAGAATCCTGTTGGGATTGAATCCTTCATATTCTTCTGACGAATTTCATCTTTAATAGTTGGATTACGTTCTAAACGTGCGACTGTGACTAAATTTAAAAAGTAACAAGTCAGTTCGTAAAGTTCCGGCACTTGTGATTGGATAAAAAACGTATTAAGTGCTGGATCTAATCCCGTCGCTAGATAATCAAGCATCACTTGTTCAACGTTATTTCTAACTAAAGAAGGATTGTCGTAATTATCTGTCAGCGCTTGGTAGTCTGCGATGATCACGAATTGTTTGTAATCGTTTTGTAGTTTCACACGATTTTGCAACGAGCCCACGAAGTGCCCTAAATGCAACGGACCTGTCGGACGATCTCCGGTAAGAATAACTGGTTTCATAGTTTCCTCTAATGGAAGTTTTTAAGCGAATTTCGAAAATGAAAAGTCGGATGCCGTGATGACGGCAAAAAACAGAGAATTAGTGGCGCCAGCGCCAACCAAGAACGAATGCAGAATGTTTGAAGAAAACTGCGTCTGCCATGAGGCTATAATATCATTATATGAAGTGTCTTTTCAAGGGCAGGTAATGCCGTTTGATGTATCTTTTAAATTCCGTCATGACCCATAAATGAAATAAAGCTTGGCTATAAGTATAAACGTACCAAGGTAAACGCGGTTTAAAATCATGGATGGCGGCAAGACATGCTTCGCCCCCCAGAACTTCGCGGAACTCTAAGCGCCCCCGGCCGGTTTTTTGCGACAACGCGCCCCCGCGCACATAGAAAAGCTGACGATTCTTCCAACTACGATCCGGGGCATACTCTAATTCTAAAAGTTTAAATGCGGGGAACACACTTGAAAACGTAACCCAGCGGCCGTCGACATCGACCTTCACGATAAATGGTCTTAGTTTTGGCAAGAACTCCATATAAGCCTTCGCCATGTCTTCAGCACTCCACCCTGCCGGGAGCGGCAAACGCTGAACAGAGCGGGCCATATAGCGACCGACGTCAGGTGTTTTAAATGCATGAGGCGCCTGCTGCCCGCTATAATTTTCAAGTGCTTCTTTTAAAGCGTCTTCAATTCCCAAAGGTTTCACGCCTGGAATTTCAAATTTCTTTTGTGAACGCGCGACGAGTGAAAACTTCAAACTTTCAATGAGTGGATCGACTAAACCCTTGGGCGCTCCGGTGATGCCACACACCCATAACGCAGAAATATGTGGAGTCAGGAACGGCACCGGAATGCATTTACGTTTTAAACCTTTGATGTCAGCAAGTTTCAACATCATATCGCGATAACTTAAAATATCAGGGCCGCCTAAATCGAATGTTTCATTGTAGTATTCTGGTTTTCCTAAAACATATTCAATGCTGTCACACACGTCCTTTAAAGCCACGGGCTGATTCATCGTACTTGTCCAAGAAGGACATAACATCACCGGCAAACGCTCGACCAATCTTGCCATGATATGAAACGACGAACCTTCAGAACCGATCACCACGGCTGCTCTGAAAATAGTTGCGGGAACTTTGCTGCGATTAAAAACTTCTTCGACTTCTTGGCGACTGGCCAAGTGTTTCGACGGGGCCCCTTGATTTTCGGGAATAAGGCCACCCAGGTAAATAATCTGTTTTACTTCAGCACGTTCCGCGGCTTTCACGAAGTTATCGGCAACAATTAAATCGAAATCTTCAAAAGTGCCTTGCGATAGGTGAGATGAAGGTCGCATCGAGTGCACGAGGTAGATCGCAACATCCGCGCCTTCTAAGCCTTTTTCAGAATCAATAAGGCTAAAGAGATCGCAGTTACGCCACTCAATATTAGGATTATCGCTTTTCTTATTCGCGCGACTAAGAGCAATCAATTGATGATCTTTGGAAAGCTTCTGCAAAAGCGCTTTACCAACGAAACCGCTCGCGCCAGCAATTGCGATCTTCATAGCACCTTCTTTCTCGTCTTATTACAGCACTCTAGCTGCAAAGAGGAAAGATCCAAGACAAACTTCCAGTGCATTCTAGCAATTATTGTTTTAGCTCAGCCAACAGATCCCAACCGTATTTCTCGATCTTTGCGTCACCAATACCATGGATGTATTTAAGCTGATTGATGCTTTGCGGATTTTCGATCGCTAAGTGCTTTAACGTTTTATCTGTCAAAACGACGAATGCCGGGGCATCGATTTCTTTAGCTTTTTCTTTACGCCATTTTTTTAGAAGTTGGAAGCGTGCTTCTTGTTCTTCATCCAAAAGCGATTCTTCAGGCTGTCCTTTGCGTGACTTCGTCTTAGCTTTTGTTTTTACTGCTTTCAATTCCGCGACCGGAGCTTTAGGAGCTTCTGGCACTGGAATTCGACGAGTTGACGTCGGTATGCAGCTATCGCAGTGACCACAGTTTTCTAATCGTTGCGCATCTTTGTAGTAAGTTAGAATTTCAGCATGACGGCACTCGCCGCCTTCTGAATAGTTCACAAGCGCTTCTAAGTTTCTCCAACGAGCATTTTTGATTTCCTGAGGAGCTTCCGAACTTGTGATGAAGTAACCTTGCAAGCCCTTATCTTTACGCGAGTAAAGCATTAAGCAAGTCGATTCTAAGCCATCGCGACCTGCACGACCCATCTCTTGATAAAGAGCATCGATATTTGCTGGCATTTGATAATGCACGACCAAACGGACATTCGGTTGGTCAATCCCCATTCCGAAGGCGTTCGTTGCAACCAGAATTCGTAAAGCGCCACGCTCGTATGCATCTTGTGTGGCGGAACGATCTTCATTCGTCATGCCGGCGTGGTAGTAACCGACATTTGAAAATTTCTTTTGTAAAAAGCCAGCAAGACTTTCAGTTACCTTGCGAGTTCCACAATAAACGATGATACGGCCTTGAGGATTGCGCTTGATGGCTTCAATCAACATCAAAGCTTTCGCTTCTTCATCAGCACAGAATTCAACTTGATAATACAGATTAGGACGATAGAACCCGTGAACGTGACGTCGTGGTTCTTTCAACGTCAGATGCTTTTCGATATCGGCAAGAACTGTCGGTGTTGCCGACGCTGTTAATGCCAAAATCGGAACATCCGGGCGAATTGATTTTAAAATACGCAGTTGTGCATACTCTTCACGGAAGTCATGACCCCATTGCGATACGCAGTGAGCTTCATCGATTGCAAACAACGCTAAAGGACGCTTTTGAATCCAACGTTGAAAGCCTTCCTTCTGTGCGCGCTCTGGTGAAAGATACAGAATGTAAGCGCCGCCACGTTCAATGGCTGCGAACACTTCACGCTTTTCGTTATCCGTTTGACCAGAATATAAGGCTCCCGCAGGAATACCTTTTTTCTGTAAAGAGGCGACCTGATCTTTCATCAATGCGATTAACGGTGAAATAACGATCACCAATTTTTGCTGTGCCATCGCCGGTAATTGGTAACACAAAGACTTACCACCACCCGTTGGCAAAACCGCAAGAACGTCTTTTCCCGATAGTGAATCCGATATGATTTCTTTTTGACCGATCCGAAACGCATCAAGACCAAACGAAGATTTAAGAATATTATCTAGAGGAAAAAGATCAGAGCTCATTGGCCACCACTTTCGTTGCAAATCGCAGGACTTGCAACGAAGAATCTTGATTTTCTAAAGATCTTTTTTTAGAAGAAGCTGGGACGACTCCCAGCTTCGGACATCAGTACTTACTGGCGTGATTTAAAAGTTCAATATCCGCGTCAGAAAGCTTGATTTCAGTTGCTTTTAACAATTCCTCAAGCTGATTCACGGAAGTCGCACTTGCAATAGGGGCCGTTACACTCTTACGTGCAATCAACCATGCGATTGACACCGCTGCTGGAGTGGTAAAGTGTTTCGCAGAAACCTCATCTAATGCCTTCAGAATATCATAACCGCGAGCATTCAAATAAGACGTCGCCTTAGCTCCGCGTGCACTTTTATGCACATCTTCGGCTGTGCGATATTTACCCGTTAAGAAACCACTCGCTAAAGAATAGTAATTAATAACGCCAATGCCTTTTTCTAAACACAATGGTTCCAATTCTTTTTCAAAATCGGCACGGTCGTACAAATTATACTGCGGCTGCAAAGTTGAATACGGAATGTAACCCCAACGTTCACTGAGGGTTAAAGCTTCAGCCAAACGTTTTGCAGAAAAATTTGAAGCGCCGATAGCACGAATCTTACCTTGTGCACGAAGCTTGTCGTAAGTTTCTAGAGTTTCTTCTTGCGGGATCGTTTCATCATCACGATGTGATTGATAAAGATCGATGTAATCAGTTTGCAAACGACGTAAAGAATCTTCCACCGCTTGCGTGATGTACAAAGGAGCCAAGCCCTTTTTGCCATCACCCATGTCCATGCCCACTTTGGTAGCGATCACGACTTTGTCGCGATTACCACGAAGCTTTAGCCATTTACCAATGATTGTCTCAGACTCGCCGCCTTTATTGCCTTCTTTCCAACGTGAATAAACGTCAGCGGTATCAATGAAATTGAAACCGGCAGCAACAAATGCATCCAGAATTTTGAAAGAGGTTGCTTCATCGATGGTCCAACCAAAAACGTTACCACCAAGAGTGAAAGGGGCGACTTCAATTCCTGACTTACCTAAAGGGCGCTTCGCTAGCATAAAGACTCCTTGAGACCTTCAAGCTTACGCCCCTAAAGCAGGAATGCAATAAGCACCGCAAATTTGCAGTACTAATCTTTTTTATGAATATTTAAATTACCGGAACCGGCTTTAAATACGATTTTGAATTTGCCCTTAGTTGACTCACCAAGTTCATTGTTCGTTTTACCAACGCCCATTTTCGCATCGATGGAAACTTTAGAATCCGACGGCATATAAATATCCGCGTCGCCAGTTCCTGTTTTTACTTCAAGCTCGCCTTTTTTAGGAGCCACCGCATAAGTCAGTTTGTGCGCACCCGTTCCTGCAAAGAAATGAGCGTCGCCTTTCAAACCTTTTACTGTCGTCGAGCCTGAACCCATTTTACCGTCGATCTTTTCAATTTCTGAATCGATGGAAACGTCGCCGGCACCCACTTTATAATCAATCGCACCTTTTGTGTTGATGATAGTCAGATTCCCAGAACCTTGGCGAATGTTCATATTCACTGCTGTCGGAACGTTGATTGTGAAATTCACAACGCAGTCTTTGCGCAAGAAGCTTTTTTGATCGACCTTCACAGTCACTTCAGTGCCTTCTTGCGAAATCTCCATGCGGCAGTCCGCAGGAAATTTTTCTTGGTCGGCAACCACGATCATTTTTGGATTATCGACACCAGTAATGTTGATCACGCCCGCCATGTTTTCAACAACCAAAGACTTTACGTATTTAGCATCGAATTCTTTCGTCTCTGTTTTTGCGGCAAAAGCTGAAAAGGAAAATGTAGTAGTAAGAGCTAAGAATAGATATTTCACGGCAACGGACTCCTTCGATGTCGACTTCTAAGAGTAGACAGAGTCCTTTGGAGTATCAACTAAATTAAAATTAGGTCCGTGCGGCCAATGGAATCAATAAAGAACTAACTCGCCAATGCTTTGTTAGCCTTCTTCAGACGCTGCGCCAGAGTCTTAACCAAAGCTTTCGCCCAGGAAGGCTTCGAGAAAATAACATTCTCTAGCGAGCTCATAGGAATTTCTATCAGCTCAACATCGGTGACGGCCTCCACAGTTGCGGAACGAGGCTCACGATTAAAGTGTCCCATCTCGCCCACGAACTCACCCGAGGCGATATCACCCAAGTTCACACGACTGCCTTCCGTACTGTCGGTATAGGCACGCAAAGTACCGTTCTTCACGATATAAACGACTTGTGTATTTTCGCCCTCTTTGAAAAGAACGTCACCCTTCGTCAAATGCACCAAACGGAAGTCCGCTTGTTTGTTTTCACTTTGTGCTGTTTTTGGAGAAATAATTTTCGCGACAACATCAATGATTGCTTCAGCACGATCAGGCTCTGTCAGATACTGGATTCTACCAGTTTTTGATTCATTCGGATACATGCCCTGGTCAGCGACATACGACATGATGACGATGTGCACGCCAGCATTGGTTTTTTCTTTCATGATTTTCGCGACGATTTCCATACCCGAACTGCGCGGTAAGTATTCATCAACAAAGATGATCTTCGGTCGGACGTTTTCTAGTTTGTATTTGATGTCAAACCAGTCACACGCATGAAACACGCTAGTGTTCGCAAAGTTTTTACTGAGTGTATCAGTAATAAAATCAATACGTCCGTGATCGCCACTGACAATAAAAAAAGTGTTTTTATCAGAATTACGAGACATATCAAAACCTTCCGTAGCTAATTCGCGTTACCAATTGATATTATGACTTGCTCTTGGACAACTCACAAGATTTTGACAATGTCCGAGCGTCCTCTGTCTAAGAGTGATTCACAATTGCGATCAATTTTTCGGCTAACTGTCTCGGAATAAGATTTTGCTTCCCTATTCTGCACTTGAAGAGATGTTCGTTTTCGTTGACGTGCCTTCGACTTTTTCTTTCAAGTTATCCAGGCTTTTTTGCAAGGCTTTGCCCATCAACGAATCCATCAAATAACCCATAATTTTGTACATCGGATTTGCGCCCATGTCCCCGGCGTTAACCCAAATCACTTTCGTACCATCGGTATCAGGTCGCATATTAATCGAGCCATACATTACGAAGCCTCCCCCTTGCATCGAGATCTCGTAGTCGATCCCGTTGTTAGGATCAGCTTTTGTGATTTTCTGAACTCTGTTACCGCCGCTCTTCGAATGCAGAATGCGAATGGCACCGTCGCCGACTTCGGGACCTTGATATTCATAACTCATATCGCGTTCCTCTTGATCGATGGCGCTAAATTGTGGCCAGCCGTTTTTTAAATTCGCAATGTAGGGATAAATACGATCAGGGGTTGCCTTGATCACAACATGCCTTTCAACCCGCCAATGCGACGGCAGAAAGAAACCGATCGCAACCAAAATTAGAATAGCGCCAAGAGCTGAACCTAATAGAAATTTAACGACTTTCATATGCACTCTCCGTCGTAGTTCTATGTTAGTCGCTTCGGGTCGCAGAGACATTCTGTGTGTTCGCAAGATTTTTACCGTCTGGTTGCCAAAGATCATCAGAAAAACAATTATCGAATCCAAAGTACAGACCTACAATGCAGGCAAATGCGAAAGGAAGTGCAGATGAAAAATCTAATATTGATCATGGCAATTCTTAGCGTGATGACAATTGCACAGGCTGAAGAGACCGTTTCATCGAAAGCCAAAGAAACAGCTCACGATGTGAAACGCGAAAGCAAAAAAGGTCTCCACAGAGTGCAAGAAGCCACATGCACAGAAAACGATGCGAAATGCATGGCCAAGAAGGCCGGCAATCGTGTCGAAGAGGGAGCTGACTACACGAAGGATAAAGTGAACGAAGCAACTGATAAGAAGTAACTCTATCGACGCAGTAGAGTTGGGTTTAAATGTTTGGATGCAAAACTTATTTCGACTGCGATTTCCCTTGGGTTTTTCGACGTAATAAATCAAAGAGCGCAATGGAAGTCGCAGTCGCAACGTTTAACGAATTCGCCATTCCCGCCATGGGAATATAAATACGCTGATCGGCAAGTTCTAAAAATTCTGCCGACACTCCTGTAAGCTCACTACCAATAATTAAAACCGTCTTTTCTGATAAGATGCTGTCGTAATAAACGACTGAATCATCACACAGCTCTAGCGCCAGCAACTTATAACCTTGTGCCTTATAGCTTTTCAGAACGGAAAGACCGTCAGTAACCATTTCATGAGGCACCCACTCTGCAACACCCTTCGCCGTCGCAAGTGCCTTCTTGCCGTCAATACGCGCTAAAGCGTCGAAACTAAGAACCTTCTCTACCAGGCCCGCATCGGCAACTCGTAAAATAGCACCCAAATTGTGGTTGTTTAAAAGTCGATCCAAAAACAAAACGATCTTATTGCGTTCAATTTTTTTGAATTCTTCACGATTGATTTTCGTCGCACGCAATTCCTGCGTTGTCAGTGCCTTAGCCATATCGGAATTGTAGTGGTGACCAGGCAAAAAAGGGAAATAAAAAACCCGCTTCAAGAGCGGGTTTTCTAAGACTATTGAATTAAACCTTTGATTGGAATCGGTAAGCGAATGATTTTATACCACGGATCACGGTACTGATTCATTTGCACAGAGCTATTATCAATAACCCATTTGCCGTTCTTTTTATTTGCCGTGAAATTGATCGAGACTTTGTAGTCGTTGTTTCTGATGCCTACGTCCATTTTATAAACGCAGTTATTGGAAACATTCCCGATAACGTTCACGCGCAATGTATCGCTTTTCTCGCTCAATTTATCCCAGTGCACATTATGCAATAAAGAACCTGCTGGTTTTTTGCTTAGCAACTGCAAATCTGGAATAGGTAAAATCGGAATTGGAATTGTGATTTCGTAGCACATCGCAGTTTCTTCATAGATTTTGCTGATGTCGATCACATCATCACCGACGTTCAATAGAACTTCTGGAAACGATGAATTCAAGCTGGGATTAAACACGCTGACAGAAAATTCTGACGTCCAAGGAATCAATGGCGTTGAAATAAACTTCTGCTGCATCAACATCGATACGCGTACGCCAACTAAATCCAATTCTTCATGAGTATAGTTGCCGTAGTGATGACCCATTTCATGAATCAGGATCGCTGTTGCTTCTGGAATTGAAGTTGGATCGTATTGATCTGCCTCATTCTTGCTGTAAAGAAGATCGGAGTTGATATAGATCGGGCTACCCACGGAGCTTCCCGTTTTTGCGACACGCACTAAACCGTCGATAATAAAGAAACCTGGCGATTTCGTTTCAGAAGCGAAGAACAACTGTTGCGTTTTTCTTTCTTCAGGAAGACCCGCAAGAATTTGTCCTAGGATGTAGCGCTGAGAAGAAGTAAGTTTGCACGCCGATGTTTTCAAGCACAGCTCGATGTATTTATCGAGTTTTTCATAAGCGTAAAGCACGTTCTTTTCAGAAAGACCGCCACCGTTGTTCACCATATCGCCACCGCGACGCGCGAACGCATTGAAACTTGCAGCAGAAAGAAGTACGGCCAGTAGAAGGCGACTTACGTTGATCATTTTTTATCCTCCGTCGAAGACGTTAGCTTCGTAATTGGAAACAACTGAAACGAGAGCGTATAAACTTCTGTAGCGGTCTCGTCTTCTAGCAGATCAGCTATCTTTTTACGAGTTTTAGTTAAAAGCTCTTTGGCGAGTGGCAGTTTTTCAGGGTTCACTGGCATCGTAATGGAACCAAATTCCCGCGTATTAACGGGATCACGATGCAATGATGACTCTGCCAAATGTAAATTCTGATTGTGGTGCTTTCTAATTGCAGCTGAAGGAATATCGCGTGACGTTCCGATGGGTTTGGAAGTTCTTACCATCTTATTACGATTTTTCTTAATCAGCTCAAGACTGAGTAAACGCTCTAGTGCTTCACTCGCTTCGACCTTCTTGATTCCTAACCGATCTGCAATCCATTTCGGATCCGCTTGGTTATCTTTAAGCTTCGCTAAATTTAAAATTGCAATGTAATGCCAATCCGCGATCAGTCGGAAAGTTAATTCATCTAGATAAGTACGATCATCAACTTCTGCACGTGATGATTGATCTTTATAATCTGCCCACAACTTTTCTTTTTCTAGAGGAGAAACAAACAATCTCTCCATCACTTTTTCCAAGTTTGATTTAGAAAGAGAACGCTTATCTGCAAGAACGTCTGAAAGTGTCGTAGCGCCAATATTCAGATCGCGAGCAAACGCACGAAGAGAGTAAGACGAATTTCTTGTCTGTCTTTTCGCAAGTTCTGATAGCAGTAAATTTTTTACAGTGATTTCCATGCACCTTATATATGTCGAACATGTTTTAAATGCAAGATATCGGAACACTTTGTCCCGATTTTTAATGTCGGGACAGATTGTCCCGACCACCCCCTAGACACCGCAAAACACCTGAAGTACTTATGGCCCATACCCGCAAGCAATGCGGAAAACAAAGGTAAGTAAAAACACTAAACTCAAAAGGAGTTCGAAATGAAAAAGGTATTATTGGCAATCGCGATGGTTTTGGGAACTGCAACAGCCAACGCTTCTATTGAAGCACCAGCATGGGCTTGTAACTTGGCTTTCAAAGGTGAAGCACAAGGTTTCAAAGTTATCCTAGGTAGCTACCACTATGAAGGCCAAGGCGACTTGAACTGCGTAAGCCTTACAGGTCAAACAGCACACTACCCAGTGCGTGTAACAATGAAAGCAAAACCGCTTTCTCCACAAGTGGCTTTCGGTCGTATGGAACTTTCAGGTCAAGCTGCAGAAATTGCTTTGTTTGACACAAACCCTGAATCAATCCTTGGCACATACTATGTTGCTCAAGCACAAGCAGCTGTATTGGGTGGCGTTGGTTTGATCACTGCAACTCGTATTGATTTGCCAACTATGGCCTTGAAAGTTTCATTGCAATTCGCAAAAGGTTTCGGTGTGAACCTTGGTGTAAACCGCATGGAAATTTCTCTTCGTTAATTGTTAGTTTGTTAATTGGTTCCTTCTTGTCGGAAGGTTGGAGAGGTTGGTGGTGTGGTGCTACCAACCTTTCCTTTTTGTTTTTTATTCGCTCTTAGTCTTGTGGCACTTGCAGGATTTTGAGGGATTTTACATGTCAGTTATCTAACGTGGGCCAGGAAAAGAAATCGCCATGTCCACGCGGGAGTACACTGATGACAAGTAAAACCCTTAACCCTTGAGGTGTGGCATGAAAAAGAACCATCAACTAACATCTCTGCTTGTAGCTTTTTTCCTTTCAACAGGTTTTTCATTCTCGGCTCATGCAGCTGACAATAATTCCGAAGATACGACAAACGTTCTTGAAGAGATCAATCCGTTCGATCCAAACATTGAGCAAACATTGGAACAAATCGACGCCATCTATGAACGCGAAACTGGTAAATCAGCTCACTTACCAGAAGAGTTCATTGACAGTATTGTCGGCGTTTATGGTGGGTGTTCTAGAGAAACTTGCGCTGTGTGGGCACAAGTTGTTAAGTCGACACAAACAATGTACTTGTACGTGAACGGCAGTCTTCGTGGATCTTGGGCTGTATCGACTGGTATGTCAGGTTACGGTACACCTAACTTTGACAGACATCCAGATGGACGTATTTATGACAGATATTCTTCTGCCAAATACCCAGGTGGCGACTGGAATGGATTAGGCAATATGCCCTACGCTGTGTTTATCACAGGTGGGTTCGCACTTCATGGCACTCCAAAAGGTAATTGGCCTAAACTTGGAACGCGCGCTTCTCACGGTTGTATTCGTATGCATCCAGATAATGCTTACATGTTCAATCGCTTAGTGCGCGCCAACGGTAAATCCAATGTGTGGATCACCGTTCAGTAGAGAATAAAAATTAAAGAAGACGACTCGAAGTGACTTGAGCGGGCATAGCTGTTCCGCTCCACTTCGTTGTTTGACGAGAACCGTTGCGGATTTTTTCTGACTTAATATCGATGTCGATGATGGCGTTGTATTCACCCAACACAGCCAGGAACGCCAACTTCATTAAAACTTCTTCTTTTTCGGCACAGTCTTTTACCGTGAATGGTTTATCTGTGCGCTTGAAGTTGCGAGTCACTTTGCTGTCAGCAGTGAAGAATGTGATGATACCCTTCGCCGCTCTGACGACTTTTTCATAGTCGTTGATCGCTGGCTGAACTTTGCTATCGAAGCATGAGTTGCAATAAGTTGTGTGCTTTAGATCTTTTGGGATCTCTGGCAAATATAAAAACTGTGCTTCATCTAAGAATTGAGCACAATATTTACAAACAGCGCTTTCGCATGAACCACATACCAACGTGGCCTTCGGTTTTAAGCAAGTACAGCAATTTTCCATAGGCTCGCAAGCTATCATGGGCTCCCCGTTTTAGCTATCTCAGACTTGCCAAAGGGCTGTCAGGCTGGCACTTTCCCTCTGTACCGAGGAAAAATATGCAAAAAAATGTGACTATTCGCCCAGCCTTAGCCTCTGAATGCAAAGACATCCTTCATTTTATCACTCAGCTTGCTATTTATGAAAAGCTTGAACATGAGGTCGTTGCGACAGAAGAGATTCTAAAAAAGAATCTGTTTGGTGAAAACAAGTCGGCCGAGGTTCTTTTTTTAGAAGAAAATGGGGTTAAAGCCGGTTTTGCACTTTTCTTTCAAAGCTTTTCTACGTTCTTAGGTCTTCCCGGTATTTACTTAGAAGATCTGTTTGTCTTGCCCGAACATCGTGGCAAAGGTTACGGCAAAAAGTTGTTAGCCTTCCTGGCAAAAACTGCTGTCGATCGTGGGTGCGGTCGTTTGGAGTGGTCCGTTCTTGATTGGAATAAACCTGCGATTGATTTCTATCTTTCAGTTGGTTCAAAACCCATGGATGAGTGGACTGTTCATCGTATGACCGGCGAAAATCTAAAAAAGTTCGCAGCACTTTCATAAATGTTAATGAAGTGAACTCGCAATTCAGTAGGCAGACATCAGATTCCAAATTATAACTAGATAACACCTGCAAGGAGTTGTCTGTTCATGGAACTGCTGTCAAATCCACAAATCTGGATTGCGTTCTTCACATTGTTTGCTCTGGAACTTGTTCTTGGTATCGATAACATCATCTTTATTTCCATCCTGGCGGGAAAACTTCCTAAGGAACAACAAAACAAAGCACGCATCACTGGTTTGGGACTTGCCGTCTTCACGCGAATTTTGCTTTTGTTATCGTTGTCGTGGATTATCGGTTTAACCGCACCACTGTTCGCCGTATTCGATCACGAAATTTCGGGTCGCGATTTGATTTTATTATTGGGCGGTCTATTCCTGATCGTCAAAAGCACTTTGGAAATTCATCACAAACTTGAAGGTGTCGAAGGCAGTCAGTCTAATAAAGTTGCGCATTCGTTCAATGCCGTGATTTTCCAGATCCTACTCTTGGACATCGTATTTTCACTGGATTCAGTGATTACTGCCGTCGGTATGGTGAATCAGATCTCTGTGATGATTGCCGCCGTTGTCGCTTCGACACTGGTTATGATTTTCTCTGCGAAACCGATCAGTGATTTCGTGGACTCTCATCCGTCACTAAAGATCCTGGCTTTAAGTTTCTTATTGATGATCGGTTTTACATTGATCGTTGAATCGATGGAAATGCACATTCCTAAGGGTTATGTGTACTTCGCTATGGCGTTCTCTATCGGTGTGGAAATGTTAAATATTCGCATGCGCAAGAAAGCGCCTGTTAAAGAAGAGCCGGTGAAATTGCGCGAACGAGTCGCCGAAGACTCGTCCACTCACTAAGCAGCTTTCTTGTTTTTCTTAAGGGGCTTGCCGAACATGCCAAGGTTTGCCTCTTCAGGAAGAACGTTCAGATCTATGATCTTGACCCTCTTCATTTTTTTGATTTCTTCCGTCACAAAATGACGATGACAATCACAGGCGTCGGCTTCGTAACACAACAAAGCGGCTTTTTTTGTCTTGCCAGCGATTTGCAGGATATTTGTTAGTTCATTCTTTTGTTCAGGAATAATTTCTTCGACATAGTCAGCAAACATTTTAGCGCGCGAAATCAGTTTAGCCTTTTGCTTTTTTCGCCACGCCGAGGGCACACCCAAAGCGCCGATATGCACATACTCGATTTTTTGCGCTTCCAAATTCTCTTTCAAGCGGGATTTGGAAAAACCTTTCTTTCTGCTGACGGGATTTTTGCGAATATCGATAACACAGGTCACCTCGTGCTCTTTTAATCCTGCTAAGAATTGTTCAATATCGCAGCCTTCATAACCCACAGTATATAACGTCATTAGTTCTCCTTCGTTTCAACTTGTGCGGGAATTTGTGGCGTGTGCGACGCTACATCTTCTGGCGCAAAAAGCTGACGATCTTTAAAACCTAAACGTCCTACGAATGGAAGTTTGATCGCCGGTCTGGCGAAATCAACTCCAAAGCTCATTCCAAGAATATTAACTTCAAGTCCTTCTGCTAATCCAACCGTTGCCCCCAACAGACCGAATAACGACACTTGCACACCCGTGCCTGATTCGGTGATTCCCAGGGGTTGGCCTTTACCGATCCAATCTTTGCCGATCGCATTTGCTGGCAGTGTTGCATACATGCCTGGCGTGTTACGCATTACCCATGACACGAAAGTGTTGCTATTGGGTCCTGGGTAAATGCGGTACGAATTTGGATAAGGATATGTTTCAATCGCTTTCAACACGTGGGGAATCATGGCTTCTGCTTCTTCACCACGCAGATCGAAATGCAATGTTGGATCGTTACCGAACCAACGTTGATCTGGCATGCGATGTGTTTCGCGAATCACTGGAATTCCCTGATCGGCGTAATAGCCCATGACCTCATACACACTATAGTGACTGGCATTTTTTTCTTTTATCGCGACCCACGAATGCACGGCTAAATTGCCTTTCCATCCATAAGTGCGCGCGGAATAAACTTGAACAATCGCACGCGAGTCTTGCGCGGCCGTGGGCGCGATACCCACTGAACTGCGATCCGCCGTGCGCCAATCTTGTGACCAGCCCGTTGTTGTTTTAAATAAAAGCATTGTTGAAATAAGCATAGTTTTAAATCTCACTTAAACCTTCCTGCCAGGCCGAGTGTGAACTCAACAGGCTTAGAGCTTTCTTAAGTTTCTTTTTGCCTTCATCCGTATGGGGCCATGTCGAAACTCCACTGGGATGAGGCAAACAAATAACTTCCACGTCTTGACCATGGAAATTTGTTTTTAGTTTTTTCCCTACCACATCAGATAAGCCTTTTGATTTGGGAAAAACTTTTGCTCCTAGCACTTCGGTAATTGCGACTCTGCCGACAGCAATAATCAACTGTGGCTTCAGCACTGCCACTTCTTCCTTTAGATGCTGACGACACATTTCAATTTCTTCTTTACTAGGCTCACGGTCGCCCTTTCCTGACTTGCCTGGAAAGCAACGTGCGACCGCTGCCATATAAACCTGTGCACGAAAACTTTCTTCGTCAACCCCTGTGCCTTGCTCGATCCATTTAAATAAAGTTTTTCCTGCGGTGTATGCGAAAGGTTTTCCAAACGTCGCTTCATGCACGCCCGGAGCTTGGCCAATCAACATCACGCGCGTATCCACGGCAGGCCCATGCACAGGAGTGCCGCACATCTGTGGGCACTGTCTGCATTTCTGTAAGTTGTGATGAATAGCTTTGAGCTTTTTTAAGACTGACATGGATAGCTAAGAATAGCGGAAATCTGCTGTGGGCGCTACTTAGCTAGACGTACATCCACGTCAGTGAAGATTTCCTAAACAAGATTCAAGAATGTCCATGGCTTCTGCGGCCGTCTTTCTTCCCACAGTCAAAGCGGGAAACATCGTAAAACCATCGTCAGCTTCAGATAAAATCAGACCACGTTCAAGAGCACGCTTACAAATTTGGGCTCCGTAGAATTTACTTTCGAATTTCACTCCGATCGCCATGCCCTTCACGCGAATATCGGCGTGATGTTTAAACTGCATGGCGTTCAATCTTCTTTCGATATACTCACTCACTTTTTCAACGTGACGGAACAAGTTTTCTTGATGAAATTGAAAATAGCGAATTGTCGCAAGCGCTGCAGTCACGCTGCGGGGATGCCAGCCATAAGTTGGAAAGGAAATGTCCTCACCTTGATATGATTTTGCAACTGTTGAAGTCATCACGCACGCACCCATCGGAGCAACCCCGCTGGTAATGGCTTTCGCAAGACATATAATGTCTGGTTTTAATTTGTAGTGTTCACTTGCAAACATTTTTCCAGTTCTGCCAAAACCCGTTGCAACTTCATCAATGATTAACAATGTTCCGTACTTCTTACACATCTGCTGCAAGCCCGACATGAATTCTTCACTGGGAATTTCAACGCATAAGTTGCAAACGATTGGCTCCATAATAAAAGCGGCAACACGTTTTGTGCGCAAAAACTTTTCCACTTGATCCAAAGCCTGTCCATCTAAGGGCGGGTGAACTCGGTGACAGCGAAACAACGGATTCCAATCTTCAAATGGAGGCGAACCCACAGCACGCGCTGCCATTGAATCACCATGATAAGCATTCTCGACGGAAACAAACTCGGTGCGTTCGGTATGAGCGACCGCTGCTTGCAACGCAATCTCGACAGCTTCTGTGCCGCCAGTGGCCCGAAAGCACTTGCCCATATTCCCCGGTGCCATCTTAACTAAGATCTGCGCAAGCTCTCCCCATCCTTTGTAGAGTTGATGAGTCGCAATGTATTCGGGCCCTTTGAAGCGCATCATCGCATCTTCGATCGCATAGTGGGACCAACCCAAGTTTCCTACGCACCAGCCCATATTGAAATCAATCAGACGTCGCCCATCCGCTGTCATCACGAAACTGCCTTTGGATCTTACAACTTCAAAGTCGACTTTTGAACTTTCACGTCCCAAATATTTATCTTCTTGATGTTGTAAGTTCATACCCACCTCCATTGCTGACAAATGGCAAAGCGTTTTGATTCAGGTTATTGCTCAAAGATAGTCGCTTCATGCTCTTCAGACATCATGCATATTCACATCGGACCTCCATGAAATTAAGTCGATATAAGAGAATGTTCATAATGAGTAAACAGAAGATCAATCCTCACTCTACGACCTTGTGTCTGGCGTTTTCGCTAACGGCTTTAATTTTTTATGTGCCTGCGAATATGTTTCCATTCATGAGTATAGAGCTTTATGGTCGCCAGACGACGTCAACTATTTGGGGCGGCATCGTACAGCTTGCCGACTCGGGCTCGTGGCCTATTGCGATTGTGATCTTTTTAGCAAGTATACTTATTCCGCTTTTAAAACTACTCATTCTGTTTTACTTGGCACTGACAGCGCACACTCATGAAAATCCCAAATTTAAAACCAGACTTTATCAAATCGTAGAATCAATTGGTCGTTGGTCAATGCTTGATATTTTTCTTCTAGCAATTTTAGTTGCGATTCTTAAGCTGGGCCACTGGGCCCACGCAGAGCCGCGCTTAGGCTCGTTATTATTTTTAATGGTCGTCATTTTTACGATGTTGGCATCTGCTTACTTCGATCCCAAACTTCTGCAATCCGACTTATCTGAAACAGAGTCACTAGGAAACGAGGCCTATGAAAAAAGAAACGATCAGTGAAGGAATCGAAAAGATTTCTTCAAAATGGTATATCTGGTTTTTCCCCGTAGTCGCTTTCATCATTACGGCGGTTTTAATGTGGCGATACTTTGAAGGTGTCGGGCCAAAAATTAAAATATACTTCGATGACGGCGCCAACATTCAGGCCGAGCGTACTCGCATTACCTATCGTGGTGTCACGATAGGTATGGTCAATAAAGTCAGCATCTCTGATGATAATAAGGAAGTTATCGCTTACGCGACTTTACAAAAAGACGCTGAAGATTTCGCTGTTGAAGGAACAAAATTTTGGATCGTAACTCCGAAGGTAAGCATCCAAGGTATCAGCGGTTTAGAAACGCTCATTCAAGGACCTTACATTGCAACTCAACCAGGCAAAGGTGCTAAGACCAAAACTTTTAAAGGAAAACTGGAAAGCGAATCCAACGATCCCTTGGAAGATACTGTGCCTTATCATCTTGAAACCACCAACGTGGAGTCGATAAATCCTGGTGACTCAGTCACATATCGAGGAATGAAGATTGGATCCGTGACAAAAGTAAATCTATCGAAATCCGCGCAAACGATTTTAGTACAAATCAACGTTCAAGATAAATTTGTCAGACTAGTTCGGTCCAACACTGTCTTCTGGCGCAAAGTGGGGATTCAAGCAAAGCTTGGATTATTTAAGTCCGAGGTAAAAATAAATTCTTTAGATTCGATTATTCACGGCGGAATCGATATGTTTACACCCGAGCCCCCGGGTGAAATTTCCAAATGGGGAAGCAAGTTTGTTTTGTATGATGGACCACCGAAAGATTATCAGAAGTGGAATCCAAAACTTGAGGCAAAATAAAAAGCCCCGTTTTTCACGGGGCTCACGTTAGTCAGCAAATGCAGATTTAGCCAATTTCTTTGCATGATCGCGAACATCTTTAGGCCAGCCAGAAATTTGTTTTGCAAATTTCTCTTTATCTTTGGCGTACAGTGCGCGTAAAGCCTCTTCATAGTTCGGCAAATCACCCGCCATCACATGCATGAACTTATAGGTCGCATCTTGTGACATACGAATTTGGTCTTTCGCGAAATTCTTTTTACGTGCTTCTTCAACAAGCTTACGCAACGTCACTGATGCCCCACCCGGCTGACGTGATAACCAATCCCACTGCGCTGGAAGAAGAGTCACTTCGCGTGGCACGACTCCAAGCTTTGGTCGCCCCGGGCCTTTGACCACTTCAGCTTCCGCTTCTTCTGAGGGGAAGAGACCTTCTAATCTTTTCGCCAGTGACTCTGCCGTGCCACGCAAGTCGATATCTACTTGCTCGCCCGTGAGATCGTTAAAAATCAGAACTGTGGTGCGCGTTTCTTTTTTTAAATGTTCTTTTACTTCGGTCGCAACGTCTTTGATATCACCCGTCGTGATTCGGTCGCTGCCCGAAAATGCTGTGAAAGTTTGTTTTAGAGTTTCCATTTTTAAAACCTCTATGAAGCTGCGGAATTCGCTTGGCGTCTTTCCCGCACAGCTTTGTTAATGAAAATCATCAATCCTAAGGCGATACAGATCGTGCCCAACATCACATAACCAACACGGTCGAAGTGCTCAAGCTTCCCATCAGCACCACGCATGACAATCATCCCCGCCACAACTGATGCCAAACCACCGGCCACTTGTTGAATCGAAGCACTGACTGACATGTAAGCGCCACGACTTGTTTGCTCTGGCACACCCGACATGATTGTTTGGGCTGGAATCATGCGCGAGAAAATCCCGATGAACATGATCACATTCACAACCACCACGGCTGCCAATGGTGTCACACCCAAATGCGTATAGATGATAACCATCACCGCACTAAGCATTGATCCAAAGATGAACGTTTTTAAGTTACCGAATGAATCGCACAGTCGACCCACCAAAGGCCCGATCAAGATCGAAAAACATCCAGTAATTAGATAAATCATCGGAAGCTTTTCTAGAGCAATTCCAAGATTATTCACGGTGAAGGCACTACCGAATGGCAACAACATAAAGCCACCGATTGATAAGAACGCCACCGCTAAGTACGAAGTCGTATACTGTGTATTCGTGATCGTACCAAGCAAGTGATGCAGCGGATGTTTATCCACTTTATACTGCAAATGCTCATTCACGGGTTTCATCTTAAACCAAATGATAAAACCAACGATGGTGCTGACCGCAACGATCATCAAAAACGGCGCGTGCCATCCGAAATGATTCGACAAAAACAATCCTGACGGCAAACCCAAAATCTGGCTGGCAGCAAATGCTGTCTGCAAGAAGCCCATCACACGTCCACGCATGTGCATTGGAAAAATATCCGTTGTAATTGCCATCACGATGGAACCAATCACACCACCAAAAAGGCCCGTGATAATTCTAGCTGCTAATAACATTTCATAATTAGGAGCCAAAGCGCAGAACAATGTTCCTGCGACAAAGCCCAGATAAAAGAACATCAACATGTTCTTGCGATCAAAACGATCCGCAAAGCCCGCCGCAAGAAAGCCTGAAATCCCTGCGCTGAATGCGTAAGCCGATACGACTAAACCAAATTGCGCTGTCGTGATGTTCAATGCAGGCATCATCGTCGCGCCCAATGGCGACATGATCATGAAGTCCAAAATGATTGTGAACTGCAAGAACGCTAGGATAGCGATAATAAATTTCTGATAACTATCAAACTTGGCAACTGGTGCCGCTGTCTTTTCCACAGAGTGTCCCTTCCCTCTTCGGTATGAACTATTATTACCCGGGTAAAATAAAAAAGTCAATATTACCCGGATAATATTATTAGGGCCCAAAAGTTCAGGCTGAGACTTGAATGAATTCAATAGTTTAAATTGATTACTTAGGTGATTTTAGACTGGACCCACTCAATATTTTTTTCGATCACATCTTTAGGAAGATCGTTCATGAGTTGGTTGACGAGATCGGCAAGTGAAACAGCCTCAAGCTCTTTACGCCAAGCTTCGTCGGCTTTGTACATCACTTTGGCGATCTGGCAGGGTTTCGCGAAGACCGTTTTCGCAGGTTTGCACGGATTGTTTTTACGAATCTCCGTACACTGGAATGTTGAGGAACGTCCTTCAACTGCTTCCACGATTTCTAAGAAATTAATTTTCGTTGCAGGACGCGCAAGACGATAACCTCCGCGCGGTCCTAGGGTTGTATCGACAAGGCCCGCTTGCGATAACGCTTGCATGGCCTTAGAGAGATATTCTTTAGGAACTCCGTGAAACTCTGCCAAGTCTTTTGTGGCAATGTATGCGCCCTCTGGCAAAGTCGCCAGAAAAGTACAACAGTGTAGTGCCCATTCAACTTGGTTTCGTAAAATCACTTTAGTTCATTCCCGCCTTATCAAGGCCAAAAAATTTATCGGCAGATCCCGGAACTGATCTGAAGCTTACGCTTAGACGATTCCAGAAATTGATCATACCAATTGCGAACGTTAAGTCAGACAAATCTTTATCAGAGAATTGTTGTTTAACGCGATTGTACACTTCATCGGAAATACCATGCTCACCTAGCTTAGTCACGGCTTCTGTCCATTCCAGCGCCGCTCTTTCGCGCTCTGAAAATAGATTTGATTCACGCCATACGATGATGTGGTGAACGCGAAGATCTCTTTCGCCGTGGATACGTGCTTCTTTGACGTGCATGTCGATGCAAAATGCACAGCCATTCAGTTGTGAAGCGCGAATATCAATAAGATCGATGATCGTTGCACCTAGTTCGGATTTTCTTACTAAAGCTGCAAGCTCTGTCATCTTCTTTACAAACTCTGGGGACTCTTGATTGTAGTTAACTCGTAAGCTCATGGGCTCACCTCCAATTAAGGATATTATATATCCTTAATTAAAACCTTCGCAATCGGAATTTTGAAACGGTCAGTTTGGTTATAAAAAAAGTTAAAGAAATTAGTAGCTTGAGGACGTAAAATATTTTATCGAGTTTACTTAAACGGCACTTTGAGCGGATCAAGTTGACTCGACTTTTCTCTCGATACGCGCAAAAAGTTGCAAAGACCTTATGTGTAAGTTATATGTAAATTCATGAGTCTTCCCGACTGGAATTTAATAAAGTCCAAACTTTCGATCCTTGCCGATGCAGCAAAGTACGATGCTTCGTGCTCTAGCAGTGGTTCGCACCGAAAACGTGATGCCAAAGGCATGGGAAACGTCGAGGGCATGGGAATTTGCCATAGCTATGCACCAGATGGTCGCTGCATCAGCTTGCTTAAAATTCTTATGACGAACTTTTGCATTTTCGATTGCAAATACTGCGTCAACCGCGTGTCGAGCGATGTGAAACGAGCGAAGTTTTCACCAGACGAAATTGTCACGCTGACATTAGAATTCTATCGCCGCAATTATATTGAAGGTTTGTTTTTAAGTTCGGGCATTATTGAAAGTTCTGATGCGACGATGGAAAAATTAATCCAGGTCGCAAAGACTTTGCGCCAAGTGCATCGTTTTAATGGATACATTCATTTGAAAGTCGTTGCGGGCTCTTCACAAGAGCTCATCGAAGAGGCCGGCTTATGGGCCGATCGTGTCAGTGCAAATGTTGAAATGCCCGTGCAAAAAGATTTGGATATTTTAGCTCCAGCTAAAACGATTGAGTCTGCCACGACTTCGATGAATCAAATTGCCGAAAAAGTTAGTGAAGCCAAAGAGGAACAGAAAAAATCTTTCCGCTTCCGCGCCCCCAAGTTCGCACCTGCGGGTCAAACGACACAAATGATCGTAGGCGCGACTGGCAGCACGGATTCTTTGATCTTAAATTCCTCACAAAGTCTTTATAGAAAATATGCTTTACGTCGTGTTTATTATTCAGCTTACAGCCCGATTCCTCATTCGGATGTGTTATTACCAACGGAGCAACCGCAATTAGTTCGTGAAAATCGTCTGTATCAAGCCGATTGGCTTTTACGTTTTTATAACTTTGAAGCGCAAGAACTTGTGAATGATGAAAATCCTGATTTGCCACTGGATATGGACCCGAAATCGGCGTGGGCGTTACGCAATCGTCAGTATTTTCCGGTCGACGTGAATTCTGCGGCACGCGAACAGCTTTTGCGCGTGCCCGGCCTTGGTGTTCGCAATGTCGAGCGTATTTTACAGATGCGACCTCATCGTAAGATCTCTCTGTTGGATTTAGGGAAACTTCGTGTGCCACTGAAACGAACGAAGTATTTCGTAATTACTTCTGATCATAATCCTGATGTGTTTTTATTAGACTCACAGCACTTGAAAAAGAACATCGCCCCAGAAAGCACTCAGTTGTCACTGTTTGATATAAAACAGACAGCCGTCTCTGGAGAAATTTGATGGAACTGGATTTTGAAACATGGCGAATCGAGGCACGCTCGTTGTTACAAAAGGGCGTTCCACCTCACTTAACTTCGTGGGAACTGACACAATCTTTTTTCACAATTGCTGATTCAGAATTAAAACCTCTGCCATCACCAAAGGTTCCTAAAGAATTCATGGAGCTTGCAGCATTGGTTGCCTGTGCTCGCGATCCGCAGCGCTGGGCTTTGTTATATCGTTTGATTTTCCGTTTGAATCACGAGAATGCAAAATTATTAAATGTCGTTGTGGACGAAGATGTGCATAAAGCCCAACTGCTTGCCAAGTCCGTCAGCAAAGACATTCATAAGATGCATGCCTTCGTGCGCTTTAAAAAGGCAGTGATTGATGGCCAAGAAACCTACGTGGCGTGGCATAAGGCCGAACATTATATAGTGAAACTTGCGACGCCTTTTTTCGTACGTCGTTTTGGTGATAAGCCTTGGTCTATTTTTACTCCGGATGGTTCCGCCCACTGGAATATGGAAACTTTATCTTTTTCAGAAGGCATGAGCCAAAGTGATTTCGAACATGATGATCCATTCGATGAAGTTTGGAAAACATATTATCGCTCGATCTATAATCCCGCCCGTCTGAAAATTAAAATGATGAAGCAGGAAATGTCGCCAAAATATTGGTCCAGTCTTCCTGAAGCGGAAATCATTCACGAACTTATTCGCGAAACGCCCCAACGTTTGCAGAATATGTCGCAGACTGAAAAGTTTTTAGCGCAGGTGCCTGATACTTTTGATTGGAGTGAAGTCAAAAAATCGGCTCTTTCTTGCAATGCTTGTCCGCTTGCGAGTCAAGCAACACAAACTGTTTTTGGTGAAGGCAATTTGCATGCGGAATTAATGATCGTCGGCGAACAACCCGGCGATGAAGAAGATTTGTCTGGTAGCGCCTTCGTGGGGCCTGCGGGTCAAGTTCTGGCGCAAGCTCTAGAAAAAGCAGGCGTTGCGCGCGAATCTATTTACCTCACTAACGCTGTTAAACATTTTAAGTGGACACCTGCAAATGCCAGTGCTGGTGGTGGCAAAGCACGTATTCACAAAAAAGCTTCCGGATCAGAGATGCATGCGTGTAAGCCGTGGCTTGAAAAAGAAATTGAATTGGTAAAACCTAAAGTGATCTTGGCTTTGGGTGCGACTGCAGGCATAGCTTTGTATGGTCGCTTGGTGCAAATTCAAAAAGAACGTGGCAAAGTTCGTACCGATAGTGCTTACGCTAAAACACTTTTGATTTCATGGCACCCGTCCGCGATTTTACGCGCCACGAACAGTGACGAAGCCTCATTGCGCTTTAATGATCTTGTGAGCGATATTCAAAGCGCGTTGGCTGCGACGAAAAGCTAAGTGTTGATGTAACACATCTGACATTATTCACCATGTTTTACTACAGTACAGACATCTTCTCGACCGTCCTTCTGCGCGCCTATTTTATTCTATTCTTAGGGGAAGAATATGCGCACAGAAACCGTTCCTTTAAAAGAACGTAGACCTGCTACTCGCAAAAAAGCGACCAAAAAATCAATCGCGAGTAAGACCGAACTCATTACTAACGAAAACTTTTTGCCGGCTTTGCTAAAACTTCTATCTAAAGCAAAAAAGACGATCGATATTTTGCAATTTTCATTTGCGATCGGAAGTGTCAAGGGTGTGCTAGCAACGAAGACTGCGCCTTATAAAATTGCGGAAAAGCTAGCTCAGATTAAAGAAAAACACGGCGATAAAATTAAAATTCGTCTGTTCATTGAAGGTCGTCGTGAAACGGCGGATCGCAATCGCGTGACTGCAAACTTCTTAAAAAAGGCCGGCATTGAAGTCCGTTACGGCTCCACTCATGCAAAAGGATTTTGTATTGATGGCCGTTACGTGTTGTTTGGCTCTACAAATCTGACGCAACAATCGATCACAAAAAATCACGAGACAAATTTGCTTTTAGACGATCCGAAGGCTGCTTCTGGTTTCGACGCTTACTTTATGCACTTATGGAAAGGTGGTAAACATGGCGGGATCATTCTTGATCCCCCGATGATTGCGGATGGTGGTTTCAAAGATGTTTTAGTGAACCTCATCGACACCGCGAAGATGCGTTTAGAATTTTCAATTTACTTCTTTATTCACACAGAAATTGAAGAGGCTTTGATTCGTGCGCATGAACGTGGCGTGAAAATCACAGGTTTTATTCATCAGCACAATAGCTTTGGGATTTGGTACGTGCGCCGTACTCGTGATACCGCAAATCGACTTCTTCAAGCCGGAATCAGCGATTTGCATTTCGGGCCCAGTCACCTTTTCACTCATTCTAAATTTATCGTGAAGGATCGTAAGGAAGTTATGCTCGGTACTGGCAACTGGTTGGTAGAAGACGTTAAAACTCATCCGCAAATTTATATTCACTTGCACGATGCGGTTCTGGCCAAAAAGTTAAGTCAACATCTTGCACAGACGTTGAAGGAAGAAAAGAAACGGGGCCTTTCAGCCCCGCATCTAAAACATTAATTTAATTTATAGCGAGCCGCTGGTTGTGAGCGCGAAAGATTTGGGCCCAAAGCTTGGCGAGCACTGATAAAGTTTTGCCAATCTTTTTCTTCTGGCAAAGACGGAATCGTGATCTGTTCATTTTTATCAAGACCAACAAGAGCGGCATCGACCATGTCTTCTGCTGACATCACCATTTCTGAAGGCAAGTGGCTGAGTGGGAAACCGGAACGATCCCAAAGCTCTGTGCTTGTTGCCCCAGGAAGAACCGCTTGCACTCGCACACCTGAATCTTTCACTTCGGCTTGCAGCGCTTGTGTGAAATTCAAAACGTAGGCTTTGCTACCGCTGTATGCCGCACCAATCAACTCTGGATTTAGCGCCACAACAGATGCGATGTTGATGATCGTGCCCGCTTTACGGGCTACGAAGCTTGGCACAACTGCAACCGTTAAACGTGTTAATGCCGTGATATTCAGATTAATTAAATTTTCTAAAGTATCTGCATTGGCTGCGGCGATGGGACCCGCTGAAGCCATACCTGCATTATTGACCAGCATCGAAATCGCAGCGTCGGTTTTTAAACGCTCTTCCAATTTCACAACATCCGTGTGTTTTGTTAAATCAGCACGAAGAATTTCAACTTCAATTCCATAAGAAGCTGTCAATTTGCTTGCGAGTTTTTTCATGCGCTCTTCATCGCGTGCTACTAAAAGCAAATTATAGCCACGTTTCGCCAAACGATCTGCGTAAATGGCACCGATACCTGAAGAAGCTCCTGTTACAACTGCTGTTCCGTTTTTATTGCTCATAAAATCATCCTTATATTGGTTTTAAATACTCTTTTATGTAAACCGATCTGTTTACATCACAAGATCGAAGGTAAACTAAACAGTTTACTTCGTCAAGGACTTGGGTTAAAATGTTTCATATGGATACAAATACTAATAATTCCGATAACTTAGATAAACGCCAGGCCATCATACAAAAGGCCTATGAGGTTTTTTACAAAGAAGGATTTCATGCTGCTGGCGTGGACTCGCTCTTAGACGGGACCGGGATCTCGAAGCGTACTTTGTATAAGTATTTCGCTTCTAAAGAGGAATTAATCCAAGCCGTTATCGAGCATTATAGCAATTTGCAGTTCAAGGCTTTAGAGACTTACCTTGCAGACCATTCTTCTCCTGCAAAAAAAATCTTGGCGCTCTTTGATTGGCTCAGTGAAATGGTTGCGACTAGAAATCCTAATGGCTGCTTGGCTATCAATGCGAAGATGGAATATGCACATAAGCATGACGCGATTGAGGGACAAAGCTCTCTGCATTTTTCTGCATTTTATGAATTAATTTATGACCTTTGCAAAGCGGCTCACTGCCATGATGCCAAAAAAGTTGCAAAGCAGATTCACATCTTATTCCAAGGAGCTGTCGTCGGAGGCCAAACAGAAGGCAACCCCGAAATCGCGCAACTCGCAAAAGGTGTCGCGAAGTCTTTATTGGAACAAGCGCTTCACTAGATGCGGTAAGGCTCGAGATGCTCTTTCAAAGCGGCATGCAGAGATTGCAGGACTTTTCTATCTCTTAAAGTCTTGCCCATACCGTAGGCTCCCTCTTGTGCTGTAACGATATACTGGGCCATCTGAGAGGCATTAAGATTCTTGTGAAGATGGCCTTCTTGTTTGCCGCGCTCAAGATGTTCGCGCGTCCCATCGATCCACATATTCATAACCGAACTTAAGATCTCGCGAAACTTTGGATCGACTGTCGACATTTCCTGGCAAAGATTATTTAGCGGACAACCGCAACCCAAAAACTCTTCGGGGATTTCAACGATATTCTTTTTAAAGCAGTGAAGAATTCCCTGCACCGGATCTTTATATGCACGCAAAGGTTTAATCCAACGGTCCATCATCATCTCGCGCAGTAATTCATCTGCATAAGCGTAACCAAGAGCATTCTTCGTAGGAAAGTGATGAAAGAACGCACCTTTCGTCATCTTCGTCTTTTTTACGATCTGATCAACGCTAACACCTTGAAAGCTGTTCTGATAAATCTCAAGAAAAGACACCTCAAGAATATGCTTCCTTGTTTTCTCGGCATCTCTTTTTTGCAGTCTTTCCATTGTCTTACCCATCCCATGTCTTAATTTGCGGCAACACATACCGTGCGGTATCTTATAATTACTACATTAATATCATAAAATCCTTCATTTTTCTATTGAGTTTCAAATTTAACATACCGTATAGTATGTTAAGAACACCTTATTAAACTTAGGAGTAACCATGCTTAAACCTCAAGATGCACCTATCAATCCCGAATTAGATCTAGTGCTTGAAAAGATTCTTCCCCTTCCAAAGGAAAAGGTTTGGAAAGCGTGGACGACTCCAGAAATTTTAGTGCAATGGTTTTGTCCTAAGCCATGGAAAACAACAGAAGCAAAAATCAATCTTTATCCTGGCGGTCATTTCTTCACGAACATGCAATCACCTGAAGGAGAAAATTATCCAAATGTCGGTTGCTTCCTTGAAGTTGTCGAAAATCATCGTCTTGTGTGGACAGACGCCTTATTGGAAGGCTACCGCCCTTCTGAAAACAGCTTCATGACGGCTGTTTTGATTCTTGAAGATCATCCACAAGGAACTAAATATAAAGCTATCGCTCGCCATAGAAATGCTGAAGACAGAAAAAAGCATGAGGACATGGGATTCCTACAAGGCTGGTCGACGTGCGCCGAGCAACTTGTTGAAGTTATGAAAAGCAAGTAGGCCAAGATGAAGACCGCATTCATTACTATCATCAGTATCTCTGTCGTGATTTTTCTGGTCATTGCTATCACAGGACGCATGACTAAAACAGTTGTCGTCAGTCGCACTTTTAATGCACCACTTGAAACGGTGTGGACGCGTTGGAATGACACGGAATCGATTAAACAGTACTGGGGACCAAAAAATTACACTGCTCCCAAAATTGAAAATGACTTCCGTGAGGGCGGATCATTTTTATTCGCAATGCGCTCACCAAGCGGTGAGACTTTTTATAATGCGGGTAAGTACACGCAAATTATTCCAAAAGAAAAAATCGCGGCCACTCTTTCATTCGCAGATGAAAACGGAAACCTCATTCCCGGTTCTGAAGTGAAAGCGCCAGGTCACTGGCCCGATGCGGTTAATGTCACAGTGACTTTCAAAGATGTTGGTGGCAAAACTGAAGTGACTGTTCAAGAAGATGGTATTCCAGCTCTTATGTACATTTTGGCAAAGATGGGCTGGCAGCAGCAGATGGATAAATTCGAACTCCTTGTGAAGTAGAGGTAAAGACATGATTAAAATAGTTGGACTGGTTGTTGTCGCATTGCTTGTGATTTTTATTGTGTTCATCGCAACTCGTGCTCCGCACTTTCATTATGAACGCAGCGGTGTGATCAATGCTCCCGCGGAGAAAATCTTTCCGTACTTAAGCACTTTCCAAGGCGGTCATGCGTGGTCACCTTTCGAACGTATCGATCCCAACATGAAAATGAAAGTGATCGGCGACGACGGTAAAGTGGGAACAGTGATGGAGTTCGATGGCAATAAAGACGCTGGCTCTGGCAAATTGGAGATTTTGAAAATTACTCCAAGCACAGAAGTGGACATGCGACTTATTATGGTAAAGCCATTCCCGGCAGATAATTTGATCGAATACCGTCTGACTCCAGAAGGCACAGGCACAAAACTTACATGGTCAATGTCCGGCGAAAACGGTTTCTTTGGCAAAATGATCACCGTCTTTATCGATTGCGATAAAATGATCGGTGATCAAATGAATCAAGGAATCAAAAACCTAAAAGAAGTTGTCGAACGCTAACGCGCTGTAGACCCGAAAAAGTGCCAGACACTTTTTCGGCGCCTTTTAAAGGTTGCGTTTAAAAAGAGCTAGCAGGTCGGTGAAGTGTTTTTTCTCGCCGGCCGCGTTGTAGGCTGGCAGATCTTTCATTGTCCAGCCGTGATGACAGTCTTTGTATAAGATCGAGTGATTTTTAAAGTTCACATGCTTCAGAACTTCTTCAAGTGCTGTGATTTGTTCTGCTGGCATTGATTTATCATGGTCGGCGTGACCGATGTATACTTCCGCTTTCATTTTTGGGAAATAACGGTGCGGGCTCGTTTCTTGATCTGTGCATAAGCCCCCCGCATGGAAACTTGCTACCGCTTTGAATTCTTCTGGATAATTTCCTGCCGCACGAATTGCAAGTCCTCCGCCCATGCAGTAACCAACCGCTCCGATTTTGCTCGAATCCACGTTCGGTTGTGCTTTCGCGAAATCTAAATAGTATTGAACATCCCTTTTACCCATATCAACGTGATGCTGATGAGCGATGGCAATAACCTCTTTGATTACTTCCGGGAAGCCCGCTGGTAAAATAGAGTAATCTGCGATCGGTACGCGCTTTGTACGATAAAAAATATTCGGCGCCATCACGAAGTAACCCGCTTCCGCGATATGATCAGCCATGTCGTAAATGCGTTGGCGCAAACCCACCGCATCCATATACAACAACACGATGGGAAGATTCTTTTTCCCCTCTGGAAAAGAAATGTAAGTATCGCAAATGCCTTCTGGTGTTTTCAGTTCAATAAGTTTTTTATTCATGAGCTCATGTTACTCCTCACAAAAGAGAACTGCACGGTGCACTGAGATGTGCTTAGTCAGGCTTGCTAATTATTAACGAGTGCCCGCTTTTCTTCGGTCAATCAAGTCCTTTAAAACCGAACGAAACGCACCATCGTATTTAACCTTACGCATCCACTCTTCCAGAGAGCGCACACGATCTGGCAAAATTTTATCCAGCATTTCGTAATCACGAGTCACAATGTCATCATGCCATGCGGACCACCAGCCTGAAAAATTCTCCCAATAAGTTTGTCCCGTCGTCACTTTAGCGTCGGATGTTTGTGCCCAGGCCGCCGGTGCATTTTCTGGCATTGGAGATTTCGCAAAAAACTCCTGCAAACTTAAGTCAATAAACACAGCCTTTTTCCCTGTGACTCGTTGAACACAATCGACGAGATTTTTCCAATCGACATGTTCTGTCGCGACCTCTAAATCAAGACCGTCTGATTTTTGCGGGTGATCGAAGATCCAGCGCGCATATTTACCGATATCTTCCAAATGCACCATCGGCACGTGTCCCTTGCCAATCGGATGCGCGTAAACAAGAGTGCCATCTTCTTGCACCTTCGGCACAAATACACCGTCAAATAACATTTCCATATACGGGCCCGATGTCAGAACAGAAACTTTCATCGCCTTTGTTTTATTCTGCAAAATAAAATCAGCAACGCGCCCCTTTGCATCATAGTGCCCGCAGCGATATTTTGAATTGTAACCGCCCTTTTTAACTAAATAATCAAGACTGCCCCACACATAATGTTTGATGCCAGTTTCGATGGCGATTTCAAAAGTCCTGATGCCCCAATAAGTTTCATTGATTTCACCAATCGCAAAGCCATCAAGATTGCAATAGACACCATCGACCTGTCTGAAGGCCGCATAAATATCTTTTTCGTTCAGCGTGTTCCCTTGAAATGCAGAGACACCTGGAAGGCTTAATAGTTCCTGCGCATGTTCTGAAGACGGATTGCGCGTAAAGATGACCACTTCATATTTTTTATCGTGTGCTAAGGCCCTAACAACTGCCGAACCTTGCGCTCCTGTAGCCCCGATGACCAGGATCTTCTTAACCATAAATTGAACTCCTTATTGAAATAAGACGTCTTTGCGTCACATCCTTATGTTGTATATACAACATAAAAGCCCTATTTGTATAGGTCACTGGACGTTTTATCGCTCTAGAACGTTTACAGGCCTTGTGTTGCATATACAACAGTGATAAGGTTTTATTATGAGACCCGAGAACACTTCATTAAAAAAACAGGCGCGCGAAGTGCAAAAAGGCTGTGCTGGCTTTAAACTGCGCATGCTTAATCGCATTGTGAACGCTATCTATGATGCAGAGCTTGCGCCGTACAATTTGACCCTCAGTCAGTTGAACGTCTTGACTGTCATTATTCAAGCGGGCCCTATTTCTCCAGCACGTATTGGGAGCGCGATTCGCTTAGAGCGCTCAACCCTGTCGCGCAACCTGAAGTTGTTAGAGGACGCTGGTTGGGTGCACATCGAAGGCGCTGGGCGCGGTTTGCAAGTAGAGATCACTAAAGCTGGCGAAAGCCTTTACGAAAAATGTTTGGTAGGTTGGAAAAAAGCGCAAAAGACTATTCAAAAAGAATTCGATAGCGACGGACTTGATGCAATGAATGTGCTTTTTTCGAAAGTTGTAGAACACAATTAACTATAAGCCGCAGCTTTTAAACTGCGGCTACATGCTTAAGCCATTTCAGAAGAATCGCACGCACTTTTTTCTTATCAAGAGGCTTCGAAATAAAGTCATCCATCCCACTTGCCAAAGTTTTGTCACGATCTTCTTTCATAGCGTTTGCAGTCATTGCGATGATCGGAATTTTATTATTAACAATGGTCGCACTTGTACGGATGAAATGAGTGGCTTCATAACCATCCATCTCAGGCATATGACAATCCATTAAAATGACATCATAAGGGCGACTGTTTAAAGCTTCGATAACTTCTTTGCCATTGGCAGCGATATCACAGCGTAAACCTAAATGCTCAAGTATCTTTGTAATGATAACTTGATTGATCTGATTATCTTCGGCGATCAGAATGCGCCAAGGTTTTTCACGCTCTGGGAATTGTTCTTGTGAAGACGTTACTTCGGTCTGAACGATTTCAGTTTGGCCCGGTTGTAGACAAACTGTGAACCAGAAATTAGATCCTTTACCGATCTCAGAGACAACGCCCATTTCACCTGACATCAATTCTGCAAGACGTTTACTAATCGACAAACCAAGTCCCGTGCCGCCATATTTGCGTGTTGTAGATACGTCAGCTTGGACAAACTCTTGAAATAAAGAATCGATCGACTCTTTCGAAATACCAATGCCGGTGTCGATAATTTCAAATTTTAAGTGTACAGCTTTGGCATCTTGAGCCAAACATGAAGCCTTAATTTGCACGGAACCTTCACTTGTGAATTTCAAAGCATTACCGATCAAATTCACAAAGATCTGACGAATACGACCCGGATCCCCTTTCACCGACGCAGGAAAGTTCGGCGCGATCGACAAAGACAATTTAATGTCCTTTTGTTTTGCAGAGTAAATGAATGACTTCTGAATATCTTGTAAAGTGCTGACAACATCAAAGTTTACTTGTTCAAACGTCAAATGACCTGACTCGATTTTCGAGAAATCCAAAACGTCGTTCACCAAAGTCAAAAGCGAGTCAGCAGATGTCTTAATCGCATTACCGTATTCACGTTGCTCTGACTCCAAGTGGCCATCAAGTAGCAAACCTGTCATACCAAGAATACCATTCAGCGGAGTGCGAATTTCATGCGACATATTAGCCAAAAATCGTGACTTCGCTTGCGTTGCTTTGTTGGCTTTTTCCGATGAAACCCTCAGCTCAGCCTGGGCCTGTTCAAGCTCTTTGATCAATTTAACTTTTTCAGTAAATTCTTGGGCGCGCGCTAACTCACCCGACAAGAAGCCTGTGATAATCTTCAAAGCATTCAACATTTCTTCAGGAAAGAAATACGGTTTTGAAGAATAGTTTTTCAGAACGCCAATTGTTCTTCCGTGATGCATCAGCGGAACCACAATCATCGAGCGGACGTTCACTTTACGACATGCCTCAATGTTGACGCGTGGATCTTCTTCAGACTCTTCACAATTTAGGGCTTCATTTTTTTCTAGGCACAGACCAGAAAAGCTTCCCACTTTGGCGATATGTAAGCCTAAGAACGGGGTGGCGGCACCATATACGTGGTGATAGACAAGATCATCACCTTCTTCAATCTCAATGATCGCGCCGTCGGCCCCTGTTAGGCGGGCCGATAACTTAACAACCAAATCCATTATGGATTTCGAATCAAGAGCTTCCGCTGAACCAATTTCATTTTGAATTGCTATAACTTGCGCGGAAATTTTGCCCTGGTTTTCTAAAGAGGCATTTGCTTCACTTAATGATCGCAAAATTGAAGTGCGCTTCTTTTGATTGCGGTACAGAAGGAAAAATAGAAATAAGATAAAACCTATTTCAACGATACTTCCAAGGAACAATACCGAAGCCCCACGCGCCACAATGTTTTCCATCCATGTGTCGCGATCAGTGACAGCCCTAAATTGTTCGTCGACCAGTGACTGCAACAGGTTACGCAGCTCCCACATGTAGGCTTGTCCGTCACCAGTGCTGACTAGTTTCAAAGCTTCAGCAGACTTACCTTTTTTCTTAAGCTCAATGGTTGTCGCAAGCTCTTCCATTTTTTTGTTCATGAGCTGTTCGACACGTTTAATTTCTTCGGTTGAAATTTTCTGATCAGTGAAACGAGATTCAAGCTCTCTAAAGGCGCCAGGAATTTTTTCGACCGCTTCTTTATATGGATTTAGATAAGTTTCATTGCCGGTTAAAAGATAACCGCGTTGCCCCGTCTCTGCATCGGTAAGGAAGTTTTCTAAGTTGCTAATTTGGTAAGCGTTATCACGGGCTTCAGAGCGCAAGTTGCTGATTCTTAAAATCTCGCGCAAGCTTTTTTGCTGGAAAATACCGATACCAATAATTGTGATTGTACTCACGGTCAGATAAACCGCAAGACGCCTTACGAATCTGTTCGCTATAGTCATCCAAGTTCCTTCTTAATAACTCGCATTTGCGCTTTCTGATAGCTGCCGAAAGCTCCATTGTATAAAGCTCTTAACAGCGGATCATCGACCACATTCGCCTCAGCAATTTCCGCATTTGGCGGTACGCCATCGTTCACACGCACATACATCGAGGTCAACGACTCTCCATTTTCAAGGGCACCATAAACACGAGTAAATGGCACTTCGGTCGTCCATTCGGGATTATTAATTTCGACGACAGGTTTCATTTCATCGCCATCAATCAAGAAATTAAACTCAGTCGCGACACCCATCGAATCATATAATGATAATTTCCATCGGCGCGGCACTTGCCAGTATTCATCATCGGAAGCACCCAATTCCAAATGGCGAGAAATGATTTCTTCTTGGCAAAAGGTCATCACTCTTTGCATTTGTTCAACAGACAATGCTGGAAAGTAACGAGCTATTTCTGCCGTCGCAGGTGGAATAAGGCCTGCCTTAAACTCGTAATCAACATTTTGCTCACCACTAGCTTGAACCCAAGAAAGTTTTCCTGATTCAACGAAGCCGTCTTTGCTTAAAACGAAAGTTCTTCCCGGCATTATCGGAGTCACGAAAGTATTTGGAAGATTTTCCTTTATCTCTGTCGAGAACTGCTTATAGGAAATTGGAAAAAAGGCATTGTTATACCAAGACCATATTTCGAAACGGAACTGACAAGAACTTGGAACAAGATATTTAGGTCTCAATTCTTGAAGTTGTTCCAACCACTCCGGTGGCAATGACAAGACCGCGGGATTTGCGTGTTTCGGAGCAATCACTTCCACTTCGCGCATCGTTTGAAACGGCCACATGATAAGATCCCACTTATATTGGCCCAACGTATGGACAGTGTCGTAATCAATCCATGAATCAACCACGTTCAGAACATTCAAACCACCCGCTTGTACATGAAACATCGAATCGACATCTTCATCTAAAGCTTTCCGTGGTGTGACCGTGATATCCCCAATGGTCACCGCCTGATTCAAAGTCAAAGGATAGACATTCGTAAATCCTAATTGCTTGATCAAAGTGAACATCTCTTCAAAAAGGCAGAACATATAAATCGGTGTCGACCGATCCAGGTAATTCAAACTTTCCATCGAGCAGTGATCGTCATGATAATGCGAAATAAAAACGGCATCGAACTTAAGCCGTTTTATTTCTTCATGGACAAAGCGCACCTCAGGAAACGCATAACAATTACGGCTAAATGGATTCTCAAATAGCGGATCGCACGCAATCGTGGTTGCTCCGCTTTCGAAAACATAGCCTGCGTGCAGAATGCGTGAGATCTTTAACATCGCATTCTACTCGGAAAACATCCGTGGCGATTTTGTAGCTGCCTTTTTCTTGGAGGGCTGCTTCGTCCACTGAAATTCGCTCATATCGATTTCGTTATCGCCGTCGAATTCAACACCCTCTTTTTCTAAAAGTTTCTTTTGCTGCTTAAATTCACTTGTGCCTTCGGGAAAAGAAATCTTACCTTTCGCATTTAAAATACGATGCCACGGCAGATTGTGTGCTTTTGAAGAAGAATGCAAAATCCACGAGACGCCCCGTGAGCCCTGCGGTTTTCCTGCAAGTTTCGCGATCTGTCCATAGGTTGCAACTTTTCCCTTGGGAACCTGTTGAATAAGCTCAATGACTTTTTTCGAAAAGGCGGATTGTTCGCTCATGAGTTGAAACTAACTCAACCTCACGATTTAGGCACGGGCTTTCGTCAACTCGGTGTGGGATTTTAAAACATCGCTGCCCGCTTGCGACCTAACAAGATAAGCGGGCCTTTCTGGTGAACCATTTCGTTTAAATAAAGTGCCACGAAATTCCCGTTCAATGGGCTTAACGTAAACTTTTTTAACGAAGCCCTTTACCGGGCGTCCCATCCAATTCCATTGCACCAGGTCCCCGGGATTAAAAAATTTAAGTGCTGTTTTCATATCTGAATCTCCAATTGGTTTTTTATATGCGACGACATCCAAATCTTGGACCGAGCGTCCAGATTGAGTTTTAAGACCGAAAGCCACACAGCGTTCCGAGTTCTGGCCTTGTGTTTTTTGGGGCCTCCGCCTATTGTCGAGACATGAAATTGATCTCTTGGAATGTAAATGGTTTGCGCTCGGTCCATCGTAAAAACTTCCGCGAATGGTTTGAAAAAGAAAAAGCCGATGTCGTCTGTCTACAAGAAATTAAAATTAGCGAAGATGCGATCAAAGAGGATGAAACGTTTTATCATCCCGCCCGCTATTCTTCCGCGTGGGCCTATGCCGAAAAGGCTGGGTATTCTGGATTAGCTCTTTATTCTAAAAAAGAGCCCGATGACGTTCGTGTTGGTTTAGGAATTCCGAAGTTTGATAAAGAAGGTCGCTGGTTGGAAGCGGATTTCGGTCCTATCACCGTGATCAACAGTTACTTCCCAAATTCGCAACGTGATCATGCGCGTTTGCCTTTTAAGCTTGAGTTCTGTGCGGCTGCGGAAAAACGCCTACAAGCTTTACGTAAAAAAGGTCGCGAGGTTATTATTTGTGGTGATTTCAATATCGCCCACAAAGAGATCGATCTTAAAAATCCAAAGACCAATACAAAAAACGCAGGCTTTCTTCCTGAAGAGCGCGCGTGGCTTGATCAATTCCTGACGAAGCACGAATGGGTTGATAGTTTTCGCAAATTTGAAAAAGGTCCCGATCACTACACATGGTGGAGCTATCGCCCCGGAGTTCGCGAAAAGAATGTGGGTTGGCGCTTAGACTACTTCCTTGTGAATAAGGAAGCTTCGGATCGTTTGAAAGCCGCAGCTCACTGTCCTGATGTGATGGGCTCGGATCACTGCCCGGTTCGTTTGACTCTTAAAAAGTAACTGAAAGAAAACTCCCCCGACAAAATCGAGGGAGTTTTTTTATTTAAGCGAGTGCGTTTTTCAAAACAGCTTGTAATGACGTCAATGGACGATGAATAAGATTTTCTAGATCATTTTTCTCCATCGCCAATTCTCCACGAGAAATCCCTTCGTCAGAATCAGCAAGCATGTGCGCTACTGGTGCTGGCAAACCGAAACTTGCAAGAAGCTTTTCGTAATCGGCAGCAGGCATGTCTTTGTATTCGACTTTTTTACCACTGACTTTTGAAAGCTCTTCTGCAAACTGAGGCATTGAAAATCCTTTGCCCGACAGTTCATAGATCGTGTTGGTTTTGCCTTCCCCTAATAAAACTGAAGCGGCCGCAGCCGCATAATCTGCGCGTGATGCAGGATTAAATGTCGCCCCTTTAGTTGCACCAGCAACCACCCCGTGTGCGATTGTCGCTTGTAAATTGCCTGTGTAGTTTTCTAAGTACCAGTCGTTACGAAGAATCACGAAGGGAATGCCAGAAGCTTGAATCGCTTTTTCCGTCGCCAAGTGCTCTGTCGCTAACATCATTTTACTCGTGTCAGCTTTAGTGATGCTAGTATAAGCGATCAACTTAACGCCCGCTTTTTTTGCCGCGGCAACTGCATTGGCATGTTGCTCGATGCGTTTCCCAACTTCACTTCCCGAGATCAAAAGAAGTTTATCTACTCCGGCGAAGGCTTTTTCTAAGGACTCAACCGATTCATAGTTACCGACACGAAGTTCGATTCCTTTAGCAGCTAAATCCTGAGCTTTATTTTTATCTCTAACTAACGCGACGATCGTTTTGGGATTCGTACCACGCTCTAAAAGGTCGTTAATAACCAATTTACCTAAATGTCCTGTTGCACCTGTCACTGCGATCATAAATTCTCCTTTGCAATAAGATACAAACCATCGAATTAGTGCTATACTACTCCTGGTACTTACATTAAGTAAGTACGCACTATTTTGTTAGTACCCCACTTTTTGATATTACTAAGGAGTTTCCAGTGGTTAAGGCTAAGTCCCAAAAGTCCAAAGTGATACCTTGCCCGGTCACGGCGATTGTTGAAATCATCGGCGGAAAGTGGAAACCGATGATCGTATTTAATTTATTAACGGGCAAAAAACGCTTTAATGAATTGCAACGCTTATCGGGAAATCCGTCAGCACGTGTTTTGACAATTCAATTGCGCGAGCTTGAAGAGGATCGCATTGTTAAGCGTGAAGTGTTCGATCAGATACCTCCGAAAGTGGAGTACTCTCTGACCGCAAGAGGCAAAAGTTTGAACGAAGTTTTAGAAGTGATGGCCCAATGGGGCAAGCAGCACGGTTAATCTTCTTCGCGCTTGTAGTTGCTGATGTTTTCAAACAACTTTTCCATGCGCGTGTAAAGATCTGTGATGTATTTCTCTGGGTCTTTACCACCACGATCCGCCATGTCTTCAATCTTTTCGATGCAGCTAATGTCATGGCAAATGAAATACGAAGTACTGACGTTAGCGCTCATTGCCACCGACAACAAACCGATGTCTTCTGATGTGCCATAGGAATTGCACCAGCTGCACAAGCCACCAACGGGTTCACCTGTAGAGGCTGTGCGTTTGAACGCAACTCCACGAGGCATGTCCCAGTTTTTACCTTTGAAAATCAGATATGTGTAAACGCCAGAAGATTCTTTCCAGGTAAAATAGGAACGAATGTTCAACGGATATTCCATGCGCTCTGGCAGAACTAATTTCTTTTGATCTCTAGGTCGAAAAGTTTCGATCAATTCTTTTTCAGAATGGATTGTATAGAAGTTCTCTGTTTCAAAATTTCTGATTTGCGACGGCATAGTTAATTCAAGCATACATTACCGACTTTGTGGAGACCAACTTCCACTCTGCCGGGCTTTCGGCAGCTACCAGCATGTCGGTAATTCGCCTGTCGAAATCACGGCATTTCCGCTCTCAAAACGCATATATTTGAGTACAGAGCTGTTTATAGGTGGCACGTCCGATGCTTTACCTAAAGACATCACTAACAAATATCCCGGGAGAGTTTATGAAAATCCAAAATTTACTTTTAACTTCAAGCCTACTTATCAGCACTTCAGCTTTCGCGAGCGTTTTGAAAGTAACTACAGGTGAAGATTCAGTGGCTGGTTCTTTGCGTGCCGCAGTGGCCTCTGCACAACCGGGTGACACTGTTGAAATCGATTCTAAAGTTTCGCGCGTTATGATTAAAGACGGCGAAATTCTTTTAACAAAAAGTGTAGCAATCACTTCCAATGCACGTACGAAGGAAGATCGCCCAACGATTGATGGTATGGGAAGAAATCGAATTTTCTTAGCGGTCGGTCGTAATCTCAACCTTGAATTTTCTAATTTGAACTTCTCCAATGCAAACACAACTAGCATTGAAGTTAACGAAGAACATAGCCAGATGAACGTCGACGGCCGAAGCTATTACATTCCGCAAACCATGGGCTCTGTTTTACTTCTAGTGGGGCCACGTAACGTTGTTAAAATTCACGATTCAGAAATTTCTAACAACCAATCTTTGAACGGCGCCATCACTAGCAGTAACGATCCAACTGAGCAGCCTTGGACTTCAATTGTGATCGAGCGCACGATCTTTAAGAATAATTCTACCGAGTACCGCGGCGGCGCCATCTACTCATTTTGGACAAATCTCAAATTTAACAACGTCATCTTCGACAGCAATACCGCTAAAGAAGGTGGCGCGGTTGCCAATAACGCCGGCTGCATGAATGTTAAGAATACGACGTTTGTTAACAATAGCGCCGGTAAATCAGGCGGCGCCATTTTCAATTTAGGATCTTTACGAATGGTCAATAATCAAATCAAAAACAATACAGCAGAAAATGCAGGCGGCATCTTTAGCGGTTACGTTCTTCAATTATCCAATAATACGGTTACTGAAAATCGTTCTTCAGATCCACACAATGTCAACAGCTCTGACATGGGAGATATCTTCGACTTGACGAGCAACGGTGGCAACATCATCGGAAGAATGACTTTAGATCATCATGCCGGCAATAAAATTCATTTCGAGCAAACAGACATGGTGAATGGTCTCGTGAATCCAACGTCGCTGAACCAAGATGGCAGATTTGAGCCAGGCCTTCCGCCGTGCGCACTTGAAGAAATTAAATAGAATGTTATCCGCGCCGGCTAAGACACCGGCGCTAAGAATTTTGAATCTTTTCGATTGCGTTACCAACAGAGTCTTCAAGAATATCGATCACACTTTCAAATAAGTCCGCTCCACCAAAATAAGGATCGGGAACTTCAGTAACTTTAAAAATCGTGCAGTGATCGGTGATAACACTCAGTTTATGCAGATATTCTTGTGGGCAAATGCGTTTTAGATTTTCTAAGTTCGATCGGTCCATCGCATAGATATGATCGAATGTCTTAAAGTCTTCGACCGTCACTTTTCTGGAAATGCTGGTAACGTCATACCCGCGCTTTGCTGCATGAGAAATACTCCGTGGATCCGCTTTTTCTCCATCATGATAACCAGAAGTTCCCGCAGAATCACAGAACCAATTCAGTCCACGCTTTTTTAACTCCGCCACCGCAACAGCTTCCGCCGTCGGCGAGCGACAAATATTTCCCAGGCATACAAAGAGAAGTTTTTTATCTTTCATAGCAATAAGAATAAAAGACCTAAGCTGAATAGACTAGAAATCTTTCATTATTGCGAACATATTCAGAGATAAGTCTCATCTCGAGCTTAAGAGGGATTTTCTGTGAACGGATATTGCTTTCTTTCACAGTAATTTTCGCATTCACCCAGCCCTTGTCTTTCATCTCTGCCATCAGAAGATGAAGAGTCCTCTGAATGAAACCTCTTCCTTCAAATTTTTCATCGATCCAATACCCAAATTCATAACTTCCGTCAGGCATATTTAAAGAATGGATAGACACGGCCCCAGCGAATTGATCCTCATAAAATATTTGATAATGGAAGGCTTCACCAGCTTCCCACTGTTTTCGTGCCTTTTCCCCGAAACGAATTTGATCGTCTAAATTTTGAATGTTCTTTGGCCAAGACAGAAACTTTTCAAGACGTGGACGTTGCGCCAAAACCCTCGATAGAACTTCAGCGTTGTGTTCATCATTATGTCTTCTTACCTGAATTTCTTCCGAAGCAAGAAGTTCTGCGGGTTTTATTTCAGCCAGATTCATTAAAAACTCGTTTGTCTGGTCGGCCCAAGCCACATAATCACCTTTTTGGAATAGTTCAAAGTCTGGAAGAGAAGACACGATTTTATCGAAATGTTTCGTTGCGGGAATAGCTCCATAAAGTGAAAGAGCCACAAATTCAATAATCAAAATACGTACATTAGAATCATTCGCCGCAAGAGCAGATTTAACTGCAAAAAATCTCTCTTTCATTTCATTTTGTATTTCAGACGAGGAAGGAAGATAACTTTCAACAAAGAGATTCATGTCAACAGATTCGAAGACGACTTGACGATGTAAGATACTGAACGTCAAACCGGGTTGCATAGCTTGATAAATTAATAGATCTTGAAACGCCTCAAGACCATGATGATATATTTCGATTTTTCTAAAGTCCGATAACTTTAAGGCATCGCGCAAGATGACTTCATTGGCATCGAAGAAAGTCCACTCTGTTTTTCCAAAAAAAGTATTCGTCAGAGCTGCTAGAATTTCTGTTCGCATCTGCAAACTTGGTTTCTCGGCCCAAACAAGTACAAGATCTATGTCCGAACTATTTGTAAAAAAGGGCGTGTTAAATGAGCCCCCAATGTAAGAGTAGAGCAGGTTCGCTTGAAATCTCTCTAGAACTTTTCTGATCTTTAAATGAATTTCCGGCTTAGTCATTGTAAATTCCAAACGAATAGTGAAATGAATCTTCTTCAGTGGCTATACATTCATGCGGCATTCCAGTTGGAAGATACAAACAATCTCGGTACCGAAGTACCAATCTTCTCGCCGGCATCTTACTTGTCCAATTAGGTAAATTTTCTTTTTCATCAATGAGCAAAGTTTCATATGTCGCTGATTTTCGGAATGGCATCCAAGTCTTCCATCTTTTAGAGCCTTCGATCTGGATAACGTATACATCATGTAAATCATAATGAGCCGGAAGCCCCTGCTGGTGAGCGGGTGTCCAATAAGCATTACATTGGACTCGTTTTTTTAGGAGTTCACTTAATAAGTTGCAAGCGGTCTTAACGCTTTCAAATTCCTTTTCCACGGAAGTAAATGCCCACGTCGAAGTCGCAGAGCACTCAGACGAGTGGATAAAATTACTCTCATTAGTTTCGATGTGACGAATACGAGATGCGAAGGACTCGTTTATAGAGGCATGATTTTTCAAATCGTTAGAACTTGGGAGGACGACGTCTTTTAAAAAAATATTATAAGCTTTCATAAATCGGTCCTTCGCATCTATTCAATTATTTTCCATCCATATCGCATTTCAAAACGTAGCGCTCTGCCAGCTGGCGTGCTTTCTCAATTTTTGTACGATCAAATTTATTCAAATCATGAGCGGCGAATTTTACACGAACTAACTCTTCTTCGACGTTAAGAATTCTTACTTCAATGCCGTCGACGGTCGCTACTTCCATAATGTCTTGAATCATTTCGGGTGTAACAAGAACGGAACCATCTTTTTCAAATCTTTCCACTCCTGCTTCATTCAGATAAGAAAGTGTCTCGACAGCCTGTTTTGGATCGAATCCCACAATACGCTTTTGAATAATTCTTTCGGCCATTTGAGCTGGCGATTGTTGAACGTGAGTCACCTCTTCATTTGTTTCAGAAGGCGCGAAGTCGTTCAATGCTGCTTGCGCAGAAGAAGCGATCAGGCTGTGAAGGCTTAGAGTCCCGAAAATAGCTGATTTTAATACTTTTGAGTTCATGTTTTCTCCTTTGAAGGTTTGTTTGGAGAATCCATAAAGCTAAGGATGTGCCATCACTTTTGATGACTCAAATGCGATATATTGAAGCTGAAGTGTTTTGTCCGTCCGAAACCGGAGAACTCCGTCTCCGATCTGGGATTAATGAGTGCCGTCGGGGTCGCGCATCTTTTTCATTACCATCGCTATGGTTTCAAAGTCGATATTCGCGCGCTTCATCAGGGATTTTGCTTTATCGAAGTCGTCAGAATCGATTGCTTCAAAGAAGGCATCAAGTTTACCGATCTCCGATAACTTTTCTAAAACAAGGGTTCCTTCAAAATCTTGTTCGTCCATCGCGTCTCCTATGTTGAAGCGACTAAGAATTCTTCGCCGGTTGCTGGGATTAGACCGTCTGTTCTGCCTGCGAAATAACGTTTTACTAAATCGTCGCGAGAAACGACTTTCGTTTTTTTAAAACCTGCTTCTTTCGCAAGTTCCAATATCTCTGTGGGACGGAAAAAGCTAATGAACGGAGTTCCCGCTGCCGCCGCACGTGCACTGACCTTCACCATATCTTCGCGCTCTAAAGGATCGAGCAGATCTAACGGCAACATGAATGTCATCGCAAAGATGGAACCTGGAGCCATGGTTGCAATCTCGCGCCAGCTTTTAAAGTTTGCTTCACGAGTTAAATACATCGCAACACCCGTTGAAACCACAATCGCTGGTTGATCGGCTTTAAAGCCGTGACGAACTAACTTCTCTCTCCAGGATTCGCCGGCTTCGAAATCGACAGGTACTAAATGGAGGTTATTAGAAATCCCATAGCCTGTATTCATCAAACGTTGGCGCTTCCATTCTTGTGTCGCTGGCATATCGATTTCATAAACTTCAACTTTAGACGCAAGGTCAGGACGTCGTTGCACAAATGTATCAAGGCCTGCTCCAAGAATCACATATTGAGTAATTCCGTGTTCTGCCTGTTCAGTCACAAGATCTTCGATGTAACGAGCGCGACCAACAATGCTTGCTCTATAACCGCGAGTCCATCCCGGAGCCATATCAGGACGTTGTCTCCAGCTATCATCGCTGCCAACTAGTTTTAAACCGACAGTATCATCAAGCACGTAAGGATATGCATCGACTTGTGTGTGAAGTGCGCGCCACAAGGCTGTACGAACTGCGGTGTGATCAGGAATAGTTGCTTTATTGTCAGCCATAAAAATCCTTTTCTAACGACACTCTCAAAATTAAATCATCCCGTTGTGATCGGCAATAAGATGCCAGACCAAAAAAACAAAAGGCGATCAATTTGACCGCCTTTTGTTTTCTAATAACCATTTAATCTTACGGACGCTCGGCTAAGTCGAAGCGATCTAGGTTCATCACTTTATGCCACGCCAATGCGAAGTCGCGAACGAATTTTTCTTTTGCATCATCTGCTGCATAGACTTCTGCGAAAGCACGTAATTGTGCGTGGGCACCGAATACTAAGTCAGCGGCGGTCGCTGTCCACTTCACTTTTCCTGTCTTGCGATCTTTACCTTCATAGATGCCCTCTTTTGAGGACGGACTCCATTCGGTATTCATGTCCAAAAGGTTCGTGAAGAAATCGTTGGTCAAGGTTCCTGGCTTTTCAGTGAAAACACCATGTTTTGAACCGCCATAATTTAAATCAAGCGCACGCATGCCCCCCAGAAGCACTGTCATCTCTGGCGCCGTCAGGTTCAGCATATTGGCGCGATCCAATAACAAAGTTTCTGGCGATAATTTTGTTTTTGGCCCGACATAATTGCGAAAGCCATCGGCTTTGGGTTCAAGCACCGCAAACGAATGCACATCCGTCATATCTTGAGTCGCATCCGAACGTCCTGGCGAAAATGGAACTTCGATATTTTGTCCCGCATTCTTTGCAGCCGCTTCAACCGCTGCACAGCCACCTAAGACAATTACATCAGCCAAAGACACTTGCTTTCCTGAATGAGATTTATTGAAATCGCCTTGAATTTTTTCAAGCACTGGAAGAACTTTTTCTAATTCTTGCGGTTCATTGACTTCCCAACTTCGCTGAGGAGACAAACGCAAGCGCGCGCCATTTGCTCCCCCGCGCATATCGGTTCCACGGAAAGAAGAGGCCGCAGCCCACGCCGTCGCAATTAAGCGCGAGTTATTAATTCCCGACGCAAGAATTTTTTCCTTTAATGATTTGATATCAGCGGCATCAATTAATTTATGATCTACTTTAGGAACCGGATCTTGCCACAACTGTGGTGGTGGCACCCATGGTCCCCAATAGCGCGCAATCGGTCCCATGTCGCGATGAAGAAGTTTGTACCATGCTTTCGCGAATGCATCGGCGAACTCTTGCGGATTTTTGTGAAAGCGTTCAGAAATCTTTTTGTATTCAGGATCAACATTTAACGCTAAATCCGTCGTTAACATTGTCGGAGCATGTTTCGTGTCAGGATCATGCGCATCAGGTACGGTGTTTTGTGCTTCTTTATTTTTTGGTTTCCACTGATGAGCACCGGCAGGACTTTTTGATAATTCCCACTCATAACTAAGTAAGTTATTAAAGAAGCCGTGACTCCATTGAGTAGGTGACGCTGTCCACGCACCTTCAAGACCGCTGGTGATAGCATGCGGGCCTTTCCCGGTTTTATAAGAGTTCTTCCAACCCAAACCTTGCGCGTGCATTGGACAACCTTCGGGCTCAGGTCCCACATGATCTGCTTTTGCAGCGCCATGAGTTTTTCCGAATGTGTGACCGCCAGCAATCAACGCCACCGTTTCTTCATCGTTCATTGCCATACGCGCGAATGTTTCGCGAATATCTTTTGAGGCTTTACTTGGATCGGGATTGCCGTTCGGTCCTTCGGGATTCACATAAATCAAACCCATTTGCACGGCCCCCAATGGATTTGCTAATTCACGATCACCGCTGTAGCGTTCATCGCCAAGCCATGTGTCTTCGGGACCCCAGAAAACTTCTTCTGGTTCCCACACGTCTTCACGACCGAAAGCAAAACCAAAAGTTTTAAAGCCCATTGATTCTAAAGCGCAGTTGCCAGCAAATACTAAAAGATCTGCCCAGGAAACTTTACGACCGTATTTCTTTTTAATTGGCCATAGCAGTCTACGTGCTTTATCCAAGTTCGCATTATCGGGCCAGCTATTCAGTGGCGCAAATCTTTGGGCACCGTCACCGCCACCACCGCGACCGTCTTCGATACGATAAGTTCCAGCCGCATGCCAGCTCATACGAATAAAGAACGGGCCATAGTGACCATAATCTGCAGGCCACCATTCTTGCGAGTCAGTCATAAGTTTAAACATGTCTTTCTTCAAAGCTTCGACATCTAGCTTCTTAAACTCTTCAGAATATTTGAAAGTTTTCTCCATCGGATTCATATGCGGAGAATTTTGATTTAACACCGACAGATCTAATTGATTCGGCCACCAATCACGATTCGAACGTGGGCGACGACCTGTTTTTGGTTTGGGAGAGGGAATGGCGGGGTTTTCACTTTCACTGCGAGGTTCAGACATGACGTACTCCTTCTAGATATTTTATGTTTACGCATAAAATCTTCTGACCGAATACGCCTACTGCCCATTTGTATTTTATAACAATGTCATCTCGCAGTTATATTGGTTTCTTCGTTGCGGCAATTAATAGAAACATGGGCCTGCGAATTTCATCGCTCCATTCAGGATGTTGCTTTAAGGTGTCCTCAGTCAAAGTGGGTTCAGCGATTTTATTAATTTCGAAGCCAGCTGACAGCAATGAATCTAAAATTGATGAAAAAGTGCGGTGATATTTAATCACATCATCCGCCAACCAGCTGGTATGGCGTTTTCCAATTTGATGATAGCCATCAACGGGCCAATGTTGAATTTTACCATTGATATCACGCGCCCAATCTTGTTCTTTTCGGGCCGTGAAAACGGGATGCTCGGTCGAAAAAACAAATTTGCCGCCATTTTTTAAGATGCGCTGAATTGTCTTACAAACACGGTCAAAATCTTCGACATAATGGAATGCGAGTGAACTAAATACCAAATCAAACTCGGCATCTTTGAATGAGATATCCTCGATGGCACCTTGTATATACTCGACACCATCAAGGCCATTTTCTTGGCGCGCTTTTTCTAACATTTTGAAAGAAAGGTCTAACCCGATGACATGTGCCGCACCATTCTCTTTCAAATATCGGCAGTGCCATCCGTAACCACAGCCAAGATCTAAAACCTTAAGCCCTTTTAAATCGGGAAGAAGCTTTTTGAGCTCAGGCCATTCGTTAGCCGCGACTAGTCCCATCTTTGAGCGTGGAAGTTCCGCGTATTTCGAAAAAAATTGTGAGTTGTCGTAAGCGTTCTGTTTCATAAAAGAAGCTTATCATATATTCGGAACTTTTACGTCGATATCATTTAAATCGTCTTGATTCATGATCACCCCGATTTCTGTGATTTTTCCGTCAGTGATTGTAAATGTAAATACGACGCGTGGTTTTTCGCCCGCGATCCAAGTTGCGCCCGCTTGACCATTGATAAGTGCCAACTGTGCCGCAACAGCGCGTCCCTTAAAGGTGTCTGCGATAACTGTCTTGCCGTGCAATTCTTTTGCGAATTGCGGAGCGCCACGATCTTTGTTAGCTGCTGCTGTCGTAATTGCCGTATCGTCTGCGCGCAAAATGATGTTCGGATCTAGTAATTGCAGCAAGCCTTCAAGATTCCCACTGCGCGAGGCCGCAAGAAAAGCCGAAACGATCTTTTGATCGCTTTCTTTCTTTGATTCACTTTTAGCACCGCGAACTTTGGTACGTGCTCGACTCGCAAGCTGTCGGGTTGCGACTTCAGATTTATTTAACACGTTGGCAATTTGCTCAAACTCTATATCAAACAGGTCATGCAAAACGAAGGCAACACGTTCTGGTGGAGTTAAAGTTTCAAGAACAACAACCAACGCTGGCCCCATGGCATTTGCTAACAGAATTTCTTCTTCTGGGCTTTGAGTTGTGACAGCCTCTTCATAGCTAACAGGAATAGGTTCTTCTTTTCTGATTTTACGCGAACGAAGCATATCTAAACAGATGCGTGAAACGATTGTTGTCAGCCAGCCACCAAAATTATCAATGCTTTGTGTATCAGCGCGATTAACTCGGATCCAAGCTTCTTGAATGGCATCGTCTGCTTCTCCTTTCGAGCCCAACAAACGAAATGCAACACCTTCTAAGTGACTGCGACTTTCTTCAAATTTATTTAACAGCCAATAATTTTCACGCATTTTTTCTTCCCACCTGTCACATATTCTAAACTTCACTCGTCATATGCATGACGGATGAAGAAACCAAGTTGTGACAATAAATATATTGTCCTTTCCCAACCCGTCTAAGTCATTGAATAAAGGAGAAATATATGAAATTCGCACTTTTAATCTATCAAGGCACAACACCAGTTCCTGGCACAGAAAAATGGAATACATTGTCTCAAGATGAACAAAAAGCGATCTATGCGGACTACGGAAAAATCAACAATACGCCAGGTGTAAAACCCGGAATGCCCTTAGGCGTGCCCTCCGCGGCGAAAACGGTCAAAGTTGTTGATGGCAAAATGACGGTTCAAGAAGGAACTTATTTAGCTGAGGGTGTTGCGGGTTGCTTTGAATTCGAAGCAGAAAATATAGAGGCAGCATTAAACCTTGCTGCACAAATTCCTGCTGCAAAACTTGGTGGATCCATTGAAGTCAGACCCATTGAAAAATATTGGTAACTATTCTTTAACACGAATCTTACGAATTAGCGGCGGGATCGCGAACATCAAAATCATAATGATGATTGCGGTCCACGTGCCATCGCCCAGAATACTGTTGAGCCAGATCGTTGAAGCCATCACCACCCAGAAAAACATCATGTCACCGGCAATGGCGACAGCCCAACCGGAAATAAAATTATGACCTTGTGCCAATGCGGCTGCTCTACCAGTCATCGGATCTACGCCAAATGCGATCAATACCAATAAGAATGGACCGGGATTGGGTCCGTAAGATGCGATGGTTTTATTTGTGACTGTTTTCATGTTCTCAATAAACTGAGTCAGAAATGCGGAACGTTTTGCGAGCTTCGCAAAAATCATCATGATTGGCTCAAAAACAAACGCCAGCACAATGTCGGAAATAAGATAAAGAATCGACATCGCAATCCAGCCAATGCCCTTACTTTGAGCCAAGACCACTCCGGCAGGAATGCCCCCACCAATGGGAATCGTAAACAGAAGAAACACGTCCCATGATTTATGAAGTGAGCCAAAAGAAAAGGCGCTGGCAGATATACTCATCGCCTCACTTTACCGAAATTGGCAAAGATTCCAAATGAATTTCTCTGTGAAGCGAGTACAATAAGATCAGGGCGTTCGCCTTAGGAAAAAGCATTATGTTAAAGGCTCTTCGACAGCCACAACTTCTGCGTTTGTGGTTCGGGCAAGCATGTTCTTCAGTGGGTGATGAGATCTATCGTGTGGGTCTGACGTGGTTTGCCGTTGGCTTAATGGGAGCGAACACAGGTTACTTAGCTGCCGGACAAACTGCTGCGTTGATGCTTTTAAGTTTCATTGGTGGCAAGTGGGCCGATCAATGGCATCCGCTGCGCACGATGGTCGGTGTTGATCTGTTACGTGCGGTCATCGTGCTTATTCCTGTGGTTGTTTCTTTCTTTATACCGTTGCCGCTGACAGTGTTATGGGCGGTGGCTTTAACTTTATCGGCACTCAGCGCGTTCTTCGATCCTGCGACGCAAGCAACGATTCCGCTTCTTGCAAAAGATACTGAGACAATGCAAGCAACGAATGGTTTGATGGGCACAACGATTCGCATGGCGCGCATGGTGGGTCCTGCGATTGTTGGTCTTCTTTCGGCATTCATTCCGATGATTCACTTTTTCACATTAGATGCGTTGACGTTTATCGTTTCGGCGTTATCAGTGAACTCGCTCAAAAAATCTATTCCGGCAAATTTAAATGAAGAGCAAACTCATCGCCCAAGTTTTATTAAAACCATCGCCTCAGGTTTTGAACTCGTGCGCGAAAAAACGGGAATGAGTTATATTTTCTTCACCAAAGCGATTACGACTGGCACGTGGAATTTAGCTTTGATGATTGGCTTTCCATTATTGATCCACGAGATGACTCATGGAGATGCCAAAGCCTTCGGTCTTGTGATGGCTTCTTATGGTTTAGGAAATTTTGCGGGATCTTTGTATTTCGGAAATCGCGCACGCAAAAGATTATTGTATCTGCTTTATTCAGGCTACATGTGGTTGGGATTGGGCTTTATGCTGATTGGCCTGGCGCCATCCATTTCACTTGTTATCATCGCAGCCGCGTTAGCAGGTCTTACGGGCCCAATGAACGATTTAGCTTTTATTGATTTAATGCAGAAAAAATTCCCGGTGCGTGATTTAACTAAAGTCTTTCGTTTAAAAATGGCGGTCGAGTCAGCGGGAACCTTGTTCTTCACTTTGATTTCACCGCTGTTGATCAAAGGCCTGTCGGTGCGCACAGTAATTATCTTCTGTGGCGTAATTTGGGTCTTAAACGGCGTCGGAGGATTTGTCATACAAACCCTTTCCCCTGCGGCCTCACGTGCAGAGGATTGATTCACTTTACTGCGGGTTTACATAAACGAATTGTTTTTTCGGAACAATGAAAATTGCCCTGCAGTCGATGAGCAAAGTGCGTGTCGAGGAAAACTGGTTTCAATCCGATAGCTGTCAGCGATTGTGTTAAATCTTTTCTGAAACTCGTATTCACTGGATCTGGTAATAGATATTTATCTCCGAAAACTTCCCCGTTACTTGGATTGGGAAATAACGACTGTGCAGATTCAATGCGCGGTTTAAAACCATGACGGATAGTCTGACGGATTTTACCAGCGAAATATTGCGGCACTTCGATGACATTCAAAGCACATTGCGGTCTATCCTTCTTCACTTGCGCCGTCAGATCTTTAATGAAGCCATCCATGCGTTCTTGCACATGATCCATCGCCTTTTCATAATCTGAGTGCTCTTTAAAGAAATTTAGAAAATCTTTATTCTTAAATGAAAGACACGGAGCTAAATCCACATTTTGAGTGGCCTCGTCTGTAGGAAACGAGTCTTCAATCCAACGTGCCGTCGGAGTTTTTCGCTTCTTTCCCATCATACGCATACATAACATACGATAATAACGGCGATCTTCTAATTGCACTAAGGCGTCTTCTTTGCGAAGGGGCTCGCCATTGTTATCGCGGAAATCAAAAAGCACATCGTCGGGATTTTCTTGCATCAACTTCTTTGCTTTGCGCGGACTTGCAATCATAATGGCCATGGGACATGACGATTCCGCACTCAATTTCACGACCGGTAAAGCCTTCACGACTTCATCAGCGTGCCCGACATTTAAAAATGATGTTGGTACTTTCATCACGGTCGCAGATCCACAGACCTGTTTGGCGATAGGCGCGAACTGGTCTTTCAAGTTGCTTGAACCTACAAGACACAAAGCACCCATCGCTAAGAAATTGCCACCATACTGCCCGCTCATTGCATCAGAACTCTTGGAATTGCTAAGCCCCGCACTGATGGTCGCGGATAACTCGGGCTTCATCGCACTGCTAAGAGCCTGAAGCAGTTTAACAGAATCAAAATTGCCATTATATTTCAGCAGCGGACGCAAAATCGGCGCACCACTTTTTGAATCAAACTGAACAACCCATGGATCCTGCATCCAATTTGTTGATGGCACTTTGCTGATTCTTTGTAGTCTCTTCTTTTGCTCTTCGGAAAGATTCTTTTGCAATGCCGCGAAGTTATTCTTCTTAGCGATCAACAAAACATGCATATTTGGATCTTGAAGAACCTCAGGGATGACCTTCGTAAGCAAGCTCATCTTGTCTTCTAGATAGCCTTGATTTGCAGCATCTGACATGACAATAAATTTTGCGGGATAAGACTCGTCTAAAATAGAAATCCCCGCAGGACAAACAGGCAATGGTTCTGAATATGCCTGACCAGCAATTGCAAAAATAAGAATAAGCCACTTCAACATAGGTCCCTATTCGCAAAAAATCTTATATAACGATCTTATCAGCTCAAGAACTCTTTTATCTACTATCTTATAGTAGACTTGTTTTCCATCGCGTTGCGCCTCTACCAGTCCTTCTAAACGCATACTCTTTAAGAATTGAGAAACTGCAGATTGAGAAGCGCCACAGGCTTCTTCTATCTCGCCTACAGATTTTTCACCGCTGGCCAGACTACAGAGTATTAACATCCTTTGGGGATGTGAAAGCTGCTTCATTAAGGCTGCAACTTCTTCACTTTTTTGTCTCATTTCGGACAGGACTTTTGGGTCACCTTGCTTTTTCATATTATTATATTATAATAACATAAAGTGTCAGTCAAGGAGAATAACCATGAACACGAATGGCATCCCAGAAATAGCCCCTCAGGAACTCGCCGCCATAATGGACAAAGTAACGCTTATAGATGTGCGCCAACCAGAAGAATTCGTCGGCGAATTATCACATATTCCCAAAGCTCAACTAGTCCCATTAGGACAGGCGTTGGATACATATCTAACAAATCACAAAAACAAAGATGAACAGATTGTCTTCGTTTGTCGTAGCGGAGCCCGCTCGGGAAGAGCAACTACGCAGAGTATGGAATTGGGCTTCACCAACACGATCAATCTTCAAGGCGGCATGATCTTGTGGAACAACCTGAATTTGCCTGTCGCGGGAGGAAAATAATGGACCCGTCTTTAGTTCTTTATCCTTTACTAGGAGGCGCAATCATAGGTGTCGCCGTCACGTTGATGCTGCTGTTTAACGGACGAGTTACTGGCATTAGCGGAATAGTTTCTTCTGCGATATCAACCAGAAGCTCGGATAACATGTGGCGATGGGCATTTCTTATCGGTCTTACTATTGGTGGCGTCATCATTCACCTTCTTCATCCTGATCTGCTAACAAATTTATCAAACCGCAATTTCTTGCAGATCATTATCGCCGGGGTTCTTGTGGGCTATGGAACCGTCATGGGCAGTGGTTGCACCAGTGGCCATGGAGTCTGCGGAATCAGCCGTTTCTCGATAAGATCTTTAATTGCTACTGCTACCTTTATACTATTCGGATTTCTTGCGGTCACAGCTTTGCGATTTTTAAATGGAGGCGCGCTATGAAAAATACCCAACAAAGTTTCGTCGCATTTATAGTGGGCCTACTCTTCGCTTTTGGGCTAGCACTTTCAGGAATGACTCAACCTCAAAAGGTCATCGGCTTTCTTGATCCGTGGAACTGGAATCCATCTTTGCTATTTGTGATGATTGGTGCAATCGGCGTTCACGTCATTAGTTATCCGATCGTTAAGAAACGAGCGTCACCACTTTTAGATACAAAATGGCACGTGCCAACACGAAAAGACATTACCGCACGATTGCTGCTCGGTTCGTTATTATTCGGAATTGGTTGGGGGTTGGGCGGCTATTGCCCCGGACCAGGCATTACTTCTATAGCAAGCGGTGATATGCGCGCAGTCTTTTTTGTCGGCGCCATGCTTGTTGGTATGTTGCTATTCAAAAAAACTGAACCTCTCTTAAAGCTCAAGGAGTAACAAACATGGCAACTTTCGGATTGATCGCAAGTTTTCTGATGGGAATCATTCTGGGCTTAATGGGGGGCGGCGGATCGATATTAACTGTTCCCATTTTGGTTTATCTTTTTAATATCACTCCGACAATCGCAACCGGATATTCGCTTTTCGTTGTCGGAATTACAGCGCTAGTTGGCAGTTTTATGTATATTCGAAAAGGAGATTTCGATTTTAAGGTCGGAATGGCCTTTGCGATACCCAGTGTGATTGGTGTTAATCTATCGCGTGGTTTAGTTATCCCCTTTATTCCTGACACGATATTTAGTTTCGGATTTCTTGAATTAACCAAAGAGATCCTTGTGATGATCGTGTTCGCAGTCCTTATGATCGCGGCATCTTACTCGATGATTAAAAGAAGAAAAGCCAACCCACCTTCTTCGAAAAACGAGCATTGGCGCATCATTCTTGTCGCAACTCAAGGTTTCGTTGTCGGATTGATTGCAGGTTTCGTCGGGGCTGGTGGAGGTTTTCTGATTATACCTGCCCTTGTTCTGCTGGCCGGTCTAACAATGAGAGTTGCCATTGGAACTTCGTTAACAATTATCGCCCTGCAATCTCTAATCGGCTTCGGTGGAGATATTTTACGGGGGAGCATTGTTGATTGGAAGCTCCTAGGTTTGATTGCTGGCACCGCGATGATCGGAATCGTTGCCGGCTCGCGTATCGCCCATAAAATAAATGAACAAAAGCTGAAAGTTTCATTCGGATGGTTCGTCTTAATTATTGGAGCAACCATCTTGCTTGAACAACTTCGTCACATTTCGATGTAGATAACAGGAGATTTTTATGATTCAAATCAAAGAATTTTTCGATAAAAATACATGGACCCTTACTTACGTCGTATGGGATGAAAACACCAAAGACGCCATCGTCATTGATCCGGTTATGGATTATGATTCCGCAGCTTCTAAAATCAGTGATGTTTCAGCTCAAGCTGTTATCGAATTTGTGCGCGCCCACGAATTACGTCTGCACTTCATTCTTGAAACTCACGCTCATGCCGATCATCTTAGTGGCTCTCAGATAATTAAAAGAGCCTTCCCAGAAGCGCAGATCGCAATTGGCGAAAAGATCACAAAGGTTCAGGAAATCTTTAAAGGCGTCTTTGGCTTGCCGGAAGAGTTTAAAACTGACGGCTCGCAGTTTGATCGCCTTATTAAAGATGGGGAAGAATTTTTAGCGGGCTCTATTAAAATCAAAACCTTTTTTACTCCAGGCCATACACCGGCTTGCGCTTCCTACTACATTGATGGAAATGTTTTCGTTGGTGATGCTTTATTTATGCCCGATTACGGCACGGGTCGCTGTGATTTTCCCGCTGGCAGTGCGACAGATTTGTATCGCTCCGTTCACGGAAGAATCTATGAGCTACCAGAGGACACGAAGGTGTACACAGGACACGATTACCTTCCCAACGGTCGCGCGCTAAAATTTATGTCGACCATCGCTGAAGAGAAAAAGGAAAACATTCAACTTAAAGGAACTACGGCACTCGAGGACTTCGTTAAGCTAAGAAACGAAAGAGATCGCACCCTCGCAGCACCAAAGCTTTTGTTGCCTTCAGTGCAGGTGAACATCGATGCCGGAAATCTTCCGCCCGCTGATCAAAACGGCAAGCGCTACCTGCGTATTCCCATCAGTTAAAAGGTGGAGGGAAACTTGCCCTCCCTCCCCTATTGACAGTTTCATCTTTTTACCGGGAAATCTAAGTATGAATTCAGCAAAAGATTTTCCAGAAAAATATGCTCGTGCCGTTAGAAATTCCAATGTCGAAGAATTCGCAAGTCTCTATGACGACGATGTTCGCATTTTTGATATGTGGGACGAGTGGAGCATGCGGGGACGTGATTCTGTTATTGTGATGGCCAAAGAATGGTTTGGCTCCCTTGGCGATGAACACGTCGTAGTTACTTTTTCTGATATCGAGATTACGGAAAATGCCGAACTAGCAATTCTTACTTGTTTTGTTCGTTTTGCAGGACATGCGGCGGATGGAACACGGCTGCGTTTTTTAGATGAACGCATGACTGTGAATTTTCGCAAGAATAATTCTGGCGAATGGAAAGTCATTCATCAGCATACGTCTGTACCGATCGAATCGAACGGGATGAAGCCAATTCACAAACGACTTTAATTTGAACTGTATCTTAACCTGACAATTTCAAATCTCTTGAGCGTGCGACAGTTTTTTATGAACCTCTTGGAATGAACAACTTGCGCGCCCTAGCAGCATTGTGTTTTTTGTTTCTCTTCGTGTGTGAAGCGAAAGCCTATCCCGATTTCATCGCGTATGGATACAGCTCGTGTCTAACTTGTCATTACAATGGCAATGGTGGCGGGCCTCTTAACGATTACGGCCGCGCCTTATGGTCTGCGGAAATTGCTTCTCGCGCATTTTATCCTAAATCCATGACTGATGAACAAATCGCAGCGCAATCAGGATTCTTTGGCTCTTTACAAACTCCGTTGTGGTTGCGTCCACATATCAAATACCGTGGGTTAAATGACTGGGTTAACCCCGGCGGCTCTAACGCCGAATCTACATGGCTGCAAATGCAAGCCGAAGCCGGCCTTACCGTGCAAGTTGATGAAGAGGGAAAATATTTGGCGACTGCCACATGGGGACACGTTGTTGATCCCGCAAAATATGGTCAAGGCACTGAAGGTCTCGATCGTTTCATGGCAACAGAATACTACATCCGAGTCGAAGCCGTGAAAACATGGTGGCTTTACGTTGGAATGATGGAAAAGGTGTTTGGTATCCGCAATATCAATCATACCTCTTACCAGCGGACGTATCAGGGCTTCAACGTTCAGAATGATACTTCCGATGGCAATGCTTACTCTCAAGGAATCATTCTGCAAAAGATCGAAGACAAGTGGGACGCTTCATTGAATTACTTTTTCGGCAACCCTTACGATCAATCCACTTTTAAACAAAAAGGAATTTCATTATCAGGAGAATTCGAGATCGCAGAAAAGAAGCGTCTTGGTGCTTCCTTTATGACAGAAAAAAGCGACGTGCTGGAAAAAAACCTACTCGCGATTTTTTATCGACAAGGATTATCGAAAGGATCTTCCTTAATGCTTGAAGGTGGGCTTATCAAAGACAAACCCGACGGTGGTGATGATGCGGTTGGAAGTTACGAAATGTTGCAAACTCTGGTCGAGCTAACGCGTGGATACAACATCGAAGCCTCCGTAGAACACTACAACAAAGAGTTTAAATCGACTTCACCAGATAATTGGAAATGGATGGTGGGACTTCTTGCATTCCCGTTGCCGCGATTGGAACTGCGTTTTGATCTTGTGAATGAAAGACAGCTTTCAAGTCAATCCAGCCAAGACGATACTTGGCAAATTCAAGGACAAGTGCATGTGTCTTTATAAATTCATTCTATTCTTTGTGATCAATGTCTTTGTCATGACGGCGCATGCGCAAGAGCAAGTTGTACACCGCCGACCCGCACAAGCCTTAATGGCAAATCATTTTCGCGTGGAAGTTTCTTATATCAGCTGGAAAGAGTTTGCTGATGTGGAACCAGCCGCTACCCAACCTAAAACCTATAGCGATTTTATCGGCAACGCTTTGACTGGTGAATACGAACACTACTTTCTTCCACGCTGGGGCGCTGTCGCTGAAGGAAGTTTAATGTTTGGACAAGCAAACCTGGGCGCGATTCCAAATTATCAAGCTGGAAACGTGCGCTGGTGGGGAATTCGCGCCTCTTACCGCGGGGTTTATCGCTTTTCCACACAAGTCGCTTCATCAGCCGGAGTACTTGTCTTAAATCGCCAAATCGACTATCCATCGCAAACTGGTGTCACCGACGTAAAGTCGGGAGCGCAAGTGAACTATGGCCTTATTGCGGATCTAACTTATCAGCTCACACCAAGTTGGTTGATTCGCCAAGAAATCGGAGGACTTTTTGTGAAAGCCTCCACACTATGGTCAATTGGATTAGGGTATCGATTTTAATTTTGCTTAACCGGAACTGTCACTAGCAAGTTTACTTCGTCAGAAACACCTACACCCATGTACTTAATGCCATCAATTTTATAATCCGAAAGTTTCAAAGGAAACTGTGCCACTAAATTAGATCCTTCAAGTTTATAACTGCCTTGAATTTTGTGATCAATCCCGCGAATGCGTAAAACACCTTCGCCCTTGCCGTCTTTTCCTGTCGCGGAAACCAAAACAGCGTCAGGATATTTTTCTACATCCAAGTGTTTTTTTGTGTGTTCATCACGCAGTGATACGCCCGTTTGGATACCTTTTAGATTCACCACAATATTGTGCGCTTCGAAGTGATCTGCTTTCTTTTCAGCAAAACCTTTTACATCTGATGTTTTTACTTTGAATGAACCCGCTGGGCGTAAACTGACATCCACAACCGCCATTTGCGCAAAACTCAATGACGAAAATAGTAACGAAGCAGTGACTAAAATAATTTTCATAGAACAATCCTTTGCTCTTTCAGAGCGATTCTTCGTCAATGCTACTCTTGAGACGAGATGAATTTCTACTCGCATTAAAAATATGAGAGAACTCATCTTCACTTTGAAAACCTCAACCTTTTGCTAAGTTCATAGACGCAGTTGATGGCTTCAACAATTTGTCGAAGTCTAGATTGCGTTAATTCTCTCGGAGATAGCATGTTCCTTGCTATACTTCCTTTCAATATCAGTCACCGATAGCGGAAAGATTTTTATGAATTTGAAATATCTATTTACGCTGACAAGCTGTCTTGTAATGACTGCAGCTTGTTCGCAAGGTCCTTTAAGCTCGAACTGGCAAAGCAGTTCTTCCACTCAATCTAATAGCTCGCAAAGTTTGACGAATCCTTACACTGACCAGGCTTTGACGATTCTGCAAACGAACTGTTCATCTTGTCACGGTACCACTGGTGGTTCCGGCAATGTCTATGGTCTAAGCGATATTTCCCATATGGTTTCAGCGGGCTTGATCGTTCCAGGTAATCCCAATCAATCGCTACTGTACAACGAGATTGTCAGTAATTCGATGCCTCCGGGAAACCCGCTTAGCACGACCGATCGGCAAGTTATTCAAGAATGGATTGCGGGTGTGAATAGCGGCGGGGACAATAATAACAGTGGCGTGACTCCGACTCCGACGCCAACACCGTCTCCGTCTCCGTCTCCTTCTCCCACTCCACTACCAACACCAACGCCAAGTCCTACACCTGCGCCTACGCCGACTCCTACAAATCCAAACGCAACCTACTCGTATATCAGTAAAAATATTTTGCAAGTAAGCTGTACGGGTTGTCACAGTAGCCTTAAGACTTACAGTGGCACTATGAAATATGTTTCGGCTAAAAACCCTGGGGCAAGCACCTTATATACAGAGGTGAATTCCGGCGCCATGCCACGAGGTTCAAGCAAACTTAGCAGTGCTTCGATCAAGGCAATTAAAGACTGGATTACAGCTGGCGCTGCAAATAACTAAGATCTTGGGCTGCGCTTAGCCCAAATATTCCGGAAACAACGGAAGGCCTCTGCGCAAGCGCTCTTTGGCCTTTTCACTAATTTTGTGATTGTCGTTTTTAATAAGACCCATCAAGCGTGGAATAAGTCGTGCTTCCGATTTTGGATCGTATTTTTCACTCCACACCATCATCTCAAATAAGATTGGAATAAGATCTAAACCCTTCTCGGTCAGCATGTATTGGCTGCGACGGGCATCTGCAGGATCGACGATCTTTTGCAGAACGTGCTCTGCTTCTAAGTGCTCTAGACGAGTCGCCAGGATATTGGTTGCAAATCCCTCTTCGGATTTCAGAAATTCGCCGTAGGTGCTTTTCCCGCGAAAAACGATGTCTCGTAACACCAATAATGTCCACTTGTCCCCAAAAGCTTCCAAAACGAAATTAATGGGACAGTGGGAGCGCAATTTTTTCCTACTCATTGATACATTTTAGCAATTCACTTGCATTTTGCAAGTGAATATCGAATCCTGGTTCAAACGTGAGGTTTCAATGGCAAAGATGCTGGTGATCTACAAGACTCCAAAGGATATCGAGGCTTTCGAAAAGCACTACTGGGACATTCACATTCCCTTAGCTAAAAACCTTCCCGGACTGAGACGCTATGAAGTCAGCCGTGGCCCCATCGCCGTTGTCTCTGGCGATAAAAATACTTATCTGATTGCGACTCTTTACTTTGATTCTATGTCAGCACTCAAAGAAGCTTTTGCTTCCGAATGCGGTCAAGCCTGCGCCAAAGATCGCAGAATCCTTGCGCCGAATGACGAAGACGTACAAATGTTTCTTATTGGTGAAAGCGTTGATGCTTAGACTTTTTTAACCGACAGTTCTTAAATTTACTTCTACCTAACCAGAAAGAGATCTTATGAAAAATATTTTTTGCGCTTTTCTAATTCTTGCTTCTGTTTCATCTGCTTACGCCGCTGACGCTATTGATACGGCGCTTGCCAGCCCTACTCGTCCTGCCGAAGATAAAAAGGTTGATGAGAATCGTCATCCCCGCGAGCTTCTGCAGTTTGCACAAATTAAATCAGGTGACACGGTTGTGGATTTTATTCCGGGCAAAGGATACTTCACTCGTTTATTCACTTCGCTTGTGGGTCCCAAAGGTCATGTCATTGCTTACGTACCAAAAGAGTTAGAAAGTTCTCCTTACAAAATCGTTGAAGGCGCTCAAGGCGCTGTCGCTGGAGCAAAAAATGCCGAAGTGAAGGTGACTCCGATCCTGGAAGCGCCAGCTACAAACGTCGACGTTATTTGGACTTCGCAGAACTATCACGATTTACATGTTAAAAGCCTTTTCCCGAAACTCGATGTCATTGCTGCAAACAAAGTTCTTTTCAAAATGTTGAAACCTGGTGGGCACTTGATCATCGTTGATCACGTGGCCCCTGCTGGTACTGACGATGCAGGAGTTGAAAAGTTGCACCGTATTGATCCCGCAGTCGTGCGTAAAGAAGTTGAAGCAGTAGGATTCGTTTTCGACGGCGAATCGAAAACTTTAGAAAGAAAAGAAGATCATAAACTCAATGTCTTCGATCCCGCTATTCGTGGCAAAACGGATCAGTTCGCGTATCGTTTCGTGAAGCCTAAGAAATAGATTTTGTTATTCAAAGAATTACCGGCACTTCCTGACATAAAAAGAAAAGAGGAACCATGAGTTCATTGGAAACAAATAAGGATCAAGATTATAGGACCTCGATCGTCGTTAACAAAACTCCGGCAGAAGTTTATGAAGCGATCAAAAATGTTAAAGGCTGGTGGATTGGCACTGTTCAAGGTGATGCGAACGAAGTAGGTTCAGAGTTCAACTATCGTTATAAGCACTATCACAACACCACTCAAAAAGTGACGGAGCTTACTCCGAACAAAAGAATTGTTTGGCGTGTTACGGAAGCTGATATCGAAAGTCCTATTCGTGACGAATGGAAAGGGACTCATATTATTTTTGAGATTCTTCCTAAGGGCACCGAAACCGAAGTGAAGTTCACACATCAGGGGCTAACGCCAAAGTTTGTCTGCTATAAAGATTGTTCGGGTGGCTGGGATTTCTTTATCTCAAAGAGCTTAAAGAACTTCATCGACAATGGACAAGGCATTGATCCTGGTTTCTAAATACAATGCACCGTTTGCGCAATGGGCGTCGTGACTGGACAGAACACATGCTTTTCGAGTATGATGTTCCCATGACGACGTCCAAAGCAGTTCGCTTAACAGACAAACAGTTCGAACAAATCGGCAAAGCCCTTGCCGAGCCTCGTCGTTATATGATCTTAAAACAAATCGGCTCTTGTAAGAATGACGGCACAATGTCGTGCAGTGCTTTACAAGAAGAGCACGATATTAGCGCCGCGACTCTTTCCCATCATATTAAAGAGCTTGAAACCGCAGGTCTGGTCGAGATCACACGCGAAGGTAAGTTCATGCGCATGTCTATTCAGCGTGACGTTTTACATGCTTATCTTGATAAGCTTTCAAAGATTTAGGCCGATTCTTAGCACCCTGAAATTCATAAAGCCTGTAAACAGCTAAAAAATTTTAGCCTGTATCTATTCGTTTCCCTTAGGGATTTTCATGACACTTCGATAATTATCTAACTGTCGAATTGACAAAGATTTTTTCATTTCGATACTTATCTAAGTGTCGAACAATAAAACCCCGGGATATTCCGGGCTTTCAATGGAGTTCTAAGGTGAAAAAATTAAATGGGAAAGTGGCGATCGTAACGGGAGCCTCTAAAGGTATTGGCGCTGCTATCGCAAAAGAATATGCAGCAAATGGTGCTTCTGTGGTCGTGAACTATGCTTCAAGCAAAGAAGACGCTGACCGTGTCGTTAAAGAGATTATTGCTAACGACGGTAAAGCCATCGCCGTTCAAGGTAGCGTTGCAAACGCAGGTGACGTTAAAAGAATTTTTGAACAAGCAAAACAAGCTTTCGGCAAACTTGATATCTTAGTTAACAATGCGGGCATTTATAAGTTCGGCACTATCGAAGAAGTCACTGAGGAAGAATTCCATCGCCAGTTCAATACCAACGTTTTAGGCATTCTGCTTTCTACTCGTGAAGCTGTGAAATACTTCTCGAAAGAAGGTGGCAGCATTATCAACGTTAGCTCTGTCGTCAGCACAAGTCCTTTGCCAGGAACTGCAATCTATGCTGCGACAAAAGGTGCCGTTGATACGATGACAATCGGTTTGGCTCGCGAACTTGCTGGTCGCAACATCCGTGTGAATAACATTGCTCCGGGTGGTGTAGAAACTGAAGGCTCTATCACTTTGGGTATGATCGGTAGTGATATGGAAAAACAAATCGTTGCGCAAACTCCATTGGGCCGTATCGGTCAACCGAACGACATCGCTAAAATCGCATTGTTCTTAGCTTCTGATGATTCAGGCTGGGTGACAGGCGAACGCATTCAAGGCTCTGGCGGTCTTCGCTAAGTCTTCGTCAATTTTTCCGAGAGGAGGTTCAAGTGGAACATTTAAGTAGCGATAACATGATGGTCTTTTTGCTCGCTGGGTTTTCCGGTTTGAACCTCTTTAAGGGTGCTATGACTTATATGCGCAGACGATTTTCTATGCTTTTAACGCAGGCAAAATAATCTGGTCCAAAATTTTTCCATAATACACTTTCGTGAACATCGTTCTTTGGAAATTTGTTTTGTATGCAGTCATTGCTTCAATGATCTCGCAGGCAAGATCGATGTTCGCGTTTTTTGAAAGCTCTCCGCGTGCGATCGCCCTTTGCATCAGTGTGCGATTCGCATTCGTCCATGGAGAGAAAATTCCCGCCATCGCCTCATCCGCATTCTTTTGATGTTCTGAAAAGAAAGAACCTAAGCCTGAAAGGACACGGATTTTTCTGTGACCATGTTCAGACGAATAAGGTTTTACGATCGCCAACAGATCCTCTTTCAAATTTCCAGAATCCGGTAAGTGTTCAATGTCGACTGAACCTTTACTCATGAAGATTAAAGCATCACGTACAAGTTCAGGCTTTGACGGCCAACGACGATAGAGTGTCGCTTTGCCCGATTTCGCGCGCGCTGCAACCATATCCATCGTCATGCTGTCGAAACCTTTCTCTGCCAAGATATCGAGCGTGGATTCTAAGATTGTCTCATCCAGCTTGGGATCGCGTTTGCGACCCAACACTGCTGCCTTTTTTGCAGACTTTTTAGCAGATATCTTCTTTTTTGACTTCTCTATCTTCTTGTTATCACTCATAGAATCACCATATTCGATACTAATTAGTTCCGGAACTTGAAAGTCTCGTAATTATGTGTTTTAATCTAAATGTGTTCGGCATTTAAATTCTACAAGGAGTATAGCACATGAAAACAGTATTAATCACGGGTTGCTCATCTGGTTTCGGGCTGGAAACAGCAAAATATTTCCTCGAACGCGGTTGGAAGGTCATTGCGACAATGCGCACACCGCGCGAAGACGTCCTTCCCCGCTCTGAAAATCTGCGTATTCTTGCTCTTGATGTCAGCAAAGAAGACAGCATTCGTAAAGCTATTGCTGAAGCAGGCCCCATTGATGCGTTAGTTAACAATGCGGGTATCGGCATGTTGAGTCCGCTAGAAGGAACTTCTTTGGAGTCGATCCGTGAAGTATTCGACACAAACACCATCGGCACCATTGCGATGACTCAAGCAGTTCTTCCACAATTTCGCGAACGCAAAAGCGGTGTGATCGTGAACGTCACGTCAACTGTGACAGTGAAATCATTGCCACTGCTTGCGGTTTATACGGCAAGTAAAGCTGCGATCAATGCCTTTACTGAATCAGTCGCTCTGGAACTGGCTCCGTTTAATGTACGCGCGCGTTTGGTATTGCCAGGCCTTGCCCCACAAACAAGTTTTGCAGCAAATGCGAAAGAGCGTATGGGCACTGGGCCCGCGGCCTACAATGATTTAGTTCAACAAGTGATGGCGGGTTTCGCTAATATCACGGGGCCGATTACTCACGCTAACGACGTCGCAGAACAAATCTGGAAAGTCGTAACAGAGCCGTCAGCTCCGATGCGCAATCCAGCAGGTGAAGACGCTGTGATGTGGGCGAAAGAGACAAAGTTTATTTAAGAACGCTTTGTCTTTGATATTGCCCCGGACGACATTTAATCACGCGCTTGAAAGCAACGCTGAAAGCGCTTTCCGATTCATAACCGATAGCTTCCGCAACGGAAGAGACATTTTGTCCTTCCGTGCGAAGTAGGTCACAAGCAATCTGCATTCGCCAGTTCGTCAGATAATCCAACGGCGAAATTCCAACTTTCTTTTTAAACGCTAATGCAAAACCGGAACGTGAAAGACCGGCTACTTCTGCTAAACTTTCTAACGACCATGGTTCTTGATATTGCGAATGCATTTTATCAAAAACTTTTGAAAGCTGCGGATCAGAAATCGCAAAGAGCCAGTTTTGTTGTTTCTTGTTTGAAGTCTCTAGGTAAATGCGCAGAATTTGCAACAGCATGATCGGTGTTAAGTGATTCAGGATCAGTCCTCGTCCTGGATTTTTTCCGAAGAACTCTGCTTTAAATCTTTCTACACTCCAACGTAAAACAGCCGCTTGATCTGAATTGCCATCGACGTGAATCCACGTTGGTAAGCCTTCGAATAACACTTTTGGCAAATGTCCTTCGAATTCAAAGTGAGTTCCTATCGACAGCATCTCTCCACCACCATTGATGGTCATCACGCCGCCTGTTTTTGTCTTATGCAGATCCTCCATGCGAATTCTTTTTTTCGCATCAAGGTCGGAGCCGATAATCAGCGGCTTCTTTCCAGTCAACAAAACACAATCACCCGCTTTGACATGGATAGCTTTTGATTTTCCATCCCCAACGAAATAGCGATCGCCTTTCAAAACGACTTGTAATTTGAAACCTCCAAACGTGGAGTTTTCAACCACCCACTTTCCCGCAGTATCCAGAATTCCTGCAGCAGAAGATTTAAGGCGCATTTTCATTAAAACATCAGAGAGTGTGTCAGATTCCATGCACTAGACTATATCGCATAAAATATGGATTTGATAGCATAGAAAGGCTAGTTCCGACTTGATACACTGGACTTAATCGCAGGTCCGATATCTGCATTCAGACACAGGAGATATCTATGAAAGTATTCGTCACTGGCGCAACCGGCTTCATCGGTTCACGCGTTACTAAAGAGCTCATTCAAGGCGGACATCAAGTCATTGGCCTGACTCGTTCTGATGAAGGAGCCAAAACATTAACGTCTCTTGGTGCGACACCATTTCGCGGGACTCTGGATAATCCTGAAAGCCTTCGTGCTGGAGCTGTGGAATCTGATGGTGTGATCCACTGTGCATTTGATCACGACTTTTCAAATTTCGCCGCGAACTGCGAAAAAGATAAAGCGAACATCAAAGTGTTAGCGGATGCTTTGAAAGGTTCAAATCGTCCTTTGGTCATTACTTCAGGAGTTGGCATCGGCAGCCAAGGTGGTGGCAAGCCCGCACTGGAAGATATTTTTGATGAACATCATCCGAACCCACGCATTGCTTCTGAATATGCAGCTCAAGCGGCGTTAGAGTTAGGTGTGAATGTTTCCGTCATGCGTTTACCGCAGGTTCACGATACTGTGAAACAAGGATTGGTCAGTCCCTTGGTTCAATTAGCGCGCGAGAAAAAAGTCTCTGCTTATATTGAGGGTGCTAATAATCGTTGGGCGGCGGCTCATGTTTTAGATGTGGCACACTTGTACAGACTTGCTTTTGAACGAGCAGAAAAAGGTGCGCGCTATAATGCCGTCGCAGAAGAAGGGGTTTCAGTAAAACAAATCGCAGAAACCATCGGTAAAGGTTTGAATATTCCGACAGTTGGTTTGTCGATGAAAGAAGCCGAAGCCCACTTTGGTTGGATGTTCATGTTTGCAGGCTTAGATCTGCCAGCTTCGAGTGAAAAGACCCGCAGAGTTTTGAATTGGAATCCTACGGGACCGGATTTGATAACTGATTTACGGAACATGGATTATTCGAAAGTTTAGTTTTCTGATTCAAGTGCGCAGGAATTACTTCTTGCGCACGAATTTCATTCTGCGGAAATAAAGCATGCGATTGTTCGCAGGCATTTCGTAATCGTTGATAAGTTCAAAATCATTCTTCGTCATTGCTGCGAAAACGTCTTCAAAATTTCTGATGCCACTTTGTGGATCGTTTTCTTTTAATGACTTATCGAATTCTTCATTACTTGGTGTTGTGAATTTGCCGTTGTAGTTAAATGGGCCATAGATCAAAACTTTATCGCCTTGTTCTAAACGTGCGCTGATCAACTTCATAAAGGTCTTACATTCCTTCCACGACATAATGTGGAACGTATTGATCGTAAGAATCACATTGAATGTGCGAATCGGAAAATCATCTTCACCGACTTTCAACTTAAACGGCGTCGCGATGTTCGGAACATTTGCTTGCTTAATACGCTCACGCAACATCGAAAGGTTTTCTGCAACCTCGGTCGGTTGCCATTCAATCTTTGGAAAAAATGGTGCAAGGTAAACTGCGTGCTGGCCCGTTCCCGAACCCACTTCAAGAAGACGATGATCGTCGGGGCGAAGAACTTTTTTAAGTACTTCAAGAATCGGTTCTTTATTGCGATCGGCAGCGGCAGAAAAAGGCAAATCCATTTACTATCCTAACAAGATGTTTTGCCGTTGATTGTATAGAATCAACCCAGAAAGCCAAGTCACAAAGTTCCTTTTGAATAGTTTTTCAACATGGGAATTTTGCATAAGCCAACGCTGTATCTTGGCTAAGAAAATTCAAATCCCTTGAGCGTGTTATCGAGATTTATGACGCTCAAAGGATGAGATTAATACGATTCGTGGCGTTCGCGCTTCTTTTCTTTATCTCTTCTCAGTTGTGGGCTTCTGCCGACTCCGTTGGCGATGATTCCGACTCGATTAGCGACGAGCAAGAGACTGAGTATTTAGATCTCAATGGTAATTTACAGTCTGGACAATGGCTCATCCCACATGTCACTTATCGAGGTCTTAACTTCTGGGAGTACTCAAGTGGTCCTGCTAACGATTCAAGTTTGCAACAGATGCAGGCCGAAGCCGGTTTCACTGCGCAAATCGACAAAGAAGGAAAGTATCTTGCAGCCGTTGCGTGGGAACAAGACGCTACGACGGAATATTATCTACGCCTCGAAGCGGATAAAACGTGGGCTCTATATGCAGGACTGATGAAAAAAGTTTTTGGCATTCGCAACATCGATCACACTTCTTATCAAAGCACCTACCAAGGATTTAATCTTGAAAATGACACTTCAGATGGCAGTGTTTTTTCAGAAGGTTTTATTCTGCAAAAAACGGAAGATAAGTGGGAAGCATCACTTAATTATTTTTTCGGCAATCCCTACGAAGCATCATCGCTTAAACAAAAAGGCCTATCCGTTTCTGGCGAATTTGAAATTGCAGAGAAAAAAAGATTAGGTGCCTCCATCATGACCGAGAAAAGCGACGTCCTTGAAAAAAACTTGCTCGCTGTCTTTTACCGTCAGGATTTATCAAAGGGCTCAACCGTTATGCTTGAAGGAGGACTCGTTAAAGATAAGACAGCAGATGATGGCGAAGTAACTGTCGGTAGTTACGAAATGCTTCAGACGTTGGTGGAACTCACGCGAGGCTATAGTGTTGAAGCCTCTTTGGAACATTATAATACAGAATTTGATTCCACTTCGCCTGATAATTGGAAATGGAGAGTAGGAGTTATCGCCTCTCCCCGTCCGAATTTAGTTCTGAAGTTTGATGTTGTGAATGAGCGGCAGATATCGAGTCTTACGACTCAAGAGGATGACTGGCAAGTTCAAGGGCAAGTGACTGTTGCCCTTTAAATGAAAACTGGCGCTTTAAAACTCTTTCTGATCAAGGAAGTCGACAAAGTTTTCACCACAAAGCTCTGGGTACTGAAACAAAAATCCATGTCCTGAATCAGGATAAAGAACCAATTGTGCCTTTGGTGCTATCTGAAACAAGTTATAGGAATTGATCGTCGGCATGCGAATATCATCTTTTCCGTTCGCAATCAGAATGGAATTTTTCACGGTGCTCATACGTTTATCAGGACTTGCAGTTTGAGTTCCCCAATCTTGTCGAGCGATCGCTTGCGCCTTCACAGCTTGCATTGAAACTGGTTTATCCAAATCAGATTTTCTGATTTTAATTCTTTCCAAGTACTGACGACCTAGCTTTTGACTAGAAGGAGTTTGAGCAAAAAACGCATAGAGAATATCATCATCGGTAAATTCTTTTTTCGTGCTGACCGATTTAGATTTTTCTGACAAATCATTGACGCCAACACCGCCCCTGGCGCTTGAGCCCGCAATGATGGCCTTTCTGATCAGATCATTGTGGCGAATGAGCAATTCTTGCGCAATGGCGCCACCAATCGAAAATCCTAAAAGATCGACCTTACTGAACCCAAGAGCTTTAATAATAAGAGCGGCGTCATCCGCCATTTCTGCAAATGATTCGGGCGCATTTCCACTAGACAGTCCTACACCACGATTATCAAACGCAATCACCTGGCGATTTTTAGCAAGAATATCTAGCAACGTCGGATCCCAACCATCCATATTACCGCGAGTGTGCATCAGTAAGAAGATCGGCGTCCCCGTTCCCGATGTTGAACCATACATGCGGTAGGCGATCTTCGAACCATTCACCTCGACATACTTGGTTTTAGCGTTCACGTAAGAGTCCGCCCACGACGTCATTGAGGTTAAAACCGTAACTACGACAATAAGCAAATTTTTGGTATTAAGAATGATTGATTTCATATATGATGTATATACATCATGAGAAGTAATAACAAAACGTTAAATTATAACTATGTCGTATACTGGTTTTTAGGCTTGCTCTGGGGCACTAATTTTCTCTTCATGAAAATGGCCGTTCAAGTCATTCAACCGGCGCAAGTTGCTTTGCTGCGAATTATCTTCGGTATGGTGCCGATCATTGCCTTTGGTTTAATTAATAAATCTCTAAAGCTCGAGCATCTTCGCCACTCTCGGCATTTTCTCGCTATGGGTCTTTTGGCAGTAGTCGTTCCTTACTTGGGATTTATTAAAGGAACACAACTTTTGGCATCAGGTGCCGCTGGTGCGATCAGCGGAATCATTCCCCTTATGACAGCACTGTTTGCGGCTCTATTTCTGCCAACTGATCGCATGAATTCTAAAAAGTTTATTGGACTGCTTTTAGGATTTATCGGCGTGGCATTCATTGCGCATCTGGATCGTTTGTTTAACTACTCTGCCTATGATGCCGCTTATGGTGCTGGATATATGCTTCTTGGTTCACTTGGATATGCAGCTGCGATGATTTATGCGCGGAAATTTATTACGCCGCTGAACTTAAGCTCGCTCGCGTTAGCTTGTTATCAAATCATAGCGGCCGCCATCGTACTTTCCCTAGTGGTGCCCATGCGTGGAGCCGAAATCATTCTTCAACACCCGCAAGCCTTTCTTGCGACAAGTGTTGGCTTAGGATTTTTAGGCACCGGACTTGCCTTTGTTTTATACTACCGAATTATTGAAAAACTTGGCGCAGTGACAGCCTCATCTGTTTTCTATATTCCGCCAGTGATGGCTCTTATCATTGGAGCCCTGATTGCAAATGAAGAGATCGGACCCGCACAATACGCCGGAGCACTTATGATTCTTGTTGGAGTGTCATTGACAAGAAATGGAGATACAAAATGAAGAACAAATCATCGCAAGAACTTGAACCGATTCAATGTGTCTGCACAAATATCAAAATGACTTCTCGAGCAGTGGGTCGTGCGTATGATGCCGCAGTTGAAGAAGCTGGTGTTAACGTTGTTCAGTACTCGATCTTGATTAATATTTCTCGCTATCAACCGATCGAACAAATGCGTCTAGCAGAACACTTGGATATGGAGCGCACCACTCTGTACCGAGCATTAGATGTCCTTGCAAGACGCAAGCTCGTGAAAATCAGCCCGGCCGACGGTCTTTCAAAAGTTGTCGAGCTGACAGAAAAAGGAAAAGAAGTCACAAAAGATGCCCAGAAAAAATGGAAGGGTCTGCATCAGGGTTTCATCGACAAGTTTGGGATGAAGCAGCTCGAACAGCTTAATGAACTTCTGCAGGATATTCGGAATCATTTTAAGGATGTTTAGGTTTTGAGGCTTTTGGCTTTAACTTTTAGGATTATTCCGGCGAATATCAGAAGACTTGAGATGATGAGTCTTTGGTGGATGGTTTCGCCAAGGAATAAGACTCCGCCGAATGCGGTGATTGCTGGGACGCTCAACTGTACGATCGCGGCTGTGCTTGTGATGAGATCTTTAAGAACATAATACCATAAGACGTAGCCGAAGCCGGAAGTAACTCCTCCTGAAAGAATCGCGAACATCCATCCATGTGGCGTTAGCTGTATTGGAAAAATAAGAGCTAAAATGCCGACCACTGGAACTGTCATCACGAAATTTCGTGCAGTCGCGTATATAGGGTTCGTATTTTTCTGTCCGATTAAAGAATAGAATCCCCATGAACATCCTGCTATTGCCATGAAGGCGGCCGCGTGAAGTGGTGGTGTGTGAATTCCCGGTAGCAGTAAATATATTAAACCTGCCATCGCAAGTAAAACTCCACACCACTGCAAGGGATTCATCTTTTGCTTCTTGAATAAAGAAGCCACGATCATTGTCAGCTGTACGCTGCCGAATAGAATCAGCGCGCCCGTACCTGCGCTGATCTGAACGTAGGATAAAGAAAAAAATAGCGCGTAAGAGAAAAGCATTATTGGCGCTGTGAATTTCAACAGTCGCGATTGTGAAGCTTCTGTTCTTCGGAACTTAATGAGGAAGAATAACAGAACAAGGGCACCGGAAAACAATCTAACCAACGTGAAGCTGACTGGATTGTTTTGGGGATCTTTTAAAGCGAGCCTGCAAAATATCGAGTTGGCGGCGAACGCCATCATCGTTAGTGCCGTTAGAATAAAAAGTTTTGGTGCTTTCATTTGTTGCGAGTTTATATCTTGCCTGATCGGGCGTCTTGCTTCGGTCTTGGGTTGGTGTTGAGTTACATTTACTGGAATGGGGCTCGAGGCGTCGTGCCTCTCGGGGCTTCGCCCTGCCTTCGGCACCCTCGAGGGCGCATCGTGCGCCGTCGATGAACCCCGTTCGCAGTAGCGAACACGTACGAGTTCACTTCTCTCGGCTTCGACAGATAAAAATAAAAAAACCAACCCCGCTGGGTTGGTTTTTTTATTTTTAAATGGTGGAGGCGGGGGGAATTGAACCCCCGTCCGCAAGTGATCCGCGATAAGGCGCTACATACTTAGTTTCTGTTTTAAGTTGATCTTACGACTTCCAGAAACAAAATTCGTAAGACCCCACCCCCAGCTTTATTTAAGCTTCGTCGCTGGAGATAACCAACGAAGCCGAGATCCCTAAATGACGATCAATCCAAGAGCGGAATCACCTCAAGGTTGATCGTGCGAGCTAATTAAGCTGCAAGTGCGTAATCGTTGCCAATTACAAAATGCACGTTTTTAACGAGGTCCTCATGCGCCCCGGTATGCTCCTTATGTTTCAGCACCCACGTCGAAGCCGGTACGCCCCCAATGTGAATTCAAAACGACTGACTAACTTAACTTTAAAAGCGTAAACCACAATCAAAAATTCAGCACGTCAAAGCGCAAAATTTAAGCATGTTATGTTACAACGCCCTAACAGTACGCTAACATAAGCAAGAGGCATTTCGCACCAAAAGGTCGAGATATCCACCATTTATGTGGGTCTTCCACAGAGTTATCCACATTGCGACCCAGAAAATGGGGCAAAAATGACACTAAAATTTAAGAATCTTAAATTAATATGAGAGGCTGTCGTGTTATCTGACAGCCTCTTTAATGAGCAAAATTAGCGGAAAAGATCAGCAGCAGACGCTGCCGTTGCGGCAAGAGAACTAACGTTTGAACCTTTGTTTGCAGCGGCTGGAGTTGCAGCAGTTGCAGGTGCAGTCGGAGCCGGAGTTTGAGCAACAGGCATTTGCACCTCTGCTTGGACTTCAGCTTGAGCGACCTGAGTTTCAACGATCTCATCAACTTTAATATCGATAGCTGGTTGAATTACCGGAGTCACTGCTACGCCGTCTGCTGCGTTTGTCACAGGGAACAATTGAATGTTCAACTGATACACACGCTCGCCTTTAGATTTCATACGCGCGATAGAGTTGTCTTTGTTGATCGACTTACGCATTTGGCGAAGCTTAAATTTGATTTCTTCAAATTCTGCTTTCGTCAAAGACATCGTCAATGTACCGAACTCGCGATCTGTCGGTTGATCTTGGTACAAAGACTCAAGACCCAAGTACATCAATTGCGATTGCAGTTTGCGCACAAGAGCCACTGGAATATCTTCCGGAGATTCAGTCAGGCTGCGTGCTTTCTTCAACTCCCCTGTCACTTCGTCACGACGAAGATCGCCAGAGTTCAGCAAAGACGCCAATGCATTTTCAATTTCATCTTCAGAAGCTTTGCCACGAAGAAGTTTCTTCAACGCTGTGTTGTCGAATGAAACACCTTCTTGATCAACCATCGCATAGATAATCCATGCAACCCAGTTCGGAACTTTTTCGAAGCTCTTACGGTCGATCTCGCCTGTTTTCAATTTCACGCCCACACGGTGTTCGCTTAATTTTTTCAGGTACATATTGCGATCAGCAGGATCTGTCGCTTGAGTGAATTGCACAAGAAGACGGAATTCTTCAGTTTGCTCTTTATTGAAACCAAGAGCCTTACCGAATTTGCCGATCATATCGTCAGAAAGATTTCTTTTTCCTTCGATGATCATTTTCAAATAGTTCGGAGATTTGATGTTCGCCGCTGCAGAGAAAACAGCGTAGTTATAAGCTCTCAACGAACCTTTTGAAGATTGACGTTTGAACTTATAGAAATCTGCCAAGAACTGGCGGTAGTTCATATAATCAGACAAAACTGGTGGAACCAGCGAAGTCATTGAATTCTCTTTGCCTTTGCCAAACTCTTGATGATTATTTTGCATAGAAATTCACTCCCTATTTACGCCTAAATATTCGACCTGATTTAAACGCCCAAAACAAGATAATTCCCGTAGCGCATGTCAGCTTTATTTTCGCAAGGCATAAAAAAAGGGCCTCTGTCTCCAGAAGCCCTTTCGGCAAAACCCCAGCAAGAGTTTTTAAGGATTAACGACGTAGTCTTAATGTCACCCCGCGGATGTCCATGTCACCGCGTGTGCTCAACACGATGCTTGCAGCACTTTGGCCGATGACAGCATCTTGCGGAACAACAGTGTATCTTTGAACGTAGTTACCGATTTGCAAAGACTGACCTTGACCGAAGCTGTTGATCAAGACGTCGATGAAGCCAACTTGGTACAAAGCCGCTGCTTCGATTTCGATCGCAGTGATTCTCATGCCACGGTATTGGTTCATGTTGATGTATGGAGAGATATCCAAACGATCGTTGCCCAACATTCTGCGTGCAACTGAAAGTGGAACTGTGATTTCACGACCCCAGCCACCGCCATTGCCTGGAGGGTAACCACCACCATTTGGCGCCATGATGTTGATCACAACTGAATCAAGATCTACACCACCAGAAACTTGCAATTGAATGTCACGAACTTGACCGATTTCAGCACGGTAGCGTGGAACCAAAGTCACTGCACCACGTGGGCTGTAAGCATTTGCATCACGTTGACCGTTGATGATCAAAGCCACTTCTGAACGAGGCGAACTGCCAGAAGCATACACAGTAATAGATTGAACGATGTAACCATTGTAACCACGATCCAAGTTTGCCAAACGCAAGATTGGCAATTGTTCATTCATGATACGACGACGAACTTGGATAGAACGAGTTTCTTGACCGTTGCTTGGTTGAGTTGGGTAACCAGGGCCATAACCGCCACCTGGGTAGCCACCACCTTGATATCCACCGTTATCACCAGGAGCTGGAATTGGTGGAGGAACCGGTTGTTGAGGTTGTTGTGGAGGCAAAGGTTGAATGCCGCCTTGTGGAGGAGGTGTCTGACCGCCACCGCCCGGTACGATATAAGCTTTCGCTGTCGCCATTCCCAAAACTGTCGATAGTGCGATTGCTAGAAAGATTTTATTTTTTAGAGCCATTCTGTCCCCCGATGGTTTAATAACGTTCCCGCTATCCCATAAAGCAATCAGCGTGCCTAACATTTTTTGGGCATTTAGGGTCACATTGCAACCGTTTCGGAGCTGTGAGGGCAAAAAAAAGAGCCCACAGCTTGGAGTCTGTGGGCTCTGGGTAAATTCAAATACTGGGAGGAACCAATAATAGAATTAAACTCTGTTGTTATTTCAAGTTGTCATCAGTCAGATCAACCAAAGGTTTGATCTTTCTCATGAATGTCACTGTGAAAGCATCTTGTGCGTAAGCTGAACGCTTTCTCATTTTCAAAGCAAGTTTCACTTGGCCCAAACCATTGTTTGCAACCATACGAGCATCGCCAATCCAATTTGCGTAATTCAATTGTGATCTATCAAGGCTGATAAGATCCAAAGAATCATCTTGGTCTTTAGCAATTCTAGAAAGAGTGATGTTCACACCCGTACCCGCTTCAGGAGCAAGCAACGGACCCGAGAAACCAAGAAGTTCGTTGTTGTAGCCTTTCAAAGTCAAAGCAACACCTGAACGACCATTGATCACTTCAAACGAACTCATACGAGCTTGTTTGATTTTGTTTTCAGAGTTCGCTTGCAAGATCGTGTTTCTGATGAATTCACGCATTTGCAAGTATTCTGGATTGTCAGAGTATTTACCTGGCAAAGAGAAATACAAATCAGCCGCAGAGTTTCTGAATACAACATTTACGATCGAGCTTGAACCTTGCGAACCCAATTTCAATCTTACGAATGTGTTCTCACACAAACCATCAAGATCTAAACATTTGATTGTACCTTCAAGAGAACGTTGGCCTGTTGTTCTTTCACCGTTACCTGCGCGAACAGATTTCAATGCAGAAGAATAGCCGCCTTCGCTCATTGAGCCAGCAACGTTATAAACTTTAACGTCACGGCCTTCTTGGATTTTCAAAGTGACGATCGCATCACCTGACAAACCATCAACAGTCAATTTTGCAGAAAGAACTGAAGCGGCCGCATCCAAGTTTGCTTGGCGAGTGAATTGATCAACGCGCTCGTTACGAGCTCTTAGGAAATTTAAAAGTTCATCTGTTGCCGAAGACGTATAAACCAAACCGTCAGCAGTCACGCCGCCCGTCATACGTTTCGTCAAATTATCACGACCCACTTGTGATGCATCGTTTGAACGATAATCAGGTGGAAGTGGATTTGTTCCCAATGACGGAGACGGTTTCGTATCTGTCACAGGAGGAGGAAGTGGAGCTGGTGTGCTTGGGGCACTTGGTACACCTGGCGCTGGAGGAGCAGGTGGTTTTTGACCAGAACCTGGATTTGGAAGATCAGAATAATCCGGCAAAGGAAGTGGTGGTTCTGTATTGTTTTTGCCGTTTGAGTTTTGATCAGGATTAGAAAGACCGCCGCCGATTTCGCCGCCAGTTTGAGTTTCACCTTTGTTATTTGTCTCTGTGCCCTGTTTAGCAGGTGGAGTAAAAACGTCCTTTTTGCTACCGCATGCGGTAAGACTCATTGACGCCATCAAAGCAGCCGTAATTAATGTATGCTTGTTCAGCATTGGTAACATGAAAACCTCCAAGATTGGTTCGACAGAGGCAAATAGCAAGCCTCGGGCCAGTTTTCGTCACCCCTCATCAGTGCTTGTATTGCAATACAAGTCCGTTCTACACTCCGGCTTGGAAGGATTTACATGCGTGTACAACAATTCGGCGAGCTTCTGCGTAGCCCTTCACTTCTAAAAAAGCATCTTTTAAAAGTCGGCGTCAGTGCCCTGATCATCGCGGCTTTGGCTGCGTATTTCTTTGATCAAAAGCTTTCGCAGTTCTTTGGCATTCCTGAAGTGCGTGATCAATGGCGTCCCATCGCCCGAGTCATCACGGATTTGGGTTTGTCTGACTATTATTTCGCAATTGCGATTTTAACGTGGGCTTTTTGTCGTTTTGTTGCGCCGAAAATTTCCGCGCTTCAAAAGTATTCTGCGAAGGTAGATTATTTCCGTCGTTGGGGATTGAATTTTCTGGTCGCACTTTTGGTTTCGGGCGCGATGACTCATATTATTAAATTTACGGTGGGAAGACAGCGTCCCCATAAGACTCCGGATTTTGATCCGTTCGTTTTTATTCCGTTTAATCCTCACTGGCACTGGCACTCGTTTTCTTCTGGGCATTCGCAAGTGATGTTTACTGCTGCAACGATGTTTAGTGTGGCGTTTCCGAAGATGCGTTGGCTGTGGATTCCAGTCGCGGTTATCGTGTGCGGTACACGCATCGTGGTCCACGATCACTTCTTAAGTGATACGATCTTCGGGGCCTTCGTTGGTTACGCGGGATCTTTGCTTGCGATGAAATGGATGCAAGCTAAGAGTAAGAACGGCTTGTATTAAAATAGATTTTCTTAAAGGACTCATCTTGAGTCCTTTTTTATTTTCGAACTATTTCTCTGACAGAAATTCCACTAGGTGCTGAGATTGTTTCAGCGACGTCATCAGCTCTTGGTAGTTTTCAAGATGCTTTTCAACCAAGCCCCAGAATCTGTTGGAATGGTCCATGTGCTGCAAGTGTGCAAGTTCATGCACAACAACGTAGTCGATGATCTCTTGAGTAAATACGATTAAACGCCAATTCAGATTAATGATCTTTTTAGACGAACAACTGCCCCAGCGTGTTCGTTGTTCACGGAATTTCACTTGTGCGGGTTGCAAGCCCATTTGCTGCGACCAAAATTTCACACGCTCGCTTAAAAGTTTCACCGCTTCACGTTTATAGAAGTGACGGATTTCTTTTAGTGCCGTGGGATGTTCTTGCACGGGCGTATTGGCACTCCAGTCATTGCGGGGAATGTGCAAAAGTAATTCTTCGTCTGTCACTGACACGAAAGCTTTTTTATTTAAAGTGATGACGACCTTAAGCTTACGATCTTTACCCATGAACGGGAAGTCTTCGTAGGCTTTAATTTTCTTTTCCGGAAACTGCTCTGCAAGATCGGCGAATTTTTCGAAGTTCTTTTCGATCCATTCTTTTTTGGCCATTAAGAAATCAACAATCACTTTTTGTGATGTCGATTTGCTAGCCATCACTTTAATGGGCTTGTTGGGATAAAGATAAATCGAGACAGAGCGACGGAAAGGGCGTCTGTGCACCTCTACCGGCCATTTAGCAAAAAGAAAATGTTCCTTCTCTGTCTTCATCGCAAGAAAGAATGACTTACTGGGCTTCTAGTGGCAAGATTCAACGCATAGGTCACGTTTTTTAGTGGGTGAAAATGGATAAAAACTCCTCTTTTTACAATCTAGATCCTGAGAAAGTTCTACGTTCTGCAGAGAACGCTGGCTTTTTTCCCACGGGAGAGTTCACCCAACTTAATTCCTATGAGAACCGCGTTTTCGATATCAAGCTGGAAGAGCCCATCGAAAAAGGTTCGTACACTAAAAACGTTATCGCGAAATTCTATCGTCCCGGTCGTTGGAGCAAAGAGGCTATCTTAGAAGAGCACGAATTTCTTTTGTCTTTAAAGGGCGAAGGCATTCCTGCGGTAGCGCCGTTGTTTCAAGGACACGATTCGACGTTAAGTGAAGTTGATGGCATGTACGTCGCCTACTTCCCGAAAGTTTTGGGTCGTATGCCGCAAGAATTCTTAGGTGACGATTATAAAAAAGTCGGCCGCTTGATGGCGCAAGTTCACAATGTGGGCGCGCGCAAGGAAGCTCCTCACCGTCCGGTGCTTGATACAAGTTATTATGGTGGTTGGGAGACTTTAGATAATTTGCAGGACTGGGTCACACCGGAATTGCGCAAACGCTATAACACCGCCGCTGAAGACATCCTTTATGCGATCGATGATAATTTCGATACGACGGAATTCATTCGTATTCACGGTGACTGTCATAAAGGCAACTTACTAAATAACGGTCAGGAATTTTTCTTGGTCGACTTTGACGATTTTGTAAATGGTCCGGTGATCCAAGATTTCTGGATGCTTTTATCTGGCGATGAAGATGCGATTTCAGAAGAACGCGATTTAATTATCTCGGGCTATGAAGAGCTGCGTGAATTCCCCGATCATCAATGGTCGTGGATTCCAATGCTTCGTGGTCTGCGCATCTTAATGTATGCAGGCTGGATCGCGAAACGCTGGGATGATCCAAGCTTTCCGCGTCTATTCCCAGAGTTCAACACTTACCGCTATTGGGCGGAAGAAGTTGAAGCTCTGGAAAAGATCGCGTGGAAAATTAATCCCTAATTATTGTTGAACACATTTAAGATCTTGAACCGCAAGTGCGGCGCCGCCGATGCTTGCGCTTTTCACAACAACCGCGAAGTCATTTTCATAGTTTTGCGTAAAGCGTACAGAGAAATTCGCACTTGGATCTTGAGTATTCGTCAAAGTCAAAAAGTGCACGACATCGACTCTGGTTGCGCTTGTCGTGTACTCCGCTTTTGCGCCCGCGACATCTGTGCTGCTTTCATACCAGTAAGTCACATCACTTCCGCAATTTCTAGACGGGCAATGGCCTGCAACCGTTTTCGAATAAGAGTAGCTTGCGAAGTTTCCAGCTGCTTTATCATATTTAAAATCAAGAGTTGCCCCCTGACCATCACAGTGAACTGTCCAGTTCACGCCAACAGGCTCAGTACCAAAACGCGTTCCCGTCCAAGCTGCGTTCGCAGAAGCTCCACCGATCAACATCGCCACTAGAGTAAGCATAGTCATTTTCATTTTTCTGTCCTTTCAGTTGTGTATTTCCATTTGTTTTTGTTCGTTCCCTCAGCACCACTAGACAAATTCGCGCGAAATTCTTCTAGTGTGCCGACTTATCCACAGAGTTTTGCAAATCCGCTGTGGATAAGTGAATCCGCTTGATCGCGTTTTTCGAAATCTTAAATATTCTGTAAAAAAGTATTTGTATAATTCATAAATATCACCTTATTATGATTTTAAATGAGTTTACTGAGCCCTTCCCTAGAAGCTTTCTGGGCCGTCGTCCAAAAGGGCACGGTCCTGGAAGCTGCAAAAATGGTAAATCTCACCCAAACAGGGGTGACCCAAAGAATAAGAAGCTTGGAAAAGCAGCTTGGGGTCACCCTTTTTACTCGCTCTAGAAAAGGCATGCGCTTAACCAACGAAGGAGAATCGCTTCTTCGTTATGTGCAAGCGGCCCGTGATCTTGAAGGCGATACACTTGCAAAACTTTCCGGTAAAAAATCAGCGGCAACTATTGAAGTGTGTATCAGCGGCACATCGACATTGATGCGTTCACGCGTGATTCCGCGTGTAAGTGCAATTTTAAAAAAGCATCCGCAACTGCGCGTGCGTTTTGATTTAACGGAAGCAGATAATATTGTCGGCAAATTGAAAAACGGCTTCGCACAACTTGCAGCGATGCCAGCGAATCAAGTGGGTCTTGAACTTGATTCAAAAATGCTTGCTCCAGAAAAATATATTTTAGTGGGACCGTCTTCATGGAAGAAGCGCTCGCTATCTGACATCTTAGAAAAAGAATGCATCATCGATCATGATCCCAGCGACATGGTGACGTTTGATCTTCTGAAAAAATATAAATTGAATAAGAAAGCCCGTCCGGAAAGACATTATGCGAACAACATCGATGCATTGACTTCGATGATTCAGCATGGAGCAGGTTATTCGGTTTTAACTGCGGAATATGCGCAGGATTTTATTAAAGATGGATCATTAATCGTACTTGATAAAACAATGTTCCTTGATGATCCCGTTGCGCTTGCTTGGTATCCGCGCAATGAAATGCCTTTGTACTTTAAAGATTTGATCGAAGCGATCACTAAGAAATAATTTTCTCTTATGATAGCCAACATTTTTACTTCGAAAATTCGGGAACGGTTCCAGCTTGGAACTAGCCACTGCAAAGAATTTTGCGCATTTCAAAAATTTTAGTTTACTTTTTCAGCACTCTCTCCGATATTAGAAATAACTCTAATGAAAGGAGGCCATCATGATTAACATTATGATTACAGCAAAAACAAATTCCGTCGGAATCCAACATCAACTCGGTATGGCCTCTGATCTGAATTTACCTATTTGCTTGTAACGATAAGCACTTCGGCTCTGTCGAAGGACTCATAAGATAAATCAAGATAAGCCACACAATTTGAATTTTTAAAAACATGCATTGGGCATTGTTACGTCTTGTATTCGCGTTCATCGCGTTTCTAAACGTTTTCCGCGTCCAATTCACACGACATTTACAAATAACAACTCTCGCTGAAGCGTTTGATCCGCGGCCTTTGGGTCTTGCGTTCGGCGAGCATTATCCACCAGGAGGAACTCTATATGAACGCTCTATTGCGTAAGAAGAAGGTATGGGAATATAGGAACGAGCGAACTTTTTTGAGGCTCGTTGAAACCTCTGCGGATGTGACTGTTGAAAGCGCAAAGAAGGCCGGACAAATAACAAGCTTCCTCCTGTTTTTGGTGTATCGCACACCGAGGATCTTGCTCGCCATCACAAGATGGACGTTTTTGAATCCACGTCTTCAGCGCTATTCATTACCAGGCACACCGGCAGAAGCCGTTGAACCTAATCTTCATTCACTTGAAGCGAAGTTAAAGAACCCAATCTTGCTTCGCTAATTTGCGGGGGACATCGTTCCCCGCTTTTTCTTTTATATCGACACACTGAGGTATTGACTCTGCAACGGCTAAACGAAAAGCTTAAGTCTATTCATTTTGTTCACGGAGGATGCATCATGAGAATTCTGCTTGTCGCCCTATTGGCTCTTTCAATCACAGCTTGCGAAGTTCAAGACGAACAAAAACAAGACGATCCAAATAACAGCACACTTGTGAATGAAACAAACTATGACGTTTGCGGCATCAGCCCGGCTCCTCACACTATCGAAGGCGCGTGGATGATGAAACAAGCTCAAGGCGCTTTCAAATTTACAACTACTTATGTGATCGCAAACGGTTCAATCCAACTGATCAATGAATGCAACATGAACGGCTCGAAGTTGAAAGCAACAGCGATGGCGCCAGCTGCTTATGATTCAACGACTGTGCAGCCATTGCGTCCTGCTTACGATGAACAAAAAATCGAAAATCCAAATTTCAAAATGACTTGTGAGGCAAGTTTGACCACACAACGTTTAAACTACTTCTTCGACGGGAATTGCTTAGTGCTAATGCAACCGGGTACGAACAACCGTATCACTCTGGTTCCGCAATAATTTTCGTCTATTCAATTTAAATTCAAAAGGGCTGAGGTTTTCCTCGGCCCTTTTCTTTTTTGAAATCAACTCGACTGTTTCTTAATACTATCGCTGTTGACTCACATCCTTGCACGAATGAATCTGCCTGCGTCTTAAACTTTCTGATAAGGAGTTTTTTATGATGCGCTTGTTGTTAATCGGATCACTCGTCGCGACTGTAGCTGCGTGTTCACGCGGAGGTAGTAAGTCTTCCGAACCAACATCGCCACAAACTCCCATTGAAAATGCAAACTCGGAACAAAAAGCCGAAGAGCTCAACAAAGTCGTCAATCTGACAGACTATTCGATTTGTGGCGCCAAGGGGCCAGAACCAAAAATCGATTCGAGTTGGGAAATCTTGCAAACACAAAGCGGCTTCACTTCGCTATTGAGTTTTGTTGTCATGAAAGATGGTCTGCGTGTGATCAATGACTGTAATCTGCACGGTCGCAACTTACAGGCGCGCATCACGGTGCCTGTGCGTTTGGGGAAAAGTTACTTCGAAACACTTAAGCCTGCTCAGGATCTAAAAACGATTAACGAAAAAGAGTTCCAGATGACTTGTTCCGTGGATCTGAAAGTAAATCGCTTTACTTACGCGTTCTATGGCCGTTGTTTGGAGCTTTCTCAGCCAGAGAGCGGCTTGTATATGCTGCTTGTACCGAAGATGCCCAATTAACGCTGTGAAGCACGTGTTCTGAGCCGCGGCTTAAGGTCAGAAAGGCCGTGAAATCCTTTGTCACAAAGGACCCTTCGTCTTATATTTTCCAGGCATATAAAACGTAAAGGAACGGCTATGAAAAAAATCAAAGTTGCAAATCCCGTCGTTGAACTTGACGGCGATGAAATGACAAGAATCATCTGGAAATTCATTAAAGAAAAATTGATCCTTCCATACCTTGAAATCGATATTAAGTATTTCGACTTGGGCATGGAACATCGTGACGCTACAAACGACCAAGTTACTGTTGATTCTGCTGAAGCAATCAAAAAGTACAACGTTGGTATCAAATGCGCGACGATCACTCCAGACGAAGCTCGCGTTAAAGAGTTCAACTTGAAACAAATGTGGAAATCACCAAACGGCACTATCCGTAACATCTTGGATGGTACAGTTTTCCGTGAACCAATCATTTGCAAAAACGTTCCTCGCTTGGTTCCTAACTGGACAGCACCAATCTGTATCGGTCGTCACGCATTCGGTGACCAATACCGTGCAACAGATTTCGTGACTAAAGGTAAAGGTAAATTGACTGTGACTTTCCAACCTGAAAACGGTGGCGAAACTCAAACTTATGAAGTGTTCAACTTCAAAGGCGACGGTGTTGCATTGACTATGTACAACACTGACGAGTCAATCAAAGGCTTTGCTCACTCTTGCTTCAACATGGCTCTTCAAAAGAAATGGCCTTTGTACCTTTCAACTAAGAACACAATCTTGAAAAAGTACGATGGTCGCTTCAAAGACATCTTCGAAGAAATCTACCAAAAAGAATTCAAAGCGAAATTCGATGCAGCTGGCATCACTTACGAACATCGTTTGATCGACGACATGGTTGCTTCTGCTTTGAAATGGAATGGTAACTTCGTATGGGCTTGTAAGAACTACGATGGTGACGTTCAGTCAGATACAGTTGCACAAGGTTTCGGTTCTTTGGGTCTAATGACTTCAGTTCTAGTAACTCCAGATGGTAAAACAATGGAAGCTGAAGCAGCTCACGGTACAGTGACTCGTCACTACCGTCAGCACCAACAAGGTAAACCGACTTCGACAAATCCAATCGCGTCTATCTTCGCGTGGACTCGTGGTCTTGAGCACCGTGGTAACTTGGATGGCAACACTGAACTAGTTAAATTCGCTCAAACTTTGGAAAAAGTTTGCGTTGAAACAGTTGAAGCTGGCTTCATGACTAAGGACCTTGCTGTTTGCATTTACGGCGACAAAGTTCCTGCCGATAAATACATGAACACAGAGCCGTTCTTGAACAAACTTGATGAGAACTTGAAAAAAGCTCTTTCAATGTAACTTTTAAAAATCATTTTGGTTTTCACGGAAAGCCTCGAGGAAACTCGAGGCTTTTTTTATTAGCAGCGCGGAGCTGAGCCACCGCACGCGATTTGTTCTTCAGTCTCTTTCAATTTAAAGACATTTTCGATGCGTGTTTTATTTGTGAAGTAATACGCTTTTTCTGAATCATCAGAATCTTGAATCGTGCACAGCCAATTCAATGACTGCACAACCTTCTGCATTTTCACTTTTGCATCTGTGACTGATTTCAATTGGCGCATCAACACGCGTGTCGCCCAGATATCTGCATTCGCTTCTTGCTGGCGGCTTTTGAAATATTCAGCACTCTTGTTTGGCAATGTGTTTTGTTGGCAAGCATAAGCGTCGTCTGATGCCAAACCTTTGAATTGCATTTGGTGAGTCAGCTCGTGCGCCAACAAGAATACCAAACGTTGAATACGCTCTTCCTTCGCTTTGCCTGCACCACGCAACAATGTGCCTGGGCACATGAAAATAACGCCATTCGGGCCTCCGTTAGGAAGGTTTGAATAAGTGAACTCTTTCTGGCCAGAACCTGTGCACGCTGACGCTACTAAAACTGAAACCGTCTCTTTGCCAAGATATTCGTTCTCAAATACTTCAGTGATCGGCATTACAACCGTTGTGTTCAATGCGCCGATGTAGGTTTTCTTATTTTCATCACTTAACTTCGATTGCTCAACTTCTGAAATCAAAAGTTTGCGTGCAAGCTCGGTCGCTTCAATCACGTCTTTATCGTAATCGTAAATAGTGCGATACGCTTTGTCGGCAAGAAGTAGTAAGTCGTTTTTAACTTTAGTTTTGTTCAACTCTGCTGACAGTTGATCAAGCGCTGAATCAGTGCCATCAAAATTTTGTGGCAGCGTTGGATACTTCTTACGAAGCTCTGCGATCGCTGAAGTTAATCCTTCTTTTTTAATTTTATCGCCCATCACTGACGTCACGTCTACACAGACGGCTTGCGCTGGACTTTTGCACATGTAAGTGTGAACGTCCTGATCTTTTAATGTCGCGTTTTTTAGAACGTTATTTGTCAGATGCACATCTGTTTTTCGAGGAGCACAGGCAGCAAAGCCCACTATCACTGCTACAGCCAATAAATAATTTTGTGTCTTCATTGTTTATATTCCTCACATCTGTGCGCCCAAAACGTCATTATCTTGCACGGAAGTGCATTCTCGCGTTCTGGACGTTCTTAGGAATAGAAAAGCAATCGAGGTGCCAAAGCAGTGTTTCATTTTGGAGCACTTTCCAACTGGCTAGACTTCAGAGAAACCATCAAGATTCCGTTAAGTTAGGTATGCTTTTTCAAACTCGTGTACGTACCTACAATAAGCAAATCTTGATTTTCTTTATCTTGTTTTTAACAAGCGTTTTGGCGTTTGCGTCCCCTGCTCAACTTACTTATCAAGGTCGAATTTTAAAAACAGATGGTACTCCCCTTGAGTACGCAAACGTTTCGTTTTTATTTCAAATCACTGATCCCGCTGGTAGCTGCGTAATTTATCAAGAACAAGTCACTGGTTACAGCATGGTGAATTCTGGTGGTGTGTTCGATGTTCCAATTGGCAATGGCACAATTCAATTTCCATTAAGTGGTACTGCAAGTGTTCTTGATGCTTTCAATAACTCTTCTACTTTCGATTGCGGTGTGTGTGCTTCATCGGGCTCGACATATTCTTGCTCTGTGGGCTCCAGCACTTATGCCGCTACGGTCGGAGCGACACGTAAGTTGCGTGTTTCTTTTTACGATGGTTCAGGTTGGAAAACGATTTCTCCTGATTCTGTGATTCGTTCCGTTCCTTATGCTGCGTACTCGATGTCAGCGCAAAAATTGGGAACAAATTCTGCGAGTGATTTTCTTTTAAAAACAGGAATTCCGGTTTGTTCGAGTGGTACGTTCCTAGTGTGGGATGGAACTGCTTTAAGTTGTGGTGGCGTGTCTGGTGCTTCGGGCGGTACGGTTACAAATGTTAGTTCAAGCAACTCATACATCACGATTACGAATCCAACTTCGACTCCCCAACTGACTTTGAATGTTGGTACCGCTGCAAACACTGTTGCTGCTGGTAATGACTCGCGCCTTGTGAATGCATTGCAAACCGGTGCGACGGCGGGTGGTGATCTTTCGGGAAGTTATCCAAATCCGACGCTTGCGAAAATCAATGGCACTTCAATTTCAATTGCCTCTTTAGCTTTAGCGAATGTTTTGAAATACAACGGCACAAGTTGGATTAATGCCTCTTTATCGACTGCGGATCTAACGGATGCTTCTGGCTTAGTGAAAGCTTCGCAAATGCCAGCGAACTGTTCTGCGAATCAGACTTTAACATTCTCAAGCCCAACCGGAACTTGGACATGTTCGAATATTTCAATCACTGGTTCTGCATTTGGTTCGCAAGCGCAAAACTTAGTATTGGCTTCTCCGAATGGTTCTGCGGGCAATCCCACATTCCGTGCGATTTCTGCTGGTGATTTACCGACTGTTGGTACGGCAGGAACTTATCGTTCTGTGACGACGGATGCATATGGTCGTGTGACTGGTGGTACGAATCCTACGACTGCTGGTGCAGCTGGCTTAACTGACGTGTTTGTGAATGGTGGTAATGCGTTTAGTGGAACTGCGAAATTGGGAACAACTGATGCGAATTCGCTGAATGTTGTTACCAATAATACCACGCGCATGACAGTGTTAAGTACGGGCGAGATTGGTATCGGTACAGCGACACCTCAATATCCATTCGACGTGGTTGTTAATAACAATCCTGCGACATTTACTGGAAGTTTTGCAACGACGGGTTCAGATGCGAACAGTACGAGAACTTTGAATGTTCTGAATGAACACACCACAACAGTGAATGGAAACAACTTTGTTCAAGCTTTAAAATCATCAAGTGCGCCAGTCATTGCCAACGGAATTACGGAGTCAGGCAATAGTCTTGCGACATGGTCGGCGGCATTTAGAAATAATCGCGGCACTGGAGATAACGGGACGCTAGGCACATTGATGTCCCACTACATTCAGTACGGTCATAACAATGTCGACGCTGCCGCAACACCGGTAACCACAAACGTGTATGGTTTGCAGCTTCAACCTTATATTCGTACGGGAACAGTTACGAATTTCTACGATATTTATATTTCAGCAGATGCAACTGGTGGTACCGCGACAAATCGTTGGGGTATTTATCAGCAAGGCACTTCAAACAACTACCTTGGTGGTAAATTAGGTATCGGCACGACTCCGACTGTATCGTTGGATCTTGGCTCACGCACTGATGCCGTTCGTTTACCTGCTGGTACAACAGCACAACAACCAACGGGTGCGAATGGTATGCTTCGCTACAATACCTCTACAAATTTAGCAGAGGTTTATCAAAACGGCGCTTGGGTAAGTTTAACGACTTCTGCGGGTGGTTCTAATGTCACAACGAATTCTTCTGGTGCAGTAACTGTCGCTGCCGGTGGTACAAATCAAAACGTCACGTTGCAGGCTTCAGGCACTGGTGTTGTGACTTCTCCAAGTGTTTTGACTTTAACTGGTGGTCAAGCTTCTGCTTCGACATCTTCAGGTGCACTGGTTGTCAGTGGTGGTGTTGGCGTTAGTGGCAACATCAACGCCGGCGGCAACCTTGCGGTTGGCGGAATGACGTGGGCATCGGGATTCCGTGCAGCTATGGGTGCGCCGAATGCTGCTGATAGTTCTACGAACGGTATTGCTTTTGGTAACGATGGCGACACGGGTATCTTCAATCCAGGCTCTAACTCTGCCAGTGGTACTTTGGCGTTTTATAGCAATAACGTTGAAGCAATGCGAATCGCAAATGGTATGGTGGGCATCGGCAACACAACCATGAAAGAAGCTTTGGATGTTACCGGTGCCATCACTTCCACTCAAGGTCTGCGTATTAATGCTTACAATGATGGAGCATGGAAACAAAAAACTGCGGGCTACAGCGCCGTCATTTATCAAGATAACAGCAATGGCAGTTTGAGTTTTTCTAACTCTTCGGCAAGTGTCGCTGCTGATGCGGTGGCTTCTCTTTCAACTAAGATGCTTATTAATAGTTCTGGCTATGTTGGTATCGGGACAACAAATCCATCATCAAACTTGCAAGTCATTGGATCGACAACAACGAATGCTGGTAGTTTAATTTCAGGTGGCTACTCGACAAATCCTGCTTCGAGTTCAACGACAGGAACGTGGGCCATGAATCTGACGAATACTTATTCGAAAGATGGTTTGGACGTAACTGCCAGCGGAATTCGTGGTGGTGAGGTTGCAGCGATTAATGCCTCAACATCAAATGTAAATATGCTTTATGGTTTGGTCGGTGTTACGACAAACACAAGCTCTGGTAGCGTTGATACAAGTTATGGTGTTTTAGGTAGCGGCCGTAACGCCGGTTCGGGAACTGTCACAAACGCTTATGGTGTCGTTGCGAATACAACAGTTTCTGGTACGGGACCAATCACGAATGCGTATGGTGTTTACGTTGCTTCCATGCAGGGTACAAATAAGTGGGCGTTCTATGCGAACGATCCTGCTCCTTCTTACTTAAAAGGTAACTTGGGTATTGGGACGACAACGCCTTCTTATGCATTAGACATTCAGGGTTCTGTCAGCGGAGCAAGTTTGCTTCGCTCTACAAATGCCCCAAGCGGGCCTGATCTTTATTTACAAAAAGATCGTGGTGCTGTGGGTGCTCCTGTTGTCGCGCAAAGTGGTGATGCTTTAGGTAACATCAGCTTCCGTGGTTATGATGGCTCTGCTTATATTCGTGGTGCTTTGATTCAAAGTTTAATTTCAGCGGCTCCGGCTGCTGGGTCATTGAAAGCTTCTCTTGCTTTCCACACAAACAACGGCGCCGGTGATGCGACTGAAAGAATGCGTATTGATTCTGCGGGTAACGTGGGTATCGGTACAACATCTCCGAATTCTGCGTTGGATGTGCGAAACTCAACTGCTGCCAACGGAACTGCAGCCTTAGCTTTCAATGCTGGCGTCGGCACTGATGGCACACTGGGATCTCTCAATGTTCAACTATGGGGTACTCCTTCTGCAACAGCGGCTAGCCGCTATGCTGGGATTGTCGCTGGCGATGCCGGGGGCGTTCGTCCACTTATTCTGAATATGGCTACCAATGGAACTCAAGGGGCCGTTGGTATCGGCACGACAGCTCCGCAAGCGACGCTAGACGTACGCAGCTATATCCAAGTCAAAGCAGCAGCTTCAGCTTATGACACTGGAATTTTCTTGAAAGCAAACGGTGTCACGGGCTCTGACAATCGCTTTTTGATTCGCACTTCACCTGATGCTGGTAAGTTAGGTCAATTTGAAATTGTTCGGTTCGACCCTGCCGCCGGGGCAGAGATTGATCGTACTCAATATCAGTTGAACGGTAACTGGGTCTTCCCACAGAACATCACTTCGAGCGGTTGCGTTTACTATAATGGTGGTCAGATTGGTAACTGTGCTTCCGATCAGCGCATTAAAGAAAATGTGCGCACATTTGATGTTGGGCTTGATGCTCTTCTTGGAATTCACCCTGTGAACTTCACTTACAACGGTCTTGCGGAATTGCCGAATGATGGAAAAGTTCAATTGGGTGTGATCGCGCAGGATTTGGAAAAAACAGCGCCTTCACTTGTAAAACGCAAAATGGTGAAACTGAACCCAGATGATAAAGAAAAAACCGAAATCAAAACTGTTGATTACGGTGCGTTTACTTATGTCATCATCAATGCAGTGAAAGATTTGTACGCGCGATGGTTTAGCGACAGCCAAGCTGTGCATCGCGAGATCGCTTCGCTGAAAGAAGAAAACGCAAAAATCAAATTGGAAAATTCTGAAGTGAAAGCAGAAAGCCAAATGATGAAGGCCTATCTTTGTCAGAAAGACCCGTCTGCTCCGTTCTGCAAAAAATAATTATTTCTGGAGTTCCGCGATCAAACGATCATTCATTTCGCGGTACTCTGGAGAAACGCCTGCCTTGATATCTTCTTTTGCTAATTTCATAATCGCATTTAGAATCTTGTCGGCGTAAACGCGCGCCTGGTCGCGGTTTTCAGGCCACATGTTTTTACCAATCCACGCACGCACGAACGCAAGCTTTGCATGTTCTTCACTTAACTGATTTTCGTAACGCATGCTTGGTTCATGATCGAAATCGCGAAGGCTGATGTAGTTGAATTCTTCTTTCGACATGGCGTCGTAATAAAGTGCCTGCACCATCGCACTTTTGCTATCGTACTGATAAACAGCTATTACATCGGCAAAAAATTCTGAGTACGCAGAAAGATAGTTTACGAAATCAGCGTAGTTTGTGACTTTGGCAATTTCTTTATTTGCTTCATCGACTTTGCTGTACGGAACTTGCTTGCGATAGTACGCCTCTTTCACGTTCGAAAGATTTGCTAAATCTTTTGCGAGTTCTGTGAATTGTGGAAATTCTTTTTTTACTCTTTCGTGAAAAATCGAATGACCGTATTCATGTGCGGCAGCGGTTACAACATTCGCGCGTGGGACCGGATATTCTTGACCATAACGACCGTAAAAAATCATGCGATACGGAAGTTCAATCATGTGACCCAAATCAAAAGCCGCATTATCGGATTCAGTTCCGATCACGAGTGTGACGTTGGGGCCACCGAAGGTTTCTTTGATTTCGTTGAAAACGTGCGACAGATCTTCCGCAAATTCACAGTCGTCATAATCCAAAAAAATGACGTCAGAAGTGGAAGGTTTTAGGTCTTTGCAAACCGATGCTTGGGCAAGTGAACCCGTCAAAACGAACCCAAACAGAACGAGCGCCAGGCTTTTCATAAATGGTCCTTTGAAATAAAACTATCGATTTAATACGCGAAAGCTAATCTATTGATATAGAACGGTATTTTCCAAACAAACTTGCGTAATGGAAGTCTTTTTAGGGCTGATTAAAAAATAGGCAATCTACTCGAGGGATTAACTGCGCAAAGGCTGATGCAGGAACTTTTTAGTTTCCTCGTAAGCGCGGGCGATCGCTTGCGGGCCATTATGAAAATTGCCCGGACCTGTGGGCGGTAAGTTTTGAATTTTTAAGATGTGACCATCACGCTTATTCACGGAACTGACCGTTTGTTCAAACCAGTCGCTGAATTTTCCCGAAGGCAACCAGTGCCCTAAAACAGTTTCGTCTTTCGCAATCCCCGTCCATCCCATTTTGTCTTTGATGCCACCATCCCAATAATGATGTTTGCCAATTTTCACAGGATGAAAATAAATCGGCATCGAACATGAAGCGCGCACCACCGTCGACAACGGACCCTCGCTGAAGATTTCTGTTTTTCTTTTCAAAATGTTGTAAGTCGCAATTCTCAGAGGGAATTTGAGGTTTTTAAAATCGTCGTGCACATATTTTTTCAACGTACTTTCGAACGCCTCGCCTTTCAAAACTCCAAGTCCTACGGAAGGATCGAAATAATTCGTGCGGTTGAGTTGCAGAAACTCTTTTTCCATTTCTTGTGGAGTCATGCCCGAAGCCAAACACGCAGCGACGATCGCACCAGCACTTGAACCCGTCAGCATTTTTGGTTTTAAGCCTTCGTCAAAAACGGCTTTCACAAAACCACAATGAGCGAAAAATCCGAAGTATCCTGAGCTTAACGACAGGACAAAATCTTTCTGATTTAGCTTTTCGATCAAGGTCATTTTCGGCCTCCGCGAACTAACTCTAACATAATGGACCTCATGTAAGCTAACTCCTCGAAAATCCTACAAATGACGCACCATGGGCCTAAAAAAGTGCCAGGCACTTTCGCGGAAAAAGTGGCAGGCACCTTTTCTCTGTTTTTGCGGTGAGTTATTGCATGAATTGAGGGGGGTGATGGGGTACACCCCTGAGTGGCCGGGTCCCATACAATAGCACTCTTGACGAAACCCGCTAGGTCCGGAAGGAAGCAACGGCACTCGAGGGACTATGTGATATGGGGTGCTCGGCCACTTTGTTTTTTCTCGAGGGGTAAATCGTGTCCTATCAGGTGATTGCGCGCAAATGGCGTCCACAATCTTTCACTGACGTTGTCGGACAGAATCATATTACCCAAACTCTGACGAATGCTCTTAAAAACGGTCGTTTGCCTCATGCGCTTTTATTCACGGGACCTCGTGGTACCGGCAAAACTTCTTCTGCGCGTATCTTGGCAAAAGCCCTTCGTTGTCCAAATGCAGTGAACTTCGTTCCGTGTAACGTCTGTGACTCGTGCCGCGAAATCGCGTCGGGTTCTAGCGTTGACGTGATCGAGATCGACGGTGCATCGAACAACGGTGTCGACTCTATTCGTGAGCTTCGTGAAACTGTCGCGTTCATGCCGACAAGTGGAAAATACAAAGTCTACATCATCGACGAAGTGCACATGTTATCTACAAGTGCCTTCAATGCGTTGTTAAAAACTTTGGAAGAACCACCGGCGCATGTTGTGTTCATCATGGCGACAACAGAGGTTCATAAAATCCCGCAAACGATTTTGTCTCGTTGCCAACGTTTCGATTTCCGCCGCATCTCTACCCGTCAAATCACGGAACGCTTGAAATTGATCTGCGATCAAGATGGCGTGCAAGCTGATGAAGACGCGTTGTGGGTTGTAGCTCGTCAAGGTGACGGTTCAATGCGTGACTCGCAAAGTTTGCTTGATCAAGTGATCACTTTTGCGAATGGTCCGCTGACTCGTGAAAACGTTGTTGAAATTCTGGGTCTGACAGATCGTGCTTTGTTGTTTGATACAATGAGCGCGTTGGTGGCTCGTGATTCTCAAGCGGTTTTGCGTGTGATCGAAAGAATTTCTCATGCGGGCTTTGAGCCGCACTTATTCTCGCAAGATTTGCTGGAAATGATCCGCAACTTGTTGCTGGTGAAAGTTTCTGAAAAACAAGCGACATCAATTTTAGAAATGCCGGATTCAGAGTTGCAAGCTTTGAACGATATGGCAGCCCAAGCTTCTGAAGAAGACATTCACATGCTCTTCGACATGGCGCTAAAAGGTGGCGCGGATATTCCACGTGCGCAAGATCCTCGAATTGTTCTTGAAGTTGTACTGCTGCGTATGGCTTCGGCTCCGAAACTGACTGATCTGAAAAGTCTGTTGCAAGGTGGAAGTGTTTCGTCGAGCCCTCACAGCGCAGGTGGTGCCCGGCCTTACGTTCCGCCGGTAGCTCCCCCTGTTAAAGGTCACCAGCGTTTAAAAGAATCGCAAAATGTTCCTGAAGTTCCTGCGGGACTTGATGCCATGAAAAAAGCCATGGAGCAAAAGCCTGCAGTGAAACACGAAGCACCGAAAGTTGAAGCTGCGAAACCGGCTCCGGCACCAGAAGCTCCGAAAGTGGCGACTGGCAACACGCCTTCAGAAAAATGGGTCCACTTTGTCGAATTGTTACGACAAGACGACGCGTTGTTTGCAGCCAAGATCGAAAACCTTCTATTCGTGAAAGAGGAAGGCAAATTAGTCAGCCTGGGAGTGCCACCGAAATTGGTATTTCTGAAAGAACAAATGGCTGACACTCAGGTGCGTAAAAAGCTGCAAGGATTTATTGATTCGTACTGGGGTGCTGGGTATTCTTTTGAAGTATTAATGAAGGGCGATCACACGGGCGAATCTGCGCAGGCATTGCAACAAAAGAAAGTGCAAATGGCTGAAGATGAAATCCGTACGAAGATCACCGAGAATCCTATGGTGAAGACGGCTCAAGAAGTTTTCAAAGGCCAGATCAAATCCATAGTTGAAACTAAAGATAATAAAACTGTTAAGCATTAGGAGTATTTTATGAAGGGTATGCCAGGCGGAATGGCCCAATTGATGAAGCAAGCAAACCAAATGCAAATGCGCATGAAAAAAGCGCAAGAAGAGCTTGCTGCGAAAGAATACGAAGCCTCTACAGGTGGCGGCGCAGTTAAAGTAAAAGTTAACGGCGACCATATGATGCTTTCTTTGACAATTGACCCAGAAGTTTTGAAAGCTGGCGACGTTGAGATGCTTCAAGACATGATCCTTTCTGCAACGAACGAAGCAGTTAAAACAGCTCGTGATACATCTGCAAAAGAGATGGAAAAAATCACTGGCGGCATGAACATCCCAGGATTGTTCTAATCCGATGTTACACATTAGCGCTCTCGAGAAATTAGTCCACGAATTGAGTCGTCTGCCTGGTATCGGGCCGAAGACGGCGCAGCGTTTGGCTTATTTCATTCTTAAATCTGAAGCTGAGTTTCCTGCGAAACTGAGCGAAGCTTTGATGCGAGTGCGCGCCGAAGTTCACGAGTGTCCTCGTTGCTTCAACTTTACCGATCAAGATCTTTGCCGCTATTGCGAAGATCCTTCTCGTGCGGATGACAGTTTGTGTGTGGTTGAAGAACCCGCTGACATCATCCGTATCGAATCATCTGGTGCGTTCCGTGGCCGTTATCATGTGTTGCATGGTGCGATCTCTCCATTGGAAGGCATTGGTCCCCAAGATTTGAAAATCCAAGAGTTGCTTACTCGCGTGAACGATGGCCTTGAAGGTAACGGTCCTGCGATTAAAGAAATTATCTTAGCTTTGGATGCCGATCTTGAGGGCGATACGACAATTTTGTACCTAGCTAAGCATCTTCAGGGCAAAGGCTTGAAATTATCTCGCATTGCTCATGGAGTTCCTATTGGCAGCGACATCGATTTCATAGATGATAGAACTATGGGTCGTGCCCTGCAAAATAGAGTGGAGCTGTAATGTCCTTTATTAACTACAACGCTAAAGAAATTCACTGCAAAGTCGTGTATTACGGCCCGTCATTGGGTGGTAAAACGACGAACATTCAGTGGGTTTATCAAAAAACGGCTGAGGATCAAAAATCCAAGCTTGTGGCGTTGAACACAGACATTGAGCGCACTCTGTTCTTTGACTTCTTGCCATTGAACGTGGGTGATATCCGCGGTTTCAAAACTCGCTTCCATCTTTATACGGTTCCAGGTCAGGTTGTTTACGATGCTTCTCGTAAGTTGATCTTGAAGGGTCTTGATGGCGTTATTTTCGTAGCGGACTCACAAATCGAACGTATGGACGAAAACTTGGAATCTCTTCGCAATTTGGAACGCAACCTTGAACAACAAGGTTACGACATTCGCGAAATTCCTTTGATTATGCAGTACAATAAGCGCGATTTGCCAAATGTCGCTTCATTGGCAGAGCTTCGTAGCGCCCTAAACCCTTACAATGCTCCTGAAATTGAAGGCTGCGCTTCTGAAGGCCGTGGCGTTTTCGAGTCATTGAAGACGGTTTCTAAATCAATCATCAACGTTCTAAAAGGCGGAACGACTCTTTAGGAGTCCTTCCTAGCCTGAAATATCTCTCATTTTCCCTCTGAAAATTAGGTTACGACCTATGGATGGTTATGCTATAGGTGTTCGCGAAATTTAAGGTTATGCTTAAGTTTAAATGTAAAGACCGCTGCAGGTCTTTAGAGGTTCGAAAATGAGTTACGATATTGCTGCCGATATTCAACGCCTGAAAAAAGAAAAGAACGCCGTCGTTCTTGCGCACTACTATGAAGATGGCGACATCCAAGATGTTGCTGATCACGTAGGTGACAGTTTCTTTCTTGCGAAGAAAGGTCAGGAAGTAAAAGAGCAAGTGATCTTGCTTGCCGGTGTTGTGTTCATGGCTGAATCCGTGAAGATCATGAATCCAAATAAAACGGTTTTGGTTCCAGATATGGAAGCAAGCTGTTCACTAGTTAAGGGCGCGCCTTACGAAAAGTATCTTGCGTGGAGACGCCAACATCCCGACGGCATCGCTGTGACTTACATCAACTCAAGTACGGAAGTGAAATCGATCTCTGACGTGATTATCACTTCTTCAAACGCCCAACAGATCATTGAATCGATTCCAAAAGATCGCAAGATTCTTTTTGGACCGGATCAACACTTGGGTCGTTGGTTGTCTAAAAAATTAAATCGTCCGTTTGAATTGTGGCAAGGTGCCTGTGAAGTGCACGTGCTATTCAACGCCAAACGCTTGTATGAATTGATTCAACAACATCCCGATGCTGTCGTTATCGCGCATCCAGAATGTGATGAATCCGTTCTGCAATACGCAAGCGTGATTGGTTCAACTTCACGCTTACTTGAAGAAGTGCAAAAAAATCCCGCGAAGAAATTCATCGTTGCGACGGAAACGGGTATTTTCCATCAAATGCAAAAACTTCGTCCGGATGTAGAGTTGATTCAAGCTCCGGTTTTGGATGCAGGTTGTTCATGCAACAACTGCCCCTACATGAAGATGAACAACATGGAAAAAATCAAACACGCTTTAGAGACTTTGAATCCAGCGATTTCATTGGATGAAACTTTGCGTGTAAAAGCGCAAACATCTTTGAATCGCATGATGGACATCACAAGCGGTAAGCCTGTGCAATGGCCGACTGAATTTACTGTTTAACTTTTAAAGGGCTCTGACATGCATATTACAGAAGACATGTTAGAGTCCTTTCGTAAAATCCTGAACTCCCCGTCTTTGCAAATTTATGCAGAAACAAACTGGGGTAGTCACAATCCTGAACACCGCACTTTAATTCACGAAAAATTGAATGCCTTAAAGTCTGCCGATCCTGCGCTACATACATCCGTATCGCACACGAATGGTTTAGGAGTTATCGCCGCCTGTTCATCCCCGATTGGCGTTGATGCAGAATTAACAGCCCGAGTTTTACCGGCGATCATAGCCCGCGTTTCTAGCCCCGAAGAACTCAGCCAGGCTCCAAATGCCGCCAGCCTGTGGTCGGCGAAAGAAGCCACGTTTAAAGCGCTTAAAAGCTATGAACAGCCGTCGGTGGTTTCAAAGATTTCTATAGGGGAATGGCAAAATATTGCTTCTCAATTTGAGACATTCCGACTCATGAATGCTTCTATCTTCGGATCTCCCTCTAGTGGCGTTGGTGTCGTCACTCATCTTCCGCATCACACACTCAGCTTTTTTGTTTTTTGCTCTTAACTTTGGTCGAGTCCTGCCGATCAGTTTATTAAGCACGTTGTTACGAGCGGAACTTAAGGCAGGTGAAAAATGGGAAGTACAAATACCAACAAGCGAGTGGCTCCAAGGAAAGAAGTCTCTCCCATTCATGTATCTTATCTAACTTCATTGGACGATTTTGCGAAGATCGCAAAAGACTGTGAGATCGTAGAAGCTTCTTCAACAGGTTTGCTTCTTTTGATCACACGTGAAGATTTGATTCCTTCAGCTCTTCGAAAAAATTTGAACTTGGATTGTCTGATTGGTGATCGCGTGTTCATGCACTTAGAAGAGATGAACTTGGAAGTTTCTGGTGTGATCACTCGCACGCAGCTTCTAGGTAAGAAAGGCTTCTATGTCGCTGTTGATTATAGCGATGAAGCCCCTCAATACTGGCGTGAATGTCTGATGGATCTTCTTCCGACTCCAGGCGAACTGGATTAGAAATTAAAGATCTACGAATTCTGGCAATCCTTTTTCTGAAACAAGCACGATTGAATAGTGCGGAGGAAGGAACCAGCTAATCGCTTCTGCAATCCCCTGATGTTCTTTCTGAGGGGGATTGCCGATAGACTCCAACGACACGGCTAAATCATAATGCTTGCGATCTTGGCTCATCACAAGGATGCGTGGACGCAAGACACTCTGATCACGGAAAAATTCTTTTACAATGTTACGAACGTACTGAGGTAGATATTGCGGCGACGGTGGACCGGCGTGCAATTTCTGACCTTCGTTGATTTGCAAGGCACCCACTGGGGCAGCATCAGCATTTTGATAGAACAAACCTGTTTCGCGGAAATTCCAAATCATACCGTAAGTGAAAACGTAGTCTGGATATTCCTTCATCGGATTTACAACCAGGCCCACGCCTTTTGTTGCAAGCCACGCCATGATTTTTTGCGCAGGCTCTGTCGCCTCTTCAGAAGTTTCAGTCAAAAGATAAGGCCAACCATCCGGGCCTTGTTGAGGAGCTTCATTGATAAGTTTCAAGTTGCCCTTAGAAATCGCCATAAAGAAATCGATTTCCCACTGGTGATCGCGTTGCTCTTCAGGAACTTTTACTAACTCATTCAATGTCATCTGGTACCTCGGGGCCAAAATAAAAAAGGCTAAGCCTTTGAAGCTTAGCCTTTTTCCTATGCCCGTTTTAGAGCGGGGTCAAGACGCGAAGGACTAGTATTCCTCTACGATCACGATTGTTTTCCAACCGTTTTTGTATTGAGGACGACCGTATTGGTCTACAGTTTGTTGACCCGTTCTAGAGTCAATTACAGGTACTTGACCTTGATCGGCAGCCAAAACCGCGTTGTGGATTTGGATGATTTGATCTTGGTTAACACGAACGCAACCAGAAGAAGCGCGTGAACCCAAAGCCGCGATACCAGCAGCCTCGCCACCAATTAAATCTGGTGGTACTTGGTGAAGAGCCAAACCGTGAACGTCATTAAAGAAGATCGCGTAAGGCATTTGCACTTTGCTTTCGCCAGATTTGTAGTTTTCATCCATAACGCGAGTCACGCCATAGAAACCACGAAGAGTGTGTCTCCAATGAGATTCCGTCGTGCCTTTTTGGTTGAACACTTTACGGAAGATACCTTTGAAAGTGCTGATGTATTCAACGTCTTCACGACCCGTAGATACTTTCGTCGTCAAAACCAATTGACGGTTGATGTACAAACGAGCTGTTTGCGCCATCGGACCACGAGCTGCTTTATTAACAACAACTACGTTTGTGAATTGGTTAATCGCAAGCTCACCACGAAGGTAAGCTTCTTCATCAAAGATGTGTCCAGCTGGAGCTTCAAAAGGTTTTTCAACCATCAAGCGTGCTTCAAGCTCTGCTTGAGTCTCTGCTTTTGCAGTGTGAGGCGCAGAGAAAGCGGCAGTCACGGCAAGGACCGCAATAAGTAGTTTCATTAGTTTCTCCTTCATAAACATATTCGTGTATTAAACAATCGACGTAGTTTTAGCAAAAATACGGGGCTGCCGCCCTAGAATAAGAAAATGATGTAAGCATTATCGAAGTGTCGTTTTTTTGTTCAGTCTGGGAATAACGAGGTGCTCTTGCCGATGAACCTGTTTTTAGAGCAATAAATTTGCAATGTTGCTCACTTTTCTCTCCTAAAAATCACGGGATTCCGAAGAGTTAACCAGAATGCTTTCGCCCCCATTTTAATCCGTTTCGGAATGGCTGTAAGGAGACGAAGTGAGAGCTCAAAAGCTAAAACTACCAATTGTTATTTTTGTGGCAAGCCTTGTCGGCTGGTCGGCTCTGGCTGCGACTTCGACGGCTTCGACGAATTCTTTGACCTATCAAGGGCGCATCCTTAAATCTGATGGCACCCCCCTGCAGCACAATAACGTAAGCTTTCTTATTAAGGTCATGGACCCTTCCGGTCAGTGCGTGATTTACCAAGAACAGGACAATGGCATAGACATGACCAATTCTAATGGTGTGTTTGATCTTGCGATTGGTAACGGATCTGTTCAATACATCACGGGCGCTGGTGCTACGACAATCACTGACGTTTTCAACAACAGCATCTCTTACACTTGCGGTTCTTGCACAAGCAGTGGCAACAGTTATACATGTTCAGCGAACGGTTCGCCGTATACCCCCCTTGCAAATGACGGACGTCTTTTGCGAGTAAGTTTTTATGACGGCACAGGTTGGAAGACGATTACTCCTGATAATGAAATTCGCAGTGTGCCTTTTGCGAGTTATGCGAACTCTGCACAAAAACTAGGTTCACATCCTGCAACAGATTTTGTTTTGAAAACGCAAGTGAATGGCGCCACTTCATGTGCTGCTGGCCAATTCTTAACTTGGGATGGTTCGCAAATGACGTGCGCTGGAGTGTCTGGCGCAAGCGGCGGCACTGTTACGAGCATCACGGCCGGCACAGGTTTATCTGGTGGCACGATCACAACAACAGGAACGATTTCACTTGGTACATCGGGTGTGACTGCTGGCACTTATGGTTCGGCGACTCAAGTTCCGGTTCTTTCGGTTGATAACTATGGTCGCGTCACTGCTGCTAGCAGCACCACAATTTCTGGTGTTGCTCCTGCCGGCAGTGCAACGGGAGATCTTGGTGGCAACTATCCAGCTCCGACTGTGAATGGGCTGAATGGTACGCCACTTGCGATCACTTCACTGACAAACGGAAATTTTTTGAAATACAACGGCACAAGCTGGGTCAATTCTAGCATCGCTCAAAGTGATGTGTCTGGATTGTCTTCAACGCTTTCTGGTTATTTACCGCAAGCGACATTCAATTCATACGTGGCAAGTGCATCGTGCTCTTCGGCGCAAACAATGTACTGGAATTCTGTTTCAGGAAATTTTGCGTGTCAGAATATTTTAGTCAGCGGTTTCACTGGCAGTTTATCAGGTGACGTCACTGGCACCCAAGGCGCAACAGTTGTCGGAGCTTTACAAGGTAAAGCGGTCGCCACAACAGCGCCAAGTACGAACCAAGTTTTGCAATTTAATGGTACACAGTGGGCACCAGCCACTTTACCTGCAGGCAACAGCGGCACTGTGACTTCTGTTTCAGTTGTTTCAGCAAATGGTCTTGCGGGTTCCGTTTCCAATGCTGGCACGACACCAGCGTTGACTCTTTCAACGACAGTATCGGGCTTAGTGAAAGGCAACGGCACAGCGTTTTCGGCGGCCGGGGCTGCGGATGTGACTGGCACACTTGGGTATACTCCAGTCAATAAAGCTGGCGATACCGTAAGTGGTGATCTGACGTTCGCTGCGAATAAAGGCGATATTTTCACAGCAGGTTCTGGCACGAACACTGTGACTTTAGCGGGTCCTACAGGCGCGATCGGCACGAGTTATTCTTTACGCTTGCCGACTTCTGTTGCTGGCTCTGCAGGACAAGCTCTTGTTTCTGATACTTCAGGAAATCTTTCGTGGGCAACGATTCCCACGGCAGTTAATGCCATCACGAATTTAACTGGCGACGTGACTGCAAATGGTCCTGGTTCTGTCGCAGCGACCGTTACGAAAGTGAATGGCGTTGCTTACGGCACTAGTCCCGCAACAAACACAGTTCCTGTTGTGACTGGCGCCAACACCATCACTTACCAACAACTTCCGAATGCAGCTTTAGCAAACAGCAGTATCACGATCGGAACGACGGCAATTAATCTAGGTGCAAGTTCGACAACCTTGAGTGGTCTTACTTCAGTGACTGCAAATACATTTGCAGCTGGTTCTGCAGGCGCAACAAGTGGTTCCGTTGATATTGCGAACGGCAATGCTAGCGGCGCTTTGGTTTCGGTGAAAAATAATTCCGCAACATCAGCATATAATTTCAACTTGCCTGCGACCGCAGGAACTTCGGGTTACGTTTTGACTTCTGGTGGTGGTGGTTCCAACGCAATGACGTGGACTCAATTGGGTCCTTTGGCAACGAACACAACAGCGTTTTCTAATTTCAGTGCGATGGCTACTGATGGATCAGGAAATTTAAAATCCGTTGCAGGTTCCACTTCCGGTTCAATGTTGAATTGGACCGTCACAGGTCCCGCATGGACGACGGCTGCTTATCCAAATAGTACAACAGCAAATCAATTGCTTTATTCTTCGGCGAACAATGTTGTCGGTGGTCTTACAACTGCGAACAATGCGATTCTTACGACAAACGGTTCTGGTGTGCCGTCGTTCACGGCAGCGTCTGGTGACGTGTTTACACAATACGCTCTTCTTGCAGGACGTTCGAGTGGACAAACTCTTGCCGGAGGAACAGCTGCGAGTGAAACGTTAACACTGAAAGGCACAAGTAACGCCGGCAACGGTTATGTGCTGATCAATCCTTCTGGTGGCAACGTTGGTATCGGTACATCAACACCGGGTGTGCCTCTTGAGGTGAATGGAAATATCATTGCCGGAAGATCGACTTCAACGCGTGTGCAGTTGTCAGGTACTGGTGGTTCTGCTGCGATCTCTGAAGTTTATGCGGGATATTCGAATCCACATTGGAATATTGGTCGTGATGCGATCAGTGCTTCAAGCCCGGCACTGGTGCTGAATCCAATTCCGGGCACTTCTTCATCTGCGGTCTCTGGAGTTGCTGTCGGTTCGACGACAACGAAGACTCTGCAACTCTTTACAAGTAATGGTACTGCGTTGACTGAACGTATGCGTATTGATGGCAACGGTTACGTCGGTATCGGCACAACGAATCCGACTGCGCCGTTAGACTTTCAAGGATCTGTAGCAACGTTCTCGCAAACAAGATCTGTGGCAAGTGCGGCGGCTCCTGATATTTATCTTAATAAAGATCGTGGTACTGTCGGCACTCCTGCCGCCATTCAAAATGGCGATGCTTTAGGTAATATCAGTTTCAAGGGCTATGATGGCTCTGCTTACACTCGTGGTGCTTTGATCCAAGCTGTGGCTATGGCTGCTCCTGGTACAAATCAAATGACAGCGGATTTGCGCTTATTAACTAATAACGGCGGCAGTGATGCGACAGAAACAATGCGCTTAACGGCTGCGGGTAACGTTGGTATCGGCACGGGTTCACCGGCTACAAAATTAGATGTGAATGGTGGTATTCGTCCTGGTTCTGTGACGACAGGTGCATCGTGTGCAGGAAATGGCGAAGGAACTTTTGCTTACGATCCGACGACACATGCACCCGTGTATTGTTCAAACTCGGGAGTATGGACTCCGATCGGTAGCAGCGGTATTTCAAGTTGCCCATCTGGCTTCACACTGGTTGGTCCTATCGGTGGCGCAAATAGTTTCTGCGTGTCTTCAGCGCCAGAGACTGCAACAACATACTGGAGCGCTTGGACAACTTGCGCTGGAAAAAATACGGGCGGCCGCGGTTACGCGCGAATGTGTTCAACAGGCGACTGGATTGTAGCTTGTAACAATGGAGGAATTTCAGGATTCTCGACAGTGCTACAATGGGTGCAAGACTCGTCGGCTTACGATATGGCGGCTTACAACTCGGCTCTTTTGGTGGGTAACGGATCTTGCTCAGGTGTTGGCGTCGACACGACGACGAACAACAATAGCTTCCGCTGCTGCTTCCATTAGGAGTTTGGCAATTCGCAGATTTCGACTTTCTTACGGGCTCTGTTTGTTTGCAGAGCTTTTCCTTCTATTCATAATTTGCACGACACCTGAAGAGATTCTTAAGAAAATCTCTATCAAGGGAGAAATTATGAAGTCAGCTAAAGGATGCATTGTTCTTGCCGGTTTATTATTTTTAAATTTCGAAGCTTCTGCATTGCCAGACACAAAAAACACTGCGAAACCACCCGCTTCAGGACGAATAGAAAAAGACAGCCTTGGTGATAAACAGCTGCCAGCGGATGCCTATTACGGCGTACAAACTGCGCGCGCCTTAGAGAACTTTCAAATATCGGGGACAAAAATCAATCAATATCCCGAATTCATAAACGCCTTGGCCATCGTCAAACTTGCCTCTGCGCGAGCCAACAAACAACTAGGTGTGATGAAGGCGGATCGCTTATCAGCAATTGAAAAAGCCGTTGAAGATGTTCGCGCAAATAAATATCACGATCAGTTTGTGGTGGATTGGTTTCAAGGTGGTGCTGGAACTTCGACCAACATGAACGTCAATGAAGTCTTAGCGAATATTGGCTTAGAAAAAATGGGACACAAGAAAGGAGAATACCAATATCTTCATCCTTTAGATGATTTAAATCAGTCACAATCCACTAATGACGTTTATCCAACGGCGATCAAGCTCGCTTTATTAATGAGAAGTGACAAGCTGATTGGCGAATTAAAGAATCTAGCAGCTGCTTTTAGAACAAAAGGAAATCAGTTTTTAGAAATCACGAAAATGGGCCGCACCGAAATGCAAGACGCCGTCCCAATGACAGTTGGCCAAGAATTTCATGCGTTCGCGGCTGGTATCGAATCAGAAATTGAATTCTTAAAGGACGCGGAAAAACAGCTTTATACTGTGAACATGGGTGCTTCCGCCATTGGCAGCGGTATCAACGTTCCGAAGGGTTATCCGAAAGCTGTGGCGTCGCAGTTAGCGAAGTTAGTGAATAAACCCATTGTGCCCGCGAAAGATTTATTCACAGGCACGTGGGATCAACAAAGTTTCGTCGCTTATTCTTCAGCGATGAAAAGCACAGCCGTAAAGCTTTCAAAAATTGCGAGTGATTTGATTTTACTCGCTTCAGGTCCACGCGCTGGTTTATTCGAAATCAATCTGCCCGCAATGCAACCGGGTTCTTCCATCATGCCAGGCAAAGTGAATCCAGTAATTCCAGAATTAATTAACGTGATCGCGTTTAAAGTTATGGGCAACGACACGAGTATCACAGTGGCAGCCCACGCTGGACAACTGCAACTGAACGCCTATGAACCCGTCGAAGTTGTGGCTTTGCTGGAATCGCAAACGCTCTTACTAAATGGTGCCAATACATTTAACACGAAATGTATTTCGGGAATTACGGTGAACGAAAAAGTTCTGGAAAAAAATATTGAATCAACGGTTGGTATCGTCACAGCGCTGAACCCTATCATTGGCTACGAAAAATCAGCGGCCTTAGCTAAAGAGGCCTACAAAAGTGGTAAAGGTATATTAGAGATTATCCGCGAACAAAAAATTCTAAGTGAAGCACAAATCAAGGAGTTATTAGATCCAGCGAAACTGACGAACTTAAATAAAGAAAGTTATAAAAGATAACTACTCAAGAGCAGCTCACTCGACGTTGAGCTGCTCCACCATAAGCGCACTATGATCGCGTTTGCATGAAAAGTCCCAGACGATCCATTGTCTGCCAGTGTCCCGAGACCTTACCGTTCTTAATTTGATAGACGGTCTGACCAGCGAAGGTCAGCTTTTTCTTCGTGGCAGGAATGCCAGGCAAATCACCAAGCTGGGTGCCTTCTGCACTCCAAACAACTGCGACACGATCGCCTTCTTCGATAAGCTGAGAAACCGAAAACTTCAGATCAGGAAATGCTTTTCGCGAAAACTGCACACGTGTTTTGTATGTGTCTTTGTCGAGCGTCTTTCCTTCCCAGCCATCACCCGGATCACTAAAGATCGTGTACCATTCAGAAATCAGGTCATCGAATTTTTTAGGGTCGTCTTGATTCCACGCTTGGTACAAATTTTCTATGAGTTTCTTATTCATTTTATTTCTCACTTTCAAAAATGTTTCGGTGGCTTTCTTAAGCGGACACCAAATCTTCCACCCGTTTCCTGCATGAATTAATATTACCCGGGTATAATTCAAAAATCAATATTACCCGGGTAAAATATGCTCTAATGATCCAAAGACCTAAAAAGCCAAAGGAATTCAAAAGGCTACAAAGCCAGACGAATGAGACAGCCTGAAAATAATTTGATTGGAGATAAGGTGTAGAAACAAAAAAACCGCCTGATGGGCGGTTTTGATTTCGATAGAGCCAATTTTCTAAGTGAAAATTGGTAGGGAGTACAGGATTCGAACCTGCGACATCCACCTTGTAAGGGTGGCGCTCTACCAACTGAGCTAACTCCCTATCGTTGGAAGGACCCATGTGTAACAAGAGTCCTACCTTCTTTGCAATCTATTTTTTTACTTTTTTAATTTTTTGCATCTTGGATGCAAGTTTTTTGGGTCATTTGCGAGGAAACCTTAATGATTTGCATATGAACCATGTCATCAAGGTTTTGCTGATCCATCTCGCCCATAGATAGAACGATCATCGACTCTGTATAAACATTGCCTTGAAGTGGCGGCAATGGAGAATCAGAGCGTTTGAACGCTGTCAGGCTCAAGCGGTATGTTTTACCGTTCGATTTGCGAGTCATCTGTGCATAAACCAAGGCACCTTTGCCAAGGCCTTTCGTTCCAGTTTCTACGCCGACGCCTCTGCCGATTTCTTGGCAAGTTGAACCGTCGATTTGCGTAACCTTGATTTGGTTACGGCCGTTTTTCTGCTGAACGACTTTGAAGATGAAGTAAGAAGTGTAGTCTTCTTGTTCAACTTTCCAAGTTCCTTGGATGTCCAACCATGGGAATGGCTGAGCCAAGCTCCACGGCCAGTGAGTCCAACGATCATCACCAGCAGGCATTACGTGTTCTTCGTCAGCTTGTGAAGAAGAAGATGATGCTTGATAAGTTGAGTAAGCTTTAGCGGAGCTTACGTTCACAAAAATAAAAAGTGCTGCTAAAATGTGACGAAACATGAATCCCCCCTAGTGCTCGAAATGAACTCGAGCCGCTTTATTCATGTAGTATCCGTTTTTGGCTCTGAAAATATACTTTGGTTTTTCGTAATCAGGTTCAATCAACTTACGCAAACGTTTGATCGTCACGTAAATCTTATTGTCGTGAATAGCTGGATCATATGGTTGCTTCCAAACATTCTCGACCAAGAATTCCTTCGAATAAATTTGGCCTTGGTTCGTAACGAACAGGCGCAAAAGATCCAAAAGAATGAACTGATTTTTAAAGTCAATGCGACCGATTTTCTTTTCGATAACCGCGTGGTTTGCTTCATCGAAAATAAGATCGAAGTTAGATTGAGTTTCGCCGCCGATCTTGTCAGCCAAAGTTTTGGCCATACGAGCAGTTCTGCGGTGATTCTCTTGATCGATAGAGCGCAAAGCAAGAGTGATATAAGTTCTTGCCATGTCTTTATCGCCGATTTCGAAATAAGTGTCTGCCAAGGCACCCATCAAAACGTTGCTCATAACGACGTTACGAGTTTCGCGGATGATGTCGTAAGCACGCCACAAGATCTCAATCGTCTCGTCGTACTTTTTCATTTGTTTCAAGATGTCAGCGTTCAACAACAATGACGAAGCTTGAAGTTCTGGCATTTGGTAAACTTGGAAGAAGACCTGAAGATTGTAGATCTCTTTCAAAGCGTCAGACTGACGACCGATTTTTGGGTGAGAATAGCACATCGCAAGACCAAAGATCGCGTGGCAGATGTCTTCCTTGCTGTCAGAAGCAAGAGCGATAGCCAATGCTTTCTGCAAGTAATCCATCGCTGTATCCAATTGGCCTTTGTAAGAAGCGCACACTGCGAGTGTGTAGTAAGTCTTAGAGTTAAGCTCGAAGCCTTCTTTCAAAACCAAATCTTGGAGTTTTTCTTTGGTAGAGTTGATGTCTTCAAATTGCTCGCGCTCGGCAAAAATACGCAGCAACAAGTTCATGCACTTGAGGTATTGGGAGAAATTTTTCTCAGCGAAATAGCCGTCAGAAGCCTCGCGGAGGTGGTCTATTGCCGGACCAAATTCTCCACGATCGCTGTACAGCTTGCCGAGCTCAAAAGCGCGATCGAATTGATTCATAAGATATTAAAACTCCAAAACAAAATCTAAATTACTCGCAGGGGTTCGATTTCTGTCAGATTGTCAGGAATACGTCAACGTAAGACGCGGGCAGTTGCTTATTTAATGAGCAACATAGGAATCAATTTCAGTAATTTAATGAAAGCCCCTGCCAGAGAGGCTTTGCTGGGGTGAGTTATTCTAACTCCAGCTCAGAAAAATCGCGCCGAGGCCAACAGTTAGGGCGCCGATGATCTGCACTCTTGTTAAAGACTCTTTAAGAAAAAACGAAAACAGGATCGCAAAAAAGATCGAAGAGTTGCGCAGGGAAATCGCAAAACCCGGTGCTGAAACTTGCAGGCCGTACAAAAAAATCACGAACGACAAAAAAGAAAAAACACCGACAGCGAAAATTCCTTTCTTCTGTTCACGCCACACTTTCTTCACACGCGCACTTGGTTTTCTTCCAAGCGCTAGCAACAAGAACGGCCACGAGATCACCATCGCCACCGCAAATAAACTGCGTGGCTCGGCACCGTGATGAAGTGCTTTGTGATAACTTAAGTGATAACCGGCAATACAAACGGCACACACCCATGACCACGGAACCCGCTGCCACAGAGGCTTTTCAACAGGAACGCCTTGATCATCTGTATTTCGTGTAGAAACAGACGAACCAATATTTAACAACAATAAGCCGGCAAAGATCACCCCGGCACCAGTCATTTGCAGCAGTGTTGCCGTTTCGCCAAAAAACAATGTTGAGAAAATCCATACGACCAACATCGCTCCGCCACGCATGATCGCGTAAGCGCGCCCCAAATTATTCTGCGTTAAAGCTTTAGACAGGGTCAGCAGGTAAGTTCCCTCAAAAACTCCCGCAAGAATCGCCCAAATGATCGGTTCACCGGGCAAAAAAACTTGCGACTGCAAAACCATGGCAGCTGCGACGATGTTACTGACTGACATCGCTAAAAACAAAAATGCCTCTTTGTCGCGACTGTGTTTTGCGATGGCATTCCAAGCTGCGTGCAGGAATGCGGATGTTAAAAGAAGGACTGCGCTAGAATTCATGCGCTGACTTTATTAAGAAACCAATCAGTGAGCAAGGGCTGGCTTTGCCGGCCTAAATTGCTTCCTGCAAACAAACTAAACACGAATACTGCTAGTATATTTGATTTGGGGTTAATATTCGGTGGTATTGATATTGAAATAAGGCCTCCCGGTAACCAAATAACAACATTTTATCCCGGGAGTTCTTGTGAAAATGTCAGCAATTTTACTAAGCCTTTTATTTGTCTCTTCAGTTTCTCACGCAAGCCTAGCGTCATCTCAAGTAACTAGCGAAACTCAAGCAGAGGGCATCTTGAGCGTTCATGCATGTTTCAAAGAAGCACTTCAAGACGGAAAAGCGAAGCAAGCCGCAGGCGTGGATATCGATACGATGGATGCATTCATCGCAAAATCATGTCAGCAACAATTGATCGATGCTGAAAACAACAATGGCGTTACGTTGGAACAAATGGCGCGCCTTCTATATAACGTTCAACAAGAACAATAATTTAAAATAAAAAAAGGGCCGGTATTTCTACCGGCCCTTTTGAATCTATTTTTAGATTTCGCTCATCACATTGTTAGTGGTGAGCAACGTTTTGCTGACCTTGATACTGAGCTTTGATTCCGAACTCAGTTTCTTTTTGGATTTTGAAGATCTCTTTTGGATTTTTAACATCCAAAGCGTTGATCAACACTTGATCCACATGGTCTACAAGAACGACTTTCAAGTCTTTCATCACTTCCTTAGGGATGTCCTTAAGATCTTTTTCATTCTCTTTAGGACAGATGATCATCTTGATACCGCCACGGTGAGCTGCAAGAACTTTTTCTTTCAAACCACCGATAGCCATCACTCTACCACGAAGAGAAACTTCACCCGTCATCGCAACTGTGCGTTTCACAGGGATTTTCGTAATCGCTGATACGATTGATGTCGTCAATGCGATACCTGCAGAAGGACCATCCTTAGGAACTGCGCCTTCAGGCAAATGGATGTGAACGTCGATGTTCGAGAAGTATTCTTTATCCAAACCGAACAAAGGACCTCTTGAACGTACGTAGCTCATCGCTGCCGCACAAGACTCTTTCATCACATCACCCAATTGACCCGTCACTGTGAACTTACCTTTACCAGGTACTACGCTCACTTCGACTGCCAACAAGTCACCGCCAACTTCTGTCCAAGCCATACCGTTCGTAAGACCGATTTCGTTTTCCGACTCGATTTGACCGAACTTGAATTTGTGCGGGCCCAGCAACTCAACAAGTTTCTGAGGCGTTACAACGTAACCTTCAGATTTCTTGCTTGTTGTTTCTTTCGTTGAAGTCTTCGCGCCTTTAGCACCTTTTTTCGCAGCTGCCGCAGTTTTCTTACCAGCAGATGCAGTTGCTTCAGCTTTGAAGTTTTCAACTGTTTCACCCATCACGATATCTTTCGCTACCTTACGGCAAACGTTTGCAACTTGTCTTTCCAAGTTACGCACACCTGCTTCGCGAGTGTAGTAGCGGATGATGTCGCGAATCGTTTCATCTTTCACAGTTACTTTGTAGTCTTTCAAACCATGGTTTTCCAATTGTTTTGGAACCAAGTAGTTTTTCGCGATATGGAATTTCTCCTGCTCGATATAACCTTCAAGCTGGATGATTTCCATACGATCCAACAACGGACGAGGGATCGTGTGCAAGCTGTTCGCCGTCGCGATAAACATCACTTTCGAAAGATCGTATTCAACTTCCAAGTAGTGATCTTGGAATGTCGAGTTTTGTTCAGGGTCCAACACTTCAAGCATTGCTGCTGATGGGTCGCCTCTGAAATCATTCGCCATTTTGTCGATTTCATCCAACAACACTAGCGGATTACCTTTATCCACTTTGCGAAGAGCTTGGATGATCTTACCTGGCATCGCACCAACATACGTTTTTCTATGACCGCGGATCTCTGCTTCGTCACGCACGCCACCCAAAGAGATACGCGCAAATGAACGGTTCAAAGATTCTGCGATAGATTTCGCAAGTGATGTTTTACCAACCCCTGGAGGACCCGCAAGACACAAGATAGGGCCTTTCATGTCTTTCGAAATCGAAAGAACAGCTAGGTATTCCAAGATACGGTCTTTAACTTTCTCAAGACCCCAGTGTTCGTCGTCCAAAATGCGTTGAGCATTTTTAAGATCGTGCTTCTCTTCTGAGTAATCCTGCCAAGGAAGTGACAAGATCCAGTCGATGTAGTTACGAACAACTGTCGCTTCAGCCGACATAGGTGACATCATTTTGAGTTTTTTAATCTCTTTCATGACCTTGTCTTTAGCTTCTTGAGACATTTTTTTGTTTTTACATTTTACTTCAAGATCTTGAAGTTCAGCTTGGTAGTCGTCTTTCTCGCCAAGTTCTTTTTGAATAGCCTGCATTTGCTCATTCAAATAGTACTCTTTCTGAGAACGCTCCATTTGCTTCTTCACGCGAGTGCGGATCTTCTTTTCTACTTCTAGAATTTCGATCTCGCCCGTCATCAAGTTCAACAAATGCTCAAGACGTTTGCTTGGATCAATGATCTCAAGAACCGTTTGCTTGTCTTCAAGTTTCAAGTTCAATTGCGCAACGATGATATCCGCAAGCTCACCTGGATTTTCGATGGTAGAAACACGCATCAAAATTTCTGGTGGGATACGTTTATTCAACTTCACGTAAGTTTCGAAAGTTGTTTTGACCGAACGAACCAAAGCTTGCGCTTCAACGATGTTCGTTGGCTCTTCATCAAGATTCTCTACCGCTACGACGAAGAAATTGTCGTTGTTCACGAAATTCTTAATCTTTACGCGGCGTTTGCCCTCTACAAGAACTTTTACAGTTCCATCTGGCAAGCGAAGAAGCTGGATGATTGTTCCAACTGTACCGATGGCGAAAATATCTTTCGCTTCTGGATTGTTGGTTTTAGCGTCCTTTTGAGCAGCCAACACGATGTCGGTCTGTTTGCTCATGGCCTCTTCAAGAGCGTTAATGCTCTTTTCACGACCAACGAACAAAGGCATCATCATATGTGGAAAAATGATGAGGTCTCTTAGGGGCAAAAGTGGTAGTTGCTGTACTTTTCCCTCGCTCATATCCTCTCCCTCCCTTGGGTTAACGAGCTTCTTGCGTATAGGACACAAGAGGATCCATTCAGGTTAATTCCTTTTCACCTTAGCGAAGTCCTTACTCTGAGTTTAACTATGTGAACGATTGCTGGGAAGTAAATATATTCCAAAAAAAATTACTTCTGGTCCTTGCCACTTGACTGGTTTGCTCATATTTCGGGCAGTATAAAAGCACGTTATGTTAATCGAAAATTTTTCAAATTTGCGTCGAGAAATGGGATTCTTTCGTATTTGTAATACCGCATAGAAAGATTTTCGTCCCTTTTTTCCGCAATTTGCACGATAAGGGCTCTGTGACACGCAACGAATCACCCTGGGTACGCACCAATTCATTATCTCTCAAGCTTTTGATAGCTACTTGGGCCGTAAGTTCCTTTGCGACGCTTATTTTAACTGCTGCACAGTTGATTTTGGACTACCAAAAAGACTTCGATAAACTGCAAAACAACTTTTCCATCATCAAAAATTCTTATCTGGATTCTATGGCCGAGCACTTGTGGTCTTACGACACGCGCTTGTTGGAAATCCAGCTGGATGGTTTAAGTCGTTTGCAAGGTGTCAGCTATCTGAAACTCACTGCCGACAACAAAGTTATCTACGAAACGGGTAAGACTGATCCGCAAGAGGAAAGTCATAAAAGTTTTGAGATTCGTCACAAAAATACGAACGAAACTTTAGGTACTTTGGACGTCGAATTGGACACAAAAAATCTGCGCGATCGCTACTTTCATGAGGCGATCTGGATCTTCGTCCGTCAAGCCGCAAAAACCTTGGTCGTTGTGTTCTGCTTGTACTTCATTTTCAATCGCATCATCGTCGTGCACATCAAGCACATCGCTGATTATTTGAAAAATGGATTCCGTGATAACAAAAATCTGGTGCTGAATCGTCCTCCCCATGCGGAGAAAGACGAGTTGGATATTCTGGCCGATTCGATCAACCTTTTCCGTGTCGAACTTTTGGAAGCCAATCGTAAGCTTGAGCAACTAAACCAAGCGCTTGAGCAAAAAGTGACGGATCGCACGCGCGAATTGACGAATAAAAATCAAAGTCTTGAAAAAGCCATGTTCCAAATCAAACGCATGCAAGCGACCTTGGTGGCACAAGAACGTTTGGCGTCGTTGGGTAGCTTGACTGCCAGCGTGGCGCATGAAATTCGCAATCCATTGAACTTCGTTTTGAACTTCAGTGAGCTTTTGACCGAGTCCGAGGACGCTGAAGAAATCAAAGAAGTCAGCCGCGTGGTCTTGAAACATAGCCAGCGTATCGATCAGATCGTGCGTTCGATGCAGATTCTATCGGGTTACGATTCTGACGTTCTTGAAACAACAGATGTGAATGAAATTGTTAAAAAAGCTTATCAACAAACGATTTCCAATCGTTCACTAGGGTCAAGTTATGTGCCTCCAAAGGTCACATATCGCCTTGGTGATAATGTTAATGCACAAGTCTACTCGGTTTCGTTACAACGAGCCTTATCAAATATTATTGATAACTCGATTCACGCCCTGGAAAAAAAGGTTATGTCACAGAAAGATTTTGAACCCGAATTGGTGATTTCAACGTCTGTACGTGGCGATAACGTCGAAGTTTCTGTGCGCGACAACGGTATTGGTATCCCATCCATCCTTGGAGAAAAAATCTTCGATCCTTTCTTGACCACAAAAGCTCCTGGCGAAGGTGCTGGTTTAGGTCTTACTGTTGCATTTAATATTGCGCAGAAACACGGTGGTACTTTAAAGTACACTAGTGAATTTGGTCATTGGACTGAGTTCTTAATGACCTTACCGTTGGTTCACGAAAGACTGCATGCATGATTCACATTGTGATTGTAGATGATGAAGCGGATACTCATCTTCTATACAAACTGAAATTCAAAAAGTTCTTTGCATCTTTGGGTGACCTGAAACTCGTTTCTTTTTTAAGCGCAAAAGATTGTTTGAACTATTTAAAGCAAGACGACACTCGTCCTGTTGATTTGATCATGTCAGACATCAACATGCCCGAAATGGACGGCTTTGAACTTCTGCAAGAGGTTCGCAAAATGCATGAAGCCATGCCGTTTTATGTTGTCAGTGCGTACGAATCTACAGAGTTCCGTACAAAAGCAGAAAGCTTGGGCGCGCAACGTTTCTTAAGTAAGCCCGTCGACTTCAATGCTTTAAATGAAGCTTTGAAAACTGATCTGAATCTTTCCATCTAGTCTTTGCAAATCGTCACAAAAAAACACTCGCGCATGTATTAACCCATGCCGTCCCGTTTTATTTTGTCCTGCTCAACAATCGCTTTTATAAATTGCTTCATCAACGGAGGATGCAATTTATGTTCAAGACGATTTTAACTTCAGCAGTTATCTTTTTTTCGGCAACAGCAGCTTTTGCGACGGAACTAACACCCGGAAATATCGTGGGCCGTTACAACGTGACAGCGAAAGCGGGCTTTCAAAAAGTTTATGTAAAATTCCGCGTGGTGAATACGCGTGAGTTTGAAATTCAAAGAACCTATCCAGACGGTCACAGCGACGAAGAGTGCAACGGCACTTACAACCTAACGAATAGCTTCTATCTTAACGAGTATGCGATTCTAGCGGCGAATAAGACGTTTAAAGGCATCTTTACTTGCCCAAGCGATCGCAACAAAAAAATCGATTTCAATATAGACTTCGGCGACACAACTGTTGAAGACCTTGTAAAAGGCACGACAGTCACAGTAACGACGTCGATGGCACCAATTAAGCTCAGTGCTTACGTGAAAAAACAGTAGCCCGTAGCGACGCTTTAAACGCAAAAAAGCCAGAGGTTTGAAACTCTGGCTTTTTGCTTTTTACTTTTCAGTTTGATTAAGAAGCTGAACTTTTCTTTTTAGCTTCTTCTTCGATTTGCATCTCTTCGTCAGTTTTATAAACCACCATCGGAGCGCCACCGTCGTTGATCACGTTTTCATCGATGATCACTTCTTTAACGTTCGACTTAGATGGAATGTCGTACATGATGTCGAGCATTGCCGTCTCTAGAACACCGCGCAGACCGCGGGCACCTGTCTTACGTTTCAAAGCCATTTGTGCCACAGCACGAAGAGCTTTATCAGTGAACTTCAATTCAACACCTTCGAACGAGAATAGTTTTTGGTATTGTTTTGTGATCGCATTTTTTGGTCTCACAAGAATATCCATCAACGCTTCTTCATCCAATTGGCCAAGAACTGCGATTGCAGGCAAACGACCAATGAACTCTGGGATCAAACCGAACTTAGACAAATCGTCTGGTTCAACTTTCGCAAGCAAGTTCGATGACTTCTCAACTTCTTGAGCTGTACGAATATCTGCTGCGATACCCATCGTTTTATTCGATGTTCTGTTTTCGATGATTTTATCCAAACCAACGAACGCACCACCCACGATGAACAAGATGTTTGTTGTATCCACTTGGATAAACTCTTGTTGCGGATGTTTACGACCACCTTTCGGAGGAAGATTCGCCACAGTACCTTCTAAGATTTTTAGAAGTGCTTGTTGCACACCCTCACCCGACACGTCACGCGTGATAGATGGGTTTTCAGACTTACGAGAAATTTTATCGATCTCGTCCACGTAGATAACGCCTTTTTGCGCTTTTTCTACGTCATAGTCTGAAGCTTGAAGAAGGTTTAGAACAACGTTCTCTACGTCTTCACCGACGTAACCTGCTTCAGTCAATGTCGTTGCATCCGCCATTGCGAATGGAACGTTAAGAATTTTAGCGATCGTTTGTGCAAGCAACGTCTTACCAGATCCCGTTGGACCGATAAGCAAGATGTTTGATTTTTGCATCTCTACGTCAGCCGATTTTTTACCTTGTGACATTGCGTTTACACGCTTGTAGTGATTGTGAACCGCTACTGCCAAAGTTTTCTTCGCCTGAGTTTGACCGATCACATAATCATCAAGGTAAGTTTTGATGTCCGATGGTTTTGGTACTTTGAACGTACCTTTTACCGCCGTCTCTCTTTCTTTTTCCTCGTCGATAATGTCATTGCAAAGATCAATACACTCGTCGCAGATGTACACGCCAGGGCCAGCGATCAATTTTTTAACTTCTTTTTGGCCTTTGCCGCAGAAGCTACATCTCAATGTGCCGTTTGTATCTTTAGTGCTCATCTACTCTTATCCTTTATTTGCCTTACGAGATTCAACGACGTGGTCAAGCAAGCCGAATTCTTTAGCTTGGTAAGGGTCCATAAAGTTATCCCTTTCCATCTGTTCTCTCAAGAATTGGTAGTCTTTGCCTGTATGCGTTTCATAGATGCGAGTCAGCTTCTCTTTTGTACGAAGAAGTTCTTTCGCATGAATTTCGATATCAGTAACTTGACCTGACAAACCGCCTCCAGAAAGAAGGGGTTGATGGATCATGATGCGTGTGTTCGGAAGGCTATAACGTTTGCCTTTTGTACCCGCTGTCAACAACAGCGAGCCCATGCTTGCCGCCATACCCATACAGTACGTCGCCACGTCGCATTTTACGAATTGCATAATATCGTAAATCGCCAAACCAGCAGAAACGCTACCACCTGGAGAGTTGATGTAAAGATGGATGTCCTTTTCAGGGTTATCCACTTCAAGGAAAAGAAATTGCGCGATAATGGCATTAGCAACTTCGTCTGTAACCTGTGATCCAAGGATCACAATACGGTCTTTAAGTAGGCGTGAATAGATGTCATATGATCTTTCACCCTTTGAAGTTTGCTCGATGACGTATGGAATGAGTGCCACTGCTGTCTCCTGTGGTTGGCTGTCTACCCGACTTCGATGCTCCGAAGTAAAGTCTTATACTGTGCTACCTATCGGAATACTCCAACAGGACTTTACGAAAAAGCCTTTGACCCTCAACACTGCTATGTTACATCTTACCTTGCTTCATAAAGCTGAATAATTTTAAGGGGTTTATATGGCTATCAACTTGTTAAACAAAGAGATCGATTCACTGACATGCCCGGCTTTGGTCGTGTTTTCAAAAGCGAGTGCGCAAAAAGAAAAGCTCGCAAAAGTGACTCATTCTGATCTGAACAAAAAATTGGCTGCAACAATCGAAGAAAAAACAATCACTGGTAAGCACCAAGAGACTGTTACTTTCCGTGAAATGAACTACGCTGGCTTCCGCCATGTGATCGTAGTTGGTCTTGGTAAAGAAAATGAAATCGATCACGAAACTGTTCGTCAAGCGGTTGCCTCTGCTTATGAAGCAGTTAAAGCATTGAATGTTAAAGAAGCTGCTTTGCACTTCGATGGCATTACAACTGCGAAAAAAGATATCAATGCATTCCTTCAAGCAACTGCTGAAGGTTTGGTAATGACTTCATACGTATTCGACGAATTGAAATCGACTACTAAAGAGAAAAAAGCAACTGACGAACTTACTATCCACGTTGTGACTAAAGCTGGCGACAAAACTGCAAAAGCGGCATTCACTGAAGGTACAATCCTAGGTAACGTTGTTAACTTCTCTCGTCGCTTGGGCGATATGCCAGGCAACTTGATGACTCCGACAATCCTTGCTGATTCTGCAGCGGCAGCAGCTAAAGGTATCGCGAACTTGAAAGTGACTATCTGGGATAAAGCACGCATTAAAAAAGAGCGCATGGGCGGTCTTCTTGGCGTTTCTCAGGGTTCTGATCAAGAGCCACGCTTCATCATCATGGAATACAAAGGCGCAGCAGCTTCTAAAAAACCAGTTTGCTTCGTAGGTAAAGGTCTTACTTTCGACTGCGGTGGTATCAGCATTAAGCCTTCAGCGAACATGGAAGAAATGAAGTACGACATGTGCGGTGGCGCGAACGTTATCGGTACATTGCTTGCGATCGCTCAATTGAAATTGAAAGTGAACGCTGTAGGTCTTGTTGCTTCTACTGAAAACCTTGTGAACGGTTCAGCGACTAAACCAGGCGACGTACACACTGCACGTAACGGTAAAACTTTCGAAGTGAACAACACAGATGCTGAAGGTCGTTTGATCTTGGCTGATGCTTTGTCATACGCAACTGAACTTGAACCACAAATGATCTGTGACGCTGCAACTTTGACAGGTGCAATGGTTATCGCTTTGGGTAACACACACACTGGTTACTTCACTCGCAACGCTTCTTTGAAAAACAAAATCGAAAAAGCCGCGGTTGAGTCTGGTGAGTGGGTATGGAACATGCCTTTGACAGACTTCCATGTAAAAGACATGAAAGGTACTTTCGCAGATCTTTCTAACATCTCTTCTGGTAAAGGTGCGGGTTCTGCAACTGCAGCTGCATTCCTTGAGCAATTCGTTGGCGAAGGCATCCCTTGGGCGCATTTCGACATCGCAGGCACTGGTTGGGCTGTTGGCAATCGTTTGCCTTACGCTCCTAAAAAAGGTGCTTCAGGCGCGATGATCCGTACATTCGTAGAAGTGGCGAAAGCACACATCTAATTGAATTACGAAATTCAATCGTTCTAAATAAAAAAACCCCAGTTCATCACTGGGGTTTTTTACTTTAAAGCTTTAAATTTTAAATTAGAACGTCAGAACCAGCGGATGCCCCATGTAGCGAGCCACTTCATCGCTTTCTACAGTCACTGATTTATTCTTTTGTTCGTTGTTAAGTTTCACTGACTTTAACAACCATGTTCTTGGCCAGTCTTCAGGAAGATTCGCAAAACGCACAGTCACCGCGTGACCTTCGTTAAAGTTAAACTCCCCGTCGCCAGGTTTTTCATTCAAGATTTTTGCAACTGGAAGATAAAGCGGATTGATCTTCGTCATGTCATTGGAATATTCGCAGCGACCTTCAATTTCCATAGTGGGTTTATCGCCACCTACAGAAACGCCTTCAGCTTCAAACGTCATTGTGACTTTACCGAATTCTTGGCACGCCAATTTCTTTTCACCAGCGTCATCGCGGAACACGAAATGACCTAAGCCCAAACCCATGCCGTCAGCACTTCTTTTCATTTCAAAGCCAGCAACCAGGCGTTGTTTAACCGCTTCATGAAGCGAATCACCTGTTAGATTTGAAAAGTCGAAGTTTGTACGAATCGCCGCTGGGTCACGGTTGATAGAAAAGCTGTCTGTTGTGTAGCGAAGGTATGAATAACCCACGGCAAAGCAGACGACAAAAAGTCCAAATACTCCTGCAAATCTTTGCATACGTTTCCCTCTTTAAAGCAGAATAACATGCTTTCTCGACCTCTCCTCTATTTTCGCGTCATACGACAACAGTGCCGGTCTTAGGCCTAGCCGAAAATGCACCGGGCAGAGTTTTCATACTTTGTCGGTAAGTGTTCCGAGTTAAGGGTGCGGGACACCCTTTAATTTGCAATCCGCAGGAAGGCTCGTTACACCTTATTTCCATGACCGCTATGACTGCGCGGTGAGGGAATCATGAAACTAGCAACTTTAATTTCGATCATCTTACTAACTTCGTTTGCACAAGCGGCGAAGAAATCAATGTGTGAATCTGGTGGCATCATCGTGAAACACATCGCTTGTCCATTTCAAGAAAAAGAAATTAAAGGCGCACTTCTTACTCGCGATGTGAAGTATTCACTCCCTGAAGGTCCGATGCCTCAAGATGGTTGGCCAACAGTTGTAATCTTTCAAGGAAGTTTCTTTTCTGTCGAATTTGAACGTAGTCAAGGGATGCCATTTGGTGGCTTTAATGAAATTCGTTTGATCCAAAGTCTGCTTGATCATGGTTTCGCAGTTGTTGCACCAAATGCTATTTCAAATCTTGCGTGGGAAACAAATTTAATTGGCGTGACATGGGAAGGTTCTGAAGACGACGTGTTCTTGCATGCACTTTTCAATTCAATGTCAGCAGGCGAGTTCGGTCCACTGAACATGAACAAACTTTTTGCCACAGGAATTTCTAGCGGTGGTTACAACACCAGTCGTATGGCTGTTTCTTTTCCGGGAATGTTTAAAGCATTAGCGATCGAATCCGGTTCTTACGCAAGCTGCGGAGGTCCTTTGTGCGACATTCCTGAATTACCCGTAGATCACCCACCGACGATGTTTCTTCACGGCGACAATGACTACATCGTTCCGATCTCTACTATGAAAAAATATTACGAGAAGCTGAAAGATAACGGAGTTAAAACTGCGGTCGTCATTGATCCCCACGCTGGTCACGAATGGCTAGATAAGGCTCCGGAGGCCGTGACCAAGTGGTTCATGAAATTTAAACGCTAGTCTTGCGCAGATCCTCGCGCGCAGTACGCTTCAAGTTGTTGATCCAGCTGAACGACAGCGCGCATTCCGAAACGAGCCATCTGAGCTTTAAGAATCACACGAATCGCTTCAATGGTTGCACCCTTCTTACCTAACAGCAGACCCAAATCTTCCGGTGCTACCACGACAACATAAACCGTTGTCTTATCTCCTCTGAAAAACTCAACACGGACTCCTGCTGGATTGCGCACGATCTTTTGGATCATGGTTTCCAGATAGGCACGCATATCTGCTCTTGCCTGTACTTGTGAGTCGTCTAAAACTTCTGTCGCATTCGTTGACATTAAAAGGCCTCCTGCCTGAACAACCAAAGAATACGGATTTTAAATGTGAGGGGAAGTGTAGATTGCAAATAACAAACGGGGTTTGGTAAACCCCGATCTACTATTTGCGAGATTTGAATTCTGCAAACATGATGTCGAGCTCATTTAATACAACGGCATCAGTAGCAGATTGGTAAGCGGTTTTATTTCCATTTTTTACTGATAATTTGTCAGAGAAAATCAGGTTCTGTGTCGCCTGATGTGCAAGCTGCAAGTCTTTAGAAATTAACGAACGACCATTGATCTTGATTCTTAAAGCACGGTTGCCTTCCAAAACAACTGGTTGTGAAGCATCCACTGTAAGCGCAACGTCTTCATAGACCGAATATGATCCGTGATCGACCATTTGCATTTCTGTTAACTTATCGTCAGCGGAAACTTTAATCACAACTGTTTTATAAATATCCATCGCAAGCTCGCCACCTTGAGCAGATACAACGTGTTGTTTGAAGAACAACGCATCGTCAGTCGCTGCAAGAATCTTTTGTGCATTTTTATTTGCTTGGATGTTTTCTAAAATACGGTCAATGCCCGTTACGCGAAGAACCGCGTGAACACATCCACCATAGTAAGCGCATGAGAAAATTTCTTTGCTGATTTCAGCATGAGCCGTTGCCTGAACCATCAATCCAGCGATCAAAGTTAATAAGGCTTTCTTCATACGACCTCCAATATGGACTCCCGGTCATTCGGGAGCACAGAGCGAATGCACTTACTAAAGTTAGCAATTCATGGGCCTTGTAAATTACTCTACGGCGACGGTAATAGAGGGGGTTTAACCCCAATTCATTGATAATCAGCCGCCTAAATGTTAGACAGAAGCCCATAGTGGGCCGTGTATATTTTTCCAGAAGACCTTGCTTATGCGTAATATTACCAAGGTTTTTTGGTAATTATCCGTCTGTCTATCGAAGCATCTTGTACGTTCACGACTAAGCCTTTGACTGCCTACTCTAGAATCAGTGTAGAAGGTACTTATGTATAAATCCTCAGAATTTTTGCTTAATGAATTTCAAAGACAAAAGACTTTGTCGCCCGCTTTGACGAACTCTCAGTTCGCAAAGAATTTGGGTATTCCTGCAAGCCGTCTTAGCGACTATTTGAACGGTCGTCGCGTAATGACGATGGCAGTAGCAAAACAAATCACGAAAAATCTTTCACTGGGTTCTTCAGATTTGGATCATCTTAAAACTTTGATCGATCTTGATAAAAGCAGCAAAAAAACTTTGCTGTCTGAAAGCCAGCTTCGTGATGATGAATTTTCTGTGATTTGCGATTGGTACCACTTCGGTATCATGGCCCTTCTAAGCGTTAAATCATTCCAGTCAAATCCGGAATGGATCGCCGAACGTTTGAATATCCCCGTTGAAGTTGCACAAGCCGCGGTTGATCGTCTTTTGCGTTTGGGCTTGGTTGAATTCAAGAATAAAAAACTTGTGGCGACTCGCCGCCAGCTTGAGACAACTCACAACGTTCCTTCAGAATCTTTGCGTCGTTCACACAAACAATCTTTGCAGCAAGTTGTAGATCAAATCGACAACGTACCCATGCACCTACGTGACGTGACTTCGATCACTTTTGCAATCAACCGCAAAAAGATTTCTGAGGCTAAAGGTATCATTCGTAAGTTCCGCAGAAAGATGGCTGACCTTCTTTCCCAAGGACCAAAAACTGACGTTTACAATTTAAATATTCAACTCTTCCCGGTTTCGAAGGTAACAAAATGATGAAGTTCTTATTTGGCTTTGTTCTTTTATTTTCTACTACTTCGTTTGCTAATACTTGGTATGACCGCGGTAATGGCGGCTTCGTTCTTTCGTGCCAGGGACAAGCACCACAAGTTTTGGATTTGTATGAAGCGACGACTCGCTTTGGTTTAACAACAGTAGCAGCTGAAGGTGACAATGAAGTTGCTAAAGCTTCTGCGCTGATCGGACGTTTGGCGGCAAAAGATCCACAACGTGCTTCGACTTTGCAAACTTGGTTGAATGGATTTTTGCAAGAAGCGCAATTCGTTGATGGCAGCTTCGCACGCACTCCGGATTTAGGCTTAGTGTTGATTCCAGATTCTTGCTCTTTGGATCAAACAATCGTGCAACAACAACCTTCTGTGGTGAACAAGTTCAGATACTTGATCAACAAAAAGCTTTGGAACAGCTTGGACGCTGACAACAAAGCCGCATTGATCGTGCACGAATTGATCTATCGCGAATTCATTTCAACTCCGTCGCAAGAATTTAGCTCTGAACGCATTCGTTATTTTAATGCTTTCATTCACGCGAATCTTCCGGGTATCAACACTGTACAAGACTATGTGGCTCGTCTTCAAGATCTGCACATCGGTCACTTCCAGTATAACGGTTTGATGTTGTTCTTGGGTTCGACAAACGCAAATGGTGAGTGGATTAGTGCGATTGTTGGCTTTGATAATGACCAAAACATTGTGCAAGCAAATCTATTCGCTTTCCAAATGATCAACAGACCTTATTTCACTTACTCTTGCATGGAAAAAGATGTGACGCCAAATCTTGGTAAGATCACTTTGAATGCAAAAGGTGAATTGCTGTCATTTGATGCGGATCCTGCGTTTGTTCCAACGTTCTCTTGCGCGTTGCCTGAATTCGAATACTCGCACAACGATGCAAAATTTGAAGTGACTGGCACACGCTGGATGTTTGGTGCAGGTGAAATGCCAACTCTAGTTGCAGGCGCACCTGCGACTCGTAATATTGAAATCACTTATGGTAGCAATGTCTTCCAAAGTCCAAGCTATCCGGAATTGTTTCCGACACGTCAAAATACTTTGTTCCGCTTCGATGAAAAGATGAATTTGGTAGAGATCGGTTTAGGTGGCAGCCCTTGCAAACGTCCAAGTGACGGTGCGATTTCATTCCTGCCAAACCATTTGCAACAAACTTTGACTGTATCCATTGATCAAGCAGGCCGCGCCACGCACGTACCTGCTTGTTATTAAGATTTCGTGCTTAACCGCCACAAGGCGTTTGCACATATCCATTGAAACGCGCACCTAGCTCTTTCGCTTCGTGCGCAATCGCAAGCAATCCCAACTTCGCTGTCCAACCATAAACGTTTTCTTGCGGGCAGCCTTTCGCATCCAACGCCAAATCAGACACACACAAACGCTTATAAACTGCGCCGGGGCTGTTCAAACTATCCGTAGAGCTTTTCTCTGAATGCGTGCGTAGGAAACCACCAGCAAGCTCGCAACCGATCATGTAAATGCAGGGCTCTGCGCTTGCGCCATCTGCTTGTACAATTGAAGGAATACCTTCTTGGATGATCACTTCTTCAACGTCACGACCGCCTTTGGCCGCTTTCATTTTCTTACGTGATTTATAAGACCATTCTTTTACTTCCGCACCCGAGCCCACACGAATAACTGCCAGACCGTATGTACCCGCATTGTTTTTTACGAATACGAAGGGCTCTTGTTCGATGCCGCGCTTTTTATAGTCTTCTTTTAGGCGCGCAATCATCGCATCAACTCGCTCAGCCAGGGCGGCACGTGAATTTTCATCGCCGATATCGAAGTTTTCAAAAAGCTCGGTTTCGACTCTTAGAAGGAAGGGATCGATCTGAGCGATCGCAGAAAACTCTTCGACAAGTTGATTGTAATATTTGAAGTATGTGCTTTTCTTTCTTTGATACCAGCCCAACTCATGTGGAGGATTCATTGGGAAATCCGTCACAGTTTTTGACCACTCTTCGTATTGTTCTGAAAAGTCATTGTTGCTGATGATGAGGTCTGGTTTGAATTCCTTCATCAACGGACCATTCGTCAGCGCTGAATGCACTTCCAATTCACGACCGGCTGCACTTGTTACTTTCATCGGCTCAGCCAATTCGCGCGGAATTGCAATTTTCACGTTCGCGCCAGATGACTCAATCAATGACTTAATTGTGTAAACGTTTTCCCAATAGAACGCATTGTTCGTGTGTTCTTCAGTGACAAGCAGGATGTTTTTAACAGCGCCATAGTGGCTTTTGATATATTTACTCATCAAGCCTGCAGATGTTTCTTTGTCTGTCGGGCAGATGTTGTTAAAACCAGCCGGGAAAATATTCGCGTCGACGTTCGTTACTTTGTAACCGGAATCGCGAATGTCGTAACTTGAATAAATCGGATACGACAATGTCGCGGTCTTTTGTGAAAACCAGTTACAGATTTCAGTCATGTTGGCGATGGTTTGTTTGTGAAGTGTGAGCTTCGCCATTTCTTTCTCCTTACAGATTCGGATCTTCGGTCGGAACAATTTTCGGAGGAGTTGGAATTGGTTTTTTCAAACCTTCCTCTTCAGGTAACAGGGAATCTGCCTTCACCCGTCCCGGTCTTTTCACACTGTTGAATCTTTGCGATTCTTCAGTCAGGGACATTGTTTCTTTGGATTGGTACAATAAGTCTTCAGTTCTTTTTCTTAAGTTCTGCAAGAATGAAAAGAAACTTTCTTCAAATTGATTCGGTTTCTGTCCCTGCAAAGGCTTAAATAGCTCTGCTTGGTCTAACAGATCAGTGATCGTCCCCGCAAATTCAATCTGCGTTTTACGCTCTGCTTGAGTTTCTGCCAAATTTAAAAACGATTGGTACGTCGCCTGACCCTGTTCTAAAGCGCGTGCGGACCATGCGGGATCATTTTGTTGCATCGACTTGATTAAGTAGATTTGCACCATTCTGAAGCCTTCCGCAGATTGTTCAAAATTATCTGCGGAAAGTTGATTCGTAGAAATGCTGCCCATTTGATAGTACGTCTTTGCCAGCCAACCTATGCCGACTTCTTTTTTCTCTAAGCGAATGCGGTTGATGCCTTTTTCCGCTTGGTTCAGATAATTCATTGCCTCTTTATCGCGACCTAATTTTCCGTAAATGCTTGCAAGGCGTGCGGGAATTTCAGCTTCAGCCACTTCCGCAGGAAGATATTTGCCTAAGCGTTGTGCGTCTAGCAACGCAGCTGTGGTTTTTAGATCGTCACCCGTTGCTTCGTACGCGAATGACATTCGATACAAAGCAAGTGCCGCGATTTCAGGATGGTCTTTTGAAGTTTTCAGATAAACGTCACGATCAATTTTAGTCGCCTCATCCCAACGACCCAAGCCTTCAAGAGCATGAGCTTCGCCCAAACGTGATGATTCGAAAAAATTTGATTGCGGATAAGATGATTGGAAAGAACGGAAAGCAAGGCGAGCTTCTTCGTAGCGACCCAGTGAAAGCAATCGCTCGGCATTATTAATTTCATTTTCTTCAGCGAACTTTTGCGAGGACATCGGAGATTCTACGGACTGCGTATCATGCTGCATGCGCAAGCTACTACAGGCCGTCATAGTTAAGGGAAGACAAAGTCCTAGAACTTTCCAATTCATTTTTGCTGTTCCCTTTCGCTAATCAATTCGCTCAACGACTCGAGCCCTGAAAGATCAGAAATATCTTGAACCAAATCTGGAATGCGCAAAACTTGCGCCTCTTTTTCCATTCTTGATTCGAATTGTTGATACAATGTGTCCCTATGATTGTAGAAGGACTTCATTTGTTCATACAAGTCGACCAACGCTTGATCTGGACCGCCCTTTTTTTCTGCTTTCAAGTCTAGCCAGGTAGGAAAGATGCGATTCAATATGACAGTGTCAAGGTGGTAACCACCTTTTTTTATTTCTCGAGAAAAATACTCTGCTTCTTTCAGTTTGGCTTGATCGAAACTTGTCACCAAAACGAACTTCGTCGTGGGGCTGACCAGCATTCGATGAACTTCCACCGTACGGTTTAAAAGTTTGCCTTGCCACTGTTCGATATTCATAAAGAAATCGCCTAGTTCACGAATGAATTGGGAACCCGTTAAGTTCTCTAAAACTTTCAAAACCTGACGAGTTCCTGTTTGCAGCAAATGTCCAAAGAATCCTGACTTTTTACCTTCTGGATCGCGGAACCATTTCGCAACACCTTCACTAAACAAAGCGGAAAGCTTTTGAGGTGCATTGAGGAAATCAATCGCGTGTTTCGTTGGCGGCGTATCTAAGATAATCAGATCGAACTGACCCGACTCATAAGCCGTATATAGCTTTTCAAGCGATGTGAATTCTTGGGAACCACTTAAGTTTGTTGAAAGCTGTTTGTACAAACTGTTTTCAAAAATCTTCTTTGCGGCTTCGGATTTCTGTGCGGCTCTGGAAACGAAATCGTCAAAAGTTTTTTTGTGATCGATGACGGATGCATAAAGTTCGCCCGCGAAATTTTGTCCCGGAACTTTGGTGATGTCTTTCGTGCCTTCGATTCCCAAAGTTTGTGCTAAACGCTTTGCGGGATCGATCGTTAAGACTAAAACTCTTTTACCTTCTTTGGCTGCAAGCACTGCTAAAGAGGCAGCAACAGTGGTTTTGCCCACTCCCCCGCTGCCGACGCAGACTAAAACTTTTGTGTTCTTAAAAAGTTCTGCTGCCATCTACAGTTTCTCCGCCATCAAGCTTGTCAACTTCCATGGATCTGCTTCAAAGAACAATGGAATTGAACGTAAGTTTGTTGTGACCTTTTCAGCTTCCGCAAGCATCTCTGTTTGGCGTTGCATATGATGTTGCAAGTAGATCGCAAAGTCTTTCATGTCAGAATCTTCCTGCTTTGTATACTCTGTTACTTTTTCCACAGAGATAGGCACAGGCAAAATCTTGTTCAAAATAATTTCAGCATTGATATCAAATTCGTCTTTCAAATCTTGCGAAAGTTCTGCGGCTTCTTTCAAAGGAAGCTCTTCAGGTAACGTCACGATGTGATAATGGCACATGGATTTATCACGAATCACTTTGTCGATGCTGCGCGATTGCTCACCCATGGGACCAAACTGCACCGCTTGCGCCATGCCTTTCGGTGCTTCAAGCAGTGCCTTGAAGTGTCCCGTTGCGAAGGCATCTACGACGATGCAATCAAATGGCAGTGGGGGTCCATGTTTACGCGGGCCACTTGTGATTTTTCCTAAGATGGCTAACTCGGGAAGTGCGGGTGCCACGTTAATGAACGCTCTCATCACGGCATTATCGAAAAATAACTTCGCCAGACTTTCCACTTTGATTAAATAACCAGCATATTCACGCAAACAAGTGTCGCCAGACCATAAAGCTATCGACAGATTCTGCCGAATCGACACCGGTTGAAAACCGACTTGAGATAAAGAGAAGAAATCGCGAAAAAAGCTCTGATCGCCTAATTCAACAAGAAGCACCTTTTTCCCAGCTTGACTGAGTTTGAGGGCGAGCGCAGCGGCCACGACCGACTTGCCCACGCCACCTTTTCCCGTCACAAAGTGAATCTCTTGCTTCATAGTTCCTTAAGTGTCGCTGAGCCGGTAAATATAGGCATTACGCATGGCATTATTTGGTGCTATTAGGACAGGCATCTTCTAATATCCATCGGTTTTTAACACGCTTATCGTGTCCCTGAAATGTTAGGAGTTATAACATGAAATCAAATGTAGAAAAGGTTTCGAACCTTTCCAGAAAATTGAACATCGAAATCCCAGCGGCTGTAGTTCAGTCATCATTCCAAAAAGTGTTCACTGGCATTCAAAGAGATGTGGAAATCAAAGGCTTCCGTAAAGGTAAAGCTCCTTTGAACACAATCAAAAGCATCTATGGCGATCGCGTAAAGCAAGACGTCGTTCAAGATTTGGTGCAAAAACACTACGCACAAGCTTTGGAAGAGCACAAGCTTGAGCCAATCAGCTATCCAGAATTTGAATTTGCTGATCCGTCAGAAGACAAAGACTTCTCTTTCTCTGCAGCTTTCGACATCCGTCCTGAAATCGCATTGAAAAAATACGAAGGTCTTGAAGTAGAAAAAGAAAAAATCGATTTGGATCCAGCTAAAGTTGAGCAAGTTCTTGAAAACATCCGTGCTTCTCGCGCAACTTTCGAAGATGCAAAAGAAGATCGCGCAGCTAAAGTTGGTGACACTGCAGTTATCGATTTCGTTGGTTACGTTGGCGGTAAAGAGCTTGAAAACGGTGCGGGCACAAACCACCACCTTGAGCTTGGCGCTAAACAATTCATCGAAGGTTTCGAAGACGGCGTTGTTGGCATGAAAAAAGGCGAAACAAAAACGATCTCTTTGAAATTCCCAGATCCATACCACTCTGCTGATCTTGCTGGTAAACCAGTTGAGTTCAAAGTGACTTTGAAAGAAATCAAAGTAAAAGTTTTGCCTGAGTTGACTGAAGAGTTTGTAAAAACTTTGGGTGGCCCAGACACTTTGCACGACTTGAAAAAAACAATCCAAGAAGATCTTGAACAAGGCGAAAAGAAACGCGTTGAAGACGGTTTCAAAAATCGCATGTTGAAAACTCTTGTTAAAGAAAACCCAGTTGAAGTTCCTCCTTCATTGTTGAAAGAGCAAAAAGCTTCTTTGATCGAAGACTTTAAACGTCGTATGTCTGAACAAGGCATGGGCGAAGCTGATTTCGCTTCTTACGTTGAAAAATGGGATGCTGACTTCGCAAAAACAGCTACTGAAATGATCCAATCGTCATTCCTAGTAGATGCTATTGCTAAGAAACATGATCTTTTCGCGAAAAAAGAAGATCTTGATAAAAAGTTCGCTGAGTACGCTCAACAAACTGGTATCGAAGAATCTCGTATTAAAGAATTCTACGGTCGTCCAGAACAAGCTAGTCGTCTTACTTACCAAATCACTGAAGAAAAAGTGATCGAGTTCTTGAGCAAGACAGTAAAAGTTAAAGAAGTTCCAGCTGGAACTTTCAAAGACGAACAAAACTAGTTCGCACTTTTAAAAGAAAAATATCGAAAGGCTCACCACTTGGTGGGCCTTTTGTGTATTAGAGTAATTGTATCTCTGCAATAACCAGTTGCCTTTCCCACGTTCGCTTCATAGCGTGAGCGTATGAAAACATTCAAACTTATTTCTAAGACGTGTCTTTCATTATTCATTTCTTCTGTCTCGATGGCAGCGACGTTGGGATCTTATAATATAGATCCTGCTGGGATTACGATCTCGGGCGTTTCTTCGGGTGCTTACATGGCCGTACAAATGCAGGTTGCTTACTCGAAGACGATTTCGGGTGCGGCAAGTGTCGCTGGCGGAATTTACTGGTGCGCCCAAGGCGATTCGCAAAAAGCGCAAGGCGAATGCATGGGACGTCCTCAAGGCATCAATCCAGAAAATCAAATCGCTAAAGCACGCGAGCTTGAAAAAGCTGGTGCCATCGATGCGCTTGCAAATTTGCAAAAACAAAAAATCTATATCTATGCGAGTCCGAAGGATTCCATTATCAATCCAGTGAATAGCGATAAGCTTCAGGATTTTTACGCAGCTTTTGCGAACAAGGCGAATATTCAGTTCGTGAATAACATCAACTCTGCACACGGCTTTCCGACTTTGAATTCGGGCAATCCGTGCCAGTTTGCGATGTTACCGTGGATTTTAAATTGTAACTACGACGGTGCTGGTGAAATTTTAAAGCAGATGTACGGAACGTTAGCGGCGCGCGGCTCTTTCGTCTCATCACATCTTACAAAGTTTGAGCAACGTGAATTTGGCGACAATGGGACTCCCCTTTATCGTGAAGGTTGGGTTTATGTTCCTGAAGCTTGTGCGCAAGGTGAACGCTGTAAATTGCACGTCGCACTTCACGGCTGTCAGATGAGTCCCGATTATATCCAAGATAAATTTGCCACTCTGTCGGGCTTTAATGAATGGGCCGAAAGCAATCACATCATCATTCTTTATCCGCAATCAGATAAAGTGATGGGCACGAATCCATATGCATGCTGGGATTGGTTTGGTTTTACCGGTCAAAACTATGTCGCCAAAGACGGCAAACAAATGAGCGCCCTATTTAAAATGATAGAGCGCCTGTCACGAAAATAATTACTGTAATTCTTTCTCGAGGTTTTTCCAGAACATGTCTGGGGCCTCGATGAAAGGAAGATGTCCTAAACCTTTCAGTGTGATCAGTTTACTTTTTGGAATCATCTTCGCAACGGTCTTACCCATCTGCGGATAATTTCCCATTTTTTCTTTTACGCCTTCAGGGGCCCACGCTTTACCAAGTGCCGTCTTATCACGCGTACCAACCACAAGAACTGTCGGCATTTTCAAAAGTTTGAATTCATAAAACACCGGCTGAGTGAAAACCATGTCATAAGTTAGAGCCGCATTCCACGCGATCAACGGATAATCAGGCCCTTCCATCCAGCCCGTCATCGCTTTGATGTAACGATCGTATTCGGGTTTCCAGTTATTATCGTAATAGCTTTCAAGCTGATACTTTTTCACGCGCTCGGGATTGCTATTAAGTTCGGCTTGGTAGTACTGATCGATGCTGTGATACGCCGTCATCGTTTTCCAATCTTCAAGACCGATGGGATCGATCAAAAACAATTTTGAAATTTTCTCTGGATACATCAAGGCCATTCTTGTTGCGAGCATACCGCCCATTGAATGTCCCAAAAGTTGATAGTTCTTTACACCGATACTATCCAACAGGTTGTTCGTATAAAGCGCCAAAGCTTGAAATGTGTATTGAAAGTTTTTTGGTTTCGTCGATTTACCAAAACCGATTTGATCAATCATGATCACGCGATAACCAATCGTCATCAAACGATGCGCAAGATCTTCGTAATACTCACCAGAAAAGTTTTTACCGTGAAGAAGAACAATAACTTTGCCCGCGTCACCCATGCGCGACATATCCATATACGCCATTTTCAAATCCTGCTCTTGCGCACGGAATGAATAGTACTTCACAGGAAATGGATATTGGTAATTCGTCAGTTCAGCATCATAACCGCGTAGCGCAGGTTTCTCGACCGGCTTTGAAGCACACGCAGTTAAAAAGGATGCGATTAACAGAAGACTAAGATGAAACTTCATGGGCAGACTCCTCTTTATAGAGGAATCATAGACCCGAAATGATGATTGAAGCTAGCGGCAGTTGTTAAACTGTTCGAAGTAACGTTGGCAGATTGAATATTGCGAGTTGCAATCGTTCACATCTGTTGAGCGATATTGTGTTGTTGGACAACGACGAGGATTGCCGCGTTTTACAGTCACAGTGAAATCACCACTCGCATACTCTTGCATTGGCGATACACGATTGTCGTAAACAGAGTAATGAACTTTGTTAGTTCCTGTTTCAAGAAGTGGTTTTTGAAACAACGATGAAATCCACAGGTTGAAAGTCGTCGCGCTCTTGCCAGTTTTGCCGTCGTAGTTCGCCATTTTAATGCGTGATGAACCATCTTGATGTTCCGCTTTCAACTCAACCTGAGTTGCACGCACATCTTGTGGACCTACGAAATAATCATATGGAGATGGATCAAGAACGACATCACGGCATGTGTACGTCGCTTCGGAAGTGCCATTGAAACCTTCGCAGGTCATAATAACATTTCCTTCGATTGCCGAAGCTTGGAACGTATTTCCAGATGCGAAGCCGGCTGCAACAGAATCTGTTGTATCAGCGGCATTCGCGATGGCCCCCAGTAGCAATAATATAGAGACTGCTTTTAACATAAAAGGCCCCCTCACTTGCCCTAAAGTTACGCGGCTAGAGTAGGAGACCTATTTAGGAAGGGCAATAACTAGCGCGTCAAACCCTTCATTGTGTTCCATGCCTTCAAGTAGCTAAATGCTTGATATGCTTGGTAATCTGACTTCAACAGTTTGTCACGAGGCGACAACTTTTCGTCTATTTTCGATCCTAAATCTTTCCACCAAGCCAAAGCACCTTCTTCAGCACCTTTTTTCACATCCAGCTTTTCAGCGGCTTTTTCTTTATCATTTTTCAAGTGACCCGCGATATCGCCTTCACGAGTTGTTTGCGATTTCAAAACAGATTTCGCAAATGCATCTGGATCCACATCTTCAATTTCAATATCAGGATGGATACCTTCAGCTTGGATCGAGATACCACTTGGAGTGTAGTAACGAGCCACAGTCAGTTTCAAACCGCTGCCATCACCCAATTTAATAACTGATTGTACGGAACCCTTACCGAAAGTTCTTTGCCCTGTTACAAGAGCACGTTTGTTATCTTGTAGTGCACCCGAAACAATTTCTGAAGCCGATGCCGTGTATTCGTTCACTAGCAACACCAACGGAACATCTGTGTACTTACCTTTATGCGAAGCCACTGCGACTTCTTTTTCAGCTTTGTTACGGCCGATCGTGCTGACGATAGTTCCTTCTTTCAAGAACATGTCGCTGACTTTGATCGCTTGATCAAGAAGACCGCCTGGATTTCTTCTCATGTCGATAAGAACACCGGCAATTTTGCCTTTGTTATTTTTCGCGTGAGTTTCCAATGCTTTTTCTAAATCTTTCGCTGTGTTTTCAATGAAGCTTGTGATTTTGATGTAAGCAAAACCATCGCCCATGTCAGTGTACTTAACCGATTTGATTTTTACAGATCCACGAGTGATTGTGATGTCGCGAGTTTTATCTTCGCCTTCACGCACAACTCTTAAAACAATTTTGCTGCCTTTTTTACCGCGCATCAGTTGTGAAGCTTCAACAAGGCTCATGCCTTTTGTGCTGGTACCGTCAATGCCGACAACTTTATCGCCCGCTTTGATTCCCGCTTCCCAAGCTGGAGCATCTTCAATTGGAGAGATAATAGTCAAAACACCATTTTGAATCGAGATCTCGATACCAAGACCGCCGAATTCACCGCTTGTTTCTGATTCAAAGTCTTTGAAAATATCTGGTGGCATGAAGTTCGTGTGCGGATCCAATTCACGCAACATCCCTTTGATCGCACCATAGATCAATTTTTTCGTATCAGTTTCTTCAACGTAGTACTGTTGAATTAGATTCAGAACCTTACTGAAGTTTTGAAGATCAGCGTAGCGCTCTTGGGCGAAGGCTTTAACTTGGAAACCTGTTTCTGCCATGATGAAGATTGTCAGGATTAAAATAAATCCTAAGACATAGGTTTTCCAGTAGCGTTTCAGTGATTGCATCGAGTTAAAGTCCTTTCATCCACAGCTGAGGGTCGTAGGGTTCGGAAAAATGTCTAATTTCAAAATAAATTCCAGAAGGATTATCGGCAGAGGAAACTCCGGCGTTCGCAATAATTTGCGACTGAGTAATTTCATCCCCAACATTCACTTTCACATCTTCAGCATGGCCGTACACGGTGTAGTAGTGATCGCCGTGATCGACGATCAACGTCTTGCCAAATCCAGGAATGTCTCCAACAAAAGAAACTTTTCCTTCAAAGACGGATTTGATCGGACTGCCATGAGCTGCAGAAATAAAAATGCCTTTGTTCGATAAAGTGTACGGGTGATCCTGGCCTTTCATAAGTCCAAATTTACGAGTCACGACCCCAGCGATAGGTGGAGTCAGTTCTCCTTTTTGATCACCGAATGAGGGCTTGAAGAGCAAATCGAAGACGCCGGCGTCATCAATATTATATTGCATTGATTTCTCGCGAAGGCCGTTAATCTGCTTCAAAGCGAATAGTTTTGATTTGCGGATACCATCAAGAAGTTTGTTCTTCAAAGCTTGTTCTGCAATCAGCTTTTTTTCTTGTGTCGAAATTTTTGCTTCGACTGACTTAAGACTTTCTAAACGAACTGCAAGAGCTCGCTTTTTACTCTGCATCTCTTTAAGGTCTAGTCTGTAATTCTTGATCAATTCCATGTCTCGTTCAGCAACGATGCCAAGGATTTTCAGATTACGATCCAATGACGACGAACTGTCGGAAGAAAAAATATAGCGCGCAATCGACGGGCCGCCCAGTTTGTAGATTGCTCTTAAACGTTCCGCAAGAAGAGCACGTTGTGACTTTGATTTACCCTCAAGATCTTCCACTTTCTGCGAAAGATTTTTGATCGTCACTTCAATGATCGCACGTTGTTGTGAAAGAGCTCCCCGCTCGGTCACCGTTTTTTTAATCTTCTTATTGATTTCAAAAAGACCGGAAAGAACCTGACGCTGTTTGATCTCGGCTTCTTCGATCTTTTTTTTGTTTTCTTCAAAGTCTTTAGTCAGCGTGTCCATGCCCACGGGCGCCGCCGCATGTGCAGTGAATGAAAACGCTAAGAAAAGACCCGAAAGGGCGACGCGGAACTTTTTAATTATGACCTCTGAGTCGCAGCCCAACCGTCATTAATACGGCGAACACATAAGTATGAACCCAAAGCGCCTAATGCTGTACCACCCACGATCATCGTCACAATCCAAGCAGGACCGACAAACGCCAGGTGTTGTCCAAGTTGTAGGAAGCTTAATTTGGCTACTAATAGATTTTTAAAACCAACATACGCAATGAAGCAAACGACCACTGCGGCTGTCGAAGAAAGCACACCCAACAAGGCACCTTCTTTTAAGAACGGCTTACGAATCATTGAGCTTGTTGCACCGATCATTTCCATGATCACGATTTCGTCGCGGCGAGCTTGCACGGAAGCACGAATCGCATTCGACATTACGAACAATGATGCCGCAAGAACGACGATGCCAAGTAATTGCATTGTGATTTCAATTGCGGAAACGAGTGCTCCGTATTTCTCAACCCAATCTTGACCGAAGCTGACGTCATCAACGCCTTCTTTTTGTTTTAATTGCGAAGCCAAATCTTGAAGAACCGACATTTGATCTTGAGTTGCAACTGACTTTGCCAGACTTACTTGCAGACTAGCGGGAATCAGCTTTAGCAATTCTTCGTCATGACTTAAATCCGGAGCATAGCTTGCAAGCTGTGTTCTAAAGTCACCCAGTGCTTTTTCCTGATTCACGAAAGAGATGTCGCCCACTTTACCCGTGTCTTTCAGGAAGGCTTGCAATTCCTGACGGCCTTTTTCTGAAATGTCTTGGGAAAGATAGACGGTCATTTGCACGTCTTCGCCCCACATTGTCAGAATATTTTTGAAGTTTTGAGAAATAAGCAACGAGGCACAAATCACCGCAAAACAAGCCGTCACCACGACCAGTGTAGAAACTTTAAGTGCGAAGTTTTTTTGTGGAGCTTTCATTATTTAGTGTCCCCCACAATCATGCCGTCGCGAAGTTCTAGAGTTCTTTTCTTACGACGTTTCACCATATCGTGATCATGGGTTGCAATAAACACAGTCGTTCCTTGAGCACACACGCGCTCAAGTAAATCCATAATTTCTTCACTCAATCTTGGATCTAAATTTCCTGTCGGCTCATCGGCAATCAATACGCCGGGCTGGTGCACGATGGCTCTTGCAATCGCGGTTCTTTGTTGCTCACCACCAGATACAAATTCAGGATATTGATCATGTTTGTGAGCAAGTCCAACTTGCTCAAGCACTTCTGCCACACGACGAGCAATCGCGTGAGGTTTGTCGCCGCGAATTTGCAAAGGCAATGCAACGTTTTCAAAGATCGTTTTGTTTTTTAGAAGTTTGAAATCTTGAAAGATCACACCGATCTTGCGGCGGAAGAAAGGAATTTGTCCGTCTTTGATCTCTGATAAATCATATCCTGCGACATTCACATCGCCAGAAGTTGCCACGTCATAAGCTGAAATCATTTTGAATAACGTCGTCTTACCTGCGCCACTGGGGCCCGTAAGAAAAACAAATTCGCCCTTGTCGATTCGCAAATCAATATTCTTAAGTGCGTGGATCGCACCGGGATAAGTCTTATATACGTGGGAGAATTCAATCATTCCTTCATCTTATGAAAGATGTGGTTGCTTGAATACTCGCCTTCAGTCGAGGTTTTTATTATTTTACGCCGTTACGGCATTCCACCGGCCATAAGAGTATCGATAATCGTAGAATGCTGACGATGAAGAGCATGTCTGATCGCGTCTTCTTTATGCGTCGAGCCCGATTTTAAAACTTGTTCGTGAGGAATTTTAATCGTTTTCATCACAGCACCATTGCAGAAAATACGGCTGACCAAAAATGGGTTTTGCATGCCCCAATCTTCTGTCTGCACATGATATTTCTGACCGCGAACTGTGATATCTGAATTAAAACCTTTTTGCATCCCAACAAACCTCACAACGAATCTATCAAGAATTCACACAAATCTCATCAATTTTCTACACGCCGTCATTTGACTCATTCAATTTTTCTGGACCAAACTTAAGAACATTTAAGGAGTAATTAATGAAACATCTCATTCTGTCAGCACTCGCCTTAATTCCGCTTCTTGCAACAACGGCTTTCGCGCAAGATCCGGTTTCTGCGACTAAAGAACCGCCACCTTGGACTGGTGAAGCCGAAGCCGGTGCGATCCTTGTCACTGGCAATTCTGATTCTGAAAGTTATGCCGCGAAATTGAAGACCGTTTACACTCACGAAAAGAACATCTTCACGCTGGCGGGTTCTTACATTCGTGCTGAAGCAAACGGCACTGAAAGTGCGCGCAACTGGTACGGAAGCCTTCGTTACGATCGCGAATTAGCTGAAATGTTCAGCGTCTTCATCGCACAAAGAGTCGAAAGCGATATCTTCGCCGGCTATTTACAAAGAGATGCCACTGACGTCGGTGTAAAATATTTTTTGATTAAAAAAGACGATTTGAATTGGATTGTGGAGGCCGGTTACCGTTACCAAAAAACGCAACCTACGATTGGCACTCCGTTTTACGACAACTTAGGTCGTTTGTATTCTGAGGTGAACAAGCAATGGGACAAAACTTTGTCATTCAAATACTGGCTTGAATATCTTCCGAACTTCTCTGATGCCAATGGATATTTCATTAATTCGGAAGCTTCGATGAATGTTATGTTAAACTCCATCTTCTCGTTGAAGATCGGTTACCTATTACAATATCAAAATGCTCCGCCAGCGGATGGCAAGAATACAACAACTACGACTACAATGAACCTTGTAGCGAAGTTTTAGGAAAGGATGCTGACTATGTTTAAGGAATTTAAAACCTTCATTATGAGAGGCAACGTTTTAGATCTGGCTGTCGGTATCATCATTGGTGCCGCCTTCACTAAAATTGTTTCTTCATTCGTGTCTGATGTCTTGATGCCGGTGATCAGTTTGGCTTTGGGCAAAGTTGATTTTTCAAACTTGTTCGTCGCTTTAAATGGTCAAACTTATGATACACTTGAAGCCGCAAAAAAAGCCGGTGCAGCGACTTTAAACTACGGCTTATTCATAAATGCGATCATCGATTTTTTGATCGTGGCATTCGCAATCTTTATGTTGATTAAAGCTGTCAACAAAGTGGCTCGCAAAGAAGAAGCGAAAGCCCCAGAAATGAAAGAGTGCCCCGAGTGTCTTTCTCAGATCCCATTAAAAGCTAGAAAATGCTCGCACTGCGGAAGTCTTCAAGCCTCTACACTTTCTTCAGATCGTAGTCCTTCATCTTCGATGAACGTCTAATCTGTTTTAATAGTGAGCTGGAACACTCTAGCTCACTTGTCTCATCTTGATACGTAAACTTTCCCGTCACAAGTGCCGATAAATGGTACTGCATTTGCACTATCATTTAGCATCAGGGGGAAGTTCAAATGAATCACATTTCGAGCTTTAAAAATAAGACGACTGTCAAAACACTCGGCATTTTGTTAGTGGGTTTGGCTTCTTTTATTCCGTTAACTTCTCAAGCGGCATATGAAGATTGTACGGTCTATACGCAAGGATCAGAGGAAGCACGAAAATGTGCTGCCGCAAATAAAGCTGCATCTATCGCGCAAGATACTAAACGAGCATGCGCTGACGCTCGCAAAGACTTAGCTACTGCTAATAAAGACATGGCGAAAGTTTGCAGTGAAGCCTCGTTAGGTTCTGATTGCTCTGACAAGGTTGATGAGTGTTCGTCAGTAACAGGTTCATCAACATTCCAAAGTGCTGGCCAAGTTATGACAGCACTTGGTAATCAATACGGTACTTTAGTGTCAGCTTTGGGTGGCGCTAACGGTGGTTGCCCGCAAATGACTGGTAAGACTTATTTCAATAGAAAAGACAGTCTTACAAAAGACATCGATTCGACACAAAAAGAGTTGGCTGATCTAAATGATGATAAAGCCAAAATTCAAGACGAATTCAATAAACAAATCCAGGATCTTCAAGATGAGGTTAATAAATCTCAAGAAGATTTGGATAAATTGAAATTGGAAATGAAAGAGAAGAACCGTAAAACTCTTGCTGACTTCCAAAACAATCAAAATCAAATGAAGGAAGAGCTTCGCAAAAAAAGCTCAGATACTTTGAATTTGCGTGGCCAGATGATTTCTTCTCAACAAGATCAGGCGTTGAAATTGATTGCGATGACGGATGCTTCTGGTAAACGCGCTTGTATGAAAGCCGTTACGGACGCTAAAAAATCTTACGATGCCGTTGCGTCTTCAAACAGCGCCAACTACATCGCTAAAGCAAAACAAAAAAAGCAGGACTTGATCAACACTTATAACGACTGTATGGATGCATTTGAACAACAACGTAATGCATTGAATAAGTCTAAAAAACAAGAACAAGACCAAATTGCTAAGGCTATCCAAGATAACGAAGCTTCTATTGGTGAGTTGCAAAACTCGATCAACTCCGCAAGCTCTCAATTATCTGAAATCCAAGCTGACGCACAGACAGAACAAGACCAAGCAACGCAAAAGGTTGTGAAGTTGATGCAAACGACGCAAACGAAAATGTTAGCGGCGCAACAAAAAATGCAAACAAACTTGCAAACTCTAGAAGCTAAAAACCAAAGTTTGACGGCGAAACTGAACCGCTTGAATAACGAGCTTGCGATGTTAGGTCCAGCTCCAAGTGAAGACTCGACTAAAACTGCTAAGCAAGTTGGAAGTGAGTTAGGCTCACTCCAAGAAGCTGTCGAGCTTGCGAAACAAAGCGTGAAAGATAACTGCGGTGGTTCGTCTTCGTCTTCAAGATCTGACTCAAAGGGTGTAAATTAAGCTCGTCTTCGGACCAGTGTCCCTAGACCCGCTACACTCACACTGCTAGAATGGGGGCTTGTTAAAGGAGCCCCCTCAGTGCTTAAGAAAATCATCCTGTTCATAGCTGCTCTTGGCCTTATTGGTATCTTCGGATTATTCCTGGCATATCAGTCTGTTAAGTCAAGCCTTCCACAACTCATCACAGTGAAAGATTATGAACCACTTCTTGTAAGTCAGGTTTACGATCGTAACGGTAAAAAGATCGGTGAGTTCTTTCGTGAACGCCGCACTTTAGTTCCTTACAACAAGATTCCAAAAGATCTTGTGCATGCATTCCTTGCTGCAGAAGACGATCAGTTCTTCCAACATAAAGGGATCAATCCACAAGCTATCTTCCGTGCTGCTTTAGCCAATCTTCGTGCGGGTCGCTCTGTTCAAGGGGGATCGACGATCACGCAACAGGTTGCTAAAACATTGCTTTTGTCTTCAGAAAAAACTCTGACGCGTAAATTGCGCGACATCTTGCTGGCACTCGAGATGGAAAAAAACTTAAGCAAAGAAGACATCCTTTATCTTTACTTGAATCAAATTTATTTCGGTCAAGGTGCGTATGGTGTTGAGCAAGCTGCGCAAACTTACTATCGCAAACCGGTTTCGAAATTAACTTTGTCTGAAATGGCAATCCTTGCGGGTCTTCCTCAAGCACCAAGTGCTTACAGCCCTGTTCGTAATCCATTGCGCGCGAAAGAACGTCAAACATACGTTCTTCACCGTATGGCCGATGTTGGTTTCATCAAAAAAGAAGAAGCTGAAAGAGCTGTGAAAGAACCCGTTAAAGTTTACGTTCGTGAAAACTACGAAGAGTACGCTCCGTTCTTCCTAGAAACTGTTCGTCAATTACTGGTCGCTCAATTGGGCGAAGACATGGTTTTAGATAAAGGCTTAAAAATCTACACAAGCCTTGATCTGAATAAACAATTGGCTGCGCAAGATTCCGTGATGGCGGGTCTTAAAGGTTTGGATAAACGCCAAGGTTACCGTGGTCCATTGAAAAACATCGGTGATGGTGATATCGAAAAATTCTTGAAAGAAGATCGTCAAAAGTTGATTGGCGATTCAACTCCCGAGCGCATCATCTTGCCTGATGGTAAATTCGCAGATCTTGTTCCTAAGAAAGATGAAAAGGCGGCGAAAGAACATCCGCTTCTGCCAAGCTTTATTAAACTCCAAGACTCGGTTCAAGGTGTCGTGACTGCGACTGACGATGCGGCAGGTTTGGTCTATGTCCAATTGCCTGATACTCAAGGTTTGATCGATTTCGATACAATGACGTGGGCAAGAAAACCTGACACGGATAAACGCTATGATTTGGCGGTGATCAAAAAGCCTTCGGATGCTTTGAAAAAAGGCGACGTGATTCTAGTAAAAGTTGTGGGTGATAAATTCTCCCCTTCTCGTGTGATCGCGAATAGCAAAAAGAAAAATGCTCCGGCTTTGAAACTTCCGGATTTTTCGAAGTATGTTGATTTGGAATTAGATCAAGAACCCATGGTTGAAGGTGCGTTGATTTCATTCGATCAACAAACTGAAGACGTGTTGGCTCTTGTTGGTGGTACGAACTTTGGAAAAAGTGAATTCAACCGCGCGATCCAAGCTCCTCGCCAAACGGGATCTTCATTTAAGTCGATCGTTTATACTTCCGCTTTAGATAAAGGCTACAACCCTTCGACTCCGATCATGGATGCTCCACTTGTTTACGAAGAAGGCGGCAATAATTCCGGCGGTGATGAAGAAGGTCAAGGCGATCCAAAAGTGTGGAAGCCGTCGAATCACTCGAAAAGTTTTGGTGGCGATATCATCGTTCGCAATGCTCTTGCGCAATCGTTGAATATTCCTGCGGTAAAAGTGATCGAAGACGTTGGCGTACCTTGGGCGACAGAATATGCACGTCGTTTGGGTATTTACAGCCCGCTGAATCCTGACTTCACATTGGTGTTGGGTTCAAGCTCTGTGACATTGTACGAGATGACGAAAGCGTTTTCAGAACTAGGTCGTCTGGGTAAACGCACTCGTCCGTTGTTGATCCATAAAGTGGAAGACAAAAACGGTAAAACTTTGATGGAAACGATTTCTTTGGATGCACGCATCGAAAAAGAAATGAAACCTTATGACGATGATTTTGAAAACCGTCGTAAGGAGTACTTAGCAATTGCGAAAGATCCAGCAAAGCTTGAAGAGTACAAAAAGAAAGAACCAAAAAAAGCGGCGCTTGCTCAAAACATTTTCTTTGATGATCCAGAGCAATTGATCAAACCAACGACGGCGTACGTGATGACATCTTTGCTTCGTGGCGTTGTTGAAGATAAAAAAGGTACCGGCGCAAGAGCTCGCGCGTTGGGGCGTGAAGTCGCAGGTAAAACTGGTACGACGAATAATTATTTCGATGCTTGGTTCATCGGCTACACTCCACAAATCGCAACTGGTGTATGGGTGGGATTTGACAAAGAGAAAAGTCTAGGTAAAGGCGAGGTTGGTGGTCGCTCTGCGTTGCCAATCTGGGTAGATTACATGAAAGCAGCTCACGACGGACTTCCTCAGATGACTTTCCCAGTACCAGACGGTATTGTGTTTGCTAATATCGACAGCGATACAGGCAAGCTTGCGAACGCATCGACAAAAAACATTCTTCGCCAAGCTTTCGTCGAAGGAACTGAGCCCACTGCCGCTTCTGGCAAATCAGAAGAAGCAACGGACTTCTACAAACAGGATTTATCGGAATGAAGGATATTCACCTCTGGGGGGTGAAACAAAACAATCTTAAGAACATCGAGGTCAAAATTCCTGTCGGCAAAATGACAGTGATTTGCGGCCCGAGTGGTTCAGGGAAATCTTCTCTGGCTTTCGAGACTCTTTTTGCCGAAGGCCAGCGCCGCTTCATCGAAAGTATGTCGAACTATGCACGACAATTTTTGAATAAAGCACCAAAGCCTGATATCGAAGGTATCAGCAACATTCCGCCTGCTATTTCAATCGAACAAAAAAACACAGTGAAGAGTTCACGATCAACTGTCGGCACAACGACAGAGATCATTGATTATCTTCGCTTGTTGTATGAAAAAATCGGCAAGTCCTACTGCCCGACCCATCACTGCCCTACTGAAAAAGAAAGCGTCACTGAAGCCACTGATAAAGTGATCAAAGGCTTTTCAGGAAAACGTGGCTACATTCTTGTAGAGATCACTGAAGATGGTCGTGTCGCTGAAGGCAAAAAACTTCACTCGCTGTTACTGCAAGATGGTTACTTGCGTATTTACATTCCTAAAGTGAGTGAACCGGTTAAGAACACAACCAAAGCGACTAAAAAAACTGCCGCCCAAAAGGCCAACAAGAAGACTGGTAAAAAAGAAATTTTAGAGGCAGAAATTCCAACTCCTGTTGTTCCAGTGAACTCTGGCACAATGGTGACGTTAGAAGAAATGGGCACGATCGTCGAAATCGGCGATCCTGCTGCGATTAAAAAAGGTCTGCCGAAGGAAAGCTTTTATCTTGTTATCGACCGTATGAGCTTCAATGAAGATGAACGCGGTCGTATCGCTGATTCCATGACTCAAGCTTACGAAGCAAGTATCAAGTACAATACGAACTTGATCACTCGCAAAGCCACAGTTTTGACAACTGATGGTCAACGTCTGCAGGTCAGCGAAGAAGCTTCTTGTCCTATGTGCGGTTATACTCCCCCGCCACTGAGTTCAAAACTTTTCAGTTTTAATTCGCCCATGGGTGCGTGCCCAACTTGTAAAGGCTTCGGCAATATCTTGGATATCGACGAAGAAAAAGTTGTTCCAAATCCCACAATGAGTTTGGCGCAAGGGGCTTTAAGTCCTTTCTGGATGCCAAGTGCTGCCCACGAAAAAAAGCAACTTCTTGCTTATTGTAAGAAGGCGAAAATCGATGTGCATACTCCGTGGAAAGATCTTCCTAAAGATCACCGCGAAGCTATTTGGAATGGGAACAAAGAATTCTTCGGTGTGCGTGGTCTGTTTGAATATCTAGATCAGATCAAATACAAAATGCACGTGCGCGTATTCATCGCGCGCTTCAGAAGTCCCTTCGTGTGCCCTACTTGTAAAGGCGCACGTCTGCGCAATGAAGCCAATCACGTTTTAATTTCAAATTCGAACATCAATCAATTGTCGAACATGACAATTGAAGACCTTAATAAATTCTTCCAAGAGTTGGAAACAACTCAGTATCAAAAAGAAGTTGCCGGCGAAGTTCTAAAACAAATTCGTGCGCGCTTAGAGTTTTTGATGCGTGTGGGAGTTCATTACTTGTCACTGGGTCGTGAAACCAGAACTCTTTCTGGTGGGGAATACCAACGTTTGATTCTTGCAAATCAACTTGGTATGGGCCTGTCACAAGCTCTTTACGTTTTGGATGAACCGACTGTGGGTCTTCATCCGCGCGACAACGATCGATTGATTTCCATCCTTAAAGATTTAAAGGAACTTGGAAACACACTTGTTATCGTTGAACACGATCATGATGTGATCAAAGCCAGCGAGCACATCATCGAAATGGGCCCGGGCTCTGGATATCTTGGTGGACAAGTCGTTTATTCGGGAACGACGAGTGATTTCTATAAATTTGATAACTCGAATACTGTTCCTTATTTGTTACCGAATAAGGGTGAAAAAGCTCCTCTTCGTCAAATTCGTCCTGTGGATGTTGAATCCTACAAAGTGAAACTGACGTTGAAAGGGGCAAAGGGACACAATCTTAAAAATCTTGATGTTGTGTTTCCGTTGAATCGTCTTGTCACAGTTACGGGCGTCAGTGGATCTGGTAAGTCGACTTTGATTTCAAAAACTCTTTATCCAGCACTTGCACGCGCCTTGGATATTGAATACATGCCTGCACAAGACTATGCAGCTCTTGAAGGTGTTGAGCATGTGAAAAACGTTTTGTTGATCGACCAATCACCGATTGGTAAATCAGCAAGAAGTTCGCCGATCACTTACTTAAAAGCCTTCGATGCGATTCGTACGATCATGTCGGGCACACCGGAAGCGCAATCGCGTGGTTATACTCCGGGTACTTTCAGCTTGAACGTTGATGGTGGTCGTTGCCCTGCTTGTAAAGGCACCGGTTACGAGGAAATCGACATGATGTTCATGGATAACGTCGTTATTCCATGTGACGTTTGCGACGGCAAAAAATATCGTCCCGAAATTTTAGAGATCCAATATAAAGGCAAAAACGTTCACGAGATTCTTTCAATGACTGTAAGCGAGGCTATGAATTTCTTCGTGGCCCATCCTAATATCCGTAAGCCTTTAAGCGTTTTGAAAGAAGTGGGTCTTGATTATTTAACTCTGGGCCAACCTGCCAACTCTTTGAGCGGTGGTGAATCTCAGCGTCTAAAAATTGCAAAAGAGCTCTCGCAAGTTCAACAAAAAGCGACGCTTTACATCCTGGATGAGCCTACAACAGGGCTGCATTTCCGCGAGGTAGAGCTGCTTATGAAGGTTCTAAACAAACTCATTGAAACTGGCGGTTCTGTGGTCGTCGTCGAGCACAATCTTGACGTCATTCGTGGGTCTGATTATGTCATTGACCTGGGTCCTGAAGCAGGTAAAAAAGGCGGAACAATCGTCGCTGAGGGTTCCCCAGAAGAAGTCATGAAGGCTAAGAAAAGCCTGACGGGACAATACCTGAAGCGTTACGTGGAAAGTCAGAAATAATGGTAGAAATTAAAAGAATTCTTAGCGAAGCAAAACCACACAAGAAACTTATTCTCATCGTGGCCATCGCTGGGATCATTCACGCAGCAGCGTCTGCACGAATGGCATTGTTGATTAAACCTTTGTTCGACAATTTGGCTAAGGCTGAGTTCGATCAAGTTGTAGCTTTGGTTCCTTGGGCTATGTTGCTTGCGATCATCGCGGGTATCGCTCGTTACTTCCATATCTACTTGATGAACTTCGTTGCAGAAAGCATCACTCAAAGTCTTCGTCAAAAGTTGCAACAGAAATTCATGAAATTGAATTTGTCGTTCCATAACACTTATCAAACGGGCTCTGGCGGTTTGATTAGCTTGATCTTGAATGACATCGGCGCGATCCAAGATGGTCTGCGTATGGTTGCGGATATTTTCCTGCATCCGTTGTTATTCATCTTCTTGCTGGGTAACTTATTGATCATCGACTGGAAGCTGACTCTGGCTACTTTAGTGTTGGTACCAATCATTGGAACTTTCTTGAAATCAACATCACGCAGTCTTCGTAAGTACACACCGATTGGTCAGGCGTACTTGCAAAAGATGACGTCGACGATCAAAGAAAGTATCGACGGCGTTCGTATCATTCAGTCCTTCAATCTTGAAAAAGTAATGGCTGACCGCTTGGTGAATGAATCAAAAGAGTATTTGGAAACTCGTAAAATCGTTCACGCGCGTACTGAAATCATGGGCCCAGTTACAGAGATCCTGGCTTCTGGTATCGTCATGGCGGTTCTTCTTTATGAAACTTGGGAAGTAAAACAAGGTCGTGCAACTCCAGGTACGTTCGTTGGTTTCATTGCATCTCTTTTGATGTTGAATGCTCCGATTAAAAAATTCCAAGAGTCTTACGTGCGCATTCAATCCGTTGTGGCCGTTGCTAAACGTGTATTCCATGTTTTGGATGATCCCAACGAAGTTCCATTAAGCACAATCAACAAACCATTCCCGAAAGACTGGAAAAAGATCACGTACAAAAATGTTTCGTTCTCTTACGGTCGCGAGATGATTTTGAAAAACGTTGATCTTGAAATCAAACGTGGCGAAATGGTTGCTCTTGTGGGCGCCAGCGGAAGCGGTAAATCGACAATCGTAAACTTGCTTGAACGCTTTTTTGATGCGACTTCAGGCGAAATCTTATTCGACGACGTGAACATTCGCGATATCGAATTGGGCGATCTTCGCCGTAATATCGCGCTTGTGACTCAAGACGTGTTCTTATTCAGCGATACGATTGAAAACAATATCGGCGCTGGTAACTTGTCTCGTGATAAAAAAGACGTTCCAAAAATGGCGACTCTTGCAAACGCTAACGACTTTATCATGAAGATGCCTCAAGGCTACCAAAGCCGTGTGGGTGATCGCGGTAACTTGTTGTCTGGTGGTGAAAAACAGCGTGTGAGTATTGCTCGTGCGATGTTTAAGGATGCTCCGCTATTGATCCTAGATGAAGCGACAAGCGCTTTGGATACGGCAAGCGAGATCGAAGTACAAAAAGGTTTGGATCATTTGATGGAAGGTCGTACAGCGCTTGTGATTGCGCATCGTCTTTCTACGATCCAAAAAGCCGATAAGATCGTTGTCCTTAAAGGTGGCGAAATCGTAGAGATCGGTAGCCATCACGAGCTACTGACTAACGAAGGCGAATATCACCGTTTCCATACTCTTCAACATAGCTAGCTAGTCTTTATACATGGGCCGTCTCACCCTGAGACGCCCTTCTGGCTTTAATTTCCAGCTGATCCTCATAGTCCAGTCTTGCATGCTTTTTAGACAGCTTCGCCTAAAGTTTGTCTACTTTCTTGACGATAAAAGTATCGACACTTTTTTACGGTCAAAGACTGAAGGGATGGAACTATGATTAATTGGGATGAGTTTGAACATATACATGTGATCAAGAAACTCAAACATATCCTTAGCGCTTGGTGGAACATCGACGTTGTTTTCACTGACGAGCGTGGAATGCTTAAAGGCTATGACTCTGATAAAGCGGGCTTCAACAATCCAGCTATCGCTGCTCTTGTAAATAAAGAAGCAGGTCAAGCAAGCATCGCAGAACTAGTTGGTAAATCACTAGACGATCTTCGCACTTCACAAAATCGCTACACTCTACGCAAGTGGGACATGGTTGGTTTTGACGTTGGTGTATTCCCAATCATGATCGAAAATGACTGTGTAGGTACAGTTGTCGCAATGGGTTTCTTCCGCGACGCTAACTTCACTTCTCGTTTGCAAGAGATCCGCGATCGTTTGGCAGCCTTCGGCATGTCAGGCGAAGTGATCGAAAAATGCTTGGGCAAATTGAAATTCCTTGATGATCACGAACGCACTCACTTCGCAGAACTTTGCGAACTAGTTGCACAAGAGATCGTGACTCTTCACCTAGAGATTTCTTCTCGTGAAGATCGCATCAAAGAATTGAATAAAGAATTGGGCAACAGATTTAAATACGACAACATGATCGGTAAATCTAAACCAATGCAATCATTGTACGCTTTGCTTGATAAAATCAAAGGTGCAGATTCAACGGTTCTAGTACAAGGTGAAAACGGTACTGGTAAAGAGTTGATCGCGAAATCGATCCACTACAATTCAAACCGTAAAGACAAACCTTTCATCATCCAAAACTGTTCTGCATTCAATGACAACTTGTTAGAATCAGAATTGTTCGGTCACATCAAAGGTTCATTTACTGGCGCTTTGAAAGACAAAAAAGGTCTTTTCGAAATGGCAGATAAAGGTACATTCTTCCTGGATGAGATCGGTGATACGTCTCCACAAATGCAAGTTAAGCTTCTTCGCGTATTGCAAGAAGGTACTTTCATGCCAGTGGGCGCAACTGAATCTAGAAAAGTTGACGTTCGTATCGTTGCGGCGACAAACAGAAACTTAAAAGAAATGGTTGAGCAAGGTACATTCCGTGAAGACTTGTACTATCGCTTAAACGTTATCAACATCCGCGTTCCACCTCTTCGTGAAAGAAAAGAAGACATCCCGTTCTTGACGGATTTCTTCTTGAACAAAATCCACGAACAACAAGGTGGTCCAAAACGTCAATTGACGAAACGTGCTTTGGAGAAGTTGTACGACTATCCATGGCCAGGTAACGTGCGTGAATTGCAAAATGAAATCGAAAGACTTTGCGTTCTTTCTGGCGACGAAACAAAACTAATGGCAGAACTTCTTTCTCCAAAAGTTTTGGAAGCTGGCGAAAAAAACAAAGTTCAAGGCTCTCGTTTGCAAGGTAAGTTGAAAGATGCTTTGGAAGATCTAGAACGCGAAATGATCCGCGAAGGTCTTCGTCGCACAGGTTGGAATAAATCTAAACTTGCGAAAGAGCTTGGCATCAGCCGCGCCGGTCTTATCATGAAAGTTGAAAAATACGGTCTTGATAAACGTAAAATCGCTCGCTAGTCCGAACGATAAATAAATGACTCACACAAAAGAGGGGCTGCACAACAGTCCCTCTTTTCTTTTTGGTAGCCCGTGCCCCTCTGTGTCCCTGCCCTAAAGAAATTACCTTATCGAACTAAAATTGATGAGTTTTAGACCCCTCTTTAAATGCTACTTTTGTAGACATGCTGTTAGCTTAAGTACTGAATATCTAATAGCAATTTCCGAACTGCAATCTGTTGGCACTGCCTTTGTATATTAGGGTCTGTGAGTAAGGGGTACGTGGTTATATGCAGAACTCAACATTGGACAGCTCATTCGTAAATCGCTTGAAGCAAATTTTAGCTAGCCGCTATGGGAAGGGTTTGCAGATTCGTCAATTGATGGATCTGTCGGAGCTTCAATCAGATGAAGATGCATTCACGCGGGGGCGTGACTTGCACGTTCCAATCAAGGTCAACGGCTCGTATTTGGGGACGGCCGTTGTTCCTTCTGCTGATGACCTTAATCAAGAAAAACGCCAAGGGGTCACACAATTAATTCGCATGGTTTTAGAACCTGCGATGTACAAATGGTACCTTGATCAACGTGAATCCAATTTGATGGAGATTTCTAAAGCAAATTTGAATTTAGAAAACGTGCATTTGTTCGCAGAAGAAATGCCTTCCATCGATGAGCTTTTAAAAGAAGACAACGATACAGCCCAAAGTCGAGGTTTGGATCTTATTTCCCACCTTATTCACTTGGAAGGTCGTTCAGAAACTACTAATAAAAAAGTAGCTTTGCAGCTGCATGAAATGACAGGCCGTTGGGCTTTCGTTCCATTCAACGACATTAAAGGTCAACTGCACTCTTCATTCGATATTTGCAAACTTGGTGCAATGACAATCTTTATCGAAAACGTTGAGTCTTTGAATGCCGCTGAGCAAGAGCTTTTGATGGATTATCTTTCTGAAGATCATCTTTCAGACGAGCCATTGGTTATCACAAGCACGAATCTTAAAGCGGACGAGTTACAACAAGTTGAAGCCTTAGGTGCAAACTTACGTGACGAGCTTTCTGTGAACTGTTTCGAGGTAGACCGTGCGCCTTTATCGACACAAGGCCTGAAGGAAGTTCTTGAATTGTTCTTCATGAAAGATGCCCCGGAAAACGCATAACTCTTGATAATCTCATGAGTGTCTGTGAGAATTTTTCTTATGGTCACTCATGATGAATACTTAGTTCCATTTTTAAATCGTTCTATTAACTCGGACGCATACAAAGTCTTCTCTCTAGCCGGGGATGCTTCCAATCGCCGCTACTACCGCGTGGTTCTTGACCAACATTCTTGGGTCTTGATGCGCTGGGAACCTTTTGATCCGAATAACTATCCATTCTTGAGTGTCCTAAATCACTTCGCTAAAAATGGCGTGCACGTTCCGCATGTCGTTGCAATGTCACCTGAAGAAGGCTTGGTCCTTCTTGAAGATCTTGGTGATTTAACGTTAGAACGCAAATTTTGGGAAAGCCAAACGCAAGAAAACTCGATGGAGTTTTATAAAATGGCCGTTGATGAAATCGTTAAGATCCATCACCCTGCCACTTTGGATAAATCAGAATGCACGGCTTTCAAAATCCAATTCGATACTGAAAAATTCTTGTGGGAAATGAACTACGGCAAAGACAATCTTCTTTCCGGCGTTTTAAAATTCCCGTTCAACGACAAAACCAATAAAGAAATTTCTGACATCTTCTTGGATGTGTGCACGAAACTTCATAACGAGCCAAAGCGCATTGCTCATCGCGATTATCATTCTCGCAACTTGATGATCAAATTGGATCAGATGACTGTCATCGATTTCCAAGATGCACGTTTGGGTCCGATTCAGTATGACCTTGTCAGCTTGATGCGCGATTCTTACGTCGATATGAACGATAGTATGGCGAAAACTTTGATCGATTATTACCTGGATCAATCAAAGCAGTATTTGCCGAAAGATTTTTCGCGTGAACACTTCGATCGCATCTATGAATTGCAATCTATTCAACGATGCTTCAAAGCGTGCGGCAGTTTCGCCAGCTTCTATCACTTACGCCAAGATAAACGTTACCTGAAATATCTTTCAGGGACTCTTCGTCGCGTAATGAAAGCCATCAACGAATTCCCAGAATACAAAATGTTCGCGGATGTGTTGATTGACTCTGGCGCTCTTGAAAGAAAGTACGAAACTCTATGAATCTGATGCTGCTTGCAGCGGGTGAAGGCACGCGCCTTCGCCCTTACACTCATCAATTGCCGAAGCCTGCTATTCCATTTTTGAATTTGCCACTGGCTTCACACTCTTTGAGTTTTTTAAACGACATTGCAATTGATAAGCTTGTTGTTAATACGTTTCATCTTCCTGAAAAAATCCACTGTCTTTTCCACAAAATTCCCCATGGCGCCAAGGAACTTATTTTTTCTGACGAGGTCGGCGAAATTCTTGGTAATGGCGGTGGCTTAGGCAAAGCTCGTCAGCACTTTCACGGTGGCGGCGACTTTATCATGATGAATTCGGATGAAGTGATCCTGCCGAAAGATGCTGATGTCCTTAAAAAAGCTATCGCCCAGCACAAAGCTTCAGGTGCACTAGCCACTTTGATGGTGATGGATCATCCAGGCGTGGGTACTCAATTCGGTGGTGTGTGGGTCGATTCGAAGGAAAATAAAGTTCGTGGTTTTGGTAAGACTGCGATCCCCAATACAGATAAAGCTTGGCACTTCATCGGTGTACAAATTCTTTCAGAACGTATTTTCCAATATATTCCGTCAACGGGCGCTTCTAACATTCTGTATGACGGCGTGGCTGCTGGAATCGCACAAGGTGAGCTTGTACAGGTATGTCCTTTTGAATGCTCCTGGTTTGAAACTGGCAATATCAAAGACTTCTTAGAGGCTTCAGAAAAGTGTTTGGGATATTTGATGTCTTCTGAACCATCTTCTGAAAAAGCGGCTTTGGAACGTGCGTTTCAACGTTATGCAAATGGCAAGATGATCACCCAAGATTTTGCGGGAGCTCACCTGCATTTTTCTAATGATGCACGCATCGATAATAATTCTAAATTTGAAGGCTTCGTTTGTTTCGCGGAAGGCAGTCGCTTGCCGAAGGAATGTAAGCTTAAGAATGTGATTGTCGGTGAAGGTGTGTCTGTGGCCCCAGGAACTGAGGCCGAAAACACTTTGCTGCTTTAATTATTTATAAAGCAGATATTTCTTACGTTCTTTATCCCAAGACTTTTCATCTTTAAGCAAAGCTTTGTCTAAATCGGCAGGCTTTGCATTTTTGTTTTCGATCCAATCTTTTAATTCTGGTCCACCGTTAATCACGTTGAACGCCAATTTATCTTTCACGTACTCATAAGCAAAATCGCGATAGATTGGATAGTTCGGGTAAAGCTCTCTGATAACTTTTAACATCAACGCCACTAAACGGAACGGTTTAAACTGTTCGTGTTTGTAAGCGATACTGTCCGTGTGGAATTGGAAACCGTGGCACAATTTTCCAACGTGCTTGTGGAAAGTCGGTTCAAAGAAACATTCACGCAACACAACGCCTTTGTGCCATTGCGGAGCTTTCTTTTTCATCTCTTTCAAAACTTTTGCGAAGTCGATATCGGAAGCGCCAATGATTTCTAGCGCACGAGTCGTACCGCGACCTTCTGAAAGAGTTGTGCCTTCAATCAATACTGTGCCTGGATATGCTCTGGCCATATTTAGCGACGCTGCATTTGGTGAAGGATTCACCCACGGGCGCTTCATATCCCAGCCATAGCCAGGAGCTTTATTCGGAGCATAGCCCTTCATTTTCACAACTTCTAAATCAAGATTTAATTTGTAGTGATCTTTGAAGTACAGCGCTAGCTCGCCCACAGTTAAACCATGGCGCATTGGAATTGGTGCGGCACCAACAAATGACTCCCAACCTTCACGCATACGGAAGCCTTCGATCACGCGGCCCGCTGGATTGGGTCTATCAAGAATGATGATTTTTTTATTTAACTTTGCGCATTCTTCCATCACGTAAAGCAATGTTGTGATGAAAGTGTAGATACGGCAGCCAAGGTCTTGCAAATCGAAAAGAACGACGTCGAAGTGGGACATCATCTCTGCAGTCGGTCTGCGAACTTCACCATACAAACTGAAAATTGGAATTTGATGAACAGGATCAACGAAGTTTGGGCTTTCGATCATATTGTCTTGTTTGTCGCCACGAACACCATGTTGTGGACCGAAGGCGCATGACAACTTGATTTTTTTTGAAAGTAAATCCAGGCTGTGTTGCAAGTTTTCATCGACACTCGCTGGATGACAAATCAATCCAACTTTTTTGCCTTTAAGTGCTTTTAATTTTTTGCTGTCGCTTAGTAAAACTTCAAGACCCAACTTCATGATGCAAATTCCTTTTCGCTATTACGCGTATTAGTCTAACGGGAATTTGATTGTTGGTTAATCTTTTTAATGAAAAAAGCGGGTTCGTGACCCGCTTTGTATTTAGAACTTATTTTTGAAGTGCGATGTCGCCAGGACTAAAGAATGACTCTTGGCTTTCTTTCACTTTGTAGCGTCGACTCATCATCAAGAAGATACTGTCAGCGGCAACACCAATCGGTTCGCCATTATAGTTTTTCGACATACCCGCAAGACTTGAAGGATCGCGATCAAGACCGAACTTACCAGCACCGGCTCTACCGCCAGCACCTGCCCCTGCGTAATCGCTGGAACCATCACCACCGGAAGCGCCATTATCAAAACCAGCTCCACCGCCGCCGCCACCTTCTTCGTAACCGTTAGCTGCAGTCGCTGCACCGATTTTAATTTTGTCGACTTTTGCGTAAGCTTTTTTCTCTGCCTCTGACATTGCATCCATCGCACCAGCGATCATACCTGATGGGAAGCCCGCCGCAGCCATCGCAGCTTGTGAAGAAAAGTCTGATGCTTTGTAGGTTTTATCGCCAACTTTGAAGGTACCCATTTTAGGGTCGTAAACCCCTTGCTTTTCAATGCTCTTCAATGTGTCAGGAACTTTTGTATACGTCGGATCCTTTGAAGTTAATGTCTCGTAAGGATTTTCAGTGCCTGAACCAGTTCCGCTCAAACCACCAAAACCGTCAGTTTGAAAACCTGTCACGCCCGCAGACCCTGCAGCACCACTATGGTCACCACCCTGCGCAATATTGGTTAACCCCATTCCCACTAGCATTGTACCCATCATAATTTGTGGTGTTCCTGCCCCGCACTCACATGAAGCATTCTGAGCAATTCCAGATCTAATCATCATACCGCCGGTAACTACTTGAATACCACCAGTAAGCTTATTGATCGCTGAAGCTTTGCTATTACCACTTCCAGATTGATCGGAACCGTCTTTCACGCTTGGCTGCGCTGAAGTCCCTGTAGGAGTTGTACCATTCTCAACACCAGCACTACCGGTATTTTTAGTTGTGGGCACTGAAGACACTTGCGTTGCAAGGCCGATTGCTGGTGCAAACACCAAACTAAATGCACATAGGCTTGAAAGAAATAATTTATACATCAGTCCCGCCTTTTAGTTATTTAGCAAAGTTGTATTGTTATCACGATAACGGTCACGAACTTTTTCCCAGTTCGATTTACCGCCTTGGCCCGTAACTTCTTTTGTCCAATTGCCTTGGCCAGCCATTTTATTTGGATCTTGCGCACCACCTGGCAAGTAACCACGAAGTTTGGAATCAGAAGAGCCCGAGCCACCGCTCATACCCCAACTTCCTCCACCGCCACCACCGCCGGAAGCGCCACCAAGAATGTTTGCATCAAGACCTTTTTTTCCATTCGCATCACCAGTCGGAGCACCAGTGCCGGAACCTCCGCCACCACTACCACCTAAACCAGCACCACCGCCCATTGGCGCACCTGGAGCACCACTACCAGATGAATCACTAGCTACTTTTCTTTCATCACCAGCGGCAGCGCCGCCAGAAAGGTCTGCACCACTTAATCCATTTTTGTTCGCTGAATTTGCATTTGGCGAAGAAAGAGCTGACATAGTTCCAATTGTAGAGTTCTCTCCAGCCTTTTGCAGACCATTCGCACAACCCGGCAAACGTGGGTTTGCTATACACAAGCATTCAGGCAACTGAGCATTTTCTGGCTTCGAACATTTTTCAGCAGTATCCGCTGTCGGAGTATTCGCCGCAGTCGAGCTACCGTTTGTCTCATCACCACACTGTTGCGCTTGATTCAAGCTACGCACAACAGACAAGATACCAGTGCCCGCCGAAACTAACATATCACCATACGTATAAGTACATGCTTTATTTTTCGAAGCTATTGATTTTGGTAGAGTAGCTTCTTTTTCGTTAGTTTCTTTAGAGGCAACCTGGACAATTGTTTTTATATTTGTTGTGAACGTATTCTTATAATTTGAGCATGCACCTGCTTGAATATCTTCACATGCACCAGTCATCTTCGAAGCCAGATCATTAATTTGTTTGATATTATTAAAGACCGTTGAACAAGAACTTTCACAAGACGCTCTTGCTGCTGAACATGCTGCAGTATAAGCAGTGAGACCCGCCTGAGCCATGGTCATTACTTTACCAAAAGTATCACAAGCGTCTTTTACTGCTACAGTATTAAACAACGCCATCAAGGGGTTAATTTTATTCAATGTATTTTGTAAATCAGGGCTTGTTTCTTCACGACATAGCCACTTAGCAGTCGCTTGGGTCTTTACACACGTACCATGTAAGTTTCCGTAATATGAGGCTGCACTCGATAACTTTTCGATTACTGGCAACTCATCTACCTTTCCATCCACTACAGCCTTAGCTGCCGTCTCAATCGCTTTTACAGCTGCAACCAAGTTCTGTGCATCTTGTGTATAACCCTCAGGACTCGTAGGGTCTTTAATAGCAGATCCTCCAGCAGTAGACGCTGGAGTATCACCTTTGGTAGCTGAATCATTTGCTGTCGGATCAGCAAACACGACGGAATTTAATGCAGTCACGCACACAAATATAGTGAGTAACACACCAAACTTTTTCATAAGAAGATTCCCCTATACCCTAACTTTTCGGACAAAAGTCAGACAATCTTGAGGAATTGTGGAAGTGTATCAAAATAAGACGAATTAAAAATCTTCAGGTGGAGGGTTGAGCAAGCGACCCGCACTTGTTCCTTCGCCACCCAATTTAAGCTCTTTAGAGTTTAGCCAATCAGAAGAAATCATCTTCACACCAAAACCAGTTGAACCACCAACAACGCAATTCCCAGGATTCGGTACGCCCGCAACAGGTTCGGTATCACATTTGCCAAACGTGTTTGGATTCAAAGAGTAATCCATAAGATTTTTATCACTCCAGCCCGTAAGCAAATGCTTCCAATCATCAAGAGTGAAAGTAAACAATGATTTTACCGGAAGATTGGAGTCAGGAATTTGCGCCACTTCGGCCATCTGATCTTTCACAGAGTATTCTTCTAAATTGATCGCGCCAGCTTTGTAGCCTCTGTGATAGCCAAGATCAGGTCTAAACTGATTCGCAACGGCAGAACCTACTTTAGAAATGAAACCTTTTTTCATTCTGTCATAATAATTATGATAGAAATCTGGTTCGATTGAATAATAAGCGTTGTCGAACGTATTGGGCACGATCGCCGAAAGTTCTAACTTACGCATCTCTGTAGGCATGTTAGAAATAGAATCCCACGCCATTTGATCACCGGATCCGCCAGAATCAGCAAACTTGTAAGGTAGTGCATCCCAGTCCGCAAAATTTGGAGACGACTTAGATACACCAGCGTTCGGATCATTATAAATCGCTTGATAACGACTAGAGCGCCACACAGGTGAAGTTTCGTAAATTGCCTGTCCATAATAACCAATCATTTGAGCCGACTTCAAGCCGTAGGGATCACCAACATAGCGACTATAATTTGCGGCGCGTGTTTTCATATTATTTGGATCAGTAACTGTACCCGCAACTGCGCCAGGATCTGTAGGACGAGGAGGCAACATTGGATCTACGATTGTTGAGCCATCAGAATATTGGTTGTCAGTTTGTCTGAAACTCCAACTGTTGCGATACCAAGGACCGATTCTTCCGCCAAAAGGTTTAAAGAAAGCTCGAGCTTTCAAAGTCACTTTTCCAAAAGGAGAAAAAGGAATAGCAGGTTGAGTTTCCGCCGACGCGCCAACATATCCTACGCACCAAGGATTTTTCTCGACACCCATTGAGAAGTTAAATGTATCGTTGAGATTTGAAAGATACCCAATACTCTGTGCTAACTCTTCTATGCCACTAACAAAAGCCGTTTGAGTATAATGCGCAGGTAAACTATTTGGATCGCCCGCAAGTTCTTTAGCCACTGTATCGATGGCGCCACCGTTTGAATTACCCTGACATACAGTGTCGATGTATGAAAATCCTGGATAAATTTTGATAGGACTAAGCCACTTAACAGGGCGATCTTTATCTGTAGTTTTCCCACAAGCAGCACTGCCCAGAGAGTTATAAGTCTTGAAGCTGTTTACCGCTCTGCGATTTGGAACTGTTAAATTGTTCTGAAATGTATTCTGCATGCCGACCTTAACCGATTCACCATCAAGGTCATAAAAATCTTCTTCGTTCGCGCTCATTGCTTTTGCAAGTTCATTAATAACAAGCATGCGATCACGTTGGTCAGTTTTAAATGCGACAACGAACTTCCCAAGCATCAAATAATTGAAAGATCCGAAATCTCTACAGCGCTCAAGAGCTTTACTGATCAACATATCACTGACTGATTTCATTGTGCGCGTGATGGACAAGAAACCAAATACTTTCGGAGCACGGAACAAACTAATGGATGATTGCTCGGCCATGAACTTACAGGTGTTTTCGTCTTTAGGCATCGGTTGAAATGGAATGTAGGTAATGCAAAACGCCGGCGCATCTTGCATATTAACCATAGGACCGGATGATGATACGCCCTCGACCGCTAAAGCAGTTCTTAACTGAGCGGTACTTTTTAAATAAGGGTGATAAATTGATTCCCCCGCACTACCCAACATACGATAACGCCACGCTAGCAGTTTCCAGCTTTGGCGAATTTGATAATTCATGTGTCCGATAGCGTTTAGATCCTCTGCTTGTTTCGCGGCACCATAATATGCGGCAAGGTCGACGGAGTTTTGGAGATTGATTTTGTGGTGAACTAGCAAGCCGACGTTGATGACCATCGCAAAAAACAAAAACAGCACCTGAAAAATCAAAGCAACGAACAAGGCGACTTGGCCTTTGCGATCTCGAAGCTTGAATAAAAAAGTACTGTTGTGGTTCTTTAACATTTGCGTTTAAACATTGTCTCTTATCGAGGGCTTAGAGGCAATAACTCGACCTCGAAAACTTTGACTTGTTCTATAGTGAGATGACAGACTTTTAGCCATAGTTCTAAGGAAGGAACTCGACAATGGTCCGTAAGTTCATCGCAGTCTTTCTAGCTCTCGTATTATTGCCGCTGAGTTCTCACGCGGACGTCCTCTTTGAAGGTTATTCGAAAATTATTTCGGGTGACCAACATATTGGCTATGTGATCAGCCGCTACGAATTTGACTCTAAAAAGAAGCAATTCCTTTCAACATATATTTTAAAAACCGGCAAAGGCGCGACAGAGACAACAGAAAGTCTTAAAGCCGTCGCCGATAGCGAACTTGCGCCCATTTCTTACGAGTACACGAGTTTAGCAGGTAAGGAAGTCAAAACCATCGACGCGAAATTCAAAGGTGGCAATCTTAATGCCCTCATGAAAACGAACGGTAAAATCCAGCGCATCGAAAAGAAAATTCCTAAAGGCACATTCTTATCAACATTCTTGGTGTACTTGATGTTGAAAAGTAAAGAAGGCTTAAGATCAGAAACAAAATACGAATACCAAGCAATTGCTGAAGAAGATGCCGCTATTTACAAAGGCCAAGCCCTTGTTGGTAAAGAAGAAAACTTCAACGGCTTTAAGGCATTCAAGATCTTAAACACCTTCAAAGATCTTAAATTCCTAAGCTACGTGAATGAACGTGGGGAAGTTCTTGGCACAAACGCAATGGCTCAAGGAATCTCCACAGAACTTGTCGGAACTCCCAGCGATGCAACGGCAAATCTACCTTTTAGCAGTACGATCTTAAAAACTTTGTTCGGCGGAGTGCCTGCGGGAACTCAAAATATCGTCGCACAAAATTTGAAAACAAAAAGCACGACGCCAACACCAGGAAAACAAATGGGTGTTCCTCAAGGTGAAGGCATTAACATCAAAGCTCAGCCAGATAAAAGCGGACAGTAAAGGATTCTCTCATGAGCATGAAATCAATCATCGGCCAGCACATGTTTATTGGTATTTCAGGACATGCACTCACTGCCGACGAAAAGAAATTTATTGTTGAAAATAACATTGGTGGTATCTGCCTTTTCGGAAGAAACGTTGCCGATCCAAAACAAGTTCATGATCTTTGTGAAGAGATCCAATCGCTTCGTCACAAACAAGAAGACAAAGCTCCACTATTTATCGGAATTGATATGGAGGGCGGTCGCGTTCATCGCTTGAAACCTCCATTCACAGTGTGGCCACCACTGCGCAAACTTGGCGATCTTGATGCTCCGACAGCTTCTTTCCATTTTGCGAATCGCATGGGCCAAGAATTAAAAGCCGTGGGAATTAATTTGGACTTCGCACCGTGCGTGGATGTTTTCACAAACACAGCAAATACAGTTATCGGTGATCGCAGTATCAGCGACGATCCAGAAAAAGTAGCTCGCCATGCTTCCGCACTTGTTCGTGGTTACATCAAATCTGACATCATCACTTGTGCAAAACATTTCCCCGGTCATGGCAACACGATCGTTGATAGCCATTACGATTTGCCTGTTGAAAATCTAGATATCGACAGACTTGAAAGTTTGGAACTTATCCCGTTTAAGAAAACTTTTAAATCACGTGTTGATATGGTGATGACTTCGCATATCAAGTTCCCAAAAATCGATCCCGATTGGCCAGTGACTCTGTCAGAAATCTTCATCAAAAAAATTATTCGTGAAGAGTGTCGTTATCGCGGTCTGGTGATTACAGACGATTTGGGAATGAAAGCGATGGCAAGTCACTTTGGCGTCGAAGAAATCCCAGTGCGCGCGCTGCAAGCGGGTGCCGAACTTCTTCTGTATTGCAATGAACCTGAAGTGCCGCCACAGGCAATTGATGCGATCTTGGGCGCAACCGCACAAGGCAGTTTGGATAAAGCGACTCTTGAAGCCAATCACCAAAAGATCCTTGAGTTCAAAAAGCAAAAAATCACTCAGCCTGAACCACTCCCTATGAGTGAAGTTATTAAAATCGTCGGTTCGCCAGAGAATTTGAAGATCGCAACGGCAATTGCCAACGGTTCAATGCCTGAAGGACTCCTTCCAGAATAGGCTGACCAGCGCCGATACACCCCTGAATTTATTACCCACGCCTGACCTGCAAGCTCAAAGCAGGTCAGGGCTCGCTATGGCCCGGGAATTGATAATGCTTCCCTTGTTGCCAGAGGAGTATCTATGGGTTTCGACGTAAAAAGTGATAATGATCACGACCAAAACCAATTAAGTTTGTTTGAGATGCCTTCAATGAATTTCATTGAAGCAGAGAAATCTCAAACACAAGCAGCTCCCGTGGCGGCCCCTGCAGTGCAGTCTTCAAAAAGTTCAAACGCTTTGGATTATCAAGCCTGGGCGATGGCTCACAGTGAACCTGAACAAAGCAAAACTTCAAAGTTCATGACAATGTCGATGGCTCTGCACGCAGCAGCTATTCTTGGTATTGCCGTGATGAGCGTTCCTTTAGTTGAACAAGCTAAAACAGAAACAATCACTATTGAAATCGAAGACACTCCTGCTCCCCGTTTGCAAGCTCGTGGTGCGAAGGTTCCACCGACTCAAGGTGGTACTCCTGTCGTAGAGGAAAAACCAGCTCCCGCAGCACCAGCGAAACCAGCCGTAGCTGCAGCTGAAGCCGGTGGCCCGGGTGACGTTCTTGTTGCCGCGAAGACCGCGAAACATCCAAAAATGGCGAAAGCGGCAAAAGCGGCTGTCGCAAAATCTCCAAAAGCTAAAATCGCAGGCGCAAAAGCCTCTGCACGTAGTATCGCTCCAAAAACTCAAATTAAAGCTGTGCCGATGTCGATTGACGATATCGATGCTCCATCTTTGGATGAAGGCGAGTTGGCAAAAAATCCTGTTCGTTCAGATATGAATGAAGATTTCAATGAGGACTTTGCAAATATCGATCGCTCTCACAAAAAAGCGATTGCGCAAGAAAAAGCTGATATGGATGCAATGGCCAATGCACTTGCAGCCGAACAAGATGATGAATTGAAATCAATTGAAGACAAAAATAAAGAAGATGCCGCTCGCTTCGCAGCTCTTCAACAGGACATGAGAAAGAACAATGCGAAAGCCATCGCTTCAGCAATTGCATCTGAGCGTGCTTCTGCTGCGGCGGCAGCACGAGCAGCCGCTGATCAAGAGGCTCGTGAAAACGCCGCTCGTCTTGCAGCCGCTAATGCAGCGAAAGCTAAATCTGGCTTAGGTGGTTCAGGTAATGGTCATGGCCGCGGAACTGGTGCGGGTGCTGGCAATAACGGTTCTTCTGATGTCGGTACGCAAGTTGCGGGAAATCCAAAAGGTGTTCGTAGCCTTGATCAACTTCGTCAAATGCCTGGCAACCCTCGTCCACAATACGATCGCGAAGAACGTCGTCGTGGTGACCAAGGTGAAGTTGCATTCGTTGCGTGGGTAACGAAAGACGGTCATGTCACAAAATTCCGTCAGATGAAATCGACAGGTTACCAAAACTTGGATTCAAAAACTTTGGAAGCGTTGAAAAGATGGCGCTTCTACCCAGGGCAAGAAGGTTGGGTTGAGCTTCCATTCCGTTGGGACCTTAAAGGCGGCGTTCAACAAGATGGCGGCCGTTTAAGAACAAGCGTTAGCCAAAACTAAATTCACTTTCTAATTCCACTGAGCACGCAATCGATCCAAGAATCTTCTTGCAGGCATGCTCAGTGTTTTTCCCTTCTTCGTAGCTAACCACAATTTAAATACATGCGGCTCTTCAACATTGATCTCGTGCAGTTGGCCGCTCTTGATTTCTTTATCCACCATGAAGCGTGATAGATAAGCGATACCGCCACCCGACAGGCAGATGCGTTTTTGTTCTTCTTGCCCACTGACTTCGATCCCCACGCGTGGCATTTCACCGAAGAGTTCTAATAAAACACGCGAAGCACGCTTCTGCCCGATCGCCCCTACGGAAGAGATATATCCAACTTTACTCAAGACCTTCTTAATCGTTGCGGCTTGGTTTACGCCTTTGCATTCTTGCCAAACTTCAGGCTGAACAACTAAGGCCATCGGCTCTTCATGAAGAGCTTCGTAATTAATTTGCGGAGTTAATACTTTCGCAAACAACAAACCAAATTCATACTCATCAGCTAAAACAGAATTAATAATTTCATCCGGCGTACCAATCGAAATCACAGGTACAACTAAGGGAAAATCTTTTCGGAAGCTCTGCAACTGCTGCAGAATTAAATAATTCATAATGTGATCGGTCGTCGCCAGTCGCAGAGGACCTTCGCAGACCTCTTGCTCGCCATTACAAATTTCATTGATTTTGCGCACAGTCTGAAAAAGCTGCTCGCACTGACGGAAGACTTCCTGACCCGTGGGAGTTAACTGCACGCCCTGTTTAGAACGATTAAACAGCTTCACCCCTGTGTTTTCTTCAAGAAGGGCCACAGAGCGGCTGAGTGCGGATTGGCTGATATTCAAGCGCTTCGCGGCGTCGGTGAAACGACCGTCTTTCGCAACCTCAAAGAATACGCGTAGATAATTAAGTTCCATATCTGCCCTCGTCCTTACATCTAATTTTTAGATAGATATCATATAATACATCTAATTTACATAACGAATTGCGTCGCATAGAAAAGCTTCAAGTTAATAACCAAACCCACGGAGATTTATATGAAACTTTCAGCATTCTTTTCGATGTTAGTAACAACTCTTTTTCTGGCTCCAGCAGCTTTCGCTCACCCGGGCACAAACACTCTGACTTGTACTGCGAAAAATGGCGTCACAGCATTTAGACTTCACCGCTTCAACAGCACTGGTTGGATGGCACCGTTGATGGATGTCACTTACCAAGGCAAGACATACAATTTCCGCCCTGAAGATGAAGAGAACACGTTTGGTGAAACAATCCACGATTCACCGATGGGCATTATCTATGTCACTGCGGGTGTACGTGATCCGCAATACAGCAACTTCACGGTGAAAGCGATTCCGCAAACTGTTCAAGCTTTCGATATGGATGGCAACCCAGTGAAATGGGATTTGCAAAAGGCCAATGACGAGTGCAGCGATTCAAATGGTAAAGCGAAATTCCAGGGCGTGTTTAAAGGCTACATGCAGCTAGATTCTAAAACGACATTGGATATGGATGCGCAAATCATGGATTGCGAACTTGAATACAACAGCGGAATGGCGTGCTAGTTCTGCTTGCCAGAATCAGAAGTCATCACTCTTCTTAGCGTCTTGGCGATCCACCTAGTGGGATCTATCTTAGCCTGCTACCTTTTCGATAAAATTCGAAGAGGTGGTGGGTTTTCTTTTTTTAAATATAAGTAGTTGATGCTCGAAAAGAGCAAAAGACTCCGTTAGGGCATCGACCAGGGCATCGACGAGCTGGAATAAGCTCGCTAAGAATTCGAAAAAGACAAAAAGGAAAAGCCTTTGGCCATTTGACCAAAGGCTTTTTTATTATCTAAATACTTAAATTTACTAAAGAACTAGTCTTTGAAAAGAGCTTTAGCAGATTTTGTAGAGCCTTTTGTGCGAAGAGCAGCTTTACGTTTTTTACCGCTAGTAGATTTTTTCTTTTCGCGAATGTACTCAGTTTTTTTTGTTTTAGAAGCCATTGTTCACCTCTTATTATTGACAGAACGAGTTAGTTATCAAAACGGAATCACCAAGTCAACCGAATGCCTATAATCTCCAGACTTTTCAGTATTTCCCTGATAGGCGTAGTTTATTTGGAATCTAGGGCCATTAAAACCAACTCCGGCGGTCAAAAGCTGCCTAGAATCGTCGGTATCGTTCGAATAACCGAAGCGCGTGATGATAAATTTATTCAAATAAGTCTCCAATCCGACCCCATAAAAGGACTCTGAAGTCGCATCGACACGGAAACGGATGGAATTTTGGTAGATAAAGTTAAATCCCGCCCCCACAGAGGTTTTTTCACGAAACTCTTTCGGGATATTGTCCTGCTCGCCCAAAAGGTTGTACCCCACAAGCCCAATCCCCAGATTTGAAAACGGCGTGTACAGGAAGCCCAAATCCACGTTGGTTTGCGAATACGATGCGTTCGGGATTTTTTGTTCAGTGTAGTGGCCCGTTAAACCCATCGAGAATTTTTCAACCACGAAGTCAGCTAACGTCACCGCGATGTCTTGCTGTTTCAAATCACCAAAACTGCTTGTCGATTTTTTTTGTACGTAAGACAGCCCCGCAGGCACAACACTTTCAGTGGTGTTATCGCTTAAGCTCGCTGCAAATTCGTCCTTCGCAAAAGAAGTGAAAAGAAAACGACCTTTGAGATGTGGCAAAGTCGCGGAATTTAACAAAAGGGCATCGCCAGGCTCTATAGACCCACGGCCAGTTCCACCGCTCGCGGCAGAGATGGAGGAGTTATAAACTTGGGCCGAAGCCACGTTCAGGCTAAGATAAACAAGTAAAAAAACAGGAAGTTTAATTAAGCTCAAAGGACGGAGCATGATGATTCACCTCGTTGTACGACAGCTGTGTGCATTTCTTTTAGCACTGACATCCTACCAATCGGTCCAGGCGGCAAACAACAACTTTGCTGCAAAACCTATTCGTTCTGGCGATACATTGATCGGAATTCTAGCGAAAAATGGTTTCACGGGTCGCGAGCGCGAAGTAGTTTTGAGTTCGCATGCAGGCCTACGCCAACTTTTCCTGACTCTCGATACAAAATATTTAGTGCGCCGTGATGCAGGTGAAACTGAATTGCGTGTTTTCGACTCGCAAACAGCAGCAGCTTTCCGTATTTTGAAAAAAGGCGGCAAAGTCAGCGCATTCCCCTACATTCCAAACTACAAAATCACTCTTGAACGAATTGACGGTCGCATTCACGGCTCTATTTTGGGAAGCATCCTTGCGAAAATCGACAGCAACTTCGTCGCAAGTCGTTTCACTGATGCCTATGCGTTTGATATCAGATCGGCTCGGGATCTAAAACGTGGCGCAAACTATTGGTTCACGGTGCAAAAGAAATATGAAAGCGGTCACTTCATTAAGTACGGCGAAATTATGCAAACGTCGTTGGAAATTGACGGCCGTGACGTGCGCAAACGTTTCGTGAAAAATCCAGACGGTGGCGTCTTCTTTAATAGTGATGATTTGCTAGAAAAAAGACCTTTGTATGCACCAGTGAATTACTTAAAAATCGCAAGCACCTTCCAACCGAATCGCCTGCATCCGATCACGGGTCGCAGACAACCTCACTTGGGAGTTGATTTTGAATTGCCAAAAGGTGAACCGGTGTTAGCTGCTCGTAAAGGTGTTGTAGTTCGTTACGGCAATAACCACGCGGCAGGAAATTACATCGTTCTGCTTCACTCGAACGGAATGGAAACAGCTTACGATCATCTTTATAAGATTGATAAAAAGATTCGTCAGGGTCTGAAAGTAAATGCCGGTGAAAAGATCGCAGAGGTTGGTTGTACAGGTTACTGCACTCGCGCGCATTTGCATTTCGCAGTAAAAACAAAGGGCCGAATGGTCGACCCTTTAAATTACATCAAAGCTTATCCGTATCACATGGAAGAGCAGCTTGAAGCTCGCGTAGCTAAAAACTAGTTACGCGTGCAAATGCTGATATAGTTACCGCAACGTTTCGTTGGAATCGTTGACGTCATATAGGCACCCGCTGAAAGAAGCGAGTTAAAACACTCACCATAAACAGCTTCTGGCGTACCAGCAGTGCTGCCTGGATTATTTGAAGTCGTATAATAGTTCACGCCTGAAGCGGCACCATTCACAAGATCTTCGTTATAACAAGACACGCCACCTTTAGGCACCACGCACTTCAAGATTGGATTTACATCCCATAGATCCGCGCGAATTTGGCGACGAACAACTTCAAGTTCAGCCAGGTAACTGCCAGTTAAAGTCGCATAGTTCACCGCTGGACAATAAGTCGCAGCATCTTGCGCACGCACAACTAAATACTGGCGAGTACAGTTCCAACTTCCTGAAACTGAGCCTGTTGAAAGATCCGTCTCTGTAATACCTTGCAATTGATTCGCTGGCAAAATACGCGAAGCTTCCGCAGAACGATTCGCTGGTTGACCAAAACCAAGTTTATATGCGCGACCGTAAGCCGTTTTCATCGGTGACGTTGAGCTTGGACCACGAATCACATTTGGATCTGAAGAACTGTTTAAATAAGAAAGAACAAGAGCGCCGTCATTCGCAAGAACGTTTCTAAAGCCTTGCGCGATACCTTGATCCGTATTGAATTTCATCGTCGCTTCAACAACTCGCGCATCTGGAGAGAATGGGAAATAGCTGATATACGGAGCAGCTTTCGCCGTGTTCAAACTTGTCATGATCAACGAATCAGTCAAAGTACTAGCTAAACCAACAACATCCGTACCCAAAGTTACTGAAGTTGAAGACGAGTACACATTCAATAAATTTGTTTTCGAACGAATTGCCAAGTTCGCAACAGCGTCTTTATTCGCTGGCGAGTCCGCTAAGAAATTCGCGTATTGCTCTTTGCTGATTGTAGTTGCTGGATAGTTTGGCTTGAAATTGTCTGGATTATCCACGTAAGTGAAGAACGCATCATTCAACTTAATGCCGCCCGTCGAGTAAGCGCCTGCTTTTAACGAGAAAAACGCTTCCTGACCTGTCAGTGAAGATTCAGCACATGAGTTGTAAGTGATCGTATCGACCGTCGCGTCGAAGGCGAATGGAATAGCAGCTACTTTGGCTCCGGTTGCGGAACCGTATTTAGCTGAAAGCGCCGCATCGACCGCTGCAGAGCTGATCTCATCATCTAGTGATGAGTCAAAACCCGCCTTACCGCAGTTTTGAAACGACACGACAAGAACGCCAGAAGCGATGATGCCTCCAAACGCACGCCACGTCGCTTTATTCAAACGTACTTTCATGGACAATTCCCCCGAACTATAGACTATCAGACTCATCGGAGTTTAGTTGATAAAACACAAGTGATTTCTCAAGTTAAGACAACGCTCATTATGGCTTGTCTTAGAATGAAACGTTTGAGAAAAATAAGGGATGCAAAAAGTAAAAAAAGCCATCATTCCAGCAGCGGGTTTAGGTACAAGATTTCTTCCGGCAACTAAAACGGTTCCCAAGGAAATGCTGACTATCGTAGACGCGCCAATCATTCTTTACGTGGTGGAAGAGGCCGTTAAAGCAGGAATCGAGGACATCGTCCTTATCGCTGGCCGTGGCAAACACGCGATTGAAGACTTTTTCGATACTTCTTACGAACTTGAAGACAAACTTGCGAAAGATGGCAAAGAAAAGCTATTGGAACGCGTAACAAGAATTCGCGACAAAGCCAACATCATCAGTATTCGCCAAAAACAAGCTTTGGGTTTAGGACATGCAGTTCTGTGCGGTCTTCCGATCATCGGTAAAGAGCCCTTTGCAGTTCTTTTGGGTGACGAAATTACGATGGAAGCAAACGGCGAACCGAACGTCACTGAACGTTTGGTAAAATCGTTCGAACAAACTGGCGTTTCAACTATTTCGGTGATGAAAGTTGGCGATAAAGACGTTTCAAAATACGGTATCGCGGAAGTCGAAGAAAATAACTCTGGCTTCTTCAAAGTGAATTCGTTGATTGAAAAACCTAAACCAGAACAAACGAAAAGCCGTTGGGCCCTGCCAGGTCGTTATGTCTTCGACAATGCGATCATGGATATCCTGCAAAACGCGAAACCGACTTTGAACGGTGAGATCCAACTGACTGACAGCATGAAGATTTTGTGTGAACAACGCGGTCTAAATGCCATGACATTCACTTCGGATCGTTACGATGCGGGTGACAAGCTTGGATATTTGCAGGCAAACATCGAACTAGCCTTGAAGAATCCTGAATTAAGTAAAGAATTAAAGAGTTACCTTCACGACCTAGTTAAGACTTTCTAGAACTTTGACAGAATAAGAGGCCCGTATGAAAAAAATGTGGATGGCAATTGCAGCTTTGGGACTTTTACCCGTAGTCGCATCCGCTTACATCATGCCGACAAGAACGATCCTGCAAAAAACGTCTGAAAATGCGGGCTCTGGTATTTATGCAATTGAACAAGAAGTGCAATTTGCAAATGGTGAAGACACACTTCACTTGAAAGAAACTTGGTTGATCGATAGTGATCGCACAATGCGTTTGACTGTGACTGGCGGTAAAGATCTTCAGAACACTTTCAAAATTCAATTTGTGTACGCTGGTGGTCAACGTCACAGCATGATCGGCAATTCTAAAAAAGCAGATCGTATTTCTGACGACTTCCTTGAAAAGTTTTTGAACTTCAGAAGCCCTGAAGTTTTTGCGACAAGCCTTGCTCACTATAAAATGATTCCAACGACAGCGTTCAATAAAAAACCAATGCCGAAAACGGCTGCAGAAATTAAATACGAACCAGAATCATGGGTTCGCTATTCACGCACAGGTGGCGTACCAAATTATGCTTTGGGTATCGCGACTCCAGTGGGTCAAGATGCAAACAACCCTGGAATCTGGATCGAGCAAGATCAATTCGTGGTTCGCAAAGTTCGTTTGCCAAGCCAAGTTGAAATGACGGCGGATAACTACAATCAATTCGCAAAAGGTTTGTATTATCCTCGTGCACGCACGGTTCGCTGGGGCAACAACACTGTGAATATTCGTCTAATCAGTGTTTCAGCTCGCCCCAATACGGCTGCAAACTTATTCCAACCGTCTTCAATCGACAGCAATTTGAACTTGTCTGGCATTGAAAAACTTCCTGCTAAAGACGCAGTTATTGAGTTCTACTCGAGGTACAGATGAGTGAAAAGCTGTGGAAGGTTGCAGTCGATGCTCCCCTTCCAGAGGCTCTCACTTACAGCTTCTCTGAACCATTACAGCGAGGCCAGTTAGTTAATGCGCCTCTAGGAAAAAGAAAAGTAAAGGGCTTAGCTTTAGGCCCGACCGAGACACTTCCTGAATTTCAAATCAAAAGTATTGATTCGATTGATGAAGAATATCGCCCCCTGCCCGAGCCATTTGTAAAATGGCTTGAGTGGCTGGCGTCGTATTATCTTCACCCCGTTGGTCAAGTGGTGCAATCGGCGTTTCCTCCTTTGAAAAAGCAGGAAAAAACGCGTGCAAGCAAACGTGCGCCGGTTATTCCGCAACTTGAAGCCGACACGCAGTTAGATCTGACACCCGAACAACAAAAATGTTTTGAAGACATTTCGAAACACGAAGGCTTTTCTACGCATTTGCTTTTTGGTGTGACGGGCTCTGGTAAGACCGAAGTTTATTTGCGCTTGCTGGATAAAGTTTTAAAAGAAGGCAAACGCGGATTAGTTCTAGTTCCCGAAATCTCTTTGACACCACAATTAGTGCAACGATTCGCGCGTCGTTTTGGCGATAAAATCGCAGCCACTCACTCGCAATTGACAGATCGTGAACGCACGAATCAATGGTGGGACATTGTCGATGGCAAAAAATCTATTTTGATTGGCGCACGTTCAGCTTTGTTCTGCCCGATTGAGGATTTAGGTTTAATCATCGTCGACGAAGAACACGAACCAAGTTTCAAGCAAGATGAAAAATTAAAATACAACGGCCGCGACGCCGCTGTGATGCTTGGTAAAATGATGAATTGTCCTGTCGTTCTTGGCTCTGCCACTCCGAGCTTAGAAACTTGGAAGAATGCACAAGAAGGAAAATATCACCTGCACACGTTGAAAAATCGTGTGGCTGGACGTGCATTGCCTACGATTGAAGTAATCGATTTACGTCAGCAAAAGGCCGACGATGATAAGCAGAAAATGATGGTGCAAAAATATTCGCACCTGCCATTCTGGTTAAGTCCCGAGCTTTTTGAAAAAATGCATGAGGTGTTAGATCAAGGCGATCAAGCCGCTTTATTCTTGAATCGTCGTGGTGTTGCGCAGATGGTGGTGTGTCCTGCTTGTGGTCACACGCGCGAATGCCCGAACTGCGATATTTCACTCACATTACATGCAGGTTCGCATTTAATCTGTCACTACTGTGACTATCACGAACAGTTCAAAACGAAATGTCCTGACTGCAAAGAAGGCGAAATGGAAGCGATCGGTTTAGGAACCGAGCTTCTTGAAAACGATCTGACTCGTCTTTTTCCAGGTAAAAAAATCGCACGTGCGGACCGCGATGAAATTCAAAGTCGCGCCGATCTTGAAGAACTGATCAGCAATATGGAAACAGGCGAGATTGATATTCTCGTTGGAACACAGATGATTGCGAAGGGTTTGGATTTTCCAAAACTCAAACTTGTCGGTTTAGTTTTGGCTGATGTCGGCTTCAATCTCCCTGATTTCCGTGCAACCGAAAGAAGTTTCCAACTGATCACACAGATGAGTGGACGCAGTGGACGTCACGTAAAAGAAGGCGAAAGTCCGGGCTACGTCATCATTCAAACTTTCAATACGGAACATGAGAGTATCACTTTCGCACGCAATCATGACTATGAAGGATTCGCAAATAATGAACTCATGATCCGAGGAGCCCTCAACTATCCACCGGTAGGTAAACTTGTGGGTATGAGAATTCAAGGGACTCATCTTGGGAAAGTTGAAGAAACCGCACGACTTTTGGCAAGAAGAGCGCAGAGTTTGAAGGAAAAATTCCCGCAATATGCGTCTATGGAAGTCTTAGGACCTGCTGAGGCCCCTCTAGCGAAGTTGCGTGGCCAGTTTAGATATCATCTTTTGTTGAAGACAAATCAGAACAGTATTGTGAATCCATTTGCGAGGCAGCTCCTTGGAGATCAGGAGTGGGTTCCTTCGGGAGTAAAAATATTGGTCGACATTGATCCAATGAATTTGCTTTAACAACTAAGCCTCAGTTAGAATCTACTCTTGAGGTTTAAATGATCCAATGCCCGCGCTGCGGAATACAAGTTACAGAACTGCACCCTCTTGATCCTGACTTGGTTTCAAAACTTCAGGCAGCAGGAGAAACAAATTTGCCACCGCAAGTTTGTGCGGGTTGTATTTCTGATTTGCGCAGAACCGTTGCCACAAGCAGCGGTGGTGTGTTGATGGCGCAAGAACGCGCACGTGAACAACATCGTTTGCAACTTTGGAAAAGTCGCGTGCAGCTTATTAAAAAAGCGCGCATGTCGATGGGCTCTAAACTTTATTCCGATGCCGCAATTTCTTACGAAAAATATCTGAAAATCTTGGATATCGTTTTTGAAGTGAAGAAGGGTGAAAAACTTCGTCCTGAAGCTTTCAAAGAATCAGCTCGTACCACAGAACTGACTGTGGTCGCCTCGGTTTACTGGGACTTGCTACGCATTTACGATACGAATGAAAAATATCAAGATCGTATGCTTAATGCTGCAAAACAATTGGCCATGTTCATTCAGTTCACGCCAATTTATCCAGACATCATTAAAAAAGCAGAGTCATTTGCGAAAACGGCAAGAAATCCAAATATCGTAAAACAATTCTTGAAGATGTCTGACAAAGAAAGACCACGTTGTTTTATCGCAACGTCTGCTTTCGGTCCGCAGTCACTCGAAGTTCAAGAGTTGCGCGTATTCAGAGATTTCACTCTAAGAAACACCTCTTGGGGACGTCGCTTTATCGCCCTTTATTATAAGCACTCCCCTGCGATTGCTTGCTTACTCGATAAGCAACCGTGGCTCAAACCCGCAGTGCGAGCGATTCTCCGTCTTATGATTAAATGCGTTAGCTAAGTTTTCCCATGTTTGAGGCTTGCAAAGACTCGACCTTTTCGGGATTGTATTTGCATGGCTCAACATATCTACGACTATGCAATTATTGGAAGCGGACTTACAGGACTTAGCATTGCGGCGGCACTTAGCCGTGAAACAAGCAATATCGCTTTGCTTGACGGTGCTGATTTCGCCGGCGGCGTGAATAAGCAAATCAATTTCCCAACCGGTCCTATCAACAACGGTCTTCGCTTCGTACCTGATTCTGTTCTTTCTGAAAAAGCGATGAAATTCATGGAAAATCTCTTAGCGACGAAAATCGTTGCTGATGTTTCTGAAGAAGCACCTATCACTTACGAAGCAGGTGGCTTTAAAACTTTCTTGGGCTTTGGTGAAAATCCACCAGCGTTCTATGAAGAGTTGAACTACTTCACTTCTTCAAAACGTATCGACCTTGCGGTAGAGCCACACCAATGGATTCAAATGTTGATGCAAAAATTCACTGGCGACTTCTTGCCTCGTTCTTACGTAACGAAGTTTCATCAAGAAGGCGACAAAGTGACTTCGATCACAATCAATGGCTCTAAAACTCTTCACGCTCACAACTTCATCTTTGCGGGCACAGTGAAGGACCTTGCACTCCTTCTTCCTGAAGATGCTATTTCAGTTCGTGCGCGTTCGAAGCTTGGTAAAAATACTTACTGGACAGCTTTGTGTTTGGATATCTGTCACTCAAAAGCAGTGACTGAATCGACAGCGATGCACGTATTAAATGGCACAACTCAAGACGAAATCGGTCCATGCGCTGGTCAATTTATGCCGGCTGTAGAAGTTGAAGGACAAACTCTTCAAGCTTCACAATGGATCACATTTATTGAGTCAGAAGTTATGGATGACAGCGAAGTTGTGGGTCTGACTTTGAAGAAAATCAAACGTCAAATCAAACGCGCTTATCCAGAAGCTTTGGATGATGTGAAGTTGGAACGTATCTTCGTTTCACCAATCATCGCAGGCAATGGCGACATCAAATTGAGTGCTAACATGACTATCCCAAGCCTTGAAAACTTGTGGATCGCTTCATCAACTGTGAACGAGCAAAAAAACCTAGTGGGTGCTTTGCTTCAAGCAGAAATGACAGTGGCATCTTTAGGCTTCAAAGTCGAAGACGTTGAAATCCCAGAAACAGTTTCTGCAGAAGAAACTGCAGCTCCTTCATTCGAAGAAGCTTCTTTATAATTCATCAAGTTTAAGGGTGAAGGAAAACGTTGTTCCTTCGCCCTCTTTACTGTCGACAGCGATATTCCCGCCCATCAGCTCAATCAAGTTTTTCGAAATCACAAGACCCAAACCCGTGCCGCCATATTTGCGCGACGTTGATGCATGTTCTTGCGAAAATGATTTAAATAATTTCTTCTGATTTTCCGGAGCAATACCAATTCCGGTGTCAGTCACGCGCCATTTGTACGAACGCTCGTTATCCGCATCTTTTTCCACAGACACAGAGACACTTCCGCGTTCTGTAAACTTGATGGCATTGCCAACAAGATTCACCAAAATTTGTTTCAAACGATGTGAATCCCCCACCGCTTCGTTGGGCACGTTTTCGCCGACTTTGATTTGCAAAGCCAAACCTTTTTCGCGGCAGCTCATGTTGAACATATGATGGATGTCTTTGTGAAGTTGATGAACATCGAATTTGTGACGATCGATTTGCAAAAGACCGTTTTCAATTTTTGAAAAATCCAAGATGTCATTGATCAGAACAAGCAAAGATTCAGAACAACGATGAATGGTGGAAGCGAATTCGCGATGCTCGCCTTCAAGATTGGATTCGGAAAGTAAGTCTGCAAAACCGATGATGCTGTTTAAAGGCGTTCTGATTTCATGGCTCATGTTCGACAAGAAGTGCGATTTCATGACTGAGGCTCGTTGTGCTTCTTCTTTGGCAAGTATCAGATCGTGTTTCGATGAAGCCATTCCCCACAACTCTTGGCGGATGCGAAAAATACCCATGCACAAGATGAAGTTTTCAAACAGCACCCAGCCGCCGTGCTCAAGCCAACGCCAGCCGTAAGCTCCCAACTGACCATACACCGACAACGGGTAAAACTGCCCACGTAGCATGTGATCGATAATCACCAGCGTGCCCGCGTACCACAGAACTCCCATATCCATATAGAAAGCCAAAAAGGCCAGCGATACAAAAATATGAAAATGGGTTTCGATGCGACCGCCACTTAAATGAATCAATAAGACCGAAAACAGAACCTGCGAGGTCGCGATGATGTAACGAGTGACCCGCTCGCCGGGAGCTAAGAAAATCGCAGCAATGGACGGAACCGCGAACAATCCGCCCAACACAAACGACAATAATAAGGAGGAAATACTAGAACCCGAACTTTCAATCCAAGTTCTGGGGCTCACCAACCAGGCCACAAGAATAGCGCCAAACCATTGAATTCCCATGAGAATTCCAAAGGCTCTATCTACTCTTCTGCCTATTTCCTGAGACAGCCGATCAAAGATCGCGCGAACCTCAGGCAGGACATCTGCCGAAACACGAAGCATATTTACCCTTCCGACTACGTCCCAAATAGAGGTAATTTTTGTTTATATGAACCAGTATCGTGCATGACGCGGAATATATAAACAATATTTAATATTATAGGGCCTGATGTAATGAAATCCAGTCAGGACGAGACGTTCCAAAGAGTTCTTGCTCTGCGGTGGGGGCTATGATATCCCGTGAGTCCAACAATAACACACTCTTGAGCACTAACTGGTCTCCCAAGTACTGAAAAAGGGAGTCTTCCGGCGAAAAAAAGAAGCTGGCTCTGCACAAGAGGAGGAATAACCAGAAAGGAAGTACTACCATGGCACAAGTTACCATGAAAGAAATGCTAGACGCTGGCGTCCACTTCGGACATCAAACACAGCGTTGGAACCCAAAAATGAAACCTTACGTTTACACAGCTAGAGGCGGTATCCATATTATCGACCTTCAAAAGACTGTTGTTCGCGCTAACAAAGCTGCTGACTACGTAAAAGAAATCGCTGCTAACGGCGGCCGTATGATCTTCGTAGGTACTAAAAAACAAGCTATCGAGCCTGTTCAAGAAGCTGCTGCAAAATGCGGTCAGTACTATGTTACTAAACGTTGGTTGGGTGGCATGATGACTAACTTCGAAACGATCAAATCATCTATCGATCGTCTTCGCAAAGTTGATCAAATGAAAGAAAAAGGCGAATTCAACTACCTTACTAAAAAAGAACGCGCAAAAATCGAAAAAGAATACCTTCGTTTGTCTGAGTTCTTGAACGGTATCCGCGACATGAAAGAAATGCCTTCTGTTATGTTCGTAGTAGACCTTCCAAAAGAACACATCGCAGTTGCTGAAGCAAAACGCTTGGGTATGACTGTTGTTGGTATCGCTGATACAAACTCTGATCCAGAGTCTATCGATTTCCCAATTCCAGGTAACGACGATGCTATCCGTTCTATCAAATTGTTCGCTAACCTAGTTGCAGACGCTTACATTGAAGGCGCTAAAACTTGGGAACAAAAACTTCGCACAATGACTGATAAACAATCAGACGTTGCTAAAGAAGCTAAAGGCGAAGAAAAAGAAGCTCCTAAACGTCGTGCTCCTGCAAAAGCTGGCGCGAAAGAAGCTCCTAAAAAATCTGCAGGCCCTGCAGTTGTTAAAGCCAACAAAGGTCGTAAACTTGTTGCTGCTGGTACAGCAGAAGAAGTTGAGATCCAAGCTGAGCTTGAAAACAAAGACGAATCTGCTGAGTAGTCTCAGTCAGATAAGTGAAGAAAGGGTGGCTTGACCACCCTTCTCTTTGTTTGCCCCTTCTGTTCTCGTTTTTCATTCTTTAAAAAACCTATTTTTGAGGGAGACTTCCTAATGTCTATTTCCGCTACTCTTGTTAAAGAGCTAAGAGAAAAAACAAATGCAGGTATGATGGATTGCAAAAAGGCGCTTGAAGCGACTTCTGGCGATTTCCAAGCTGCCGTTGAATGGTTGCGTGTAAAAGGCCTTGGCGCTGCAGCTAAAAAAGCTGACCGTATCGCTGCTGAAGGTACTGTATTCGCACAAGTTGTTGGTAACACAGGTGTGATCCTTGAGATCAACTCTGAAACTGACTTCGTTGCTCGTAACGATGGTTTCAAAAACCTAGTTACTGACGTTGCTCACCACGTATTGAACGCTGTAAACGCAGTTGGCGATATCTTGGAGCAAGCATTCCACAAAAACCCAACTAAAAAAGTTGGCGACATGTTGAAAGAAGCAATCGCGACTATCGGTGAAAACATCGTTATCCGCCGCTTCGAAAAATACACTGCGACTGCAAACACATTGGTTCACACGTACATCCACGGTGAAGGTAAAATCGGCGTTATGATTGAAGTTGCTGCTGCTAACCCAGCTGCTGTTTCTAATCCAGCGTTGAAAACTTTTGCTCAAGACGTTTCATTGCACATCGCTGCTATGAACCCAATGGCTATTTCTTCTGACCAAATCCCAGCAGACGTAGTTGCAAAAGAAAAAGAAATTTTGACTGCTAAAAACCTTGAATCAGGCAAAAAACCAGAAATGATCGAAAAAATCGTTGATGGTCAAATCCGTAAATTCTTGGCTGAAAACTGCTTGATGGACCAAGCTTTCGTTAAAAATCCAGACATGAAAGTTTCTGATTTGGCGAAATCTGTTGGTAAAGAGCTTGGCACTGACGTGACTGTAAAACGTTTCGTACGTTTTGAGTTGGGCGCTGGTATCGAGAAAAAGTCTAACGACTTCGCAGCTGAAGTTGCTGCGCAAATGAAAGGACACTAGTTTGAAAGAGCCTGTTTATAAGCGCGTATTGCTAAAGTTAAGTGGTGAAGCTCTTGCTGGTAAGCAAGGGACTGGTATCAATACTGCGACGATCACACAGATCGCGCAAGACGTAGCAGAAGCTTACAAATCAGGCGTTCAAATAGGTCTAGTAATCGGCGGCGGCAATATCTATCGTGGTGTTGCCGCTTCGGCTGAAGGCATGGATCGCGCAAGTGCAGACTATATGGGTATGCTTGCGACTTGTATCAATGCTCTGGCTTTGCAAGATGCTCTTGAAAAAGCCGGTGTTCCTACTCGTGTTCAGACAGCTATCGAAATGGCTGAAATCGCTGAACCTTACATCCGTCGCAGAGCAATTCGTCACCTTGAAAAAGGCCGTCTGGTGATTTTCGGTGCAGGTACTGGAAATCCTTTCTTCACTACAGATACAGCGGCGTCCCTTCGTGCGATGGAAATCAATGCTCAAGTTATCATGAAGGCGACAAAAGTAGATGGTATCTACGATAAAGATCCTGCAAAACACGCTGACGCGAAGAAATTCGACAAGATCAGCTACATCGACGTATTGAACCGCGGTTTGCAAGTCATGGACTCTACTGCGATCAGTATGTGTATGGATAACAAACTTCCAATTATTACTTTTGACCTTATGGTTCCAGGAAATATCCTGAAAGCCGTTCAAGGTGAAAACATCGGTACACTCGTACAATAAAACAGGAGTCATCTATGGCAATCGCTGATGTGAAAAAGAATGCTCAAGCACAAATGGAAAAATCATTGGCTGCTTTGGGCGAAGAACTTAAAAAGATCCGTACGGGCCGTGCTCAAGTTTCTATGCTTGATAACGTGCGCGTAAATTACTACGGCAATCCATCTCCACTTTCTCAAGTTGCATCTATCTCTACACCAGATGCTAAATCTTTCCTTATCGCGCCTTGGGAAGTTTCTATCCTTAAAGATATCGAACAAGCCATCATCAAGTCTGAATTGGGCATGGCTCCAATGAACGACGGTAAAGTGATTCGTTTGAAAGTTCCAGATTTGACTGAAGAACGTCGTAAAGACTTGGCAAAACAAGTTAAGAAGATCGCTGAAGAAGCTCGTGTTGCAGTTCGTATGGCTCGTCGTGATGCCAATGACGAAATCAAAAAAATGAAGGCTGATAAAAAGACTCCATTAAGCGAAGACGAAGCTAAAAAAGCAGAAGCTGACATCCAAAAAGCGACAGACGATATGATCAAGAAAGTTGATCAAGTAGCTGACGAAAAAGAAAAGTCGATCTTAACGATCTAGGTCCTAGGAGCCCATGACTCTACCTAAGCATATTGCAATCATTATGGATGGTAACGGTCGTTGGGCTCAGCTCAAGCGCAAACCGCGCACGTTTGGACATATCAAAGGAACACGCGTCGCTAAAAAAATCATTACGGCGTGTTCTCGCAAAGGCATTAAGAATCTGACTCTTTATGCTTTCTCTACTGAAAATTGGTTCCGTCCTCAGACTGAAGTTTCTTTCTTGATGAAACTTCTTCGTCGTTACTTGCGTCGTGAAACAGAAAATCTAGTAAAAGAAAATATTCGTTTTTCTGTGATCGGTGATTTGTCGCGCGTTCCATCTGACGTTCATTCAGCTATTCAATCGGCTGCCGAAGCTACATCTCAGTGCACAGGCCTGAACTTGGTCTTTGCTTTGAGCTATGGCTCTCGCCAAGAGATCACATTGGCCGTGCGTGAAATCGCTCAGCAAATTGCTGATGGTCATATTGCTCCTGACGATATCGATGAAGCCTTGATTAGCACATCGCTAAGCACTTACCCTACTCCTGATCCTGATTTGATTGTCAGAACAAGTGGCGAACAAAGATTGTCTAATTTCCTTCTTTGGCAGGCTGCTTATTCTGAGTTTTACTTTACTGAAACATTGTGGCCGAACTTCACAGAGGCTCACTTAGATGAAGCGCTCAACGCGTTTTCAGTAAGACAACGCCGTTATGGGAAGGTCGCGACGAATGACAACTTGGAAAAGCTTTCTAACTAGAGCGGTCTCTGCACTTCTAGCCTTGGCCATTATCGTTGGCCTGTACATGTACCTTGGAATCGATGGCGTTAAAATCATGATCGCGTTTGCGGTTGCTGTTGGTTCATGGGAATTCGTTGGCATCGCATTTAAAAAAGAATCGTCATGGTTCTTGAAAATCTCGTACATGATCTTCACGTGGTTAACATTTGGTCTGACAAGTGTTGCGTTGAATATCGGTGTTCTTACTTTTGCTCTTTCCGTTGTTCTTCTTTGCATCTTTAGTTTGTTAGCGCTTCACAAAACGGGCGAACTTTCGCGCATCGCTGATTTTCAAGCGAAATCGGTTCTAGGTTTGGTCTATGTCGGTTTGATGCCGGCGTTTGCATTCAGACTTTTAGATTTGATGCAGGGCTTGTATTGGTTTGTTTTCCTTTTGGGTGTTGTGTTTGCCGGGGACACGTTGGCTTACGTATTTGGTGTGTTGATTGGCAAACATAAGGTGATGCCGAACGTATCGCCGAAGAAAACTTGGCAGGGTTCTGTTGGCGGTATCTTTGGTTCTTTGATCGCGGGCTTAATCTGCTGGAAGTTTTTATTGGGCGACTATAAGTTGAGTTTCATTTTAGGACTTTCGGCTGTCTCAGGATTTGTCGGCCAATTTGGAGACTTTTTTGAGTCCTTACTAAAGAGAGTCGCAGATGTTAAGGACTCCGGTAAAATCATGCCTGGCCACGGCGGCGTATTAGATCGAATTGACGCCGTATTATTTGCAGCTCCGGTCGTTTTATTCGGTGTTGTGATCGTGTCTCACCTTTTGTCGTAAGAGAAAAGTCGAGCGCCCCTGCAATAAAATTGTAATTTCCTAGCTCACATCCGTTCCACACTACTAGAATGAACGGATGGATATGATTCTAAATTTTCTACATCAAGGCCTATCTGCAATCGTCCCGTTTGTTGTTCTACTCGGGGTTCTGATTTTTATCCACGAACTTGGTCACTTCATGGTTGCCAGATGGTGTGGTGTACGTGTCGAAGTGTTCAGTTTGGGCTTCGGTAAAAAAATTCTGAAATATAAAAAGGGCGATACAACTTACGCTCTTTCAATCATTCCTCTTGGTGGTTACGTAAAAATGTTTGGTGAACAACCAGGCGACGTGATTGCCGAAGAAGACAAAAAAGTTTCATTCACTCACAAAAACGTGTGGCAAAGAATTGCTGTCGTTCTTGCGGGCCCATTGATGAACTTCTTCTTTGCGATCTTCATTTTCTTCGCTGTCGCGATGATGGGTGAAGATGCAAAAACTCCGGTGATTGGTGACGTATCTGCACAGACAGCGGCTTACACAGCGGGCTTCCGTTCAGGGGACCGTTTAATCACTGTGAACGATAAAGCGATCAACACGTGGGAAGATTTCCAAAAAATTCTTTCGCAAAAAGAAAATCGTGATTTGCACTTGGACGTCGTGGTTCAACATGAAGGTTCGCAAGAGCAATCTAAGATTTCCGTTAACGCAAAAGCAGAACCAAATCCAAACGTTCTTAGCAGTTACGACTATGTTGCGACTGTTGAAGGTTTGACACCGATGTCTGCGGGCACAACTGTTGGTGTTAAAGCAGGTTCCCCGCTTTACGCAATGGGCTTGCGCACTGGCGACACATTGACTTCAATCAATGGTCAAAAAGTGACTTACTGGAGACAACTTGATTCTGCATTTGCAAAATTGAATGCCAAAGACACTTTGACTCTTGAAGTGATGGGCGTGCGTGAAGGTGATAAGGAAGAAAAACCAATCACGGTCACAATGGCTCCGATTGAATCGATCAAATCATATTCAATGCAAAGCTTGGGTCTTGAAAGTTCAGAACTTTACCTCAGCAAAGTAATGGAAGGCTCCCCTGCAGCTGCGGCTGGTTTGAAAGAGGGCGACCGTCTTGTTGCAATCAACAATGTGACTTTGGCGAAGTGGGAAGATGTTATCAATAACATCAAATCTTTCGACGGCAAAAATCCAGTGAGTGTTGCAGTTCTACGCGACAATCAAAATGTTGATTTGAAAATCACTCCGAAAATGACGACACAAATGAACTCTAGTGGTGCGGAAGAAAAACGCTACACAATCGGTATCGCGCCAGTTGTGAACATGGCCGCTCCAGAGTTGATGACCGTGAAGTTCTCGAACCCAATCGAAGCCCTTGCTCGCGGTACTCAAAAAACTTGGGATGTTTCGGTCATGACGGTGATGAGCTTCGTGCGTTTGTTTGAAGCGAAGATTTCTCCGAAAAATATCGGTGGTGTTTTGTCTATCGGCCAAGCTGCTAGTGAAACATTTAAAATCGGTATGACTCAGTTCTTGCAAATGATGGCGATTATTTCTGTGAACTTGTTCATCTTGAACTTGCTTCCAGTGCCAGTGCTTGACGGTGGTCACTTGGTGTTCTATGTAATCGAACTCGTAAAGGGCGCACCTTTAAGCATGAAGAAAATGGAAGTCGCACAACAAGTGGGCTTGGCATTACTGATGAGCTTAATGATCTTCGCTCTGTTTAATGACTTCACTCGTTTATTAGGTCTATGAAAATATTAGCAATGGAGACCAGCACCCATCTTGGCGGTGTCGCGGTCGTTATCGATGGAAAATTGGTGGCAGAGGAAAATTCTCTGCGCCAAAAAACTCATAGCGAAATCGTGTCTCCATTTGTTGAATCCTGTCTTTCAAAATCTGGAATTAAGCTTGAAGATATTGATGCCTTTGCCGTGGGCCAAGGCCCAGGTAGCTTCACAGGTATTCGTGTTGCTGCCAATGCTGGGAAAACGTTTGCTTACTCGTTCAATAAACCTTTGATCACGATTGATTCATTGATGTTATTGGCTGAACAAGCGCGCGGATCACAGTATCCAGTTTTAGCAATCATCAATGCTTACAAGAACATGGTGTACTTAGGCTTATTCGATATGTCTGGTGAAGAGCCGACTTATTTGAAAGGTCCTGACGCCATTCCCGTTCGTGAACTTTCTAAACACATCGATCGCGACGTGACTGTTGTTGGCGATGGTTGGGAAACTTATCACGAGTATTTCCCCGAAGAATTGAAACTGAAAATGCATAGGGATCACGCTCTCCTGGACTTTCCTCACGCGAGAACCTTGGCTCTGATGGCGGAAAAACGCGCAATAAAAGGGCAGACCTTAGATTGGAAATCTTTCGTTCCTCTTTATATTCGCGCCTCTGAAGCCGAAGAGACAAAAAAAGGAATTTTAATTTCTCCACTCAAGTAGATGATGAGGGCGGTCTTATGGACTTTGAGAACGACAACTTAGAAACACTCGTGCCAAGAAAATCCGGCGATTCTTCTTCGCCAGCTAAAGTTTGGGTTGTAGCTTCTGGAAAAGGCGGCGTTGGAAAAACGTTTGTCTCTTCAAGTTTGGGAATTACTCTTTCTAAACTGGGTCATTCGGTTGTTGTTGTCGATCTTGATTTGAGTGGTGCAAACATCCACACAACTCTGGGTGTGAATCCTTCACACATGAACATTCGCCATTTCTTTGAAGGCGTCAAAACTCTGCAAGAAATTGTTATTCCAACTCAGTTTGCAAACTTGTCTTATGTGCAAGGCTTCTGGGATTCGTGGACTCCGATTGATTTCAACTCTGTGCAAATTGCAAACTTGATTCCGGAAATGAAGTCACTTCGCGCTGATTATGTGATCGTTGATTTGGGTGCTGGTGCTTTGGAACCGCATCTTGATTTGTTCAAATCTGCTGATGAAAAATTCTTAGTTACTTCGCCGGAACCAACAAGCATCGAAAAAACATATCGCTTTATCGAAGCTTATGTTTGTCATTCGTTAAAACAAAATGCGACACCAGATGCTTACGGACAAATGATTTCAACTTTAAGAAGTCACCGTCAAAGAACATTGGCGAAGCCTTTCTCGTTCCGTTCATACTTGAAAGAACAAGAAGGTTTTCAATACGACTTCTTTGAAACTATGTCATCTAACCCAGTTCGTTTGATTGTGAACTCTGCTCGCAGCCAAACTAACATGGATCTAGGGCATTCGATCAAAAGTGTGTGCAATAAGTATTACGACCTTGGTCTAGATTACGTCGCTGGTATCGAGTTCGACAACGCTGTGTGGCAGTCCGTGAAAGGCCGCGAACACGTGCTTGTAGCGCAACCGTTTACAGCGCTGGCGGGACAATTCTTAGCGACGTGCAAACAACTTATTGATCCTGAGGAACTTCGCGCCGTAGTATAATACCTACGATGCAAGCAACAGCTCGATATAATTACTACGAAATCTTGGAACTACAAGCAGGCGCTCCTCAGCATGAGGTCAGCGCAGCTTACGAGCGTGCACGCAATACGTACTCTGGTGACAATCCTGCGATCTATACAATTTTCTCTGAACAAGAAGCTCGTGAACTTCTTGTGATGATCGAAGAAGCCTACCAGGTCCTTGGTAATAAAATCCTACGCAATATTTACGATCAAAGATTATTAAGCGGTCGCGCTTCATTGAACGACCTGACTTATGCATCGATCATTGAAGCCAGCAAACAAGTTTTCCCTGAACCAAAACCAGTGGAAAAGAAAGAAGCTGCTTACAAAAAAGATCCTGAATTCGAAAAAGAAATCGCAGCCCAAGAAAACTGGGATGGCGCTTTCCTTAAGAAAGTTCGTGAATACAAGCAAATCTCTGTCGAGCGCATGTCCGAAATCACTAAGATCAATTCTTGGTACGTTACTGCTTTAGAGAAAATGGATGCAGCAAATCTTCCAGCTATCGTTTTCGTACGTGGTTACGTCGTACAAATCGCAAGAGCTCTGGTTCTTGACGATAAAAAAGTAGCTGATTCCTACATGAAGAACTTCAAACAGGTTCTAGGAAAATAATCCCGTGAAAAATTTAAAAGTTACCGCCGACGAACAGATGGCAGGTCTTCGTCTTGATAAGGCGTTGGCTCTTATTCCCGAAATCGAAACGCGCTCGCGCGCAGCTCATCTGATTGATAACTCAGCTGTGATGGTGAACGGCAAGATCGAAAAAGCCTCTGCAAAAATTAAAGAGGGCGATTCCATCGAAATCACACTGCCCGATCCGACACCGACTGAACTTCAACCTTACGATCTAAAATTAGATGTTCTGTTTGAAGATGAAGATGTCATCGTCATCAACAAACCCGCAGGTCTTGTTGTCCATCCCGCTGCAGGTCACGCACACGATACTTTAGTCAATGCGCTGATTTCACATACCGATGATTTGTCTATGAAGTTCGGTGAAGAACGTCCCGGCATCGTTCATCGTTTAGACAAAGAAACTAGTGGAATTATTGTCGTCGCTAAAAACGATAAGGCCCACGAATCTTTAACCGCACAGTTTAAAGAGCGCAGCACTCACCGAATTTATTTTGCGGTTTCTATTGGTACGGCTCGCACAATGTCAGGAACATTCCGCAGCTTCTTAGCTCGTCATCCGGTTGATCGCAAACGTTATGCTTCGATCATAGGTGATGATGGTTATCCTTTGAGCGATCAAGAAGATCCACCATTAAGTGGTAAGTGGGCCGTGACTCACTATGAAGTTTTGAATCGTAAAGCAGGTTTAAGTTATCTGAAGTTGAAACTTGAAACTGGCCGTACTCATCAAATCCGCGTGCACTTGTCAGAAAATTCTTTGCCAATTGCCGGGGATCTTCTTTACGGTGCTGACAGAAAGATAAAATCTATTGAGCAAAAATCCATTCAGGAAGATCTTAAAAATCTGCCTCGCTTTCTGTTGCATGCGGCGGAATTAGGATTTACTCATCCACGCACAGGGGAACGCCTTTCCTTCAAAAAAGATTGGCCCGAGGACATTCTAGTTCTGCTAAAAAAATGGGGTCTTGTGTGAACATAGAACAAACACCATTGGGATATGAAATTCGTACTCCCCACCTGATAATGTTATTCGGTGGTGTGAATGCGCAAATTCCTGCTTTAAAAGCAGCATATCCCGATATTGATTTTGTTCGTGTAAAACAAATTCACAGCGACGCCGTTGTTGAATCAGAAAATAGTTCCACTGATTTACAAGTGATCGCCGACGCGCATATCACTAAAAATAAAAACGTCGGCATTTGCGTGATCACCGCCGACTGCGTTCCTTTGTTATTTTATCACCAAGGAACCGGCACCATCGCAGGCGTTCACGCCGGATGGAGAGGTGTCGCCAATCGCATCACCATCAAAACCATTGAAAAGCTTATTGCTAGCGGCATTCCCGCAGAAGAACTTGATGTGATCATCGGACCCCACATTCAAAAAAAATCTTTCGAAGTGGGATTGGATGTGCGCGATCAAATTCTTGGCAGCCTTGGCACATTGACCGAAGCACAACGCACTTTATTCACAGAAAAGATTTCTGAAGACAAAGCTTTGGTCGATTTAAATCAAGTCGTTAAAGCACAACTTCAGTCTATGAACATTCAAGCCGACAGAGTTTTTGATCTGCATATTGATACGTTCACAAATCCCGATTTCCATTCCCACCGCAGAGACAAAGAAAAAGCCGGCAGACAGGTCAGCTTTATATGTCGGATCTCTTAATTCTTCCGCAAGAATTCTATATGGAAGACACCACGCAGATCGCAAAAGATCTGTTGGGAAAAGTTCTACATATCAAAATTCAAAATGAAGAATTTCGCGCACGCATTGTTGAAACCGAAGCCTATCTTGGAATCGATGATCCCGCAGCCCACTCGTATGGAGACAAAAATACTCCCCGTATACAATCTATGTATCAAGAAGGCGGCCATTCTTACGTCTATATGATTTATGGAATGTATTTCTGTTTGAATTTTGTCACTCGAGAAAAAGGCAATCCGCAAGCAGTTCTTATTCGTGGTGTAGAACCGCTTCCTTCACAACATGGTGTGAAGAAAAAAGATCTGAAAACAAATGGTCCCGGAAAACTGTGTAAGTACTATGGCATTAATCGTTCACACGATGGGATTAAGCTGTGGAAAAAGCGTTCGGAACTTTACGTAAGTGATGATGGCTTTGAAGTTTTAAAAAAACAAATCGTCGCAAAACCCCGTGTGGGCGTGGATTACGCGGGCGAAGCTGCGTCGTGGCCTTTGCGTTTTTATCTAAAAGATAATCTTTATGTCTCTAAAAAATAGGCCATGAAAGTTCGTGGAACGCTCTGTGTTCCGCTTACTGATCGGTAACTTGTTTAAAACTGTGTCGACGATGCAGGTTATGGCATCTCTTTGAGCTCAAGAGGAAAAAACCAATAACCCGGAAACATATCAGGAGTGATATCCATGAAAGCATTGTTCTTGTCTTTACTTACTTTGATCGCTTGTTCGTCTGCATTTGCCACTGTGAACGCAAATTCTTCTTGGGAAGAAATCAACGCGACTCCATATCTAAATCCAAAAGCACCTACTGTATATATGGGTCGTTCAATTGATTACATGATGGTGTGCCGTAACGGTGATCGTCTTCAAACAACGAAACCAGTCGACATCACTGAAACTCGCACTTACGGCGATCGCCAAGAAATCGTAGTTGTTGGCAGAGAAATTCTTTCGACGCCAATTCACTATAGCCTAGTGCAAGAAAACTGTTTTTCTCAAGGTGGACAAAACAGCCGCACAGTTTGCAAAAAACAACGCATTACTGGTTCTTACCCGATGACAGTTCAAGTTCCAGTGTATCAATTGCTAACTCCGAAACGTACATACCAACAGTACCGTTTCACAAAGTCTTACACGATTCCTAACTGCGCAGGCGAACCAACTCCGCAATAATTGGAAATAAAAAAGGCCCTCATCGAGGGCCTTTGCTTTTCTATTCGTTCTAGTTTTTGAAATTACATTCATCCGGCCCGTACTGCATCGGAATATCATAAGACATTCCTTCATACGTGAACGAGAATGTCACTTGATTGCTCTTGAATTTATATTCGTAAACTTTGGTATCGATCACACGAGTTGTGAAACCAAATCCCGTCACAGGAACGCCATTGATTTCACTGTCGCTTCCTGATCCGCACGAGAACAATTCATCCCCGCTTTTCAAACAATTTACTTTTTTAAATTTCACTGTGAACGTGTTGCCAAGTTTTTTAATAACTTCCAAACGCTGTTGCAGATAAGGGAAATCATGTCCCGTCACAACTCCTTGAAACACAGGAGCATTGTCGACGCCAAAGTGATGTTGCACTTTGAATTCAACCAACTCATCACCATCTTCATTTTTGATCGGCTTTGAATAAAATGAAGTTGTTGGAAGTTCCGCCATACAAGTGAAGTCCGGCGTCACACCTTGCGATTGAGCCGCAAATACAAAAGACGGCACCAAAAAAGAAAGAAAAGAGATAGCGAGTTTCATACGGGATTCTCCTTATAGAAATATTCTGAGGAGCTTTCCGTAATCTGGCCAACGTTTTAATAAGCATTAAAGAAAAAAACTACTTCGGCGAAGCCGAAGTGAATCAGATTTTTCAAACACAGGCGAAATATAATGAAGCAGGGATAGTGAGAAAAATGGTGGCTTGAGACGGAATTGAACCGCCGACACAAGGATTTTCAGTCCTCTGCTCTACCAGCTGAGCTACCAAGCCATTCGTTCAAAGAGACCAAATGTTTATCTTTTGGCCTCTTTGATGTCAAACACTAAGCCTTATCGAACGCGGATTTTAGGTCATTTAGTAGATCTTGTAGATCTTCCACACCTACTGAAAGGCGGATAAGGGAATCATCAATGCCCAAAGCCTTACGATTTTCAGGAGGAACGGAGGCATGCGTCATAATTGCTGGGTGCTCGATCAAGCTTTCAACCCCACCTAAGCTCTCTGCCAAAGAAAAAACATTCACGTTTTCTAGGAATTTACGAGCCGATTCCATTCCACCTTTGATGTAGAACGTGATCATACCGCCGAAACCTGACATTTGGGCTTTCGCCAAAGCATGTTGCGGATGGCTTTCCAAACCTGGGTAAATAACTTTTTCAACTTTTGGATGAGACTCCAAGAATTTCGCAATCGCCATCGCGTTCTCTTGGTGAGCCTTCATACGAAGTGGCAACGTTTTCAAACTTCTTAGGCACAAGAACGCATCGAACGCCGCTTGGATACCACCCATAGAGTTCGTTAAGAACTGGATTCTTTCAGCCAAATCTTCACGTGAAGTCACCGCGATACCGCCGACCACGTCACTATGACCACCGATATACTTTGTTGCTGAGTGAACAACGATATCGGCACCTAAATCCAAAGGTTTTTGGAAGTAAGGGCTCATGAATGTGTTATCAACCGCTACCAAGATGCCTTTTGCTTTCGCGTGAGCAGCGATTTTTTTGATATCAACCAATTTCAAAGTAGGATTTGTCGGAGTTTCCAACCACACCATTTTAGTATTTGGTTTGATCGCCTTTTCGAAGTTTTCAAATTTGGTCAAATCTACGAATGAAAATTCCATTCCGTCATGCTTCAAAACTTTATCGAACAAACGGAAAGTGCCGCCGTACATATCGTCCATCGCGACAACGTGATCGCCACCTTTAAGAAGATGAAGAATCGTCGTTGTGGCCGCGCAACCAGAAGCAAATGCAAAACCGAATTTACCATTTTCCAAACTTGCCATGCAATTTTCATAAGCGCGACGAGTTGGATTGTGAGTACGAGAATACTCCCAACCTTTATGAACGCCCGGAGATTCTTGTACATAAGTCGAGGTCATGTACACCGGAGTCATGATCGCGCCTGTTGTTGGATCAGGAGATTGTCCTGCGTGAATAGCTCTTGTCGCAAAACCAAGATCTTGAGTTGTTTTTTTCATCGTATACCTACTATTTGTTATAAATTTTTAAAGCGTCTTCAGCAGAAATCACGCGGTTGAAAGCATCTTTGATTTGTTCTTCTTTCAACAAACCATTATCCACCATCCAACGATCGTTGAAGGCTTTTGAAAGATACTGACGACCACTGTCTGGGAAAACCACAACGATATTCATCGGTTTTTCAACTTTTTCAGATGCTTTGATCGCGCCCACTAAAGCAGTTGCGCTTGAAGGACCGACCAGCAAACCCTCTTCAGACACCAGTCTGCGAGTCATATCGAATGCTTCTTGGTCATTAACGCGGATAAAACCATCATAAATATCCAAGTGCACATTGCCTGGAAGCATATCTTCGCCGATACCTTCAACTTTGTACGAACCTGGAGGATCAACGATCTTTTTATGATAGTACAAATCGTAAAGAATCGAGCCCACTGGGTCGGCACAGATGATTTTGACGTCTTTTTTCTGCTCTTTCAGATATTTTGCACAACCTGAAAGTGTTCCGCCGGTGCCAGCGCCACCGACAAGCATGTCGATCTTACCATCCGTTTGTTTCCAGATTTCTGGACCTGTCGTTTGATAATGTTTCGTTACGTTATCTGGGTTGAAGAACTGATTCGCCAAAAACGCGCCCGGGATTTGCGCTGCGATTCGTTTAGAGACATTGTAATGACTCATTGGATGATCTGGTTCAACCATCGGAGTGATGACAACCTGTGCACCGTAGGCGCGAAGAAGAGCTCTTTTTTCTTCACTCATCTTTTCAGGCATGATGATGATGCATTTGTAGCCCTTAACTGCGGCCGCCAAAGCCAAACCCACACCTGTATTTCCTGAAGTGGCCTCAACAATTGTACCACCCGGTTTTAAATCGCCACGTTTTTCGGCTTCTTCGATAATTGCAACCGCAACGCGGTCTTTAATGCTGCCGCCTGGGTTAAAATATTCGATTTTCGCGAAAAATTTGTGTTTTGAACCCTTCGTAACATTATGAAGAGCCACCATTGGCGTATCGCCAACAGTTTCCAAGATGGAATCAAGGATATGTGACATGAAAAACTATCTTTCTAGATCATCTCTTCTGTTGGAAGGAAGATAGACCGAGTTCATCGACTGCAGAACTGTATTCATTTGAGTCAATGGATCGACTGAATAAGCCATGCCCAGCTCAGAAGTGAGCTTCTTGACTGTTTGACGATTCGGCTGATCTTTCATCAACTCATCGACCAACTTTTCCAGATTTTTTCTGGTCACAAGCTCTTTTGACATGGGCTTATCCTCCAACACCGCCACTCTATCATCCGCCCCCTAAAGAGTGAAAAAAATTTTGAAGAAGCGGGCCAAAAAGAAGCATCAAGAATGCTGGAAATTGAAATAACAACAGCGGAACAAGCAAAATAAAGGGAAGGCGCGCCAATTTATTTGTCAGTTCTTCATGGCATGCCTCCATGATCTCTTCTTCCAGAGTCAGAAGCACATTGTAAATGGCCTCACCACGCATTCCGCGCTCCAAAAGCTGCAAAAGAACCTGCCGATGTTGTGATGAAATCCCGGAAATCAGCGTCTGCGTCTCTTTTCCTTGATGCAATAGCGCCATCCATTTTGAAACAGTGGTCGGAAATTCGCCTTCACATCGTTTTAAATAATTAAGAATGCCTTGTTTCGCGGTCTGACCCTTTTCTAAACTTCTTTTGACCGCTAAAAGAAGTTCAAGCGGCGGTGCTACACCTTCCATTTCATCTTTCTCCCCACATTAAAGATCCAAAAAAGCCCGATCATGAAAATAAAAAATGATGCCAAGATTAAAAATCGATGCTGAAAGAACCCAAATTGCACAATTACAAAAGAAAGAAGCGCAGAAAAAAGCGCGGTGACAATTATCGCCTGCATTTTTATTTGCTGGGTCACTTGTCCAGACCTACGTCGAAAATTTTCGCGTAGCTTAAGGTTCCTTCGCAACGCTTTCACTTGATCAATCGTGCGTGCATTCGAGCGATCAATTTCTGCAAGCTCTGCCTGCAAATCCTTGAGCAGAGCGGATTTCGCGGAGTGAACCGCATCTGATGTGATGATGAAATTATAAATTTCGCGCAGCTGATTTCTGCGCCAACCGTTTTGATTTTCGATCGCTGCATGAAGTGCGAAGCGGAAAGATTTTCCTGATTGAAGACCCAAAATCACGCTATCAAGTAACGGAATCAACGCGCTTGAAAGTGTTCTCATCATAAAAAAACGCAAAATACCCGGGAAAAACTTTAAAGTTATTAAAATAATGCCGATGAAAAGCCAGAGTGAGATTGGTGATGAGTGAAAGCTGATGGCAAGAAACGACACCAACACCGCATTTAAGATCATCAAAGACCTAAATGTGTGTTGAGAGATCGCAAATTCTTGAGAGATCCGCAAAAGAGTTCGATGTATGAGCGCTTGTCCGAGCATCGAAATCGAAAAAAGGATGATCATCACCCACCTCCACGGATCGCGATCTCCGCAAAAAATATGCAAGCAATTTTTTTGTTGACGTCGATGGTCGAATTAGGAAGACTTAGGGTAAGTAAGGTTTTTTACAAAGTAAGTAACAACAACAACGTTTGCATCCTAGGAGGAGCACATGGCAAAGAAAGCAGCAAAAAAAGCTACAAAAAAAGCAGCTAAAAAAACTACTAAAAAAGTAGCAAAAAAAGCGACTAAAAAAGCTACTAAAAAAGCAGCTAAGAAGTAATTTCTTAGTACTAGCTTAGTACTTAAAACCCCAGAGGCAACTCTGGGGTTTTTTTATGCCTGAAACACTGATCCAGAGCGGATTTCCGGGCGATAGAGAAAAATAAAATTTAGATAACTCTGCAGTGTGAAGAGTAAAAAAAAGGGAGCAATGTGCTCCCTTTTTTCGTTTCGAATTTTGGTGAAGAAATTAGAAGTAATAAAGAGTTCCAACAGTGCCCGATGGAATCAATTGCGAGCGCGTGATTTCATACATCGCAACGATCTCTGCATAAGCAGAGAAACCATAGAAAGTTCCCGACAACTGATTATATTGAATGCCAAACGAACCGTTCACGAAGTTCGTACCAAAACGGCCGGTCGCTTTTTCGTCACTTGTCAAAACTCGGTCTAGGATGTCTGAATCCTTCCACGCATCGCTATGTCCGCGTGAATTATACCAGCGCGAATAACCTGCCGTGAAATAAGGAGCAATATAATCGCCCTCAAACGCATGTTTCCATGCCAACGAGATCGAATTGTAGCCAGGACCGGTACCGAAACCCGCCATAACACTGTTTTCATCTTCAAAATTGAATTCAGCGTTGATACCCACCGAACCAAGTTGTCCACCAACGGAAATACCAGCACCCATGCGCAATTCTTCACGCATTTTAAGTGTTGAAGAGTAGCTCATTGTATTGGATTCAGTTTTCATATCTTGGCTATAGGCTTTTTCAATCGATAGAGCTTTAGAGCTGATCGTTTCAGAGTTGGCACTCAAAGCCGCTGCCTGTGCTGCGCTTACGCCCATAACAATAACTGCAAGAGCGGAAAAACGTGTGAATGAGTTAAGCATGAACACCTCCTGTTATTAGAAAACTCTCGCGCGAACCCCTTCAGTTTGGAAAAACTTTTTCAGAGCCGGGCCGTCAACTGGTTCAAGTCGGAAAAGAAGTTTATGAACAAGGTCATAAGTTTCTTCGGCCTTCTTAGAACGCAAATTGCCTGTCAGATACGCCAAGTCATCGCTGATTTTGACTGCATTATCAAGCAATCTTGCCATTTCGCGATTCTTCGTCGTCTTATCCAAGAGCATTAGCGTTTTATTGAAGTTCGTAGTCAAATTATCCAGTTGTTTGATGACGTTTGTCACAGATCCCTGGTTCTTTTCCACAATTTCAATTAATTTTCCCGCTAAGCCATAACCTTGTGAAATCAATTGATCGATACGTGGTGGATCTTCACCACGAACATAATCTCCGTTAGAAAATTCCCCGGCATCCATCGAACCTGCAGAGATCTCCAGAAACTTTTCCCCGATCACACCCGCAAGATTGATAAAAAATTTCGAGTCTTTACGGACGCTGGTCCAGGCTTTTTTGTCAATTGTGATAGTCAGACGAAGCTTCGCTTCTTCGCCGTTCGCCATCTTAAAAGCAGGATCAAAAGTAATTGATTTAACTTTTCCCACTTTAATACCCATCACGCGAACTGGAGAACCCTCTTCGATTCCACCCGCATAGTTGTACATGACGTTGAGCTCTTTAGTATTTGAGAATGGCGAAACCAGTCCCATAAAGTAAGCGAACAAAGCAATCAGTGCGAAACTGACCAGCGCTAAAAGACCTACTTTTGTTTCCACTTTCATAAACGCTCCTAGTACATGTGGCTAAAAGTGTAAGATAAAATAAAATCGATAACAATGATTCCGATCGAGGCTACGACCACCGTATTTGTCGTCGCTTTTCCAACTCCTTCAGCACCTTGCTGGCAGTTGAAACCGAAGTAACATGCGACGATAGGGATCACCGCACCAAAACACGCTCCTTTAATCATCGCAAAAATGATGTCGCGGAACTGGACAAAACGATGCATCGAGGACAAGAACATCCCCGGCGTATAACTTAAATAAGATTGGCTGATCATCATTGCCGATAGCAAACACGTCATATTTGCGACCACCGTCAACATCATCGCACCCAAAATGCAGGCTAAAAAGCGTGGGACAACCAGATAATTAACTGGATCAATTCCCAACATCTTAAGTGCATCCACTTGTTCAGTGATCTGCATGCTTCCCACTTCAGACGCATATCCCGCGCCCACGCGTGAAGCCAACAACAGCGCCATTACAACTGCTGCAAGTTCGCGTAAAATCAGAACGGCAGCGAAACCAGGAACCATCGAATCGTTCTGAATCACCATCTTCATATGAAATGACGATTCAAGAATGGTCACGATCGCGGCGAAACAGACGCAGAAGACGATGATGATTAAACTGCGATTTGCCACAAAATGAAGTTGTTGCAGGAATTCTTTGCGACGGAATGGCGATACAAAAATACCAAAAAAGGTTTCAGCAAAGAGTGAAATCATGAGCGATAACCTCTGATCATTTGCAAAATGATCTCTCCGATAAAGCTTGTGAACCAATCCATCACGACGATTGCAACCATCGTGGTAACGGCCGTTGAAACGACAGATCTGCCGACGCCTTTTGCTCCGCCACTTGTGTAATAGCCTTTAAACGTACAAACCGTCGCTAAAACCACGGCAAATGTACCGCATTTTACCAGCCCACTAAGAATCGAGATCGGATTAACAATTGTCGGAATATGACGTAGATATTCTTCGAAGTTCACACCGGCAAAAAGATTTCCCATCAACATGCCGCCCAGAACCGACATGATCAAACCGCCGCCCAATAAGAAGAAGCTGGCAATGATGATACCCACGAATCGTGGTGCAATAATTTCCTGAATCGGATCTGCTCCCAAACAGCGAACAGCATCAATTTGTTCGGTCACGCGCATCGTACCCAGTTCCGCTGATGTATAAGCACCGACTTTTCCGCTAAGCATGAAGGCGATTAATAAGGGTCCCACTTCACGGAATGTCGCACTTGTTGATAGGCCACCCAAATATCCCAAAGCGCCAAATTCCTTCATCAACATCGCAAATTGCACACTCATAATTGCGCCGACGAAAAAGCCTGCCATCGCTGTTGTGAAAAAGCTGTCTGTCGTGACTTTCCAGATCTGATCGAAAACATCGCGCGATTTTGGAGTCTTCTTAAGTAGCGAAATCAGTAGTTCTTTAAAGAACAAAAGGTTGCCACCCACTTCGTCTAAAAGGTGAATGAAAAGACCCATCATGCGTGAAGAACCTCTTCCAAGAAGTCCTTCACCAATGGATGAGTAGAACGTTTCAATTCATCTGGCGTTCCTAGTGCGACAATTTGTCCTTTATCAAGAACCACGATGCGGTCCGCGATTGAAAGGGCGCAATTCATGTCGTGACTGACAACGATGGATGTCGTTCTTAGTTTTTTTGAAAGATCTTGAATCAACTGATTCACGGCTGTCGTTGTGACGGGATCAAGACCCGTCGTGGGTTCATCAAAAAGCAGAATTTTTGGTTGTAAAGCAATTGTGCGCGCAAGACTGACACGCTTTTGCATGCCGTAAGAAATTTGTGCCGGTCTTTTTTCTTCGACACCTTGAATATGCACAAGATTAAGTGCTTTGCCCACGCGCGCTTTGATTTCGTCTTCACTCAATTGAAAATGACGACGTAAACCGAAAGCCACATTTTCATAAATTGTTAATGAATCAAAAAGTGCGGGATGTTGAAAGACCATGCCGCATTTTTTGCGAATGGGAAAATACTGATCTTCAGTGAATTGCGAAACCTCTTCACCGTCGATCCAGATTTCGCCTTCATCAGGCTTTAAAAGTCCTACGATATTTTTTAATAAGACAGATTTACCAGTGCCAGATGTCCCCAGCACAAAAATGATTTCTCCCTCGCGGATTTCTAGATTTAATCCGTTGAGTACCGTGCGTGTACCAAATCGTTTTACGAGGTTCTTAAACTCAATCACAACTCATCGTAGGTTCCGGACCTAAGTGGGTCAATGGATAAAGTACTATAGGACTAGTCGTCTCTCTCGCGTGAACAGCTCTTACTACGCTTGTGCGGTCAGTGGTCCTTCGACCATTCCGCGAATGAATTGATGCACGCGTGGATCAGGATGATTTTTTGTTTGTTCCGGAGTGCCCGTGATAAGCAGCTCTTGATTCACAACCATGCCGATGCGATCTGCAAGTTGATATGCGCGATTCATGTCGTTCGTGATCGCAACAACTGTCGAATTGTTTTTCTTCTTCAAGTCGATGATCAGCTCGATGATTTTTTTCGACGTGATGGGATCAAGTCCCGCAGTGGGATCGTCGTAGAAAATGATTTCTGGATTTAGAGCCAGCGCTCTAGCGATTCCGAGTCGCTTTTGCATTCCGCCGCTGATCTCGTCGGGAAAAAGATCGCGCGCATGTGGAATGCCCACTGCATCGAGAAAATACTCAGCCTTGTTCAGTATTTCTGTCTCAGAAAGTTCCGTTGTTTCGCGCAAAGGAAAACAAATATTTTCCAGACAAGTCAGTGAATCGAACAGAGCATTTTTTTGAAACAGAATTCCCATTTTCTTAAGCAGCGGCAAACGCGCCTTGGGACTGAGTGTCAACCACTCCTGCTGTTCCACAAAAACTTTGCCATTCTGCGGAGTTATGAGTCCCGCCAAGGTTTTCAGCAAAACCGTTTTTCCCTGTCCACTTGGCCCCACAATGACAAAGGACTCCCCTGCTTTGATTTCCAAATTAATGGAGCTCAAAACAATCTGTGAATCAAAAGCCACAGTCACATCTTGCAGACGTATAATACTCATGTTGATCCACCCTCGAAGAGTCGCAATTCGTGAGTCCTGCGCCAAGCAGTATCCCTTGTCTCTGTTTACGATTTGATATTGAATGGGTCATCGACGCAAGTTCAAAATTTTTTCATTCATTCTGATGCCTTAGAGGAGATTCATACCATGGCTCATACAAGAAAAAAAATCGCCGTTATCGGTGCAGGTTTCGTAGGTTCAACAACTGCTCACTGGGCAGCACAAAAAGAACTAGGTGATGTTGTAGTTCTTGACGTTAACGAAGGCGCTGCAATCGGTAAGATGCTTGACCTTGCTCAAGCTTCAGCAATCGAAATGTTCGATACTCGCGTAAAAGGTACTAGCAAGTACGAAGATATCGCTGACTCTGACGTTGTTATCATCACTGCAGGTATGCCACGTAAACCAGGCATGAGCCGCGATGAACTAGTTGGTATCAATGCAAAAATCGTTAAAGACGTTTGCGAAGGCGTTAAAAAATACGCTCCAAATTCATACGTTATCGTTGTTTGTAATCCAATGGACGTTATGGCTGTTTACGCGAAACAAATCTTGGGCTTCCCTCGTGAGCGCGTAATCGGTATGGGCGGTTGCTTGGATTCTGCTCGCTTCCGTACATTCATCGCTGAAGAATTGAATGTTTCTGTTAAAGACGTAAACGGTATCGTTCTTGGTAACCACGGTGATGCGATGGTTCCAATGGTACGTCACGCTTCTGTATCAGGCATCCCTTTGACTGAGCTATTGCCTGCAGACAAAATCGCAGCAATCGTTGCTCGTACAAAACAAGCTGGCGCTGAAATCGGTGGTCACTTGAAAACGGGTTCTGCTTACTACGCTCCAGCACGTGGCGCAGTTGAAATGGCAGAGGCAATCTTGAAAGACCAAAAACGCGTTCTTCCAGTTGCAGTTGAATTGACTGGCGAGTTCGGTGTTAACGAAGGTTTGATGGTTGGTGTCCTTGCTACTATCGGTGGCAAAGGTGTAGAGAAAATTCACAAATTCGAAATGAACCCAGCTGAACAAGAAGAGTTCAAAAAATCAGTAGATGCAGTTCGCACTCTAGTATCAGCTCTTAAAACTGTTCAGTAGTAAGGAATTAAAATGAATATTCATGAGTATCAGGCCAAAGAAGTCTTGAGAAAGTTCGGAGTAGCAACGCTTAAAGGTAAGCTTGCTCACTCTCCAGAAGAAGCTGTAGCAGCTGCGAAAGAAATCGGTGGATCAGTTTGGGTTGTTAAAGCTCAGATCCACGCTGGTGGTCGCGGTAAAGGCGGCGGTGTTAAAGTTGCGAAGTCTTTGGACGAAGTTGCTGACTACACTAAAAAAATGATCGGCATGACTTTGGTAACTCACCAAACAGGCCCTGAAGGTAAAGTTGTTCAAAAAGTTTTCATCGAACAAGGTTGCAACATCGCGAAAGAATACTACGTTGCTTGCTTGATCGACCGTGCAACTGGAAGAGCTGCAATGATGGCTTCTTCTGAAGGTGGTATGGATATCGAGGAAGTTGCTGAACACAATCCAAACGCGATCAAAAAAGTAGACATCGATCCAACTGTTGGTTTGATGCCTTTCCAAGCTCGCGAATTGGCATTCCAAATCGGAATGGACCCAGCTCTTGTTGGTAAAGCGACTAAATTCTTCCAAGGTCTTTACAACGCCTTCATCGCAACTGATTGCTCTATCGCAGAAATCAATCCACTTGTTGTGACGAAAGAAAATGATGTATTCGCTCTTGATGCGAAAATGAACTTCGACTCAAACTCTTTGTTCAGACATCCAGATATCGTTGAAATGCGCGACCTTAACGAAGAAGAACCTTCTGAAATTGAAGCTTCTAAATTCGATCTAGCGTTCATCAAGTTGGACGGAAATATTGGTTGCTTGGTGAATGGTGCGGGTCTTGCGATGGCGACTTTGGACATCATCAAATTGCACGGCGCTGAGCCTGCAAACTTCTTGGACGTTGGCGGCGGCGCTAATAAAGAGAAAGTAACTGAAGCGTTCAAAATCATCCTTAAAGACAAAAACGTTAAAGGCATCCTGGTAAACATCTTCGGTGGTATCATGAAATGTGACATCATCGCAGAAGGCGTTATCGCTGCTTCTAAAGAGTTGGGTCTTAAAGTTCCATTGGTTGTACGTCTTGAAGGTACAAACGTAGAACTTGGTAAAAAAATGTTGAGAGAGTCTGGCTTGAACATTACTCCAGCAGACAATCTTACAGATGCAGCTAAAAAGATCGTTGCTGCGGTTAAAGGATAATCGACGATGGCAATTCTTATTAACAAAAACACAAAAGTTATCTGCCAAGGTTTCACAGGTGCTCAAGGGACATTCCACTCTGAGCAAGCATTGGCTTACGGTACAAAAATGGTTGGTGGCGTGACTCCAGGTAAAGGTGGCACAACACACATCGGTCTTCCAGTGTTCAACACTGTGAAAGAAGCTAAAGCAGCGACTGGCTGTAACGCTTCTGTGATCTTCGTTCCACCTCCATTCGCAGCTGACTCTATCATGGAAGCTGTTGATGCTGATTTGGATCTAGTGATCTGTATCACTGAAGGTATCCCTGTATTGGACATGGTTAAAGTTAAGAAGTACATGCAAGGCAAACGTACTCGCTTGATCGGTCCTAACTGCCCTGGCGTTATCACTCCAGGCGAATGCAAAATCGGTATCATGCCTGGTTCGATTCATAAACCAGGTCGCATCGGTGTTCTTTCTCGCTCTGGTACTTTGACTTATGAAGCTGTTGGACAGTTGACGGCTTTGGGTCTTGGTCAATCAACAGCAGTTGGTATCGGTGGTGACCCAGTGAACGGTACAAACTTCATCGACGTTTTGAAATTGTTCAATGAAGATCCAGACACTGACGGCGTTATCATGATCGGTGAAATCGGTGGTTCTGCAGAAGAAGAAGCTGCTGAATACATCAAAAATCACTTCAAAAAACCTGTGACTGCGTTCATCGCTGGTGCTGCGGCTCCTGCTGGTAAACGTATGGGTCACGCTGGTGCGATCATCAGCGGTGGTAAAGGTACTGCGGAAGCGAAATTCGCAGCACTAGAAGCAGCTGGTTGCAAAATCTCTCGCTCTCCTGCGGATATGGGCGTGACTATGCAATCAATGCTTAAAAAATAGCTGGTCTACACTCCTGCGTCGCAGGAGTAGTTTTTAAATTTATTTAGAAATTAGAGAGCGGATTTACGAAAGTAGATCCGCTTTTTTTATGTCCAAATTAAAGATTATAATCGGGATCGTTGCGGTAGCTTGCAAACGGATCGTACTCGCCAGCTTTCAGGCGCTTTTTCTTATTGTACTTTTCTAGGCGCTCACCAATTAAGTAGGGATTGATGATCGTTTCTTTTGAAACAACTGTGTCGACGATGTCGTTGGTGATGGGTCCCTCAATTGTCGCACGCTTGAAGACGAAGATCGCCTTGCCGAATTCTTTTTGCTTCTTAAAATTAATTGCGGTGTCGCCGTGAAGGAATTCAAAATGCGCCTGCAAGATGGCATTCTTGCCTGAAGGATTCCATTTTTCTTTTCTAAATGGTTCCTTCAAACCTTTACGTAATGCGCGCATCGAATGCACCTTTAAAACTGAATCATCAGAAGAGATCTTCAGTCTGTGATCCACGAAACGCCCTTGAGCATCCACTTCAAATTCAACAAACACATTTCCGAAATGATTATACTGAGCAAGAATGGAATCAAAGACTAATTGGCTGTCGATTCGTTCGAAAACTTGGCGGTAGAATTCCCATTGATCGGTATCAGCAAGCATACTACCAGCGTCGAAAATATAATTTTGGCGATCGGTGAAGTCTGTTGTCGGAGCTGCTGCATCCCCCGATCCCGAACCGGTGTCAGCTTGATTAAAGCTATACTGCTGACCGAAAAGATCCGTTCCTTTTAAAGAAACTTTTTTGCCTTTGCCTGAGTTATTATTAGCAACAGCAGTTTGCGCTGAAGACTTGCCCGTGCCGTGATTTTTATTTTGTTTGAATGACGCCGCCACGGGAGCCGATTGAATTTCGAACTCGACAACTTGTTGAGGCGTTGAATTTTTAAATTCAAAAAGAAAGACCGCGCCCAGTGCGAGTCCGTGAATAGCGATCGAAAGGCCCAACCATTGAGGTGTCTTCATAAAAGAAGGCTATGGCCCGGGGATAGATGATTCAACCCTTATCGCAAAGAGTTGAACCTTAATTGCATTATTACTGACCTACGCAAACAAGACCCGGCGTACGACCTTCGCTTCTAAAGTCATAGTATGCACGAGCATCAAGATCGTTTACGAATAATTGACCTGTGAATTTGCCGGTTGCCTGTCCATTCACAATCTCTGGGTAGAGTTGAAGATAAAGCGCCCCACCATCAAAACCTTGAGCATCGCCACGCATATCAACATCGTCATAAGACTTAATTGGCGACATACGCACATCTGAACGTTTATAGCTTTGGCGTGAATTCACTACTTTCACTTCCAAGCTTGCGCCGAAATAGCCAAAACCTGTCCACGGTTGTGCCGGGTTCACAGATTTATCGAAAAGAATTCTAACTGTTTCGCGACCTTCAATTGTTTTGCAATTTACTTGAGTGACTGACACGGCCATTACTGGAACAGCAAATGCCGACAACGCGAGGCTAAGAATGAATTTCATAAAATCTCCTATACTTGCCGTAGTTATTCCCGGCAACGCCTTTAATCAAGCCTGTTACACGGGATTACGTAAAACAATAACTCAATGAGAATCCTGTGTTCCACGAGCCTTTGACAAGTATTAATCCCCGGAATAAGTTAGCGGCCAATGAATAACCCATCTTTCACGGCAAAATATCTGACGGACGTTTCTTTAACAGAAGAAGCGCAACGCTATTTAAAAGTGATTGATCAAAACTTCGATGACGATTTTTCTACACAAGGTCGCGGTTATTTCTCTGCTGAAGATCGCGAGTTGATTCAACAACGGGCATGCGCGCAAGCAAAAGAATTGTTTGCAAAAGCAACCGCTCCCATTGATGGCGAGAAACTTCGTCAAGTATGGGCCGAGATCGTCACAGATTTTCATCGCAATAGTTTCTGGGGATTTCAACCACTGAAACACAAGCCAGTGCAACCTTTGACGGAAGAACAAAAAACTTACCGCGAACTGTGGCCCTATATTTGGGTTTTAATTCAGTCAGGTATCATTTTAAAAACTGTCGTCTATTTCTTTGGAATCCGTGCCTCTAATGATCCTTCTCCGGAAAATACTGTTTATCTTATTCTGGCACTGTTAACTTCGCTAGGCACCTTGGTGTTCTTCGCCTGGAGAAAGCATCGTAAGTGAAACTGTTTTTATTTTTGCTTATTGGATTGCTTCTAGGACCGAGCGCACTGGGATGGCGCTTTCCCACAGAAGTTTCGAGCCTGGTTGCTGTTTGTTCCAATTTATTTTTATTTGTCGCCGGGCTTGAATTAAGTCTTAAAAAAACCCGCGAGCCGTTTTCAAAAGCAGTTAAACTCAGCTTCGGCGCATTTCTGCCGCCTTTTATTGTCGGTTTGTTAATGGCCTTCTTCCTTATCACTGACGGGAATGGGCAACCACTGGCAATGAATACCGCAATATTTATTGCTATCGCCTTATCAGTGTCAGCTCTGCCCGTCGCTATTCAAATTTTAAAAGATCTGGGCTTATATGAAAGCGAGATGGGCAGGCTTATCGTTAGCGCCGCTACACTGTGTGACATCATTGCGTGGGTTGCTTTTGCTTTTTTATTACCGAGCGAAGGTATCGGTCCTTGGCTGCAAAGTCATATCTCGGTCATATTTTTCTTTTTAGGACTCATCGTTTCTGACACACGTTTTGGCCAACCCAGATTGCGCGGTTATTTAGTTCAAGCGTCTAAATGGGTTTTCGGACCGGTCTTTTTTATTAGCATCGGATGGAAGCTTAATCTGTGGCAAAACCTGCATCTGACACAAATCCTTATTGTGATGATTGTGGCGTGCACGACAAAATTTGTAGGATCATATTTCGCCGCAAAGAAGATCGGCTATTCTCATAAACGTAGCACACTCATTGGGCTTGCCTTAAATTCCCGTGGCGCCGTTGAAATCATTATTGCTTCACTCGCATTAAAACAGAATCTTATCGATCAAACTCTATTTGCAACGTTGGTCATCATGGCCGTTGTGACGTCTCTGCTGCCTGAGCCGTTGACTCATATCTGGAAACTTAAAGAAGAATAGCCTCTTAGTCGTCTATAAGTAATTTATATTCTTTATTACGACTTTATAGATATTACCTATAACGACTATCGAAATCGAATATTGGATATACTCACATAAATGACCGATCTTCTATGCATAAGGAGATACGGTTATGCGTTCTTACACAGAGTATCTTAAAAGCAAAACTGAAGAACCCCTTCTACTTCAAGCGGCCCGCACAGGTGATTTGGGCACGATTGCCCGCGAAATCCTGGCAGGTGCCGATGTCGATCAGAAAAATCATCGAGGTTATTCGCCGTTGATGCTTGCTGCTTACAATGACCAATATGATGCTGCATTACTTCTTATTGAAGCCGGTGCTGACGTTAATTCAGCAGACAAAGGCGGTAATACTGTCGTCATGGGTGCGGCCTTCAAGGGTCACACGGAAATCATGCAACTTCTTTTAAGACAGGGCGCCCGCATTGATTCCAAAAATTTCGCGAATCAAACGGCACTGGATTTCGCAAGAACCTTTGGGCGCAGGGAAATCATTCCGTTGTTGGAACGACACGGGAAAACTCCGAACGTTTTCCAACGCCTTGGTCATCTTATCTCGTTTTTCGTAAATCAAATTAGCTATCGCCTTAAACACTCTTAGGAGATTCAATCATGTCGAACACTAAAACTATGACAACTGCTGCTGGTGCGCCGGTTCCTGAAAATCAACATTCCTTATCTGCGGGGCTGCGTGGTCCATTGCTTCTGCAGGATGTGCACTTAATAGAAAAACTTGCGCATTTTGCTCGTGAAAGAATCCCTGAACGTGTTGTGCACGCCAAAGGCTCTGGCGCGTATGGCACACTGACTATTACAAATGACATTTCAAAATATTCGAAAGCAGATGTATTCAAAAAAGGAACACAGACAGAGTTATTCTTACGCTTTTCAACAGTCGCAGGCGAAAAAGGTTCTGCTGATACGGAACGCGATCCACGTGGTTTCGCAATTAAGTTTTATACGAAACAAGGAAATTGGGATTTGGTTGGTAACAACACGCCCGTGTTCTTTGAACGTGATCCTTTAAAATTCTCCGACTTCATTCACTCTCAAAAAAGAGACCCAAGAACAGGATATAAAAATGCAACGCGCATGTGGGACTACTGGCAGTTCGCTCCAGAAGCTTTACACCAAATTACGATTTTATTCAGCGATCGCGGCACCCCTGATGGTTATCGCTTTATGAATGGCTATGGCAGCCATACTTATAGTCTGATTAATTCTAAAAACGAACGCTTCTGGGTAAAATTTCATTTCAAAACTTTGCAGGGAATTAAAAACCTAAGTGCACAAAAAGCCCAAGAACTTGCTGGCAGCGATCCAGATTATGCGGGTCGTGATCTGTTCGAGGCGATCGAACGCAAAGACTTCCCTCGCTGGGCCGTGAAAGTGCAAATCATGCCAGAAACTGATGCGAACACTTACAAAGTTAATCCATTCGACCTTACTAAAATTTGGTCACACAAAGATTATCCGCTGATCGATGTGGGTGTGATGGAATTAAATCGTAATCCCGAAAACTATTTTGCAGAAGTAGAACAAGCAGCTTTTTCACCAGGCAACGTTGTTCCGGGAATTGGTTTTTCTCCTGATAAAATGTTGCAGGCGCGTATTTTTAGTTATCCCGATGCCCAACGCTATCGCCTGGGAGTGAATTATCAATTTCTTCCAGTGAACCGCGCATTTTCAGAAGTGAATACTTATCACCGCGACGGCGCGATGAGATTCGACACAAACTATGGACGTCAGGATAATTACGAGCCAAATGGTTTTGGCGGTCCAACACAGAAGGCAGAGTTCGCAGAGCCGCCTTTAAAAATCGACGGCGATGCAGATCGTTTTAATTCTCATTTAGGTAACGATGATTTCTCTCAAGCTGGTGATTTATATCGCCTTCTTAATACAGAGGAACGTGATCGTTTAACGACCAATCTAGCAAACGCCATGAAAGGTGTTCCCGCCGCAATCGTGCGTGCCAATCTTCAACATTTCCACAAATGTGATCCGGAGTATGGCGAGTCTATCGCGCGTAAAGTTGGAGTTTCACTGTAATTAACCAAGGGGAGGATGCTCCTCCCCTTTTCGAGTTGAGGGTCCTATGAAAGCTGTTGTATACCAATCTGAAGGAGTGAGTTTTCCCGGCATGAAAATGTTGAAAGAAGTGAAAGCGACATTCAAAGAAAGCGGCTTTAAAGGCTTGCGCAAAAAGTACGGCTGGAAGATCTTCGCCGCTGTTGTGACCTATTACATCGTTCGTGATGTGACTCTTTATGTAGTCATCCCCTACTTGGTTATCGATCATCTTTAGGACTGCTTGTTAGTCCTTGACCAATTCAAGCCAGAATTGAATTCTGGGTTCATGAATCCACAAGTACAAAAAAATATCGAAAAGATTAAGCAATGGCTTTCCCAAGACGTCTACCCTTTGTGGACTGAAAAAGGGATTGATACTAAAAATGGCGGCTTCGTTGAAAGTCTGACTTTCACGGGCGAACCAATGGATGTTCCTCGTCGTGCGATGGTGCAATCCCGCCAAATGTATTCTTTCCTAACTGGCGCAAGACTTGGTGTGATTCCTCAAGACGTTGCAAACGAAGCTGTGATGAACGGCGCACGCTACTTGATGACTAAATTCTCTGATCCTTCTGGTGCATTCATTTATTCGATCAATCCTGATGGAACTCCAAAAAGTAAAAATCCAGATCTTTACACTCAGGCGTTTGCATTGTTCGGACTGGCGCAAGCTTATTCAGTCACTCCCGATCCAGAAATTAAAAAGCGCGCGAAAGAATTAGTGAAGTACTTGTACCGCGAGCGCAAAGTTAAAGGTGGCGGATTCACGGAGCTAGATGAAAAAGGTGGGGTTTCTTACAAATCAAATCCACACATGCACATGTTTGAATCCGCAATCGCGTGGATGCAAATCGATAAAGATGATGAATGGAAAGTTCTTGGTCACGATTTGATCACGCTGGCTTTGAACAAGTTCATTGATTCAAAAACGCACGTTCTAGGTGAATACTTTGATGAACACTGGAATCACATCATGGAAGACGGCGCGTTTGTTTATGAACCAGGCCATCAATACGAATGGGCATGGTTGATGTCATTGTATGAAGATCTAACTGGCAAAGATTTAAAAGCTGTTCGTCATAAATTGTATTTGTTGGCAGATAAATACGGCACTTCGTGCATTCGTAAAATTGCCTTCGATGAAATGTGGAGTAACTACACTCCGAAACTTCAATCATCACGCTTCTGGCCACAATGCGAACGTATTAAAGCAGCCGCACGTCTGGGCACTGAAGCGGCGAGCGATCAAAAACACATTTACGCCAAAGGTGCTGACGAAGCTCTTGAGACATTGTTCAAGTTTTTTGAGACACCGATGAAAGGCATGTGGTTCGATCAACTATCTGCATCTGATACGTTTAGCGGAACATCTGCGAAAGCAAGTTCGCTTTATCATATTGTGAATGCGATGGAAGAATACCTCAACTATCGTCCTAAGGTGAATTAACAGCTATTTTACATAAACGTCTCAGGGTGAGACTGTTCCGCGAGCTTGCGCTCATATACGGTACAAATCTCACTCTAATATGACGTGAATTCACGGCGATTTAACTACATTTTTACTAAGGTAGACCGATCAGTTATATATGAAAACTGAGCGTCTCCTGATTCTTTTCATAATCATGTTTGCGGCGTTACGCACTTTTGCGTCGCCCGCGGCGTTGACCTATCAGGGACGCATTCTTAAAACTGACGGCACCCCTCTTCAGTACGCAAACGTCAATTTTCTCTTTCAGATTTTAGATCCTTCAGGCACTTGCCTTATCTATCAAGAACAAGTTTCCGGCTATAACATGGTGAACTCTGGTGGTGTGTTTGACGTGCCCATTGGTTCGGGCAGCGTACAATATCCAACGACAGGTTCGTTCACGATTCTTGATGCTTTTAATAATACAAAATCATTCACATGCGGAACGTGTTCTGCAAGTGGCGCCTCTTACTCATGCAGCAATGCTTCGGGCACTTATAATGGGTCTGCTGGAGATAACAGAAAATTGCGCGTGCAGTTCTTTGATGGCAGCGGCTGGCAAACCATTTCACCCGATTCCATCGTAAGATCCGTACCCTTTGCGGGTTTCGCAGATTCTGCACAAAAGCTTGGAACAAACACGGCAAGTGATTTCGTCCTTAAAGCCGAAGTCAACAGCAACACCACTTGCGATAGCGGAAGTTTCTTAACTTGGAATGCCACAACAAAACAATTTGGTTGTGCCGGTGTCAGTGGTGCTTCGGGTGGTACGGTTACCAATGTGTCTTCTGCAAATTCGTATTTAACGGTTGCAAATGGATCAGCCACTCCGTTGCTAACTTTGAATGTAGGCACGGGTGCAAATACAGTCGCTGCAGGAAATGATTCACGCTTTACAGATTCACGTGCACCCAATGGTTCTGCAGGTGGGGATTTATCAGGAACTTATCCAAATCCAACAGTTGCAAAAATCAACGGTCAAGACGTTGATTCAACGGCACCAACAGCCGGTCAGGTTTTAAAATTTGCTTCTTCAAAATGGTCGCCAGCAACTTTAACAACAAGTGATATCTCGGGTCTTTCAACGGCACTAAGTGGCCTTGTGACACAATCACAATTCCCTGCAAGCTGTGCCGCGAACCAGACACTGACATTTATTTCGCCAAGTGGATCGTTCACTTGTTCTGCGATTGCGATTGGTGAATCAAACATTACTTACTCTTCCCATGCGCAAAATACTTTCCTAGCGGCGCCTACTTCTGGTTCAGGTACTCCGACTTTTAGAACAATCGCTTCGAGTGATTTACCTGCGGGAATCATGACTGGTACGGGAACAACAAATTATATTCCTTATTATAGTAGTGCTTCGACATTTGCGAATTCCCCTCTGTCAGTGAATTCTGGAAAAGTTGGCGTAAATACGACTTCGTCACCCGCAGCATTGACCGTAGTTCCTTCAAATAACGTCGCGACGGTACTTCTTGGTGATCCGACCAGCAACGGTGTGAATCAAACACAATCCCTTTCACAAGTTCCAGCATATACGACGGACACACCATTTTCGTTAATCGGTGGTAACTCGTACTTGGATCGTGATGAAGTTCTTATTGGTGGGCAGAATGACGGTGGCAGTTTTGCGCAAGCTCAAGCTGCTGTTCAAAACATCATCTTCTTTACCACACCTACAAAGAACACGTTGCAAGGCACAGAAAGAATGCGCATCACTTCGCAGGGTAACGTCGGTATTGGCACGAACTCCCCTGCTTATAAATTGCAAATTAAAGGCGGTATTTTAGCAGTCAAAGGGGACGTCTTTTCAGCCAACGGACCTTCTGCAGAATCAGTTGCTTCTTTCGATAAGGAAGGTGCTGGTGGTGTTGCAATTAATATGTTTGCTTCATCTACTAACAACGCTTCAATTTATTTTGGTGACACTGCACAAGCGCAACAAGGTTACATCCGTTATAGAACGGACGATACGGTTGCAAATCAATATATGTCGATGCAAGTGAACTCTGCTGAAAGAATGCGTATTACCTCAACCGGTAATGTCGGCATCGGCACAACGGCTCCTGCTGCGAAATTGACGGTTGCTGGTGCCATCGTCAGTACTCCGCCAGCACCATTCACTGGCGCAACGGTGGATGTGTCGACAAGTAACACGCAACTATTAACAAGCGTTGGTGGCTCTGCGATTACGCTTAATAATCTCGCCCACGGTGGTACTTATACTCTGGTGATTCAAGATACGACCTCTCGTGCGTATACATTCACGGGTTGCAATACCAGCAAGTATTCTCCGCCGAATCAAGCGACGACTGCGGGAACTCACTCCGTCTATGCGATCTTGTCCGTTTACAACGGTACGAATTATGACTGCTACATCACGTGGTCGACAGGATTCCAATAATGGAATTTGCTAAATTCGTTTTAGCATTTTTATTTCTGCCTTCTATTTCATTCGCTCAGAATTTATTTTTTCGCGGTCTTTTAGGCACTGATGTGACCGAGTGTCGCGTGCTTTACAATCCACAAACACCGGGCTTTGCAGCAAACTTAGTTGCGTACTGGAATATGGATGGCACGATTGGCACAGTCGGTAACGGATCGACGCTGGCGTCTGCGATTGCAGGTGGCCCTACCGCGACGGTAACGAATGGTTCAAGCTCTCTTGCCTATGCAACAGGAATTTTAAATCAAGGCATCACTGCGAATGCGACTGCTGCGGATATCGTTAGTGCTGGAACGCCAGCCGTGCTCAATGATCTTTCGGCCGGCAGCTTCATGATGTGGATTAAAGCGACTACCGGAACTTCTAGAAAGTTATTTTATAAAAGTGATAACAACGGTTCTGCTGGATATTTTTTCATAATGAAAGATGACCGCCGTTTTGTGTTTGTGAAAGTCGCACCGACAACGAACATGCAAAAATTCACGCCGACTCTAACGACCGCCTATCTTTCAAATGCCTGGCATCAGGTCATCGTCACGTGGGATGGAAGCTTGAATGCTTCGGGCGTAAAAATATATGTGGATGGAACAGAGGTCGTTTATAACGTTGCTGATTCACGCATTGATACCTCCAGTGGTGACACCAGTTATTCGCAAAATGGTTCTGGAACGCCAGCCTCTGACGCTAGTTATCCCTTCTATTTGTTAGGCAACCCCGGTAGCACTTCCACGAACCCTGCCTCCAGTGCATTTTCAGGCACCATGGACGAGTTCGCGGTGTGGAACAGGGTGCTAACTCCGGCAGAAGTGGCCCGTGTTTACCGCCATCAAAAGTGCAATTAGTTCGTTCCAAATCAGGCTTTTGTTAAACTTCCTATAAATTAAACAAAACTTTAAATGATCTAATCTAAATTACGGTAATTACGTCGCTATTCATTGACAGGATGGCCCCATCGCCGCTATTCAAAGCTCCAAAACCAGGAGCTAAAAATGAAGAAATTGGTAGCGGCACTTTTGCTCGTTTCTGCGCCAGCATTTGCCGGCCGAATCAACGAAATCGTGATTATGACGACGGAAGATGTTGAGTTCGTTTTGAACCTCACTAACGGCGATCAGTCTTACCAAATCACTTATCAGGACTTTGCGAAACCTGAGCAAGGTATGGATCTAGCGGTTGAAACCAAGCTTTCAGTCCGAAATGTTCATACTGGAAGAACTCAAGAGTGGACATGCAACACTCAATTCGTTAAAACTCCTACGTTCTTCGAAATTTCTAAAACAGTTTGTAATTAACAAGGAGATTCCTCATGGCAATCGAACAAACATTCTCTATCATTAAACCAAACGCGATGAAAAAAAATGCTATCGGCGATATCGTTAGCATGTTTGAAGCAAACGGTTTGAAAATCGCTGCTGCAAAAATCACAGTTTTGACTGCTGATAAAGCTGGCGAATTCTACGCTGAACACAAAGCTCGTCCATTCTTCGGCGAACTTGTTTCTTTCATGACTTCTGGCCCAGTTATGTTGATGTGCTTGCAAGGTGAAGGCGCAGTTTTGAAAAACCGCGAAATCATGGGTGCAACTGATCCTAAAAAAGCTAACGCTGGCACAATCCGTTCTAAATTCGGCGACAACGTAGGCGAAAACGCAGTTCACGGTTCTGACTCTGTTGAATCAGCTGCTCGCGAACTTGCTTTGTTCTTCGAAAAACACGAAATCTGCAACACATAGTTAATGGTTTCCTCTTCTCAGATCAAAATTAAGATCGAGAAATTGGCCATCGGAGGCGCGGGCATCGCCCGCCACGATGGCCTTGTTATTTTTGTACCTCAGGCCGCCCCTGAGGACGAACTTCTTGTTGAATTCACGAATAAAAAGAAAAACTTTGCGGAAGCAAAAATCGTCGAGATCCTGAAGCCAGGACCATCTCGTCGCACACCTCCGTGCCCTGTCGCGAATGTTTGCGGTGGTTGCAATTGGCAACACATCACCGAAGAAGAACAACGTCGTCAGAAAGAATCTTTAGTTCTTGAAACGATCAAGAAATTCAATCCCACATTGGAATTTGAATACCTTCCGCTAAAAGAAAGCCCCCGCGTTTTCCGCTATCGCAATCGTATTCAACCAAAATATCACAATGGCAAATTTGGTTTCTTCGCGCGCAATTCCCATGACATCGTAGAGATCACGGATTGCCCGATCACCGAAGAAGTCCTGACTGCAAAATTCCCAGAAGCTCGCGCTTTCGCTGAAGCAAAGAAATCAAAAGATCTTCTACGCATGGAGATGTACATCTCTGACCAAGAAGAAGTTCGTTTCGGTTTGATTACAGACGAAGACGACGGCATCGGCTTTTCTCAAGTAAATCGTTTCCAAAATGAAGACCTGTTAAAGACGGCCTTAGAGTGGGCCGGTGATCATCAATACGAACACGTGTTTGATCTCTATGCAGGTTCCGGCAACTTTACGTTCCCATTGGCTGCGAAATACAAAAACTCGGGCATCACCGCAGTTGAGTTAAATCCAAAGCTTGTGGAAAGAGGCCGAGCACAAAACAAGGATAAGCGTCTTCGCTATTTCTTGTCTGACGTTGAAAGCTATATGAAGCGCGCTTCCGTAGGAAAACAGGACCTTGTGCTACTAGACCCTCCCCGTGCCGGTGCAAGTGAGTACATCATGCGTGCATTAGCGGCGAGCCAAGCCAAAAAGATCATCTACATTAGCTGCCATCCGGTCTCTTTAGCTCGAGATTTGAAGTGGTTCTTTGAATGGTCACAAAAATTAGGTCACAAATACCAGCTGGCAAAGGTTCAAGCCTTCGAGATGTTCCCTCAGACAGACCATGTAGAGACTATTGCAGAGCTGAGGGTTGACTAATCCTCTCTGAATGATACCTTTTTAGGATGCGTAAATGGATTATCGCTTTATGCGCGCTTACGGTGAGTATCACCATGATGGGCTGCGCAACTAAACAGGAAAAAGAAAAGGCAGATCTTTATCTGCGTATGGGAAGTTCACTGATCGAAGAAGGTAACTACCCAAGTGCTCTTTCTGCACTTTTGAAGGCTCAAGAACTTGATCCGCAAAATCCGCTTATCCTTAACAACTTGGGACAAGTTTATTTCTTGCGCGAGAAATACGAGCTTGCAGAAAAACAATTCCGCAAAGCCATCGAATTACAAAAAGACTATACCGATGCTCGCAACAATCTTTCTCGTGTTTTGATCGAGCAAGGAAAGTACGCTGAAGCAGAAAAAGAATTGAACATCGTACTTGCAGATTTGACTTACGGTGGAGCAGATCGTGCTTACATCAATTTGGGTCTTGCGAAATTCAATCAAAAACAATTCACGCAAGCCGAACAAGCTTTCGTGAAAGTTTTAAAACTTAAATCCGATGATTGCATCGCAAGCGATTACTACGGCCGTTCGATCTTTGAACAAAAAGATTACAGTCGCGCCGCCGAAGCATTAGATCGCGCTATCGGCTTCTGCCAAAAAAATCTTTTTGATGAGCCACATTTCTACAGCGCCCTTGCCTACTATCGCTTGGGAGACAAAGAAAAGTCGATGGCACGTTTTGAAGAGCTGATTAAATTATATCCCGACGGAAAATATCGCCAAAAGGCGAAGGGCATGTTGGATCTGATTCGAAAGGGACACTAATGAAAAAAACTGGTGAAATTTTAAGAAAAGCCCGTGAAGAAAAAGGACTTTCCCTAAATGAAGTCAGTCTTGCTCTTAAGATCAGCAGCAAAGTTCTTAAAGCGATTGAAGAAGGCGACGAAAAAAATCTTCCTGCAAAAACATTCCTTCGTGGTTTCGTAAAAAGCTACGCAAGTTACCTTCATTTAAACGCTGATAAAGTTCTTGAAACTTTTTATGAGGAAATGGGCTCTACTCGCCCGCAACCTTACATCCGTCCCACTGATACTCCGGTCAAAGAAGTTCCAGCGGAAGAAAAGCCCGTTGAAGCGACAAGCAAACCAGTTGTCGAACCTGAAGTAAAAGCCGAAGCTCCAGCTCCGGCACCAGCGCCGAAAAAAGAAACTCCAAAAGCAGTTCAACCAGAAGCAACTGTCACGCCGATTCGTCAACCAAGCAATGCGCCAGCGAAAGCAGAACCGTACAGCCCGTTGAATGAAAAGAAAAATACGAAAACAATCGCGGTGATCGTAATTGGTGCGATTCTTGTTGGCTTAATCATCTTCACGAAAAAGATGATCGACAAATATACAAAAGAGGCAGAAGTTCCGCCAACAGCTCAAGTTGAAAAAACGATGGAAGGCGCGACACCTGTTGCAACGACGGCCCCGGTTGAATCGGCAAATCCTGAAGCTTCGCCGGCACCATCGCCACTTAGCAATTTAACTCACTCTTCGCCAACGCCAGTTCCTGCAACAATGGCGACGACTGAAGTGACTCCGGCACCAACGCCATCTGCGACCCCTGCAACGAAAGCTTCGCCAACACCAGCGGCGTCTCCTGCAGCATCGGCAACACCTGCTGCAACTCCGGTTGTAACAGCGTCACCGACACCAAGCCCATCTCCGTCACCTAAACCGGAAGATAAAAACAAACCGGTCGAGTTGATTGTTGAAGCTTTGGATTCTGTGGATATCGAATATTCTGCTCCAAACGGCAAACCACAAAAAATTCGTTTGTCTGCTGAACAAGTTCATACATTTAAAAGCCGCAGCGGTTTGAAAATCAGTTTTTCAAACGGTGGCGCAGTTAACTTGATCTTGAATGGTAAAGAAATCGGCATCCCGGGTGACCTAGGTAAGCCAATTAAATTGAGCTACTAGTCTTGAAAGATCTTAAGCGCATCTGGCTTATCAGCCTTATCGTTAAACTTGTCCTGTCGGCATTGATTCCACTTAGTGCCGACGAAGCCTATTACTGGGTTTGGTCTCACCGCTTACAACTTAGTTATTTCGATCACCCCCCGATGGTGGCGTGGTTATTCTATTTGGGTCACTTTCTTGAGCCGTTCATGAATGCTGTTCGTTGGCCCGCGGTTCTTTTAGGCCACTGCACACTAGCGCTTGGAATTTTATTTCTTAAAGATGTTTTTGATCTGAATAAAATCCGCTGGTGGATGTATTTAATTTTGTTTTCGCCGCTATTGGGTTTTGGCTCAATGATCGTGACACCTGATTTGCCGGTCGTTTTCTTCTGGATGCTTTCGCTGTATTTGCTGAAAGAGGTTCTAGAAAAGAAATCCGCGCAAAGTTATTTGCTCTTAGGTGCTTCTTTAGGACTTGGTTTCTGCGCAAAATATCACATCGTGCTGTTTGTGCCGGCATTGATTCTCTATTTTCTGTTCGAAAAAAAATGGAAAGAGATTCAGTGGAAATATGTTCCGCTAACTATCCTCACGGGTCTAATTTTCTGTTTGCCTGTGATTTTGTGGAACTATCAAAACGAATGGGCTTCCTTTACATTCCAACTAAAACACGGCCTTGAGCGCGAGTCTTATCACTTCTCGTGGACAAGTTCTTACGTGTTCGGGCAAATCGGGATTATTTTCCCATGGGTTTTGTGGGCTGCCTTGCGCGCGAAGGTTCCTGATAAAATTCGTTTCGTTTATTACTTTGCTTGGTTCCCTCTTGCGTTCTTCTTTTTGACTTCGTTCCGCGCATTGGTGGAAGCAAATTGGCCCATTATTGCTTTACCTGCGGTTTGTATCCTTGCAGCCGCTCACCCAAAGATTCAAAAATGGTTGCGCTATTACGTTGGTTTTTGGGCTGTCATCATTATCTTCGTTTTAACGGCGTTATTTGTGCCTGCGATTCGCAATTCTAACGACAAGATTCGTGAACCGTTTGAACTTCAAGAGCTTAGTGAAATCGCACATGAATACTCGCCGCTTTATGCTGCCAGTTATCAAATGTCGGCGTCTCTTTGGTATTTTAGCAAAACACCGGTGTTTAAGCTGAAAGGTATTAGCCGTTTTGATTTCTTTGACACACTTCCGGAAGCTGTTCCTGCGGGAAATAAGTTTTATTTAGTGAAGCGCGAAAGAAATGGTGTACCTGAATGGCTTTCCGAACAACAATGGGTTCAACGGGAAGTTAAGAAAATCTCCCCTGATTTTGTGTTGTTGGAATTCACACACCCATGAAGTCTTTAGTCGTCATCGCCTTTTTAGCAGTTACTTATTTCTTGTACGGTTTTTACATTAACCAGTACGAGGTCAGCGTTATTCCAAAACAGCTGGCGATTGAACATGCTTCCAGCTATTACGACTACAAAGGTGCTTTGAACATCCACACCGATTTAAGTTCTGGTTCTGCCCCCGCAAGCTTTGTTATCACTTCTGCAAAACTAGCGAACCTTGATTTCATGATGTTCACTGACGTGAACATGTTTAACGTACCAACAACTTTTGAATCTTATCACGGCAACTTGTTAGTTTTTTCTGCCGGAAAATATTCTTACCTTGATGCGCGTTTGATTTATTATTCACTCACGCAAGAAAGCATCGGCAACACTTTGGGTGAAGCCCAAGTGAAGCTTGCCGATTTATTGTCGCAAAAAACGGGCGCCAGCAAAGACACTCTGACGATCTTGGCCCATCCCTACAAAGCTGGTTACAACTGGAACGGCGATATTCCTACAGGTCTTGATGGGTTCGAGTTATGGAATCAAAAGAGCTTATCGAATCGTGCTTGGGGTGAATCAAAACTTTCGGTTATCTGGAGCTTGCTGATTTATCCTTTCAATCCACGATTGTCTTTGTTGCGTCTTTACACGGAACCCACAGACGAAGTGGCCTTGTTTGATAAACTAAGTACACAACGTAAAATCGTTGCTTACGCAGGCACTGAAGCTTCTGCACGTGCCATTCCTCTTGCAAATTATCTTGTGCGTTTCCCAAGTTATAAAAGAACTTTCGAAGTGATGAGCAATCACATCTTGTTGAAGTCTGAATTAACAGGAAGCTTTAACAGTGACCGCGTGAAAGTTTTCAATGCTTTGAAAAACGGAAACTCCTATTTAGCTTTGGACATGTTGGGTGATCCCAAAGGTTTCGTGGCAACGGTTGAAGATAAAGAGGGTCATTCGTTCTTGATGGGTAGCGAAGTGAAACTGACAAAAGGGATGCACTTGCGCGTGAAGCTTCCGGCCGAACCGAAAGATTTCTTTGAAATCGTGATTTATAGAAATGGCGAATCCGTTGCGCGAATTAATAAAACCGAAACAACATTCCCAATTAGCGAAGCTGGGACTTATCGTGTGCAAGTGCGCGTAAGCCCCATGTTGCCGTTGCCTGACGCTAAAAAATGGATCACGTGGATTTACACGAATCCGTTCTACATTAAGCCCTAATAGTTTTTTTCCAGCACCAGGCCTTCAATAGGCGGCATCTGACAGCACAGGCGTTCATCATCGCTGAAGCCTCGGTCAGTGGCGATTTCGGCTTCAATTTCATTGCGTTCAGGGAGTTTTTCCAGTCCCTCACGCACAAAAACTACGCATGTTCCGCACGTTCCATAGCCGCCGCACGTATGATTGATCTCTACGCCTGCGCGTAAAGCCGCATCCAAAACGCTCTCGTCTTTTTGACTCACCAAGACAAGTTCGTTTTCCGGCAAAAAGGTTATAGATTTTCCAGACTTAGACTTCATGTCCGGGAACTCCTTCAAAAGGGCACTCTTTAGTTGAATCAGCCCCATCCATTTTGTATCAATGAATTCATGAGATTCATAGCTTTTGACTTCGAAACTACTGGTACGGTTCCTGGCGTTGACCAAATTATTGAAATCGGTGCTGTTCGCTTTGTAAATGGCGAGCCGGAAGCCGTTTATTCAACATTCGTAGATCCTCTTCGTCCGATCCCACCAGGTGCTTCGAACGTAAATAAAATCTATGACCACATGGTTAAAGGCCAACCAACAATCGACACTCTTTTGGATTCTTTTGCAGAATTCTGTGGTGACGATTTGATGGTTGCGCACAACGCGCCTTTCGATTGCCAGTTCTTATCTGCTGATATCAAAAAGCATGAATCAAAAGCTCCACGTGGAGTGATTCTGGATTCATTGCCAATCGCAAGAAAAGTATTCCCAGGTCTTCCAAACTACAAATTGGGAACTTTGGTTCAGCACTTGAAAATTCCTACTGCTGAATTCCACAGAGCGGAAGCCGATGCGACTTACTTGGGTCACATGTTCTATCAAATGATCAAAAGAATTTCAGTTGGTGGAGCTGCTCCACAAGCTGCGAACTTGGTTGCTTTGACTGGTAAACCTGAATACCGCTTCCCACAAATCGTGCGCCAACCGAAACAAATGGATTTCTTCGGCGCTCTTTAATTGGATCTTTCTTCGTAACGTCGAAGGAATTCTAACAACTTAGTTTTCAAATAAAAAAGGCTGACAGATCGTCAGCCTTTTTTCGTTTCAACTGTAAAATTGAATTAGATTTCTTTCGCACGGTGAGCGATCGGATATCTGCGACCACGACCGAATGAGTGCGAAGACACTTTCAAGATCGGTGGCGCCTGCCAACGTTTGAATTCCGTGCGCATCAAAATCGGCAAAAGCCATTTATCTGTTTTTGTTTTCGCCGGTCCTTCTTTTTCCACAAGGTAAGACACAGACTTATCAAGCTCTGCATACGGCGGTAAAGAATCTTGGTCCTTTTGATTCGGACGAAGTTCCGCTGATGGAGCACGCTCGATAATATCCACAGGAATCACTTCGCCCTCTTTGTTATAGTGACGAGCCAAAGCGTAAACTTGTTCCTTCGTCAAATCACCAATCGGAGCTAAGCCACCGCACATGTCACCATACATCGTCGAGTATCCAGTTGCGTATTCGCTCTTGTTACCCGTTGTAAGAAGCATGCTGTTTTCTTTATTTGAAAAGGCCATCAAGCTTAAACCACGAAGACGTGCTTGCAGGTTTTCATTCACAAGACTGAAGCCTTCAAGATTAATACCCTTTTCAAGACCCTTCACAACTTGATCATACATAGGGCCGATTTCGACAATCTTGAAATCGATACCTAAATTTTTGGCAAGCTCATGCGCCAAGGCCAAGCTTTCCGGTGCGTTGTAAGGACCCGGTAAGCCAACACCCGCGACATTCGCAGGCCCCAAGGCATCAACGGCCAAAGCCGCTACCACAGCCGAATCAATACCACCGCTTAAACCAAGATGAACCTTCTTCATTCCCGTTTTTTCACAGAAATCACGAAGACCCAAAACAAGCGCGCGACGAAGTTCTTCAATTTGTTCAATGCGTGGATTCTTATTCCAGACTTCTTTTGTATCAAGATCGAAAACGTTGATGTCTTCTTCGAATGGTAAGCACGTCATTAATTTTTTGCCGTTCTTATCCATGATGAAGCTTGCCCCGTCGAAAATAATTTCATCTTGAGCACCAACTAAATTTGCATAAAGAATTGGAGCACCAAAATATTTCGCTGTTTGCTGAGTCACCCATTCACGTTGTTTCATCTTGCCAACGAAATATGGTGAAGCGCTCAAGTTCACAACCATATCAATTTTTTGTTTCTTCACTTTCGCAAGTGGATTCACTTTATATGGTGATTTGCCTTTGGCATCTGGCCAGCCCCAAATATCTTCACAAATAGTTAGGAAGAATTTCTTACCCTTCCAAGTGAAGTAATTTTTCGAAAAATCACCCGGCTCGATAAAGCGAGCTTCATCGAATACGTCACCCGTCGGGAGAAGTTGTTTATTGAAGATTCGTGGCTTTTGTCCTTTAACCAAGAACGCTGCGGAATTGAAATAAGGACGGCCTTTCTTTTCAGGATTACGAGTAATCAAACCCATAATCACGGCCATGCCTTTTGGAATTTTTTTGACGAGATCTTTGAATTCCGCTTCTTGTTTCTTCACCAGCTCTGCACGCTCAAGAAGATCGAACGGATGATAACCAAAAAGAGTGCACTCGGGGAAAACCACAAGGTCGCACTTTCTTTGTTGAGCCTGGTGAATAAAATCCAGGATCTTTTCTTTGTTAAGTTTGAAATCTGCTAAAGTTGGATTTACTTGTGCTAAGGCGATTCTCATTCCAGAACTATACGCCCAGAAAACCCATCTTGGTAGCCATGCCAGTGATTTATTTCATTCTCTGGGTACTTCCAGCAATAATAGCCTTCGCCGTTGTCAAAATCGGCCATCCAAAGGCCTTTAGGCTCGCCGCCCAGCTTTTCGATCTTAGACTGCCAACGCTCAATGACATCGTTGATTTGTTCTTCGATTTTAACTACGGCTGGATGAGTTTTATCCGAGAAAGCTTCAATGCGATTAACATGAGCTTTTACTTCACGAGAGGACTCTTCTGTGAAACGGAAGATGATTGGCAAAAGATGACGTGCATCAGCCAATGTAAACGTTTTCTTGCGATTGATTTCAATCACAGTATCCAAATGTCCCCCCAACAATCTCGGTACGTCGACCTGTATGTATGAAAGGACGATGGGTTTCAAGATAAAGCGACCGCTGTAAGAATAGTTAAGAAAATGTATGGAAAAATTCTAAACGCGACGCAGTTAACAGAACGCTAACTTTCGGAACCTTTCGACATTGAAACGGCCTGGCCCCCAATGAAAATGACGAGCGCAATTATCAATGCGGCAATAAATAAATAGCGTATAAAATTTCCAACGGTAAACGGCTCTTCTTCTTTTTCGACTTCCGCTTTTTTCTCTGGAGGTTTCACACCAATTTTCTTAGGAGGTTTTTGAAAATCATCGCCAGCAATTGTTGTCGTTCTTCCTGTGTCGTTTTTCTTTTCAAGTTTTTTGCGCTCGGATTCTGTCCATCCGGCCATATTCACTTGTGTAGTTTTTTTACGATTACGAACGGCATAACTGCTGCCGCCACGACCGCCAAAGAAACTTCCCGAACCACCACCCTCAAGAGCAATTTCAACGACTTTTCCACCGGAAGCATTGCCACCATCAATTCCCGCAGCCGCACGACGAGGCGAACGCATGTTCCTGCTACCGTTACGTGATGCCGAACCTGCATATGAACTATTGCTTCCGGAACTTCCCGAACTGGAATCACTGGATGAACTCGATGAAGACTTGCTGGAATCAGATGAATCACTATCACCTGATTTAGAACCACCGGAACTACTGCCTGACCCAGTTCCGAACTTTCCGTCGACTTTTTCAAACTCGGCAATTTCACAACCCATGTCTGCCGCGGTTGGAGTATCCGCATCACTTGCATCCCATGTTGGCAGTCCACCGGTTTCAAGCAAACACGCCGTGTACGAACCCATGTAATTATCCACAAATTTTTGGAAAGGCTTAAAGACTTGATAAATAAGTGCCAACACCATCGATACAGAGATGATCAAAAGAAGAATATACTCAATCGCTGCTTGGCCGCGTTCATTGGCCCCGATGAGTAGTCCAGCTACATACTTAGATTTCTTCACTCGTGAAGGCATTTAAGTCATAATACAACACATGAATAACAGACTGAATTTCAATCGCTGCGTATTAACATTGATCTTGTCTTTTGTCTCAATTCAAGACATCGCCTTCGCACAGGCCCCGACTTCAGGTCAGGTCACGCCGAAAACTCCTCCGCCAATTCCAGCACCCGCAGGTTTTCCCGCGAAAGCCGCTCCAGCAGAGGCTAAGACAGCAGTTCCCGCCCCCGCAGTGACACCGGAAACACCTGCAACTGTGGCAGCGACTGTGACGACACCTGCGGATCCGTTGGATGCAAAGATTGAAGCGTTGAAAGTTGAAATCAAAAAGAACCCACGCAACATCAAACAAATTCAAGATCTCGCAGATCTTTTTTATCAAAAGAAAGATTATGAAAAGACGACTTTGTTGTTGTGGAAACAAATCGACAAATTAGATCGTAATGGAATTTTGTTGTTAGCACGCGCTCATGAACAACGTAAAGAACCCGGCGAAATGATTCGCGCGTTGAATATCTTGGTTGGTAAAGACGAAAAAGATTTCGAAGCCTTGACGTTGTTGGGTAATGCTTACGTTCTTCAGAAAAAAACCAAAGACGCTCTTGATGCCTACAAACGTGCGATCGAAGCTAACAGCAAATACGAACCTGCATACTTGGGCGTTGCAAGTCTTTATGAAAAACGCAATCCACCGAACTTGTATGAATTGCGTATCTTGTATCAAGATATGATCGATAACTTGGGCGCTAAAGGCGCTTACTTGCAAAAACTCTGTGAAGTGAATGCCAAAGACGATAACACGTTTGAAACAGCCATCGATACGTGCCGCCAGGCCACCGTTAAAGACCCGAAAACCGCCGACGCATGGGTGAACCTAGGTAACAGCCTGAAAACCGCTGGGAAGACCGATGAGGCGACTTCGACGCTAAAGAAAGCTGCCAACGAATTCCCGAAATCTGAATATGCACAGTATTCATACGGTAAAACTTTGGAAGAGGCTAAGAATTCAGTCGATGCCATGAAGTACTACAAAGCCGGTACAGAAGCAGACCCTGAATCAGCGCGCAGCTGGTTGGGTTTAGCGGCAACATCGTTCGACATGAAGAAGTATGAAATTTCGCTTATCGCTTACAAGAACGCTTGTAAGTACGATAAAAAAAATGCCGTGGCCTTTAGAAGAGCCACGACAGTTTTAAGAAATGCACGAGTGAACGACTGGATCGGAAAGTTTGAAACTGCTTCCGACAACTGTACGTTCTAGTTTTCTGTTACGATCTCACCAAGAAGGTCGTATTCCATGCTGTCGGTGATGTGTACTTTAACCATGTCACCGACTTTAGCTTCACCATCATTGATAAGAACAACGCCATCGATATCTGGAGCTTGACCCCAGAAACGACCTTGCAACAACAAATCAGTTTCTTCAGAGAAACCTTCAACAATCACGTCGATAGTTTTACCAACGAAGTCGCGGTGTTTTTCGCGAGAGATATTTTGCTGAACTTCCATCACAGCGTCATGACGGAATTGTTTTGTTTCTTCGTCAATTTGATTGTCCATACGACCACCTGGAGTGTTTTCTTCAGGAGAGTACTTGAAGCAACCAACGCGATCGAATTGTTGTTCAGCGATAAACGCCAACAACTCTTCGAATTGCTCTTGAGTTTCGCCAGGGAAACCAACGATGAACTGAGTTCTTACAACAGCTTCTGGAAGATGTTCGCGGATGTTCATCAACGCCGTTTCAATTTCATCACGAGTCATCTTGCGGTTCATTGATTTAAGAACCTGATCGTTGATGTGTTGCAAAGGCATATCGAAGTATTTCACGATCTTTTTGCTGTTCTTGATAACTTGAACCATCTCTTGAGTGATTCCATCTGGATACAAGTACATCAAACGAATCCATTGAAGGCCTTCAACTTGATCAAGGGCTTTCAATAATTCAACAGGGCTTTCTTTACGAGTTGGATCTTTGCGACGGATATCGAAACCATAATCAGTGAAGTCATGGCTGATGATGATCAACTCTTTCACGCCGCCCGCTACCAACAATTTTGCTTCCGCAACGATGGCGTCGATAGAACGAGATTGCAAGTTACCACGGATCAAAGGGATCGCGCAGAAAGCACAACGCTTCATGCAACCTTCAGAAATTTTCAAATAAGCACGGTGACCCGGTTGAGAGTTCACGCGTGGAGTTTCTTCTTCTTGCAAGTAAGTAGGAAGATTGAAGAACGTTTTTTGTTTTTCGCCTTCATCTGATTTTTTCAAGATTTTAGCGATGTTTTGGAACTCACCAGAGCCAACGAAAAGATCTGCCTCTGGCAAACCTTCAACTAGTTCATCTTTATAACGTTGAGTGAGGCAACCAGCGACAACAACCTTTTTGATTTTGCCTTCTGCTTTAAGATCGCTCATGTCCAAAATACGTTGGATAGATTCTTTTTTCGAGTCTTCGATGAAACCGCAAGTATTGACGATAACTGTATCAGCGTCTTCAGCTTCGCCAACAACTTGATAACCGTCCTTCATCAAAGTGCCGGCCATGATCTCACTGTCTACGAGGTTCTTAGGGCAACCCAAGCTAATGAAATGAACTTTGTTTGAAGTTTGAGAAGTTTCTTGTTTCATAGATCCGTCACCTGCGCACCTTTAGGCGGTTCGTATTTGAATTTCGTATTATCAGCTTTTTTCAAAAATTTGATGTTGGAGAATTTCATCGTCGTGAGATTTCCAAGATCGTCTTTGTAAGAGATCTCAGTCAGTTGAGATTTCTTAGTATCGACTGTCAGAGTCAGTGCTTTCACTTGCAGCTCACCAGTCTTAGGAGCGACTTCAATCTTTGAAGTACCGTTTTCTTTTTTCTCATCAACAACTTTGAAGTTCTTTTCTAAATTGCCACCAAGAAGTGTCGAGATAAGAATTTGTGATTTAGTTTTCTTATCAACTTTGCCGCGAGCCACTTGAGGTGCTCCGCCGAATTCTTTCGGAGGAATTTGCACACTCCAAATTGTTGAACCATCAAAGACCAACAATGTTTCTTCTGGAGTTGTGTTTTCCCAACGGAACTTTCCGTTCGCGAGATAAATCTTGCCGTCGTATTTTGTTTCACGACCTTGAAGCTCAAGCTTCACAGTCTTTTCCACATTCATTTCAACAAGCTTTGCTGCCAGATAAGTTTTGGAAAGTTTCTGAAGTGTCTCATTTGTTTTTTGTGCTGCTAAGCCCGAGATGGACAAAGTAAGGACAAAAATCAAGGTGCTGATATTTCTAATCATTCGGGCGTTATAGCAGATACCTGGACGCTCCGCAAGAGAGGCTCCGTCTTCCCAAGACCCAGACTTCAAAGTGAGTCGGACTCCCAAGGACTTCATAGGCGGCATGTGCTGTAGAGCCCGTAGTAAGAATATCATCCACGAAAACCCACAGCGTATCTGTCGAATCCTTGGACACCTCTGAATATTTTTCATCAAGCCCTAGGCGCAGTCTCTGCCTCTGCTGGCGGTTTCCTCCCCGCTGGCTCTTCTTTTTAAGTTTCTTTAAGCACGGAACGACCTCGCCGCTAAAGTGTTTGGCCAGGGCTTCGGCGTGGGCGAAGGCGTGATCTTTATGCCCGCTTGAAGAAGGCGCTGGGACAAAACGAATCTTTTTAGACGGAGTCATGTTAAGCGCCATGCGCTTTTGCGAAAATTTCTGCGCGTAATGGTTCCAAGCTTCCCGCCGCTGACCTTGCTTAAGTGCTAAGACGGTCGAACTTAAAAGATCACTCTGCCCGGGATTCCATTCATACAGCGCAAAGATCGGATAAGGCGCTTCGTTGTAATGAAAAAGTCCCTGTTCATGTTCGTAATATTCCAATTGCCGTGCGCATCGTTCACACAACAAAGCCTTCGTTCCTTGTAAGGATCCGCAATACAGACAGGGAAAGAAGTAAGCTTGCAAGAGTTGCCACATCATTTTCATGTCGCAACCCTTTCGCAAAATCGTAACCACTTACCTTTTGTTGAGTTCTTTCTTTGACAAGCCAAAAACCCCGGCCTAGAACGAAATTAAGAGGGGTTTATGAAAAGTATTGTAGGGGTTCTTTTCGCAATCAGTATCGCTCCAGCACTGTCTGTGGCAGCAGGTCTTTCAGCTCACCGTTACTCGGGCGAGTCTTACCGTGAGGCTTCACAACGCAACCACGGCGATTCAATTTCTGATGCCGACAGCGTTGAGATTTCTAAAACGACTCCTGAGCGTATTAAAAAATCGATGGAAAAATTGAACGTTAAAGAACTTCCTGACGCAGGTTCATTGCAAGCTTTGACGGCACAATTTAACTATGTTCGCGATACGCGCTTTTTGAAAACGGAAGATCCAAACTTTCCTCGCCGTTTAACATGGTTGTTCCCTGATGACGGTTGTTATGCGCGCGCTGAAATGGCGTCACAAAAATTGATTGCACAAAAATTCGTAGAGCCAAAAAAGATCTTCGTGTTCGGTGATCTTTCCGCAAAAACTGACAACGCTTCTAGCGGTTCGGTTCAGTGGTGGTACCACGTTGCTGTGATCTATCGCGTGGGCACAACTCCTTACGTCGTCGATCCGGCTTTGAATCCTCAACAGCCCATGACTTTGACAGAGTGGAATACAGCCGTTGGCGGCGATCAAACGCACGTTGAATACGCGATCTGCTCACACGATACCTTCGATCCAGATGGCGACTGCACAAAAGGTCGTCCGATGAGTTTGGAACAAGCTGAAAACGAACAGCGCGGTTTCTTGCAAGACGAATGGGATCGACTTGAAGAACTCCACCGCAATCCGCAAGAGGAACTTGGCGACAATCCTCCTTGGAAACACTAAAAAACGAAGGCTCCACCAGGGAGCCTTTTTTAATTGTACTAGATATTGTGATAGGGAATTTTCTTAATGATCGTAAAGGCACGATAGATCTGCTCAAGACTCATTGCTTGAGCCATTAAGTGATTCATCACCATCGGCGACAAAGCCACCTTTAAATCCGCGCGTTTGCGCACATCTTCATTCACACCGAAAGCACCGCCGATAATAAAGATCGCGCGCTTCTTTGAACTGCCTAAGATGTTTTCTACTTTTTTAGAAAATTGAATCGAATCCAACACCGAGCCACGTTCGTCGAATAAGATCACGTAGTCGTCGCTATTGATATTTTTCAGAATGAGTTCGGATTCTTCGTTGCGTTTGAAGTCTGCATCTTCACGCGCAGACTTCTTAGCTTTAAGTGACTGAATATCGAAGGGAATAAAGAACGAGATCTTCTTCTTGTACAGCTCGCTGACCGCATCAGCCCAAGCCTCTTTAGCCGTGGCGAGATTGTACAAGATGAATTTCATGAATTACGCCTCTGGATGCGGATCTTTCAAACCAAGGTCTTTACCTTGCTTCCAAAGATTTTCCAGATTGTATTCCTGACGAACGAAATCATAGAACAAGTGGATGATCAATGAACCGTAGTCCACAACAACCCAACGACCTTCATCAATACCCTCAACGCTTTGCGGGTGAAGATTGAATTCTTCTTTCACAGCCATCACTACGTTTTCAGCCATCGCAGCCGCATGACGAGTTGATGTACCAGAAGCGATCAAAGTGTATTCGCTAGGCGCAGAAGCTTCAGTTAAATCGAAGCCACGAACCGCAATACCTTTTCTAGAGAACAAAACGTTCGCGCAGAATTCAGTAAACTTCTTGTAGTCACCGATGCGCTCGCCAAGGTTTCTGTAAAGCTTGTGTTCTTTAATGTAAGACTCAACAGAAAGTGGCAAATACTTTTCGACTGGTTTACCAGTGCGAAGCCATTTACGAACTTCTGAAGATGAAATTTCAATATCACGCAAAGTGATGAATTGAATGTTACGACCTGTTGTTAATTCGATGAAGTTGAAATCGAAATCAGCAACCAAAGGTTTCAAGTAACCTGGCATCTCTTCCAAAGATTCTGGAACGTCATAACCAGGACGAGTTGTAACAACCAAGTTCGTTTCAGAAAGAATCTTTTGGAAGTCTTTCCATTGCGCTAGCTCTTCAAATTTGTCAGCACCAACGATCAAATACAAATCAGAAGCTTCGTATGTTTTGCGAAGATTCATCACTGTATCAACTGTGTAGCTTAAGCCGCCACGTTTGATTTCTTGATCGTCAACGAAGTACGTGTCGCCGTATTGAGCGAAAGCAAGTTTCGTCAATTCAACACGTTGTTCAGCTGTTGGACCCTCAACAGGAGTTTTTAGTGGGTTTTGAGCAGCGGGAACGATGTGAACTTTGCCCAAGCCCATTTTTTTCGCCACTGTTTGAATGGCGTTGATGTGACCCATGTGCGGAGGATTAAAACTTCCACCAAAAATACCGATTTTCATTATGCTTCTTCCTCTTTAAGGATTTGACGACCCAACTCAATGACTAATTCATTGATGTTTTTGCCGGTCACCGCAGAAATGGCTAAAGGAGCATTGCCGGTAGCTTTCTTAAACGAGTTAATCAGCTTCTGAAGTTGATCAGCACTTAGAGTGTCTATTTTATTAAGAACAACGAACTGAGGACGCGTGGAAAGAGGGAAGAATCCTTCTTTGTCCTGATTTTTTTCGTCGTACATTTTAAGTTCATAGTTAATGTCTTCGAAATCTTGAAGAGGATCACGACCTGACATACCTGATGCATCCACCAAATGGATAAAGATGCGAGTACGTTCAACGTGCTTCAAGAATTGAATACCAAGACCCACACCTTCGTGTGCGCCTTTCACCAGACCTGGAATATCAGCAACAACGAAAGAACTATAATCACCCGCTTTAACCACACCCAAGTTTGGTGTCAGAGTTGTGAACGGATAATCTGCGATCTTAGGTTTCGCTGCAGAGATACGAGAGATCAAAGTTGATTTACCAGCATTCGGGAAACCGATGATACCGACGTCAGCGATAAGCTTTAGTTCAAGCTCCACTTCGATCTCTTCACCTTCTTCACCTGGCTGTGCATGTTCTGGAGCTTGGTTCACGCTGGTTTTAAAGAATTCATTTCCTTTACCACCACGACCACCTTTAAGCAGAAGGTAGTTATCGATACCAGTCATATCGACGATGATTTCGCCTTCAAGATTACGAATGATTGTTCCTTCAGGAACGATCATCACAAGATCTTCACCGTCATGACCGGCTTTTTGACGGCCGAAGCCCATCTCACCATTCTGAGCGGCATATCTTTTATTTTGTCTTAGATCGACAAGGGAATTGATGTGACGAGAAGTGCGAATGTAGACATCCCCACCTTTACCGCCGTCGCCGCCATCTGGGCCGCCACGAGGCATTCCGGATTCTCTGCGAAAACTTACGCAACCCTGGCCACCGCGACCAGATGCAATTGTGATTTTAACTTCGTCGATGAATTTCATTTTTTAGCACCGTTTATGCAGAGTGATATACAACAAAAAAGGAGCCGTGGATGGCTCCTTTTTCTGTATTGAAAAAAACTCTTGGTGCTTATCGAGCGTAGAGAGTCTTAACGACTAACCTGCTTTAGGATAAACACTAACTTTGAAACGCTCTTTAGAGAAACGTTCAAATTTAACAAGACCATCAATTACTGAATAGATCGTGTAGTCGCGACCCATTTTTACGTTGTTGCCCAAGTGGAATTTTGTACCACGTTGACGAACGATGATTGTGCCTGGAAGAACTTGTTCACCACCGAAGCGTTTAACGCCCAAGCGTTTACTCTGTGAATCACGTCCGTTCTTTGTACTACCGCCGGCCTTCTTACTTGCCATGACTAACCTCTCTTAAAAAAATCTTTAATTACGCTTTTTTAGAAGTTTTTTTAGCTGCTTTTTTCTTCGCGCCAGTTTTAGTCGCTTTTTTTGCAGTCTTTTTAACTGCTTTCTTAGCAACTTTCTTTTTCGCTACTTTTTTAGCCGCTGTTTTTACAACTTCTTCGCCTTTTGATTTGTTAGCAGCGCGTTCTTTGCGAGCAGCCATGCGAGCTGTTTTAGCATCCGCACGTTTAGCATCAACGTCTACTACATTTGGCGCAGCATCTGTTTTAGTTGTTTTACCGTCTGGTGAAGTGATTGCTTTCACGAAAAGTTCAGTGAACTCTTGTTTGTGAGTTGCAAACTTTCTGTAACCTTGACGACGTTTCTTTTTGAAAACGATTTCTTTTTTTGTACGTGCTTGTTTAGTAACTACAACAGTTACTTTCGCACCTTTAACAAGAGGTTGACCAACATGAGTGGACTCACCACCAACCATCAAGATTTCGTTGATATCAAACTCTGCTCCAAGCTTTTGTTCAACTTTATCAACTTGAACAACATCACCCGCTTGAACTTTATATTGCTTACCGCCAGTACGAATAATTGCGTACATCTTTGACCTCCAGCTACCCGAATTAAGCCAATGGTAAATGCCACCTCGCACTAGGCTTTGTCAACCTAATACATGCTATTTTTTTCAGCTTTTCAGGGAGAAGAAGAGGTTACGTGGCGAAGTGGGGCTTGGCAATAAAAAAGAAAGGTTTTTTAAGATTCTAGATGTTCTTTTAAAGCTGATAATTATCGAGTACTTAGCTTAAGGAACAGGCAGCTAAAATTCATTCTTTGGGAAAAATCGACGCTCATCAGAAAGAGCGTCATAAAAAGTGGCCGTGCATTGTTTATAGGAAGATTCGGATCGGGGCCAAAAACCCCAGATCGATTAAGGGCGATTTAGTTATTTTCGCCCGAAGTTGGCCAACCTCTTTTTTGCGCATACTCGCGGGCTTTTTTGGTGTCAGCGAATAAAGATTGGCGAATGTTGGTTTCGCGCTCACCGATCTTATCTATATCGATGTCGCCCCATTTGTCGGCGTACTTCTTACTATAATAGCGCTCGGTCAATTCTAAACGCAGCTCTTTGGCGCGCCAGATTTTATAAGCGTTGAATTCAGCGTCTTGCGTTTTCACGTTTTCAAGACGTTTGATCTCTTTAGATAAAGAACCAATCATCGACTTATAGTTCGAGTTCACGTCGGCCTTGTTCACAGCAAGGAATTTATCAAAGAGGTCGGCTGATTCTTTGGTGTTTAAACCAAACGTGTTCGCTTCCATGATGTCGCTTGCGCCACGATAGTCAGCGTGCAGTGATTGCGGCGTGATGCTCTTATAATATTGTTGGCCAGCCTTGAAACCATCTTGGACAACGTCTTTCGAACCTTTTTCTAAGCCCGCGATGATGCCCTTCTGGGCTTGTAAGCGTAAATACGGATTCGTGGCGGCCGATGAGCTTCCAAGAATGCCGTTTTCAATCAGATCACGTGATTCGCTGGCTGATAGAGTTTTCGGGCGGTCTTTCAATTTGTCTTTTAAATCAGCGACAGACAATTCATCTGCCGAGCCATCTTTTTTTAAACGATATGATTTATCAGAGGCTTTGTTGTGAGCTTGTAAAACCCAGTCCTGTTCTTCTTTTGAAAGCGGACGCTTCAATGTATCTTCTGCCAAAGCCAGTCGAGCTTTACCACCGTCAGCAGCGTCGTTGATTTTGCCAACACTTGCTAAAACTTCTTCTTGGGAGGCACCGGCTTTCATTTTAGCTGTCGCTTCTGCTGCAAGTTTCGCATTGTCAGCGGCAGTACTTGCCACAGCACGAGTTGCAGTCGCTGCAGTTTCCGCAGTCTTCGCAGTGGCTGCGGCTTTTTCTGCATCCGCTGCAATACCTGCGATTTTGAAAATGTTTTTTGCTTTGGCCGCTTTCAAAGCTGCACCCGCAGGACCTGCCGCAAGGGACGCGACTTCAGCAACTGCTTCGCAAATCATCGCCGCACGTTCTTGAGCGTTATAACATTCAAGCTTCACGCCCATCTCGTTGATCTTTGCTTTCGCAAGTCCAATCAGGTCGATGTTGCTTTTTGAAATCTTAGAGGCGTTGAAGGCTTTTAGTTCTTCTTCATCTGCCGTCAGAGGTTTCTTGGCTAGAACTTTGCGCATCAGATTGTTGTTCGCTTCTTGTTCTTTTGTCAGCGCAATCATCTTCAGTGTGGCTTTAATATTGCCGCACTTCAAAGTTTTCAGCATTGCATCTGCAGGCACATCTGCTTGCAAAAGTTTTGGAACACTATCGTTATAAATTTTAAATAGGTTCTTTTTGATACTAAAGTCAGCGTCGCAAATATCGTTTTCTGCTTTCGCCGCTTTGGCATCAATGACGACTTGATTAACGGCGCTGCCTACGCCTTTAGCGGCATCCCACAGACTGACAACGGTGTCTTTAACAAAATTCCAGCCACCGATCGCACAACCCACGCGATAATCAAAATCATCTTCAAAGAAAGCAGTGATTGAACTACGGTCGTAACACTTCAGCGCTTTTTCCTCTGGTTTTTCCCCATTGGCGCGCATCTTGGCAAATAGATCCTGGCACTCTTTTGATTTTAAAGTGTCTTGGCAGGTTTGTTTTGAAAATGCAGCAAGGCCTTTTAGGCCGGAATCCGGTTTGGTCAAACAAGCTGGCGCATCCGCGTGAGCGAACTGCCCAAGCATCATGACGATATAAATAGATAGAGCCAAAACGAGTTGATTCATATCTGTTTATTCGGAACGTAAGCTAGGCTACTGAACAGGCCCTTGGTCACGATATGAATCATGACCAAGGTATTTACTTATTAGAAACGGTTATACGAAGAAAATTTCGTATTGTTCGATATGGTAATTTGGTTCAATTTTAAACGCGACGGAACGACCGAGTTTCTTTTCGATGCCCTCTAGGCTTTCACCTTCCACTTCGTAGATCCAATCAACAACTTCGCTGTGACAGTGAACGACAACGTTGGTTTTTTTATTCGTCAGCATGTCGGCATCACGTTCAAGTTCGCGGAAGATCTCATTCGCTACTGTTGATTTGCGTTTGATATAACCTTTACCATCGCAGTATGAACATGGTTCACACAAAGTTTTAATCAAACTTGGGCGAATACGTTTACGAGTCATTTCAACTAAGCCTAATTGTGACATCGACACGACGTTTGTGCGTGCGCGGTCACGACCCAATTCTTCAGCCAAAGTTTCCATGACTTTATCGCGGTGAGATTCTTTTTCCATATCGATGAAATCGATAATGATAATACCACCGCAGTTACGAATTCTAAGTTGATGGGCCGCCTCGCGAACCGCTTCCAGATTGGTTTTCAAGATTGTATCTTCAAGGTCTTTTTTACCTACGAATTTACCAGTGTTGACGTCAATCACCACCAAAGCTTCCGCTTCGTCGATCACGATGTAACCACCCGACTTCAACCAAATCTTTCTTTCCATCGAACGTGAAATTTCGATGTCGATATCGTACAAATCGAAAAGAGGTTTTCTTTCTTCGTACAGCACGATGTTCTGCTTATACTTCGGCATGAATTGCGATACGAACTTCACAACTTTTTTGTGAATCTCGACATCGTCAACCCACACGCTTGTCACATCTTCAGACATCAAATCGCGAAGCGCACGAAGTTCAACATCAAGCTCGGTGTGAAGTGCGCCTGGAGTTTTTTTCTTTTCGTAGTTTTTGAAAATCTCTTTGCTTAAACGATCCAAGTATTCGATGTCGGCTTTTAACATCTCTTCCGAAGCGCCGTCACCAGCAGTACGGACGATTACGCCGCCTGATGGATTGATTTTTTGTACAAGTTTGCGCAAACGTTCGCGTTCTTCTTCGTCTTCAATACGACGAGAAATCCCCAAGTGTCTTACCGTCGGCAAGAATACGACGAAGCGACCCGGCAACGAGATGTGCGTTGTTAAACGCGCGCCTTTTGTGCCCAGTGGATCTTTTGCCACTTGTACCAGGATCGATTGGCCTTCTTTAAGCAAATCTTGAATTGGAGTTTTGTTGTGATGACTTGGTGGTTTGTCATCATCGCCTTCCATTTCCAGTGGTTCGTCGCGATCGACGTTTGATAAGAAATTATCGTCAACGTCTTCGCGGATGTCGCCCACGTACAGGAACGCCGCTTTCTCTAGACCAATGTCTACGAACGCTGCTTGCATTCCCGGAAGAACACGGATCACCGTGCCACGATGAATGGACCCGACCAAAGTGGGTGAAGTTTTACGTTCAATTTTCAAATCTGATAAAACACCAGTGTCCACATAAGCGACTCGCGTTTCTTGAGGTCTTACATTGATGAGAATTTCAGCCGACACGATAACCTCCGATGGTCCAGAAACAAGACTTCTAGCAAATAATATTCAATATTGAAACACAACTTGCCGAAAAGATCACTGAATTAGCATCTTTATGGAGTGAATGATGGCAACAATAGACGAACTGTTCAAACTCATGGTTGAGCAAGGAGCTTCCGACTTGCACGTGACAAGCGGTGCCGCACCGTATTTGCGCCTCCATGGTAACATGGTTCCACTGAACTATCGCGAACTCACAAATCAAGACGTACAAGGTCTGATCTTCGAAATTCTTTCTGAAAAGCAAAAGAAAGCATTCGTGGAAAAATGGGAACTCGATTTCGCCTACACACTTGCAGGCATTGGTCGTTTCCGTTGCAACATCTTCATGCAACGCAAAGGCTTAGGCGCTGTGTTCCGTATTATCCCAGAGAAAATTAAAACAGCTCAAGAACTTGGTTTGCCTCCAGCAATCATGGACATGATCGATTGTGATCGTGGTTTGATTCTTGTGACAGGCCCAACAGGTTCCGGTAAATCAACAACGCTTGCGGCGATGATCCATCAAATCAACGCGACTCGCGAAGCACATATCATCACTGTTGAAGATCCGATCGAGTTCGTGCATCCAAATATTCGTTCTTTGGTGAATCAACGTGAAGTTGGTAGCCATACAAAAAGTTTCGGTAACGCCCTGAAAGCAGCTCTGCGTGAAGACCCAGATATCTTGCTTGTGGGTGAGTTGCGTGACTTAGAAACAATCTCTTTGGCATTAACAGCTGCAGAGACAGGTCATATCGTATTCGGTACTCTACATACGAATTCCGCTTCGAAAACAATCGATCGTATCATCGACGTTTTCCCTGCGGGTCAACAAGCACAAATCCGTACAATGCTTGCAGAAAGCTTGCGTGGAGTTGTGGCGCAAACGCTGTTCTCGCGCGCGGACGGTCAAGGCCGTGTTGCCGCTTACGAGATCATGAGAAACTCTAAAGCGATTGCCAATTTGATTCGTGAAGGTAAAGTCCATCAAATCGCATCAGCAATGCAAACAGGTTCAAGCCAAGGTATGATTCTATTTGAAAAATACATTGAGGATCTTGTTAAAAAAGGAAAAGTCTCTGCATCTGATGCAAAGACTTTCTTGGGTCAAGCTGGTGGTGGCGATACTGTTGCAACAAGTGCAATGGGTGGCGCTGGTGGTATTCCGAAAAAAGTCGGTTAGCCTACTCCGTCGAAGACGGTGTAGACCAGCTTAGCGGAGAGTGTCCCAGAATTTGCGGACGCTCTCTTGTTCACTGCTCGTTGATTTCTTTGTAAATCTAAAAACAATCGCTTTCGCTTTTGCATTAATAAATCCAACAATCACACGACGCTCTGGAACTTTGGCTTCCTTATCAGGATCCATCAATTGCGCTTCGCACGTTCTGCCAGTGTGCGATTCATAAATATCAATTTTTGCCTTCAAGGAAATCTTATCCAACGATCCAAAGATTTTTCCCACAAGCGTTTCGCACAATGCTTTTTCCATCGGAACCGCTTTTTGATCTGGGAAGGAATACAGATCCACGATGCGCAGACTGCCCTTCTCCCCCGAGCGAGTGATGACTCCTAGGAATTCATCATTTTTTGCGAAGTCCAAAAACTTTTGGTCATTCTTTGAAGTGAATTCAATCGTTTCCGTCGAACGCACTGGCAACGGAGAAAATTTAACTTTCGCCGATGCCGTGAATGAAAATGTAAGAGCTAAAATTGCAGTGGTTAGAAATTTCATTATTGAACTCCGGAACTAGAGACACCAGTTCGTTTCGTTTGTTCAGCTTTAATTTTTTCAACGATGCTTGCAAATTTCGCTTCGCTGGATTTATCGAAGGTCACGCCTTGAATGCTAACGCTCTTGTCGCCTTTCACTTTAACGGAATACGACTTGCCACTTTCTAAAGTGACTTCAAAATTTTTTCCGTCAAAACAGGCTTTACTGACGTAAGCATCGTCCACGATGATCTCGCCCGGTTTCCACACGTAGCCTTCAAGTTTTAATTTATCGCCGGCCGTACGAATCTTTAAACCCGCAGTTACTAAAAAGCCGTCTGTGACAAGCATAGCCGGAAGCTTTTGCACAACTTGTGGAAGATTCGCACTTTGAGCTGAAAATTCGCTCGCATTACTGACGCAGACATCAGCCGCCATGGCGGAGCTAGAGACAAGAACTGCTAAAAGAACCATTGTACTGGAAATCATTTTGCTTCTGTTCATATTGATATTCTAAACAAGTTCACGTCCGAAAGTAAACTCGACCTTATTCACTTTTTTCCCTTAGCGAAACTAACAATGCCCTAGTGACAGATGTCTCCTTCTGGGCTACTTTTATCCTTTACACCCAACAAAGGTATCTGACGTGCAATTAAGTCGTTATATTGACCATACATTACTAAAAGCAGAGGCCCAAACGGCGCAGATCGAAAAGCTGTGCGCGGAAGCCCGTGAGAACAGTTTTTTCAGTGTTTGTGTAAACACGTCTTTTGTTAAGACTTGCGCAGAACTTTTAAAAGGCTCTGACGTGAAAGTTTGCTGTGTCGTTGGTTTTCCTTTGGGCGCCATGGACACTGCTTCTAAAGCATTTGAAACTTCTACTGCGATCGCTAATGGCGCGCAGGAAATCGACATGGTTATTCAGATTGGCGCTTTGAAAGATCGTCGTTTGGATTACGTTCGTGACGACATCAAAGCTGTTGTTGATGCAGCAAAAGGTCACACGGTGAAAGTTATCATCGAAACTTCTTTGCTTAATGAAGAAGATAAAATTCTAGCATGCAAAGCAGCTCTTCAAGCAGGTGCGCACTTCGTAAAAACATCGACGGGTTTCGGTGGCGGTGGTGCAACCGTTGAAGACGTTAAATTAATGAAGTCTGTTGTTGGTTCGCAAATGGAAGTGAAAGCTTCCGGCGGCATCAAAGATATTAACACAGCAAAAGCAATGATCGAAGCAGGCGCAACTCGTTTAGGCACGAGCTCTGGTGTTGCTTTGGTTCAAGGTCAAACGGTTCAAGGCGGTTACTAATGGCATTTCTTCCAGCAGAGATTATTAAAACAAAACGCAATGGCGGCGAATTAAGCTTCGACGAAATCAACGAATTCATTTTGGGTTACGCTCGCGGCTCAATCCCTGATTATCAAATGGCTGCGTTGTTGATGGCGACGTTTTTTAAAGGCATGACGAAAGAAGAAACTCTTTCTCTGACAAAATCGATGTTGTTTTCTGGCGAAGTTGTCGATTTCTCGTCTGTCAAAGGTTTCAAAGTAGATAAACATTCAACTGGTGGCGTGGGCGATAAAACAAGTTTGATCTTGGGTCCTATCGTCGCCGCGGCTGGTGTGCCAGTGCCAATGATTTCTGGTCGTGGCTTGGGTCATACCGGTGGCACACTTGATAAATTGGAATCTATTCCTGGATTCAACACGCAGAAATCTTTGACTGAATTTGTAGAGCTAGTTCGCAAACACGCGATCTGCTTTATCGGTCAAACAAAAGAGATCTGCCCTGCTGATAAAAAAATCTATGCTCTTCGCGACGTGACGGCGACTGTTGAAAGTTTGCCGTTGATCTGCGCTTCGATCATGTCGAAAAAATTGGCTGAAGGTATCGACGGCCTTGTTCTAGATGTGAAGTATGGTTCTGGAGCATTCATGAAAACTCCAGCATTGGCTGAAGAACTTGCGATCAACTTGATGGCCATCGCAAAGGGTTACGGCAAAAAAGTAACTGCGCTATTGACGAATATGGATCAACCCTTGGGCCGCTTTGCGGGTAACTCTTTGGAAGTTGATGAGTGTGTTGCCATCATGAAAAATGAAAAACATATCGGTGTTCACGGGTACGATATGTATGAAGATACACGCGAATTAAGTCTTCGCCTTTCTGCTCACATGTTGCTTCTTGCGGGTGTTGGTAAAAATGAAGAAGAGTCTTACAAAATCGCGACAGACATTTTGGTTTCTGGAAAAGCGATGGCAAAATTTGAAGAACTTTGTTCTATTCACGGCGGAAATTTATCCGCTGTGCCGACGCCGAAGCACAGCGTCGTTGTGACAGCTGATAAGCAAGGGTTTGTACACGGATTCAATACCGAAAGTATTGGCGTTGCGGGCATCTTGATTAAGGCTGGTAGAGCGCAGACGACGGATATAATCGCTCCTACAGCGGGAATTGAGTTCCATGCTAAGGTTGGCGATGAAGTAAAAGCTGGTGATACAGTGTTTACTTTATTCGGTGATGACAAAGATCTTCTGCAATCAGCAGTGCCTCTTCTGAAATCAGCGATTAATATTTCCTTGCCAAAAATTGCAAAGCCTAGTTTGATACTCAAAGTTTTGAGTTAATACTCGAGGACAACAAAGGAATAGATTTTGGTACTAAATAAACTTCAAGAATCAGTAAGCTTCATTCGCACAAAAACTTCGGCTAAACCGAAGATCGGTGTCGTATTGGGTTCTGGCTTGGGTTCATTTGTAAAAGACGTGGAAGTTGAAACAACGATCCCGTACAAAGATATTCCGCATTTTTCTCCACCAACAGTTGAAGGCCACTCTGGAAATTTGATTTTCGGTAAAGTGGGCGGTCAAGCGATTGTGATTCTTCAAGGTCGCAATCATTATTACGAAGGTCACAGCATGGAAAGTGTTGTGCACCCGACTCGTACCTTGGCTTTGTTGGGCGTTGAAAACTTGATCCTTACAAACTCTGCTGGTGGCTTCGGTGAAAACATGAACGCCGGCGATTTCATGATTATTGAAGATCATATCAACTTGATGGGCACGAATCCTTTGATGGGTCCGAACATTAAGGAACTGGGACCTCGCTTCCCTGATATGACAGAAGCTTACGATAAACGCCTTATCCAAATCATGGAGCAAGTTCTGCAAAAGCAAGGAACTCGTTACCATAAAGGCGTTTACTGTGGCGTGAGTGGTCCTACTTACGAAACTCCATCAGAAGTTCGTTACTTGAAACTTATTGGTGGTAAAGCTGTTGGTATGAGTACTGTGCCAGAAACTATTGCTGCGAATCACTTGGGTCTTCGTGTTGCGGCTTTAAGCTGCATTACGAATTTGGCTGCGGGTATTTCTGCGCAAAAGCTTTCTCATGATGAAGTGACTGAAACTGCGAAACGCGTAGAGATGCAGTTCACTTCATTCCTTAAAGAGTTCATCACGAACATCTAATTCCTATAAAAATTTAAAAGTCCTATTCGTTTAGGCACAACTAGTCCGGAGCTAGACTTACTTCTAGCTCCGGTTATCCATGCTTCTTGAAAACTTGGCGTGAAATCCTTTCACACGACTCTGCTAAGCACTGGTTTTCACGTCATCCTTAGCGTGCCTCTAGAAATCTAGCCTCAAAATAAGACATATTATTTCCGAAGAGCTAACCGGTGTGGGCTTGGAGACGCGTCTTCAAAATGGGACCAGTATGGGCCCGCACAGGGAGTGAACATGGATGTTCAAAAGTTTCTCTCGGCGGCTGCCTGCATCTTTGTATTATCAGCTTGTGGCGCTAAATCTGCCGATTCAGTTTTTTCAGAGAACAGTGCTCTTGATTCCAGCGCATGCATGGGACAAGCAGTAAAAAATAAATTCATCGTTCAATGGGAAGATGGAAAATTCACTGTCGAGTCTGCGAAAGACGCGGATGAATTCAAAGAAAAATTCATCAAACCAAATCTTAGTAATATCAAACAAGTTGAATACGATCGTTTGATTCAATTGGATCGCTCGACATCTTCAACGGTCACAACAACAGCCGCTGCAGACCCATGGGGTCAGACGATGATTCATGCTGATGCTTTGTGGTCGCAAGGTATTTACGGACAAAATATTAAAGTCGCAGTGGTCGATGCATATGTTGATGTGACTCATCCACAGATTGCTCCACGTATTGCGATTAACACTGGCGAAGTTCCAAACAATGGAAAGGACGACGATGGCAATGGATATGTTGATGACTATTACGGCGCAAGTTTTGTTTCTAATCCTGGTACTGCGTCGACCGTAAGTCCCCACGGCACTCACGTGGCAGGTATTATCGCGGCCGATCCTTCTTCAGGAAGTGTTTACGGCACAGCTCCCCGTGCGCAAATTATTCCAGCGCAATTCATCGCTAATGATGGTGGTGGTTCATTGGGTGATGCCGTACTAGCTCTGCAATACGCGGCAGCTCGTGGTGCGAAGATCATTAATGCAAGTTGGGGTGGGGCTCCGTGTGTGGCTTCGTTAAGAAACGCTTTTCAACAACTTGAAGCCAAAGGTATTTTGATTGTGGTTGCTGCTGGCAACGATGGTCGTGATATCGATGTCGATCCTGAATTCCCTGCTTCGTTTAATCTTTCAAATCAAATCACGGTCGCGGCTTCTTCGCGCAGTGATTTCATGACTTCATGGTCAAACAGTGGTTTCAGCCTTGTACATGTGGCGGCTCCGGGTGAACAAATCTTAAGTACGATTCCTGGCAACAGAACGGCGTACATGGATGGTACAAGTATGGCGACTCCGTTCGTCAGTGGTGCCGCGGCCTTGTTGTGGAGTGCAAAACCAAACGCGACAGCGGTACAAATTAAATCAGCGCTTTTACAGTCTGTTGACGTCACTTCTGGACACGAATTTAAAGTAAGTACTCGAGGTAGAATAAATGTTCAAAAAGCCTTGCAAGTACTCAATACGCTAGTTCCTTAAAAATTACTGATATCAATAAGATAGATCTTTAGACGCAGAGCCAAATAGTATGCTCTGCGTCTGTCGTTTTAAGATGCTTCCCTTACCACTCACAGGTAAAAATATTTCCTTTCAGTTCTAGAAATATGGGGCTGCTGACTTTTTGTCGGCAGGCTTAAGAAAAGGATTTTTATGAGTGAAGTGTCGACAGGGATTCAAGCGAAGCTTGCTGACCTTGAAAAAAGAAATGAAGCTGCAATGGCTGGTGGCGGAGCTGCTCGTGTTGCAAAACACAAACAAGGTGGTCGCCTAAGTGCTCGTGAGCGTTTGGATGTACTTCTTGATCCAGGCAGCTTCGTAGAGATGGATCGTTTTGTCGTTCATCGCAACACAAACTTCGGAATGGATAAAAACGTTGTACCAGGTGATGGCGTTATCACTGGTTACGGTCGTATCAATGGCAAACTAGTATACGTGGCTTCTCAAGATTTCACTGTTATCGGTGGTTCTATGTCTCGCACACAAGCGAACAAGATCTGCAAAGTGATGGACCTTGCGATGAAAAACGGAGCTCCATTCATTTCATTGAATGACTCTGGTGGTGCACGTATTCAAGAAGGTATCGAATCACTGGGTGGTTACGCAGATATCTTCACTCGCAACACAATGGCTTCTGGTTTGATTCCACAAATCACAGCAATCATGGGTCCATGCGCTGGTGGTGCGGTTTACTCTCCATCAATCACTGACTTCGTCTTCATGGTTAAAAACTCAAGCTACATGTTTGTAACTGGTCCTGATGTTATCAAGACTGTGACTCATGAAGAAGTAACGAAAGAAGATCTTGGTGGCGCAACAACTCACTCTGCGAAATCAGGTGTGGCGCACTTCGCTGCTGAAGATGACAAGCACTGCTTGTTGTTGATCCGTGAAATGATGAACTTCCTTCCTTCAAACAACTTGGATGACGTTCCTGTTCTTCCGAACACAGATCGTCCGGATCGTTTGACTGAAGCCATCACTACTATCATTCCAGACAACCCTAAGAAACCTTACGACATGAATGCTGTAATCACAGAGTGCGTGGATGAAGGTTATTTCTTGGAAGTTCATAAACACTACGCTCAAAACATCATCGTCGGTTTCGCACGCTTCAACGGTCGTCCTGTTGGTATCGTTGCGAATCAACCGCAAGTTTTGGCTGGTTGCTTGAACATCGAAGCATCACGTAAAGGTGCACGCTTCATTCGTTTCTGTGACTCTTTCAATATTCCAGTTGTTTCGTTCGTTGACGTTCCTGGCTTCTTGCCTGGTAAAGACCAAGAATGGAATGGCATCATCACTCACGGTGCGAAATTGTTGTACGCTTATGCTGAAGCAAGCGTTCCTAAAATCACTATCATCACTCGTAAAGCTTACGGTGGTGCCTACATCGTGATGGGTTCTAAACTTCTTCGTTCAGACGTAAACTTGGCTTACCCTTCTGCTGAAATCGCAGTTATGGGTGCAGATGGCGCGGTTAGCATCATCAGCCGTGAAGAAATCGCGAAAGCAAAAGATCCAGCAGCTGAAAGAGCTCGCCTGACAGCAGAATACGAAGCGAAGTTCAGCAATCCTTACGTATCAGCAGAGCTTGGCTACACTGATGAAGTGATCGAGCCAGCGTTGACTCGTAAGCGCATCATCGATTCTTTGGAAATGTTGAAAAATAAACGTGAAATTCCGCCGGCGAAAAAACACGGCAACATTCCTTTGTAGGACAGGGAGCGAAAATGGCTGTGTTTAAAAAAATCCTGATCGCTAACCGTGGGGAAATTGCAATTCGTATCACTCGCGCTTGCCGTGAGCTTGGTATCGCATCAGTTGCAGTATTCTCGGACGCGGATCGCGACAGCTTACACGTTTTCTTGGCGGATGAGGCTTATCATATTGGGCCTTCTCCATCTAAAGAGAGCTATTTGAATTATGCAAAAATCATCGAAGTTGCCAAACAAGCAGGCGTAGATGCGATCCATCCTGGATACGGCTTCTTGTCTGAAAATACAAACTTCGCTGAAGCCTGTGAAAAAGCAGGCATCACGTTCATCGGTCCAACAGTTGCGAACATCAAATCAATGGGCGACAAAATCTCTGCCAAAACATTGATGAAAAAATCGGGTGTCCCAACGGTTCCTGGTTCTGATGGCGGTGTTGAAACTGTTGAAGAAGCAATTAAGATCGCAGAAAAAATCGGTCTGCCAGTTATCATCAAAGCCTCTGCAGGTGGTGGTGGTAAAGGTATGCGTGTGGTTCGCAAGATGGACGAGTTTGAAAGTGCCTTCCGCGCTTGCCGCTCTGAAGGTCAGAACTATTTCGCAGATCCAACTGTATACATCGAAAAGTTCATCAACGATCCGAAACATATCGAGATCCAAGTGTTCGGCGATAAACACGGCAACCATGTTCATTTGTTTGAGCGTGAATGTTCTGTGCAACGTCGTAACCAAAAGATCATCGAAGAGTCTCCGTCACCTTCTGTTCCACACGAAGTTCGTCTTCGCATGGGTGAAGCATCTGTTCGCGCAGCAAAACAGATCAACTACGTAGGTGCTGGTACAATCGAATACATCTTCGACAACACAACTAAAGAATTCTACTTCATGGAGATGAACACTCGTCTGCAAGTAGAACATCCCATCACTGAAATCGTGACGGGTTTTGACTTGGTTCGTGAGCAGATCATGGTTGCCGCTGGTAAACCATTGAGCTTCAAACAAGAAGATATCAAACAAAAAGGTCACGCGATTGAAGCACGTATCTGTGCGGAAGATCCTGTTACTTACAAACCAAATCCAGGTGTCATCCGCGCATGCCGTCACCCACAAGGTCCGTTCATGCGTGTGGATTCATACGCCTACCCTGGTTACAACGTGCCAATTTACTACGATCCAATGATCGCTAAATTGATCACTTGGGGTGAAACACGTGAAGAAGCGATCAACAGAATGCAACGTGCATTGTCTGAGTTCGTATTGACGGGAATCAAAACAAACATCGTTCTTCATAAAACGATTTTGGATCACCCGACTTTCCGTGATGGTTCTTACACGACACAATTTATCGAGAAAAACTTCGAAGTTATCGAGCCAGAGATGTTCAAACAAGTTGAAGATCCAGTGTTCTTGATCGCGGCGGCTATTGAAGCCTACAACGATCGTAAATCGAAGGATATCCGTCAGCTTAACGTGAGCTCTACATGGAGACGCTTAGGCCGCAAAATGCAGTTGAGGACGTAACATGTATTTCGAAGCAGAACTTAGAGATAAAAAATATAAAGTCGATGTATCTGAAGGTCGCAACACTTGGAAAGTTTCTTTGCAAGCTGAAGGACAACCTTGGGTTCACTATGACATTTCTAAAAATGACTTTAAAGAGGCCGAAGAATACATCAGCTTCTTGTTCCAAGGTAAATCGTACCTAATTGACGTTGTTGGCTCGGACACTGAATACACAGTGTTCACGCGTAACTCGTTCCGTTCGATCAAAATCTTCAATGACGAAATGCTTTTGCATGAATCATTGAAAAAAGGCGGCGGCTTCGGTGGCGACATGGAATTGAAATCAGGTATGCCAGGTAAGATCATCGAGATCTTCGCGAAAGAAGGCGATATCGTTAAAGCCAATAAGCCGCTTCTAATCATGGAAGCGATGAAAATGGAAAACGAGATGCGCGCAACTCGTGATGTGAAGATCAAAGAGATCAAAGTCAAACAAGGTGACTCTGTTGAATCAGGCGCTGTCTTGATTAAATTCGAAGAGCCATAGTTCGATCGTACATTTAAAAAACAAAAAGGGAAGCTGATGAAGCTTCCCTTTTTTATTTCTGCTTATCGCCAGCAAAAAGATTATCTCTTTTTACCTTTGATCATGCCTGAACCTGTGTTCGTCGCAGTCGCGTGACCTGGAACGATTCTTTGGCCAGTGCCTTCTACAGTCATGCAACCGTTACCAGTTGTATAGAAAGAAGCTGCAGTAATCATGTCCACTTTATTAGTTTCCTGCGCGTTTTTAACCGCTTCATCGATCAAACCAACAACACCCTTGTCACCAAAAGTGCTAGAGCAGAATTGACCCGTCACAGGACCCACTTCTTGAAGTTTTTGATCCGGAGCTAGGCTTGTGCGAGTCATTGATACTGCACCAGCATCAAGAACTTTTGTTTTCATCGCACATGCTGAAAGGGAACCCAAAAAAGCAACAGCTAGAACTAGTTTTACGTTTTTCATTATTTATAACCCATTCCTGTTACTACGATGCAGTTCTTAGCAACAACGCCAGCGTTGAAACCTTCGTTCTTAGTAGTTACGTTGTTCACGTAACGAAGACCATCTACACGCTTAGTTTGTTGGAAACCAGCAGCTTCCAAACCACCGGCGCCGAAACGAGCATTTGTGAATGCGCGATCGATCGTTGGCAAACCACCCAATTGGTAACCTAGTACGTTCCAAGTGCAGTCTTCACCGCGTACTTGGCCAACTGATTGACCTTTTTGAACGTTGTCATCGAAAGAAATCATTTTTACATTGCTCGCGTAGTTGTAAGTAGCGCAACCACAGCAGAACAATGCTCCTAGAAGAAACATTTTGTTCACAGATAACTCCCCTGTATTTTGTTTTGGACTCTTAAATTACAGAAGAATGAGTGTTGAAAGTCAAATTCGATGGAAACGCATGGATCAGATTGCGGTCCTGCGCCACAGGTGAGGACAAATAAAAAAAGGGAGCTTACTTGCTCCCTTAATATTTCAGTAGTGTGCTTTTATTGAACTAGCGAACTGTGCAAGACATTTCGTAGCTTGCCCAAGTCAAATCGCTATATTCAGTTGAAGTGCCAACAACACCGCGGAAAGTTCCGCCTGCTGCAAGATCAGCTTTCTTAACATTCAAAGAGTAACCACGGCTGTCGATACCATCAGTCGTTCTGAAGATCGCCCAGTCAGCCTTTGAAGCTTCTTTATCAAGATTTAAAACGGCTTTGTCGCCTACTTTCGGCATGTATTCATCACCATCAGAGTTCGCAGCAAGAACTGTTGCCTTCAAGCTTTGACCCTGAACTTGGAAGTCGATCGCAAGTTTAGTGAAGCCTTCGTTTTTGCAAACGATATGACCTTGAGCAAATGAAGCAGAAGCAAAAATAGAAACTAAAGAGAAGATAAGTAATTTCATAAGTAAGAACCTTTTTTCGAGTTATTCAAGTGCGACGCAGAATACTCGATGAACTTACAAAGTACCTAGTTTCAAAATTATCAGAATTTAAGTGCGGGAAGAAATTTCAGGAACGACGACAGACTGGTCGTTCCTGGGATGGAAAACTGTCTAAACTCTATTCACGTTCATTCACACGGGCTTCGGCGGCACGACCTCTTTCGAAGATACCGACGACGAAAACACCGATTTCGTAAAGCGCGATCATTGGCACTAACATCATCAACATACTCATCAAATCCGGTGGAGTGATGATCGCAGAAGCAACGGCCAAACCCATGATAGCGTAACGACGTTTTTCCTTAAGAAACTTTTGGCTTACGATACCCATCATACCCAAAATCGAGATGATCAAAGGCAATTCGAAAGAGACACCGAACATCAAACACATCTGCGTGAAGAAACCAAGATACTGATCAATAGAGATCATTGGTTTATCGATGTTCCCACCGAAGTTCATCAAGAAGTGGAAGGCCATCGGCAACACAACCCAATACGAAAACGCTGCACCCAACAAGAACAACAAAGTTCCAGAGATGATAAAGCCAAACGTATATTTCTTTTCGCGCTGATAAAGACCCGGCGCTACGAACTTCCATACTTGGTACAACCACAATGGGCACGAGATGATGATCCCGCACACGAATGCGATTTTAATATGCGCCAAGAACTTATCCAGCGGGCCTGTATAGATCAAACCGCCACCAGGAAGGTACGGCTGAATCGGTGCTCTGATAAAATTGAAGATGTGTTCACTGAAGCCGTAGCAGATACCTGTCGCTACGATCAAAATGTAAGCGCTGTAAACCAAGCGAATGCGAAGCTCCGCAAGATGCTCGAAGATCGACTGTCCCTTTGAATCTAGTTCTTCAGTGCTGCTCATGAATTTTTATTTTCGCTAGAGGAAGGTTTTTGCTCTGTCAGTTCCATTTGCGCAGGATCCACGTCGCTTGTGTTTTTCTCTGCCACAGGTTCTGTATTTGAGTGCGGATTGTTTGGATTTTGCGTAGGAGCTTTTTTCGGAGCCTCATATAGATCAATGCGATCGATGCGCGCTTGTTGTTTCAACTCTTCTGTGAAACCCGAAGTGCTGCGTTTAAGTTCATTTAGAAAACGACCTAGCGTGCGAGCCACTTGTGGAAGCTCTTTCGGGCCGATCACGATCAACGCCAAACCAGCCAGGAAAATAATCTCGAAAATACTTAAGCCAAACATGGCCGCAGAATAGTGGAATCAGCCCTGTTTGCCAAGCTTTACCTGGTCATGGGGCAAAGGCACAACGCCCATCTCCTCAAGCTTTTCACGAGCCAATTCCGAGCCAGTTCGCATATAGCGATCATAGAGGCGCAGAATGCTTTGGTCGCTCTTCACAAATGAGTGATGAGAGATGTAAGTGAGTACATCTACAAAGTCCAAGAATCGGTGCGAAAATGTACTATAAACCTTTGCCATCGTATCTTCGCGCGTGACGTGTGCTAGCGACGCATAGGCCGCTCCACCGATATCCGCATAATAATCCACATCGACGACTTTGCGATGAAGTGAATCGCCGAAGAAGCCACTGATATATAAAGCTTTATCACCAAGCTTACGCAGCATTTCGATTTTCGCAGAGGCTTCTGCATTCTGTGCAGTTAAGAACATCTCTGCCAAGGTTTGCGGATTTTTCTGACCTGCTTCATTCGCATATGCAGAATCAAAAAGATTTCGCGCATCAAGATAATGATTAAGCAGATTTACAAGATAGCTTTCTACCAAAGGAAAAGTTTGTATCTTCCTTTGTGAAAGGCCTTTCTGAACGAGCTCTTGGAAGAATCCATTCGGACTCAGTAAGAGCTCTACTGTTGTCGACGATGGCTTTTCCCTCATTCGCTGACAGCTCCTCGAGTGTATCCCAGAGTGAGAAATACCTATTTCTCCTCTTATTAGGATAACAACTTATCGGCTCAAAATGGTTAGTTGTTTAAAGAAATCTGGGCCATAGGTGAGCCCTCTTTCAGCCGAATTTGTGATCTATCGACTATTTTTTATACAGGTTTTGGCTGTGCAGGCGTTTTAACAGCACCCCCGCGTGGCACCCCCATTGCTCTTTATCATGGTATGCAAGTACTTAATAAGGTTGGCAAATTAGTCTCAAAACGAAGCACTCACGGGATTGTCCTGACAATCATGACGGCGACTATGGCTGTTGCGGTTTTCAATTCTGCGAGCTTCCCAATCGAAGTTAAGAAGATCACCAAGATTGTTCTTAGCGCGATGAAATTGGAGAAAGATCCAAACATCGTTTACAACCGCGAAGAAATCCTTAGCGATTACAGCAATAAAGTATCTGAAGATTTTAAAATCCCAGCAGACATGCGTGATCGCGTGGGCTTCTGGTTTGATATCTATACTCGTTATGACAATAACAACCGCGTGATCCATAACTCGATGTATCCGTGGATTGTGTATAAAGTTGTAGATGTCTCGCCTATCATCAATGCCGAACTTCCGAAACATCGTTGGTTGCGTAACGTAAAGGCTGATGAGTTCGTTAAAGATGAAGTCGCGAAAATCCGCGACGCTATGAAGTCTCTTTCTAAACGTAAAAACTTAGATAACTTAGACGAATACGAAACGTTGGTTGCAAAGGCCCTGAACGCCTTGCCTGGCAAGCCTCAGGAGAATGCAGCGGAAGCTTTAAAAAATCTTCGTGTGCAAACTGGCCAGAAGAATTTCTTTGAAGAAGGTTTAGAAGTAAGTCCACTTTATCTTTCAGGTATGGAAGAGATCTTTAAAGATCTTGGCGTACCGGTTGAGTTAACACGTATTCCATTCGTGGAGTCGAGCTTTAACAAACACGCAGTCAGCAAGGTCGGTGCATCGGGTATCTGGCAATTCATGGGCAATACAGGCCGTAGCTTCATGACTGTGAATCATCATATTGATGAACGCCACTCGCCATTTAAAGCGACAGAGGCTGCAGCGAAACTATTAAAAGAAAACCACATGATCCTTTATAAATCATGGCCACTGGCTGTAACGGCGTGGAATCATGGTCCTCCGGGCATTCGTAAAGCGATCAAAGAGGTGGGTTCTAAAAACCTAGGCGATATCGTCGCTGACTATAGAACTAAAAATTTCGACTTCGCGTCTTCGAACTTCTATTCAGAGTTCTTGGCAGCTCTTTATGCTGAACGCTACCAACAGGACATCTTTAAAGACTTGAACAAAGAAAAATCTTTGGAAGTTCATTCAGTGAAACTTGCACGCACCATTTCTGCGAAAGAATTGTTGCGCGTCAGTGGCTTGAGCAATGATGACTTCATCATGTTCAACCCTGACTTGAAAAACGCCGTTGAAAAGAACGCTTCGATTCCTTCAGGCTTTAAATTGATGGTCAACGATTCAGCGAAAGCAGTCCTTAAGAACTTGCTAGCTAAAGAGTCTCGCCCATCAAAATCAAAACTTAGCCGCAACGATGTCTCTTTGAACATGAATGCAGAGATCGGCCGCTAAGGCGCACTTTGTCCTGATCTTGTAAAATCTGCCTGAGCGCAATTCAAACCGCGGGAGCTTTGCTCCCGTTTTGGTGTCAAAAGTCTCCCGAATCTTCGCGTTTTAATCCTTTTTCCTATGGTCCGACTTTTGTATTTGGTCCTTGCGGGGATCGCGATGCTGTCGCGAAAAATACAACGGGGGGATTTATGAAAAGTTTGCTTTTGTTTTGTCTAGTTATCTTATCGGTTCATGCAACATCGGCTCATGCGGCGAATGAATCTCGCCCAGGGCAATTCGATCAACAACAAGACGATGAGGCTCGTCGCAAAGAACTTGAACGTCGCGAACGTGCACTTCGTGCAGAATCTACTCGTGAAATCACTGCGGTGGGAGTTGATGATTACGATTGTCTTCGCCAAGTAAACATCGCTGCTGATCGTGAACTTGAGACTGCCATTCGCGACTGTAATTCCCAAACTGAAGGCATTGTTTCCTGTCACATAGCTTCGCGCTATGTTAGCAAGTCACCAAATTATATCTCTCCGGTTTCTGGCTCTGGTCACTATGATGAACGTAAAACGACTGAAGCAACATGCCGTGATTCTTCTGCTTCTGAAGCGGAACGCGACGCTGTGAACGATTGCAGTTCAAAATACCACACACTTTGCGAAGTAACTTCGCGTGGTCAGGTTACTAGCCACGATACATATACTCGTCGCCGCTTCTACATTGCGGGTCCTAAAGAAGAATACCACGAATGTCGTGCGGTCGCTTCAGCAGCTCCGCTATCAATGTACACAAGAACTTGCGCTGTCACTGTGGTTGCAAGAGCTCGCTAATCGCTGAAAAAGAAAAAGGCCGGTCGTCCCGGCCTTTTTTTATTTGATGTCGTTGGGCCCCACAAGGCTAACGATACTTGGTTGCGAGAAAATCTTTTCAGCCACACGCTGAACATCTTCAGGTGTCACCGCAAAATACTTATCTGCAACATCAAGGCTGTCTTTATAATCCAAGCCATAGATATCATCGAATAGAATCGCATTGCAGATCGTACCTTTACGTTGCAATTCAATGTCATGACGACCGATTAAGTATCTTTGTGCGCGAGTTAATTCATCTTCGCCCACTTTCGTCGTCACAAGCTTATTAAACTCTTCTTTCAACATTGAAATTGCTTTATTTGATTTCTCTGGCGAACAACCGATATATCCACCGAAATATCCACATTCAATACCTTCCATGTGCATCGGTGATACGGAATACGCGAGCGAATTCTTATCACGAAGCTCTAGGAACAAGCGACCACCTTGACCACTTAAGATCGACTGAATGATCTCAAGCGCATAACGGTCTGGACTATCCAACGTCAAACCTTGATAGCCAACGATAATGTGGCTTTGTTCTTTTTTAAGCTCTTGGAATAAGTGTTTCGATTCTTTCAACACCGGCGCTGGGAATGAATTCTTAATTCTGGCACCTTTTGGCAAAGCGGCTGTCAGCTCTTCAAGCTCTTTCACCCATTTATCAGTTTTAACATCGCCAACCACACAGAATGTCAGGTTGTTAGCGTGGGCAATTTTCTGATAATACGCGTGCAATTTTTCCGGCGTCACACCTGCAATCGAATCCATCGTGCCCAGTAAGTCGCGTGAATACGGATGACCTTTGAAGATTTCCTTCATGAATGCCATCACACATAACTGCGCTGGATTATCTTGACGCGCTTTGATTTGGTTTTTTTGTACAACCTTTTCGCGCTCTAAGATCGTTGATGGGAATTGCGGATACAACAATGCATCTTTGTAGATTTCAAACATCTTGTCTTCAAATGGCGATAGGTAATCCATTGAAAGACCGACAGAGTTTCTACCGCCAAATGCGCTAATACCCGCGGCAAGTTCATCAACACGCAGATTGATTTCGTCTTCAGTGAAGTTTTTTGAGCCAGACAACCAGTTGCGCGAGAAGATTTCAGTCAAACCTTCTTGATTGTTATCTTCTACACGCACACCACCTAAGAAGGCCGCTTTCATCGCGACATACGGAGTGTCTTTTTGTTCACGGATTAAAAGTGTCGCGCCCGACTTCAACTGAATCTTTTCAGTTTTTGGCGTGTGCTCAACCGCGCCCACATTGATGTTGAATTTCTTCGCCGTGAATTTAACAGGCTTCGCTATTTTTTTAGCTTTTGAAGTCGTCAAAGCTTTCTTCAGATCTTTAGCAAAAGTCTTTAAGATCTTTTCGGCTTCTTTCTTTTCCATGTTCGTCAAAAGCGACAGACCAAAAGCGTCTGACTTGAAGTATTTTTTCGCGACTTTCTGAATGTCTTCGGGTTTTAGCGAATAAACGTCCTTCATGTATTTGCGATAGTGATCGTGATCACCGTAATAGAACTCATCACCACCCGCTTTGCGAGCGATGTTATCCACTGTTTCCATCGAATAAACTTCGTGGCTGGCGAAATTCGTAATCGCCTTCTGCATCTCTCCCGGTGTTGGCGGCTCTTCAATGATGCGCACGATTTCTGGAATCATTTTCGTTAGTGCTGCCTGCAAATTTTCTTTTTCTAGATTGAAAGAGATCGAAAACAGGCCGTCATCTTGCATTGAATAGCTGAATGAGCCGACAGAGTTTGTCAGAGGCTCGTTGATACGCAACGCTTTCATTAAACGTGATGAATCACCTTGACCGAAAATTGCTGACATCACTTCAAGGGCCGCGATGTCTTTGTGTTTTACGTTTGGAATACGCCAAGTCAGATAACCAGTCGTCGATTCAAATTTTGCTTCTTCAACTTTAACACGAATACCGGCTTGTACAGGTTCTTTCGTGCGTTTCACTTTGCGAAGTTTAAAGGCAGCAAAACCGCCGAACATTGTTTCGACTTTTTTCTTCATGTCTTTGACATCGAAGTCACCGGCAATAACCAAGAACATATTCGAAGGCACGTAACGGCTTTGATAGTATTCACGAATTTTCTTAACCGAAACACCACGCACCACTTTATCAAAACCAATCACGGGGCGGCCGTATTCATGTTTACGGAAGGTATTTGTGAACAACAACTGACTAGCGCGACGACCGGGGCTGTCTTGACCACGTTTGATCTCTTCAATAACCACTTCGCGTTCGTTATCGATTTCTTGCTTATCGAATGTTGGGAAACCCATCATTTCGCTGATGACATCCATCGCGACGTCAGAGAATTGTTTTGAAATAGTTACGTAGAACACCGTTTGGTCGAAAGAAGTATAGGCATTCAACTCCCCGCCAGAGCCTTCAACTGTTGATGCGATCTCGCCGACGCCGTATTTACGCGTGCCCTTGAAGACCAAGTGCTCGATAAAGTGAGAAATACCCTCTTCTCCGCGCTTTTCATCGGCAGATCCCGTTTTCACCCACATTTGTACAGAGACCACAGGAGATTTGTGGCTTGGTAACAAAAGGACCTTTAGACCGTTTTTTAGTTGAAATTTTTTAGACATACTCTACATAACTCCCATGGCTTTTGGCGTTTATGTTCATATCCCTTACTGTATTCAGCGATGCACTTATTGTGACTTCGCTACTTACGAGCAAACGAAAATTTTGCCGCCGGATCAGTACGTGGATCTTTTGTTTGAAGAGATTCGCCAAAAGCATCGCTACTACAAACCTCAAACTCTGGACACCCTCTATTTTGGTGGTGGAACTCCCAGTCTGATCCCTGCTCATCTTATTGTAGCGGTTATCAAAGAGCTGGGTAGATTTGGCTTTACAACTAGACCTGACACCGAGATCACGATCGAGATCAATCCGGCAACTGTCAGTGAAGAAAAATTAAAAATCTATTTGGACGCTGGAGTAAACCGCTTCAGCGTCGGTGCGCAAACATTCGATGATCGCTTGTTGAAAATGGTTCATCGTGAACATTCCGCGAAACAAACATTGGAAACGCTGGACCTTTTGCGTAAGCATAATTTGAATTTCAGCTTCGATATTTTGTTCGCACTGCCGTCACAAACTTTAGAAGGCTTGAAGAACGACGTGCGCATTGCTGTCGAACAAGGTGCAAAACATATCAGCCCTTATTGTCTGACAGTTCCTGATGGCCATCCACTTTCGAAGGGTCGCGCGATTGATGATGAACAAGTCGATATGTTTGATTTCATTGCGGAACAATTAACCGGCCATGGTTTTAAACAGTACGAAATTTCAAACTTTGCAATTCCAGGTTATGAATCACGTCACAACATGTTGTACTGGATTGATGAGCCCTACTGGGGCCTTGGTTTAAGTTCGCATTCTTATTCGAAAGAATCAGCTTTCGGTACGCGCTATTGGAACATCAACTCTATTGGCGAATACAAAAAACAAATCTTAGAACATCAAGGCAAAGAATACTCTTCGCCTGCTTTACATTTGCCATCTGAACAATTTGAACAGCTTGAAATGCATCAAGCACTTACAGACTTTTGTCATACTTCGATGCGTCTTATGCAGGGCCTTAACGAACGCGCATTGCAAGAAAAGTTTCCTGCCGCTGTCTTCCATCAGGTCTCTGGCATCATGAATAAGCTGACAGAGCGCGGCTGGGTGCAAAGCGATGGCAGCGCATGGTCATTGACTCGTGACGGTGTTGTTATCAGCAACAAAGTCTTCCAAGAATTGACGTTCCTCAAAGAAGATATTGAGGTCTAGTTAGACCCTCCTTTCTGCACTGACTGACATTGACATTCTCCAATGAATACACAATGTTAATTATTGCGAAAGGATCCATCATGTCAGAAGAAAATAACTCTCAAAATTCAAATCCAGGAAACGCGGACGCCGCTGCAGGCTCTTCTGAAATTCAGAAACTTCAAGAACAAGCAGATAAGTTTAAAAATGACTATCTGTACTTGCGCGCAGAGTTTGAAAATTACAAACGTAATGCGATCAAAGAGCGTTCTGATTTAATTAAATACGGCGGCGAAAGATTCGTCCGTGAACTTCTAGAGATCGTAGATAATTTCGATCGCGCGTTGGCCGTCACTGTCACTCCAGAAAATCTTGGCACATACAAACAAGGTGTCGAGATGACTGCGACTGAATTAAAAAATCTTCTTACTCGTCATAACATCACAGAGATTCCTTCTGAAGGTGTTGCGTTCGATCCAAATATTCATGAAGCACTTAGCAGTGAAGCAACAGATAAAGTTGCAGCTGGACACGTGGCTCGCGTTTTCAAGAAGCCATACAAAATGCACGACAAAGTGATCCGCACTGGACAAGTTGTTGTTGCAAAGAAACCAGAATAATTAATTAACGAGGCATTGATTGTCTAAAAAAGACTTCTACTCCATTTTGAATGTTTCTCGATCTGCATCGGCTGATGAGATCAAGAAAGCCTATCGCAAATTAGCGATGCAGTATCACCCTGATAAAAATCCGGGCGATAAAAAGGCTGAAGAAAAATTCAAAGAGCTGAGCGAAGCCTACGAAGTTCTGAGCGATCAAAAGAAACGCGATATGTATGATCAATTCGGTCATGCGGGCGCGCAAGGCTTTGGTGGCGCGGGTTCTGGCCCCTTCGGTGGTGCCGGTGGCTTCGGAGGATTTGGTGGAGCTGGCGGCCCAGGTGGTGGCGGCTTTGGCGGTGGATCTGCTAACGGTGGCGATCCCTTCCAAGATATTTTCGGTGATGTCTTTAGTGACATCTTCGGTGGTGCCGGTCGTGGTCATGCTGGTGCGGGCCCTCGCACTCGTCGTCAAACAAAGGGCACGGATCTTCGTTACACTTTGAATGTCAGCTTTGAGGAATCTGCTTTAGGTACTGAAAAAGTCATCAGCTTCATGCGCCAACGCGGCGGTAAAGAAGAGTCAGCAAAACTTTCTGTCAACGTTCCTGCGGGCGTGAAAGAAGGTCAGCGTTTAAAACTTGCTGGCGAAGGTGATTCAGGATCGTCAGGTCCTGCGGGTGATTTATACGTGATTATCAGCGTGCAAGAACATGCACTATTTAAACGCAATGAAAATGATGTGACTTTGGACCTTCCCGTTTCTTATGTGGATGCGATCCTTGGTACTAACATCGAAGTGCCAACTTTAACTGGAAAAGCGATGATTCGCATTCCGCCTGGCACACACTCTGGCCAGATTTTCCGTCTGAAAGGCAAAGGCTTCCCGAAAATCGGCGGCTTTGGTTCAGGCGATATGTTGGTTAGAATTTTAGTCGATACTCCACACACACTTTCATCGAAACAAAAAGAATTGATGGAAGAATTAGCGAAATCAGCAGAACCGACTCCAATGGTGAAAGCATTTCAAGAGAAGGTGACACAGCTTATGAGGAACAGAAAATGATTCGCAAACACCACTACTCCCTAGTAACGGCAGCTTGCTTGCTAGTATCTTGCACGACAGTCGCGACTAAACGTCCCGAGCTTCGTCAAACGACAGCAACTGCAGCTACAACATCTTCTGCCAAGAAAGGGAAACATGTTGGTGGTATGACTCCAAGTAAGCCGCCTGAAGTAGCGCCTGTGACAAGTGCGCCGGTCGCTGTTCAAGCGGATCAAATGGCTGTGCTTAAAAATTTGGTGATGGAATCAATCACAGCTCCAACAAAACAAGAGCAAGAGGCTTATCGCCAACGTGCTGTTGATATCGTTGATAACAAGTTGAATGAAAAACAACTTGAAGAAGTCGCTGATAATTCTGATTACGGTTATGTGCGCGGCAATGCCATGTACCGTCTTGGTGAAAAAGCTTTGCAAGATCGCGATCAGGCGAAGGCGAAAAAATATTTCTCTGGTGTGATGGATTACTTACCGGGCAGCGACTTGGCCGCTCGCGCGCAAGATATCTTGTCGCAACTGCAAGCTAGTAAAAACGTTGAATCTAAAACAGTGGGAGTGGTTCTTCCGCTTAGCGGTAAAAACGCGCCAGTGGGCCAACGTGCGCTTCGTGGACTTGAAATGGGCTTGGGCCTTCATCTTCCTGGATCGAGCTTTAAATTGGCGGTCATGGACTCTGAAGGCAATCCCGATTCTGCTCGCCGTGGGGTTGAGCGTTTGGTGAAAGAAGATAATGTCATCGCAGTCGTTGGCAGCTTGTTAAGTAAAACTGCACCAGCCGTCGCAGCGAAATCGGATGAGCTTGGCGTGCCTTCCATCGCACTTTCGCAACGCTCTGGTTTGACAGAGATCGGTCCGACTGTTTTCAGAAACTCTTTAACATCGGAAATGCAAGTTCGTTACTTGGTGCGTACCGCGATGGAAGATTTCGGCATGAAGAAATTCGCCGTGCTTTACCCGAACGATCAATACGGTATCGAATTCACAAATATCTTCTGGGATGAAGTTTTGGCGCGCGGTGGTCAAGTCACTGCTGTACAAACTTACTCGACTAAAGAGACAGATTTCAGATTGGTCATTCAACGCCTTGTTGGAAACTACTATGGCGAAGCTCGCCAAGATGAATTCAATATGCGTGTTAAAGAAATGCAAAAGTCAGATAAAAAAAGATCTGCACGCAAAGACAATGTTGAAACGGTTCTTCCACCGATCACAGATTTTGATGCGATCTTTATTCCTGACAGCGCCAAAGCCTTGGGTCAGATCGCTGCGATGTTGGCATTCAATGATGTGCGTGGCGTAAAATTGTTGGGCACAAACTTGTGGAATACGGCTGGCATTGCAAAACGTGCTGGTAACTTTGCTAATAACTTAATCTTCGTAGACTCGCTTGCACCAACGGTTTCAGAGCAATCGCGTTTCGTGAACGAATATAAATCTTTGTATAACGAGACTCCTTCGCTTATCGAAATTCAGGCTTACGATGCCGGTTTAATTTTGCGTCAATTGATCGCATCGGGTGCTGATTCGCGCCAGGATCTTGTTAAAAAGCTCACAGAACTGAATAAGTTCCCTGGTGCCTTGGGGCCTCTAAGTATGAGTCCCGACAGGGAAATCGAGCGCCCAGTAACCGCTCTGACAGTGGAAAAGGGCGAGATCGCTCCTTTGAAAATCCGCAAATAACAGCCATAAAAATATTTAATGGCAAAATATTAACCCTCTTTTTGGCCCCCCTCGTCTAAGGAACACCAGCGACGAGGTGCTGGACTAATCTACAGAAGGGGGTTCGTTATGAAATCGATGGGTATCACTGAAACAATCTTGATGGAGTGCCGTAAAAAGCTTCTTTTCCAAAAACAAGAAATCATGAATCGATTCAGAACGGCCCAACGCGAATACGTCGCGACAGAAAAATCTGGCGACGAAGCCGATCAATCAGTTGCACATATCGCGGAACATTCTTTTTTAGTTTCACAAGAGCGCATGAGAAACCAACTACTCGAAGTCGAGATGGCCCTAGGCAGAATTGAGACTGGAACATTTGGTATCTGTGAAGAGACGGAAGAACCAATCGAAACAGAAAGACTTCTTGCGATTCCTTGGACTCGTCTAAGCATTGAAGGCGCAGAGCTTCGTGAAGCTGTAAGTCGCAGATTTGCACGCTAGAAACGCTAGCGCGACGCGTGCTTACTAATCCGTCACGCACTGCTTTTTTGGTGACACAAAAGCCATCCCCCGTAATAAGTGACTGAAATTTTCGGCATGGCTCGCTTCTGGCGAGCGCCAGCGAACATCATATCGGGGGGTGAGATGAACGCAACCGAACTTACAACAGTAGAACTAGATAACTTGAAAGAGTCTTTGCTTTTCCAAAAGGCATCGATCTTAAACAAGTCACACGAATTCAAAGCAGAACAATCATCTGTTACTGCTCATGGCGACGAAGCAGAAATCGCTTCTCAAGATGCCAGCAATAATATTTCTATTCACTTGCATGAAAGAGATCGCGTTGCGCTTTACTCTATTGAACGTGCATTGGGTAAAATTGCTGAAGGTACCTACGGCCAGTGCGAATCATGCGGCGAAATTATCGGCGCACGCAGACTTCAGGCTAGACCTTTCACAGCCCTTTGTATTGAGTGCATGGAAGAACAAGAAAGCCACTCGAATATTTATCAATAATCTTTGTTAGCACTCATTGGATGAGGTCCGCTGACATGGATGTCAGTCCAATTTTTTAGTTTTTATTCAAGCTATCGCTGTCTCACACCGAGAAGTCTCATACCAGAAAACATAATTCCCGCATCAGCGCGGAGGAGCGGTATGAGTTTTGACGATAAAGTACTAGAAATCCCACAGACACTTCCAATGTTACCTGTGAGAGACATCGTTGTTTTCCCTTATATGATCATTCCATTATTTGTAGGACGTGATTCATCTATCCGCTCGGTTGAAGAGGCACTAGCAAAAAATCGCCTTATCTTCTTAGCTTCTCAGAAAGACATTTCTGAAGAAAACCCAACTCCAGATTCAATCTACACAGTTGGTACTATCGCAATGATCATGCGAATGAGAAAATTGTCTGATGGTCGTGTAAAAATCCTTATTCAAGGTGTGGCTAAAGGCCGCGTAAAAAATTATTCTAAGACATCTCCTTCATTTGAAGTTGCTGTAGAGAAGATCGAAGAGATCCCAACTCAAAAAACAGTAGTAGAAAATGAAGCTCTTATCAGAACAGCAAAAGAGCACATCGAGCGTATCATCGCTTTAGGTCGCCCTCTTTCTCCAGACATCTTGTTGGTGTTGGATGATGTTTCTGATCCAGGTCGTATCGCTGATTTGATCGCTTCAAATCTAGGTATCAAAGTTCAAGACGCTCAAAAAGTTCTTGAAACTCACGACGCTACAGAAAGACTTAAAATCGTTAACGAGATCTTGGCTGCTGAACTTGAAGTGATGCAAGCACAAGGCAAAACTCGTGGCGGTGCTAAAGATGATATGTCTAAAAATCAACGCGAGTACTTCTTGCGTGAACAAATGAAGGCAATCAAAAACGAACTTGGTGAACAAGATTCGAAATCAGAAGAGATGGACGAATTGCGTGACAAACTAGTTAACGCAGGTATGCCTCCTCATGTTGAAGCGGAAGCTTTGAAACAATTGGGTCGTTTGGAGCGTATGCATCCAGATGCTTCTGAAGCTACAATGGTTAGAACTTACCTCGACTGGATGGCTGACCTTCCATGGAGTAAAAAATCTGAAGACCATATCGATCTTAAACGTGCGAAAGAAATTTTGGACGAAGATCACTATGAGTTGGAAAAAGCAAAAGACCGTATCATGGAGTTCTTGGCTGTACGTAAACTTAAGCCAAATCTTAAAGGTCCAATCTTGTGCTTCGGTGGTCCTCCAGGCGTTGGTAAAACTTCTTTGGGTAAATCTATCGCTCGTGCGATGGGCCGTGAATACTTCCGTATCGCTTTGGGCGGCGTGAAAGATGAAGCGGAAATCCGTGGTCACCGCCGTACATATGTAGGTGCGATGCCAGGTAAAATTATCCAAGCTCTTCGCCAAGCGAAAACAAACAATCCAGTTATCGTACTCGATGAAGTAGATAAATTGGGTTCTGATTTCCGCGGTGACCCTTCAGCAGCAATGCTTGAGGTTTTGGATCCAGAACAAAATTCAACGTTCCGTGATAACTATTTGAACGTGGATTTCGATCTTTCAAACGTGTTGTTCATCGCAACTGCGAACGTGTTGGAGAATATCCCACCAGCATTGCGTGACCGTATGGAAATCTTGAACATCCCTGGTTACACAGAGAACGATAAACTTTTGATCACTAAAAAACATTTGATCAGAAGACAAATCGAAGCAAACGGTATCACTGAAGAGAACATCTCTTTCACTGATGAAGGTATCAAGTACTTGATCGCAGGTTACACTCGCGAAGCAGGTCTTCGTAACCTAGAGCGTGAAGTAGGTTCAGTTTGCCGTAAAGTTGCTAAGATGGTGGTCATGGGTGAAAAGAATTTCGTAGAAGTAAATCCTACGACAGTTCCAGAGCTTCTTGGTCCTCCACGCTTCCAACGCGACGACAAAATCGCTGACTCTCAAGTTGGTGTTGTGCAAGGTCTTGCATGGACACAAGCTGGTGGCGAAGTGTTGACTGTTGAAGCTTTGAAAATGAAAGGTAAAGGACATCTTGCACTCACTGGCCAACTTGGCGATGTGATGAAAGAGTCTGCTCACGCAGCAATGTCATACGCGAAAGCCCACATGGAAGAACTAAATATTCCAGAGGATTTCTTCGAGAAGTACGACATCCATATCCACTTGCCAGCAGGCGCTATCCCTAAAGATGGTCCTTCTGCAGGTATCACTCTTACAACTGCGCTTGTAAGTTTGATGACTGGTACTCCTGTTCGTCACGATATCGCGATGACAGGTGAAGTGACTCTTCAAGGTCGCGTCCTTCCAGTCGGCGGTATCCGTGAGAAATGTTTGGCAGCTTTGAACCTTGGAATTACGAACATCATTATTCCAATGGCTTGTAAAAAGGACTTAGCGGATATTCCGAAAGTTTTCAGAGACAACATCAACTTCATTTTCGCGGAAAACTTGGATGAAGTGTTCGCAGTAGCGTTCGATAAAGATGCTGCTGGCCAGGCTAAAAAGACTGGTACTAAGAAAACAGAAAAGAAAACAAAATCCCTAGCTGCGTAGTTCGCTACGTCGCTAAGGTACATCGCCCCTCCCAAACGATGCAAAAAAGGACTGAGCAATCAGTCCTTTTTTATTTTCATCTACAAAAATATTTTGAACTAGTCTTGCTACAATCTGTGTTTCACGTAAAATCTTTTGAAAAGGATTCTGCGATGAAAAGATTTTCTGCTTTGTTGATTTCAGCTTTGATTGCTCTTTCTGCCAACTCTGCTTTCGCGCGAAAAAAGAAAGCGACAACAATCTTCAAATATTCTGGCGTCGTTGAACGCTGTCATGATGGTGACACTTGCCGAGTCATCACAAGCTCAAACAAAGTTTTAAAAGTTCGTTTCGCCGGTATCGACTGTCCTGAGTTATCACAAAGAAATGGTAAGGACGCACGTGACTACACAGAAGGTTTAATCAAAGGCCGCAATGTGAATCTTGAGTGCAACGGTAACTCCTATGACCGTCTTACTTGCACAGTTTTCCTAGACGAAAAGAACATTAACCAAATGATCGTGGATAATGGCTGGGCTTGGGATTCGACAAAATATTCTCACGGCCGTTACATTGCTGCAGTTTCTGCTGCGAAAGCAAAGCGTTTAGGAATTTGGGCCGATAAAGATTTAGTAAGCCCGTATTGTTATCGCCATCCAAGTTATCGCAAGTGCCAAACTGATAAAGTGTATATGCCCTAACTAACTACTCAGTCCAGATTCGAAACAGTGTTCCCATAAACACTACTCTCTCCCAAAAATTTGTTTATCATTTTCTTATGGGTAGATTTCATCTGGGACGTCGGGGGCAAGGTACACTACTGATTGTATCGGTATTGTGTGTAGTGGGAGTCATTGTATTGATGACCTCACTCGACGTATTCACGAAAGACTACAATTATAAATCCATCGATTTCGATCAGGTTTTGTTAGATGAAGCGACAAGCTCTTCATTCGCCGTGATGGAATCAGCATTATCTCGTCGCTTGTGGGAACCACCTCCCGATAGCAATTGTTTAAAAGCTGAAACATTTAGTGTTGATGGTAGTCTTCCTAACGGCATCACTTGGAAAGTTGATACGACTTTCAATTTCACCACTAAAAATTTTGAAATGACGGCGACGGGAAAATATCGTCGTTTAACTTCGACGTTTAAAAAGCGTGTGAAGGTTTTGGATGTGTCGGATTATCTGTTGTTTTCCGGTAGTGATGACGAGGTTGTTTTGGGTCGAAATTATGATCCGACAACTCCGGCTGCTTTGATTGCCAAAGACCGCAGGATTTATACACAAGGTCCATTGCAAGCATATGGAATGGTTCCACGTGCAAATCCCAACACCGACTGGAGTGGTTCAACCTCAGTCTTCCCTGGCGAATGGGGAACGATCATTCAAGGCGATCGCATGCAGTTCGGTGGTGGTCTTTACTATCGTTCTTATGCGGTTCCGCAACCCAATCCATCAAATGCAACACTCTTAGGTTTGTTATCACCTTATTCCAACGCTTGGGGCACTCCACAGAAGACCCTGTCTTCCTTTGGTGGAGGTTCAATGGTGATCACGAAGGACTCATCCGTCGCGGAAACTTTGCGTGATCAAGTTATTAATGGTTCTGGCACTCCAAACACCAAAGCGTCATTAAAAAATCAGGTCTATCCAGTTGCTTTATTTGGGGGAAATCCTCCCCTTGAATCATGGAATGCGTCTGACAGTGGAAACTATTTTAACGACGTCGATAGATATTCCATATTCTATTATAACTATGCTGGTGCTAATAATTTCGGAATTCGCATTAATGCCACTTGCATGTCGAAACCCGATGCATTCGATGCAAAAAAATATTGTTCTCATTCAGAACATTTTCCCAAAGGTTTCAAGCAATGGCGTAAAGACGCAGGACTTGATGGATATCTTTACACTTCGGATTCAGAAGTTGTTCCTTCACCTTCGATGAACTGGGACAATCTTGAGGCTCTCGAAGACGATGCTAAACTCTGTGGGCAAGTTATCAGTACCCCTGTTTCCGCATACGAAGACTGCGCAATTTGGGATAACAACTTCTTGCAAAGTTATGCCGGAAATTCTTCAACTGCGTGTGCGAAGATTTCGCGTTTGGATATGGAAAGTTTATCTTTAAACAACTTCAATCCATCGCAACTAACTGATGCGTCGCTAAGTGATCGTCTTTTACGTCGAGTTGTTTACACGAAAGTTCCAACAGAAATTAAACAATCCAACAACGCCGGCTTAATGGTCAGTGCGCTTTCAAACAATGCTGCCCGCCAGAAGTTTGCATTGTGGATTGTTGGGGAAGACACGATTTCTTTGCGTGGTGCACAGGCCGATACGACATCACCACTTGATACTGATCCGGGCCGCCTGCGCGAAGTGGTTTTTAATAAAGATTCTACTGGCGCGAACAAACCAGGCATTTCAATGGTGTTGTTATCACCAGAACAGGTTCATCTGTTAAGTCCGTTCTATGTTCCGATGGATCAGACTTATATGAATCAGCGCTGGCCTTCATCTGGTGGTAAGATTAAACCGATTATTCATAATCTTACTGATCCTCGCTATGAAGAAGATGGCTTTAAATATGGCTATCGTCGTTTCTATTTAAATAATATCAGTCTAATTACGACCGCAAAAACGAATGTCAGTGCGCCGTTTGTGATGCAAGGTTTATGGTCAGGGCCCGATTCGGGTGCCGAACAATTTATTGCCAACGGTTGTATGGTTTCGACATCTGGCCAACCCGTGACTGCAGTTGCTCCAAGTAGCGTGACTGACTACGCGCAAGCTGGATATAGAGGCGGAACATCGCCGCTTCCCGCAGCTGGCTCTAAATACTACAACGGCAGTGAACTTCCTCTTCGTTTTTATCCGAATGTATTCTGGAAACAAATGAGTGTGCTAGGCCCCGAACGACAAGAATCGGATTTGCTCCTTACAGGAATTCGTATCTATGTAAACTTCGATGCGACAGTCATTCCAGGGAAACGTGATTTAACGACGCCACTGCATGCCGCCGCAGAATCAAGATATCAAAACCCTGCGTTCTTCGATATTTCACATAAGCATTTCACTTACGACCGCGGCGTTTACTATAAACCTAAACCCGCTTTCACGCCGTGTATTCAAGCGAACGCTGAATACATTGTGCCAGCAAGTGCTTCAGAAACGACGGCACCTTACGCGGTAAATCCATCTGTGAATAATGGTCGTTACGTATTCGTACAAACATCACCTGATTCAAGTTATCGCAACATCGGTTCCATCGTCGGCGTTGATCAACCTGTGATCGAGACAAGGAATACGAAGTGATTTTGAATAAACGCGGTATGACTCTTATTGAAGTGCTTTTGGCGATTGGAATTTCAGTCGTTGGCGTTTCAATTTTTCTTTTCTTTGTTCTTTCTTCGCGCAAACACGTTTCCCACGTCGATCGCTCTATCATTTTGAAAGAAGTTTTGACGGACAATGTGATTGAACTCAAAGGCTTGCAGATCGCAGATCTTGCGCCGATCGGTAAGTGTTTCATGCGCACTTATAAAGCGGATAAAACTTTTGTGTCTGAAACGACTGTGGATCTTAACAGTGGCGCGTGCCCGCAACCCGATTTAACTCAAAATATGATTTATATCGGTTGGGGTATGCAACCCGCTTCGGATATCGATGCCAGTTTCAGCTCCAGCTCTTTGAAGCTTCCAAAATATTCGGACACCCTTCGCAAAGTGACGATGCAAGTATGGGGTTGGAGTGATGGCGAAGGTAAAACGATTGTTAACAGCCAGATTGTGATCTTTAAGCGATGAAGAAACGTAAAAACGGTTACACCATGATTGAGCTTTTGTTGGCGGCGGGTCTTGCGACTCTCGTTATCGGTGGAACTATTCAGGTCATCTATTTCTTCTTTTCCGAAAAAAAGAACTTAGACGATTGGAGTTCGACCCAAATCGACATGTCTTTTTCGATTAAGAATATTGAAAATGATTTACGTAACGTCGTTCGCTTTGATCCGACCGAAGATTTGTTGGCTAATAATGATGGACTTTATTTCGGTTTAAGCTCTATCACGCCAGATAATGCCCCAGCAGAGTGTTTGGCTGATGCGACCCATTCTGTTTTCCGTTACACAGCACTTGATCGCAACACTCGCTCGGAACGTCTGTTGCGTTCTTGGTCAGAAACAAACGATTCTGGAAAATCTGCATCCGCAAATGAACTTCGTGTGACTGCCGACGGGACCGATCAATCTTTGTTTCAAGCGAATAAAGCACCTACCGAAATTACGATCGTCGATGCGGATCGCAGATACATTCGTCGTTATGAAGTTGGCTCTGTGAAAATGAATTTAAATTCCGCTACGGATCCTTATGACGATCAAGCCAAAACCGACGCTAACGGCAACCAGCTTACTTACAATTACGCCAGTGTGTTTTTGAAAATGCCAAAGAATGCAAAGGCTTCACCTACCCAACTGACCAGTTCGGTTTTTATTACGGGTAGTGAGGCGTATGCTTCGTCGACCGTCTTCATATGTCTGCGAAAGACTGATCTGAGCCTTATTAAGATTGAACCTCTGACAAATAAAACAACGGTGCTTTTGCAGAACCGTCCGGCAGAATTCAATGTCTCTTCTTTCGTGGCGAAGTATTTAGGTACAAAAAAAGGTGTGCGTGTCGATCCCGCGAACTTCCTGCCTGATACTTTTAGCGATCCGAATGGATTTTGCGTGAACTCTATTTATTTAGAATTGAAGGCGACTTTGCCGCTCAAGAATCAAGCCGGTGCTGCGACCAGCAGTAACATGACAAAGAATACCGTCTCGAGGGCGCGAACTATTTTTGCTACGAACTTAAATGCAAAAAGAGCCCTTGCCTGCATTCAGTAAAGAATCGGAAAGAGCTCTTCAAGTACGGGAAGGGTCTTTTAAATTATTGTTTGAAACCTTTTAAGCGATCGTTTTCAGATTCAAGAACTCTAACCAGAGTTTTTAGATCCGCAACTTCGTCTTTGAGTTGAAGGATTTGCTCCTCTTTTTCCTGAAGGATTAAAGTGTAAGCCTTCTTCAACTCGTTCAAAAGTTTGTTCGCGGCAGTGAGAATCGGCTCATCCTTGTTCACCTTAACGGTCTTATCAACCAGGTCCTGAGCCTTCATTTCGTCTTTTGAAGTGGCCATGTCACTACCTTCTTTCATCATTCCTTGATGAGCACCCACCAAAGCGAGGTCGCTTTCTTGGGAGGGGCGATATACTCTTTGATGGGTACTCACCGGTTCGTCCATGATGAAGTACTTGCCGTCTTCAAATCGGAACTTGATGTCGTTGGCTTTGATTCTTCGGCGGAGCGTGCTCACACTAATCTTATGTTTAGTGGAGTAGTCCGTTAGCGGTAACCAAGAACCGTAAGTCTCAACGTTCATCAAATCCCCTATACCCACCTCAATTACGAGCTGAAGTGCGATAGGCTTAGCTTTTTGGTGAGGTGGTCACCTACTCAGCCTGCGTAATCAACCCTATCACAGGACTTCAGTCTGTCAAATTTAGTGTGAATAGTTATTCAAATTCAAGGAAAAACAGGACCTTGATCTGGTTATTCATCGCCTAGTCACTAGACCAACGTCTGAATAGGCAAGGTTTCTGTGTTGTTTTGCGTGGTCAAACGAAGAACTCTTTGCTCGAACCCTAAAAAAACCAAATACTTAAGTTATTGATATGCGTATTAAAGACAAAAAGAAAGTGGCCTTGGTACTCAGTGGTGGAGGCATTAAAGCTGCCGCATTCCACATCGGTGTTTGCCTAGCCCTTCAAGAAAAAGGATTCAAATTTGCGGGCGGCACCAAAGAGATGGTGCGTCAGAATTCTCGCGAGGATGATCCGAAAACGATTCGCTGTTACGTGGGGTCCAGTGCTGGAGCCTTCGTCGCCGCTATTTTGGGTGCTGGTTATCCAATCGAGTCTTTGATTAATGCCTTTCAAATCGGTTCGGGCACAACGCCCACTTTCGATAAATCGGATCTTCGTTATTTAAAACCGATTTCTTATCGCGATATCTTCAACCTCAACTCTTCGGGTCTTTTGAAATTCCTGCCGCGCACTTTGCTTGATAAAACTTTGGTGAGTGGTGGCTTTGAATCGTTATTGAAAAACGGTTTGAAACTCAACGGCTTGTTTTCTACCCGTGGGATCGAAGGCTATCTACGCAAAGAGGTTCTGCTTGATAACGACTTTGCCCGATTAGGCGTGGAGTTGTTCATCGTGGGCACACAACTGAACCACTCAAGGAAAGCTATCTTCGGGAATTTCCCCGAGTCTTTTAAAACTGCGACTACGAAATACATCAATTATTCGACGATTTCTGATGCCGTTGCCGCTTCAACGTCATTGCCCCCGGTGTTTGCTCCTTACGGAATCAAACGCCCTGATGGCAAAGAGATCTTCTATTATGATGGCGAGATCCGCGACACCCTTTCAACCCACGTAGCGGTTGATAGCGGTGCTGATCTAGTTATTTCATCTTATTCAATTCAGCCTTATCACTTTACGGAAGAGATGGGTTCATTGCATAAGTACGGCATCCCTTTGATCTTGAACCAAGCTTTGTATCAAGTCGTTCAACAAAAGATCGCGAAGCATATTCAAAATCAAAACGACATCAAAGGTATCTACAACGCTGTCGACGGTTACTTAAAACAAACTGGCGCTCCGGATGAACAACGCGAAAAGTTGCTTCAAATCATCCGCGAAAAAGTAAACCACCGCCCAGAAGTGGATTACATCTACATCGCCCCACGCCCACAAAACTACGAAATGTTCTTCGTCGACCATTTCAGTTTGAACCCAGAAATCCTAGCTCGCATCGTGCGCATCGGCTTCAAATCCGGAATCAACGTCCTCCGCCAACACGACCTCTAAAAGGTGTCTGTCACTTTTTTGGGTCTACACTGCAGCAATTAACGCAGCATGGACCCAAAAAAACGCCAGACACCCCTGAACGAAAAAACCCCGGGGGTTGCCCAGGGTTTTTCTTTAAGTTCGAATTTTCGAAATTAATTATAGGAGGCTTTTTTCTACTGCTGTGAATAGTGGGCCAGATACGAAGCCCATCAACACGATTGCTACTGCCATCACGACAACTGCAACTGTTGTTGCGTTCAATGAACGAGGAGCGATTTCTGCTTCGCCTTCTTTCATGTACATAACGACGATTGGGCGTAGGTAGTAGTAAAGACCGATCACAGAGCTGATCATACCCCAGATAGCCAACCACAAAAGACCTTCACCGATAGCTGCATTGAACATGTAGAACTTACCGAAGAAACCTAAAGTTGGTGGGATACCCGCAAGCGACAACAAGAACACAGTCATGCACAAAGCAAGCATTGGTCTATTTTTCGCGAAACCCGCAAGATCGTCGATGTTAACGATATGGCTTTCAGATTTTTCCATCATACCAGCAATCGCAAACGCACCTAAAGTCATCAATGCGTAGCTTAGAAGATAGAAGATCACACCAGAAGCACCGAACGCACCGTTTTCACTGACACCCGCAGTGATCACACCGATCAACAAGTAACCAGAGTGAGCAACTGAAGAGTAAGCGATCATACGTTTCAAGTTGTTTTGCAAAATCGCAGCTGTGTTACCAACGATCATTGTAATAACAGCCAACCATTGAAGGATGTCGAACAAGTGATCTGAACCAACCAAAGATTTCGTTGCAATGATACGCAAGAACGCTGCGAACGAAACAGCCTTAACCGCAGTCGCCATGAAGGCAGAGTGCGGAGTTGGCGAACCTTGGTAAACATCAGGAGTCCAAGCATGGAATGGAGCGATTGAAACCTTGAAGCAGAAGCCCAAGATCACGAACGCGATACCGAACAAGAACAAACGAGAAGTTTGCACAAGCTCTGCCGCATTTTCCATGAAGCTCAAGATGTTTGTGCCACCAGTTGAACCAAAGATGAAAGCAACACCGTACAAGAACACTGCTGAAGCGAATGAACCTAGTACGAAGTATTTCAAAGCAGCTTCTTTAGAAAGCTTTTCTTCGTGTGACATCGCGATCATTAGATACAATGCCAAAGACATCATCTCTAGACCGATGAACACCATCAACAAGTCTACTGCTGCAACAAGGATCAACATCCCTACTGCCGAAGACATCGCCAAGAAAATCAATTCAGAGAATTGTTTGCCTGTTGTCGCTGGATTTTCGTACATCATGATCATTGAAGCGCCCGCTGCAAGCAAAGCGATCACGCTGATCCATTGAGTAACGCCGTCAAAGATCAAACCGTTGTTGAAAGCTGTTTTACCAGCGCCACCAAACACAGCAAGAAGTGCGATCGCGATCACGATACCAAGCAAACCTTGAGTCAAAGTGACGATCGGGTTTTGCTCGCGGTTACCACGAAGAACTTTTACTGTTAGTGGGATCAAGCTTGCCAAGAACAATGCGATCATTGGCGAAACAAGAAGGATATCACTTAGTCCAATTGTCATATTCATTAGTTACCCCCTTGTGCTGCTTGAGTCGTTGTCGTTTCAGCAGAACCAGGTGTTGCAATAGTCAGGTTATAGTTGTTCTTGTTATTCACAAGGAAGTCGATACTTGCTTTTGAATAGTTCAAGAAATTGTTCGGGAAAAGACCCATCCAGAACACCATGATAACCATCGGAACAAGAACTACGATCTCGCGCGCATTCAAGTCATGAAGAGGATGGTGCTCGTCTTTAACAAGCTCCCCTTGTGGACCGAAGAATACACGTTTGAACATCCAAAGCATGTAAACCGCACCAAGAACAACGCCAGTGACAGCGAAGTAAGCGAATGCAGGTTGCGCTTTGAAAGTACCAAGCAAGATCATGAACTCACCTACGAAACCGTTCGTCATTGGAACCGCGATCGAAGAAAGAGTTACGATAAAGAAGAAGATCGTGAAGATCGGAAGTACGCCAGCCAAGCCACCGTATTTAGAAATTTCACGAGAATGAGTTCTTTCGTAGATCATACCGATCAAGATGAACAGAGCACCTGTAGAGATACCGTGATTCAACATTTGGTACAAACCACCCGTCATGCCGTAAGCATTGAACGCGAACAAACCAACCAAGATGTAACCCATGTGCGACACTGAAGAGTACGCCACAAGTTTTTTCACATCCGGTTGAACCATCGCTACCAACGCTCCGTAGATGATACCTACAGTACCGATCAACATGAACAACCATGCCCAGTACTCAGAAGCTTCAGGGAACAATGGGATCACCCAGCGCATGAAACCGTAAGTACCCATCTTCAACATAACACCGGCAAGAATAACTGAACCAGGAGTTGGTGCTTCAACGTGGGCGTCAGGCAACCAAGTATGAACCGGGAATGCCGGAACTTTGATCGCGAATGCTAAAGAGAACGCGAAGAACAACAATGTTTGAAGGCTGAAGAAAGTTCCGCCAACAAATGGGATCTTCAATTTATAGAAATCAAGCAAGTTTGCTGACATGTGACCAGTAGCTTCTTGAGTTAGGTACATCATATAGATGATCGCAACAAGCATCATCACAGAGCCCGCGAACGTGAAGATGAACAACTTAACAGTTGCATAAATTCTGCGTGCGCCACCCCAGATACCTACCATGAAGTACATCGGAACAAGTGCAAGTTCCCAGAACACATAGAAGAATACAGCGTCCATCGCCAAGAAAGTTCCAAGCATCGCAGTTTGCAAGATGAACATGCAAACGTGGAAGCCTTTTACTTTTTCAGAGATCGATGTCCAGCTAGCTAGGATAATGATCGGAGTAAGGAACGTCGTTAACATCACCAACCACAAAGAGATACCGTCGATCCCCATGAAGTATTGAATGCCGAAGCGTTCGATCCACATAAACTTCTCTACCATTTGCAAGCTTGCAGAACTTGAATCGAACTGCTGCAAAACAACTAGCGAAAGAAGGAATTCAATCACTGACAAACCAAGAGCCAGGTGGCGAAGCGTTTTAGCATTCGGCCACACAGCTACGATCAGTGCGAACAAAAGAGGTAGAAAAACAATTGAACTCAGGATCATACCGTTACCTCATGATCACAAAGGAAAGTACGACAACTACACCGATACCGATGTACATCGCATATTGCTGTAAATTTCCAGTTTGAAGAGAGCGAGCCAAAGAACCCATTCCCTTCACCAAATCACCCGCCCAGTAAGTGCACTTGTCGATGAAGTTAACATCAACGTAGTACCAAAGATTCTTACTGCCGTTTACTAAAGGATTAATGATTCCGCCGAAGTAAGCTTCGTCCACGAAATATTTGTTATAAACCAAGTTGTAAACAGGCTTGATGCTTTCTGCGAATTTCTTCGGAGCTTCTGGTTTCTTCACATAGAAAGTGTAAGCAACAAAAGCAGAGATCAAAGCCAAACCAACTGAAGTACCCATCAAAGCCCATTCAGTTGAAGCTTCCATGTGGTGCATGTTCGGAACTTCTTTAATCAACGGGTGCAACCAGTGTTCCCAAACGTTCGGGATTTCACCAAGGTGTTCACCGATCACGTGAGGAATACCAATCCAACCGCCAATCACCGACAAGATCGCAAGCACGATCAACGGGATCGTCATCAATGCTGGAGATTCATGAGGATGAACATCTGAAGGAACGCGTGATTTACCCCAGAAAGTAAGAGCCATCAAACGAGTCATATAGAACGCTGTCAAAGTCGCGCCCAATGCACCCGCTGCCCACAACCATGGAGAACCCAATGGTGAGTGGAAAGCCATCGCCAAGATTTCGTCCTTAGAGAAGAAGCCTGCGAATGGCGGCATACCGATGATCGCCAACCAACCCAAAAAGAAAGTGATGTGCGTGATCGGCATATATTTTTTCAAAGCACCCATCTTACGAATATCTTGTTCTTCGTGCATCGCATGGATCACAGAACCAGAACCCAAGAACATCAAGGCTTTGAAGAATGCGTGAGTCATCAAGTGGAACATCGCTGCGCCAAATGCACCCACACCGCAAGCAAGGAACATGTAACCAAGTTGTGATACCGTCGAGTAAGCCAAAACTTTTTTGATATCCCATTGAGTCATACCGATAGTCGCTGCAAGAACCGCAGTTGCTGCACCGATGATCGCGATAACCATCATTGTATTAGGAGCCATGATGAACAACGGATTCAAACGAACGATCATGTACACACCCGCAGTAACCATCGTCGCCGCATGGATCAACGCTGATACTGGAGTTGGACCGGCCATCGCATCTGGAAGCCAAACGTACAATGGAATCTGTGCAGATTTACCAGTGGCACCGATGAACAAGAACATTGTTCCCAAAGTCACAGCACCCAACCAAGAAGCTTCTGCAGTCGTTGGCGCCAAAGCGTTCAACTCGTGGAAGTTCAAAGTGCCGAATGTCATGAATAGGATGAACATACCAAGCAAGAAAGCGGCGTCACCAACACGATTCGTGATGAATGCTTTCATGCCTGCTGCGGCTTTTTCTGAATCCGTGAACCAGAAACCGATTAGCAAGTAAGAGCAAAGACCAACGCCTTCCCAACCTACGAACATCACAAGCAAGCTATCACCAAGAACTAGCAACAACATGTTGAAGATGAACAGATTCAAGTACGCGAAGTATTTCGCAACACCTTTATCATGGTGCATGTATCCGATCGAGAACAAGTGGATCAAAGTACCAACGCCCGTGATGATAAGAATCATGATCGCGCTGATTTGATCGACTACGAAACCGGCGTTGATTTTAAATTTATCAACCGCCATCCACTCAAAGAAGCTCACCGCTATACGACGAGCGTCTTCAGGCATTCCGATAAGATCTACAACCAAAAGGATTGAAGAGATGAAAGAGATCGCAACAGCCAAAGTCGCGATTGTACCAGCAACATTGCCGGAGTGTTTTTTGTATCTAGCGCCGTTGATTAGGAAACCAACAAGCGGGCTCAGAATAACAATGGCCATCAAGATTGAATGATTCATTGATCCTTACCCTTTCAAATGTTCGAAGAAGCGAATATTCACTTCGTTGAAACGTTTAAAGATAGAAACTGCAAGGGCAAGACCCACAGCCGCTTCTGCTGCAGCGATTGTCATTACAAAGAACACCATGATGTGACCTTCAAGATGGCCAAGATATTTACTGAAAGCCACGAATGTAAGGTTCACAGAGTTCAACATAAGCTCAATCGACATCAATAGAACGATCACGTTACGACGAACAAGTACGCCCGCCATGCCGATCACGAAAAGAATCGCTGCCAAAACCAAGTAGTGTGTAAGGCCGATTTCGTTGATGAAATTAGTGTTCATGAGTTCCGCCTTTACTGCGAGAAAGAGCTACCGCGCCCACTGCGATTACTAGAAGTAAAACGCCAAGAGCTTCAAAACCGAAAAGATATTTTGTGAAGAGGATTTGACCTAGAGCTTTTGTCGTCTCCATGCCTGTTCCAACCATCACTGGATTGTCAGTTGTTTTTTCAGTCAACAAACCAACAGACATTGCGATCGCACCAACGATCAAACCTGCTAGTAAACCAACAGAACCGATTTTCAAAACGCCGCTTAATTTGCCGCGAGTGAAAGCCTGAACGTCATGTTTCAAGTCGAACAACATGATAACCATCGTGAATAGAACCATCACGGCGCCGGCGTAAACGATCAACTGAACACCCGCAATAAAGTAAGCGTTCAACGTTACGAACAAAGCCGAGATACCAACCATCGTCATCGCCAAGCACAAAGCCGAATAAATCGGATTGCTCAACAAGATCACACTCAGGCCTGAAACCAGAGTTACGACTGCTAAAAACCAAAATAGAAAAGAATCTGCTGTCACGTTCGTCTCCTTACAATGACGCGATGTAAATCACGAAAGCTGTTACGATCGTGTTACCCAAAGCCCATGGCAACATCGTCTTCCAACCCAAATCCATCAACTGATCGTAACGGAAGCGAGGAAGAGTCCAACGTACCCAAATGAAAATCCACAAGAACGCAAAGAACTTCACGTTGAACACCAAGAAGTGGATCAAAGCAGTCAATGCACTTGCCCAGTTCGGAGTCGACGTTACCGTCATTGCCCATTGGTGAACTTGTTCAGGAGAGATGTAAGGGATGCTGTAACCACCGAAGAAGAAGATGATCATCAAGCCCGCAGACACCATCATGTGACCGTACTCACCGATGAAGAACATGTTGAATTTGAAGCCGCCGTACTCAGTATGGAAACCGGCAACTAGCTCTGCTTCACCCTCTGCCAAGTCGAATGGCAAACGGTTTGATTCCGCGAATGTTGAAGTGAAGAACAACAATGCTCCAAGAGGCTGGAAGAAGATACCCCAGTTTGGAAGCCAGTTCGCCGCCACTGAATAACCCATGAAGTTAAAGTGCAAGCCACCTTGTTGCATGCCGATCATTTCAGACAAATTGAAAGTTCCGTACATCATGATCACGCCAACGATTGAAAGGCCCAAAGCCAATTCGTAAGAAATCGTTTGCGCCGAAGCACGAAGGGCACCCATCAAAGAGTACTTATTTCCTGAACCCCAACCCGCCATCAACAATGTGTAAGCAGCAAGTGAAGAAACACCCAAGATGAACACGATACCGATACCGATGTCGTAACCTTGAACTAGGAAAGTGTAAGGACCCCAAGTTTGACCGAACAATTCAAACGTTCCAACTGTGAACGGAGTCGACATTGGAATCGCTGCGAATGCCACGGCACCAGGAATCAAAGCGAAGATCGGAGCTGCGTAGTACAACAATGGTTTTGCTGTATCTGGAACGAAAGCTTCCTTCGTCAAGAATTTCACCGCATCGGCCAACAACTGCATTAAACCCAAAGGTCCAACACGATTCGGTCCCAAACGATTTTGGATGAAAGCAGAACCACGACGCTCAACCCATACAAGGATTGGCACGAGTTGTACGATCATCAAAAAGATAATAACGAGCTTCAGCCCGTTAACAATAATTTCGAATGCGTCTCTACCCATGTTCATTGATTAATCCCATTCCAATGCTTTTGATTTTACTTCCCAGAACAAGCCGAAGATGAATACGGCCAAGAAGAAGATCATTGATCCAAATACCACAGCACCTTGACCGGAAGCGATGAACTCACGGAATGAAGTTGCCCATGGATACATGAAAATGATCTCGATATCGAAGAGGATGAAAAGGATCGCAGTTAGATAGAACTTAACTGAAACTTTCGTATCCTTTTTGTCGAGCGCTGGAATACCGCACTCATACGGTTCATACTTGATCGGATGATAGTGTACTTTTCCACCGGTTTTGATCGATAACCAGACAAGAAAGCTTCCAAAAAGCGCAATAAAAATGACGATGAAAATGACTCCACCGAGTGGCACGTAACCCTCCAAAGTTGTCGTTATTATTTGGATTTCAATTAGTTATATATGTGTCGTCTGTGAAAACCAAGAAATTAGAATAGAAACAAGGCGATAAGCATGGCAAGATAAGCCCACAAAATGAAAGCAGAAATGACTCATACAAGGCTCGAGTCGATTCTCGAAAGAGCCTTCGAAACATCACGCGGAAAAATTCAAGTCACGGGAGCCTCGTCACCGCTCGCGCTCGCTTTCTTTTTGTCTCAGACTTACTCTAAAAAAATCAACAGCTTGCCGCACTTAGTTGTAGTCGGCAGTCACGAAGAAGCACTTGAACTTCAGCAGCTCATTGAGTTCTTTGACCCACTTCGTCAGAGCACAATTCTGTCTGCTTTCGACGTTTCGGCTTACTCCGGACTTTATCCAAACTCGCAAAGTGTTTCGGATCGTTTAAATTTTTTGGCGAAAGCGCAGAACGCGAAAGCCGGAGAAATCTTCATATCTTCTTCTGACGCGTTGATGCAAAAAACTTTGCCGCCGAAAATTTTGAAAGAATTTACTCGCGTTTTGAAGTCGGGCGATGAGCTTCCGGAAGATATCGCGGGTTATTTGAACTCGCTGGGTTACGTCTCGGCACCGATGGTTGAAGACAAAGGCCAATATGCTTTGCGTGGTGGTATCGTTGATATCTTTCCACCAACCGAAAAAATGCCAGTGCGTTTGGATTTGTTCGGCGATCAGGTCGAAACGATTCGCCACTTCAGTGTTGAAGATCAAAGAAGTGCCGACGAAATTCAGTCCTTCACTTTATGTCCTGCGCGCGAAGTTTTATTCCGCGATGAAGTTCACGAAAAACTTTTGCAGCGAGTGCGCGCAAATATTGATTCGCGTCCTGTTGAAAAAGCCGAAGCTGAAGAAACACTACGCTCTTTAGTTTTAAAAAATGCTTTTCCTGGAATTGAATTTCTTATTCCGTATTTTTATGGCGAGTTGGTTTCACCACTTGCGCACTTCCCGTCTGCTTTAAATGTGTTTTTCTTAGATCCGATTGAAATCGCACGTTGTGCTGATGAATTCATGGCTGATCTTAAAGCAGACTTCGCAACCAGCGAAGCCCATGTCATTCGTCCGCTCATGGACGAGTTATATGTGGGCTTTGATAAAATTGACTATCCTCAAGGTTCGCGCCAATTGTATTTCTCGTCTTTAGAATATCTCGAGGGCGAAGAATCTGCCGACGCGAATGTAGAATACAAAACGGCTTTAACCACAGACTTCACGAATTTAAGTAGATCTAATGCAGTTGGCTCTGAAGAGTGGTTGCGTGCCGCTACTAATAAGCTTCATCGTTGGCGCGACGAAGGTTATCGCATCTTTGTTGGGACTAAAAATCAGTCGCACATTGATCGTCTTGCCTTGATTTTCGAAAAACTTGAACTGAAAGCTGTGCGCACTCGCGATGACGAATACAAATGGGATTCGTGGTTGCAAGAGCAAGATGGCGACAAACACCTCGTCCATATTATTCCACGCTATCTTGCTGACAGTCTTCGCCTTGACGAAGAAATGGTTATTTTCCTTCGTGATGAAGATTTCTATGGCAAGAAGACTCGCTCGCGTGAATCTTCGGGTGCACAGGATTTCCAAAAACAAGCGAAGCGTCTTGCATTCGGTGATTTAAAACCTGGCGATCTGGTTGTGCACGTGAAACACGGTATCGGTGTTTACGAAGGCCTTAAGATCATGAACATCGGCGGAGTTGACTCTGAATACATTCAGGTCGGCTACAAAGATAAAGATAAATTATATCTGCCCGTCTATCGTGTCGGTCAGTTGCAGAAATTCTCGGGCGCAGGTGCAACTTCAGTTTTAGATAAACTGGGTGGCACGGCTTGGGAAAAAACGAAAGCCAAAGTTAAATCACACGTTCGTGATATCGCTGCCGACTTGTTGGCCCTTTACGCAAAACGCGCAGAAATGCATCGCCCGCCATTCCATTTCAAAGAAGAAGAAATCGCTTTATTTGAAAATGGTTTTCCTTATGAGGAAACCGACGATCAGTTACGCGCCATCGGTGATATCTCTCGCGATTTAACTTCGACCAAACCGATGGATCGTTTGGTGTGTGGTGACGTGGGCTTTGGTAAAACCGAAGTGGCAATGCGTGCGGCGTTCTTTGCGATTCAAGCACGTAAACAAGTGGCCGTGCTTGCGCCGACGACCGTATTAACATTCCAGCACTTTGAAACATTTAAAAAACGTTTTGAAGGATGGCCCGTTGATATTCGAGTTTTGAATCGTTTCGTTACGCCGGCAGAAACTAAAAAGACTATTCAAGATTTGAAAGATGGAAAAGTCGATCTTGTGGTGGGCACTCATAAGCTTTTGGGTTCATCAATTGCCTATAAAGACTTAGGTCTTTTGATTATCGACGAAGAACAAAAATTCGGCGTCACTCATAAAGAGAAAATTAAAAAGATCCGCACCAGTGTCGACACGCTGACATTGTCAGCGACACCGATTCCACGCACATTAAATATGGCATTGGTTGGGATTCGCGATTTAAGTTTAATCAATACCGCACCCGTCGATCGTTTGCCGACTCGTACGTTCGTGACGAAATTTGATCAAGAAACAATTCGCAAGGCCATCAGTGCAGAAATTTCGCGCGGCGGTCAGGTTTATTTCATTCATAACCGTATCGAATCTATTTACGGCTTAGCAGATGAAATCAGACAAATCGTTCCTGAAGCACGTATTCGTGTAGCCCATGGACAAATGGAAGAACACGAACTTGAAAAAGCGATGCTTGCCTTCTTTCATCATGAAATTGACGTTCTAATTTGTACGGCGATCGTTGAATCGGGCATGGACGTGCCACGCGCAAATACGATGTTCATCGATTCAGCGCACATGTTTGGTTTATCACAGCTCTATCAATTGCGCGGCCGTGTGGGTCGCAGTAAGACGCGTGCGTATTGTTACTTGATGATGCCGCGTGATCGTAAGTTGGATAAAGAACAACAAGAACGTTTGAAGATCATTCAAGAAAACACAGCACTGGGCAGCGGTATTAAAATCGCGCAGTACGATTTAGAATTGCGTGGCTCTGGAAATATTTTAGGTGAAGAGCAATCCGGTCACGTCAACACTGTCGGTTATGAACTGTACATGGATCTTTTGAATGAAGCTTTGGCCGAAGCAAAAGGTGAATCTGTTGAAGACATGGAGCTTGATCCAGAAATCAATTTGAAAATCCCTGCTTTGATTCCGGATGCTTACATCAAAGATATTCGTATTCGTTTAGGTTACTACAAAGCCTTGGCAGAGATCAGCTCGCAAGACGATCTAGATCGGATTGAAGAAGAACTGCGCGATCAGTTCGGTCCAATCCCAGATCAAACAGTGAACTTGATGGGTCTGATGCTGATCCGTCGTCAATGTAAAGAGCTTGGCGTGCGTGACGTCAGCGCCGGAGTCAAATCCGTGTCATTGATCTTCACAGAAAAAACAAAACTAAAACCAGAAGTGGTGATCCAACTCGCAGTCAGAGAATCCAAAAAATACTCTCTAACTCCAGACAACCGCCTGAACATCAAACTCAGCACAATAAGCTGGTCAGCAGTCTACGAAGAACTAGAACAACTCCTAAGACTCATCTAGGGGTGCCTGCCATTCTTTCCGCAAAAGTGCCTGGCACTTTTTTGGGCCCATGGTGCGTTATTCCGTTTCACGGATTTGCGGTGGATTAGAATTCGAATTTGATGCCGGCGCCGAATAAGAAATCGGTTTCGGTATTTACGTCGGCTTCGTCACCGGTCTTTGCGTATTGAGTGGCGTAGACGTCGATGTATGTGTTTTGTAAACCGTAATTGAACGTCGCTTGTTTTGCGGTTTCGTAGTCGATCCAATCAAGCTGCAATAACAAACCAACCGTGTAGTTATAGCCGATGCCTGTTGTCTCGCTTTTTGAATCTGTGCCGTTGGAATCTTTTGTGGCCATTTGCCAAGCGTTGATACCGATGTAGGGCGCCACATAAGGCTCTGGCAAAATCGCATCAGCAATAAATTTTAAGCCCGCACCGTATTTCGTAACATCTAACGAGTGATCCGCATTTCCTTTAATCGAGCCACTTCCGAAATCAGCACCCAACGCGAATGAACCTAAAGAGAAATTATATTTATAGTCCAAGCTCAGATGAATAAATGGAATGGCATCAGAGCCATATGAATCTGAATAAGTCGCTCCATCAATCGCTGAAAAAAAGTTTTTTAAAACCAAACCCTCGTAGTCTACGCCAAACATGAATCCATGAGTCCCGCGGCGTTCACGATAAGGAGCCAGAACATCTTGTGCAATTCTGACCTCGACAAGAGACTGGTCTTCATTTGTTGCGGCGATAGAGAAAGATCCACATACGAATGTGATAAGCAATGTGAAGAGAATGTTCAGACTTTGGTGCAATTTCATTTTAGTTGCTCAAATCTTGCCTGTTTTGCTTTACGCCCGATGATAATCTAAATTTTATATGAACAAGTATATCAGGGAAATTTCTCGGATTTTTAGCATTAGTACACTGATTTGTATTTTTCCCGCCCTTGTTCTAGCCCAAGCTAAATCGCTCGATCAAATCATCGACGGTAAAATCCAAAAAATGACCTTGGAAGAAAAAGTCGGCCAGCTCTTCATCGTCGGTTTTCCACAAACGAAGATGGAGCCCGAACTTTCCGATTTCATCACGAAATACAAACCTGGTTCATTCCTTTTATTCAAACGCAACGTTCAAAACCTAGCGCAAATTAAAGCGTTGAATGCTGAACTCTATCAAGCGGTTTACAAAAGCACGAAGCTTCCACCACTGATTGCAATCGATCAAGAAGGCGGAGCCGTTTCGCGTTTACCAATTCAGCCGGCGCAACCCAATGCTCTTGCTATTGGACAAACTCAGTCGCCACTTCTTGCGGAAGAGATGGGTTATCAAACTGGCTTATTCTTACGCGAAGTGGGTTTCAACATGAATCTTGCGCCGGTGCTAGATGTTGCTGATCCATTTTCATTAAGCTTTATTGGAGTAAGATCTTTCGGTTCAGATCCGACGCTAGTTAAAGACATCGGTGTCGCTTACTCAAAAGGCCTCATGCGTTCACGTGTGATCCCGACAGCAAAACACTTTCCCGGCACGGGTAATCTGCGCGCCGATCCGCACTCTACAATCGTGCGCAATACCGCTAGCATTTCTGAATTAAAGAAAAAAGATCTTGTCCCCTTCGAAGGATATTCTTCATTGGGTTCGAACATCGCAGTGATGCTTTCCCATTCTATTTATCCCGCATTAGATAAATCCAAAGAACCTGCAAGCTTTTCCCCGAAGATATCCACAGAGCTGTTGCGCGAAGATTTGAAATACAAAGGCCTTGTGGTCACTGATGATTTGCAGATGAAAGGTTCAAAGCAATTGCTTCGCCCCGAAATCGCGGCATTAAAAGCGATTAAAGCTGGTGCCGATATCGTGATGTTAACTTGGTCTTTCGCTGATCAAGAAAAAGCAATTCGCCTTGTTCGTCAGTCTGTACATACCGGAGAAGTTTCCGAAGCAGAGCTGAATGCAAAACTTCACCGCATTCTGACAGTGAAAGCTTTTGCGAATGTTTATAAAAAAGATCCTTCGCAGCCTCTAGTGGTAAATGCCGGAAGTTTAAGTTCAAAAAAATATGCAGAGCTTGATGAAGAAATCCTAAGTTCGAATATTAAGACAAGTCTTATTCCCAAGGTGTTACCAACAAAGTCCGCAGCCAAAGCGAAACCTCGCCTACCCGCTTCGGTTCAACGTGCGTGTGTGATGTCGCCATCACAAGATTTTCTGCAAAGTTTTAAGTCGGCAACAGCTTTAAAAGTCTTAAGCTATCGCATAGCCAACGATTCCGATTCAACAGAGATCATGCAATGGTCAGAAGGCCGCTGCCCAGTTATGGTCATGGCCATCACGGGTGCTAAAACGGCGAAGCTTCTACGCTCTTTGCCTAAGGATATAAAAGGCAAAATGATCGTGGTAAATCTATCATCACCAGGACTCATTCCGCGCGAAAGACCATATCGCAAAGTTATTCAATTGTATTTTAATCACAAGGACTCTGGAAAAAAGGTCGCTGAACACTTGAACGAGATTCTTAATAATCATTCCGCTCAAGTGGTTCGTTCGAACAACAACAATATCGCTACGTTTTAATCGATACAAAAATATCTATTTGATTTTACAAATTAAATACCGCCATCAAGATCAGTGCTGGCCACTTATTAAAGAGGTTGAATCGTAACGACACCATCGTGAGACTGAATTTTCATCAACTCCGAAAGTAAGACGCTCATGCGATCATAGGTGTCGATATCCAATCCTTTCCACAACTGAACTTTCTTCACTCGTTCCGCAGTTGCTTCGTGGGTCACAAAACCTTTGCGAATTTTAAGTTGGTAGTGCGTCTGTGGATCTTCTTCATCAATTTTGAAATCGATATTGGAATTTAGAATTTTAGTTAGTTCTTTCGCTCTCAAATAAGCTCGTCCCGCGCGAACAAAGTGACGTTCAAACTTATCAGCAATATCTTCTGCCGTAAGAATGATGTCCTCTTCCTCTTCTTCACTCGAAGAGTTCGCGTCTTCAAATTCCGCCAACAGTACCAATTTATCCGAAGAAGTCTCTTCGGATTCAATCTCTTCTTCCAATTCTTCTTCAACAAACTTTTCTTGGCGATCCCACCAGATGCCTAAAGCCAGGATTGAACGAACCGACGTAAATGTGTATGGCTCCAAGCCATGACGTTCGCAGAATAAGGCAAAGCCTTCTTTCACTAAGTCTGCATCAATCGGTTCAAAGAAGATGTTGTCGTGGAATTCTGCTGATGCCAAACAATCCGCAAGATTACGAACCGAATCGAACACCATCGCGCTTGAAAATGGTCCCACGCAGAATTCTTCGTCTTGTTCAAAACTCAGATTGCTGAAATCGCGATTGAAAAACACAATTCCACGCGCGCCAACTTTTAAACTGATGTTGTAGCGCGGATCAAGACGTTTGATTTCGTCCGTCTCTAACAATGCCGCCTCAAGAGGGCTACCGCACACTGTAACTTGCAAATCATAAACTTGCGTGAGCATTTCAAGTTTGCGCGGATCACGATTTTTCTGTCCACGGAAATAACTATTCACGCGAGACTTCAGAGAAGTCGCTTTGCCGACGTACAGAATTTCATTCCATTTACTAACCATACGATACACGCCTGGTTGATCAGGTAATTCTAAACGCTTTTCTTTGGGTAAAGGATATTCGTACTTTGTGCGCTTCGCTTTCGGAGTATCCTGCATCCACACCGATAGATCATCAAAAGTATGAATGCCCTTTTCAGCCAGGGCACCGACAAGCCCTTTCCAAATCACACGCGTCGCCTCCACTTGATGTGCGGAACGTTTTAAATCACCAGACGGTAATCCAAAATATCCAGCCAAGCCTTTAATTCCACGGGTCGGAAGATTCGGTAGCAAGCGTTTCGCAATTTCGTGAGTACACAAAATCGGAAAAGGCATTTCTCGTTGAAGCTTTTCATAAGCATCAGCCAAAAATGGTTTTTCAAATTGCGCAAAGTGAATCACACAGTGATGGTCTTTATATTTTTCTTCGATGTTCCCAAATAAATGTTCGGCGGAAAGAGCCGTATCAAGATCTTCAGTGAAGATCCCAGTGATCATCTGAATGCGGTAAGGAACTTTTTCGCCTTCAGGCAAAGCCACGATTGAACTTTCAATCTCGCTGTCCAAAGTCGACCACGCCATCTCTAAGATATGCGCGCCACTTTCAGGCTTAGCGCCCGTTGTCTGAAGATCAAGAAAGAATAAAGGAAGTTCATTAAGCTTCATTGATTACTTCCTCCTTAGCGGGCTTCATGGCCTCGATGCTTTTCCAGAAATCAGTAACATCAGAAATAATTTTTTGCGAGACTAATTCTTGCGGAGACGTTTCAAACCAACCCTGCGGCATCGTCTCTGAATAAGTGCTTTCCAGGAAGCGAGAATCCATCAAAACAATCAGACCCTTATCATTTTCAGAGCGAATCACACGCCCTGCTGACTGAATCGTTTTTGCCATTGCTGGATAAACATACGTGTAATTGAAGGCCACATTTTTTTCGTTCTTCTTTTCAAAGTATTCGCGAATTTTCTCACGTTCGAAATCGAAAGTCGGCAAAGCCGGCCCAATAACAAATGCGCCAATCAACATATCCCCAGGGAAATCCACACCCTCAGAGAAAACTCCGCCCTGCACCGCTAACAACAACGTTGGTAGATCGTTGTTCTTCATGAACGATAAAAAGTCTTCCACTCGCTGCGCTTTCATATCCCGTTGTTGCACTAAGCGCTGATAGAAACTTTCACGTAGATGCTTTTCTACATCCTTCATAAATTCAAAACTAGGAAAGAGGGCAATATAGTTACCCGGCTTCACCGCCATGATCTTTTCCATAGCCTGCGCAATCTTCGGCGCACTAGAAGCACGTTCACGATATTTTGTAGAGATCTGCGGAATTAAAATGATTTTGCGATGCTCACGCGGAAACGGCGATACAAACTCTAAACACTGCGTTTCTTCCTCTGGCAAACCCAGCAACTTCGAAGAAAACTCGAAAGGCTTCAGTGTCGCAGAAAAAGCCACGACATTCTTAAAAGACTTATAGACTTCATGCAAGTGTGCTGAAGCATCACAACAAGTCACCTTCAGTGTTTCGTTCTCTTCACCGAACATGCGACCGCGCTGATAGGTTTGAAAGAACTCTTCCCCACGCAGCTCAAGCGCTAAGGCAAAGTCTGACCAAGTGTTTACCAAACGCAAAATGCCATCTTGATTTTGTATCTCAACATCCGCTTCAAGATATTCAGATAAAAAATCACGCAGACGCTTTTCTAAATCAAAGATCGGATCAAAATCAATTTCCACAATACGCGATTCACCACGATATTCTTCAATCAAGGTTTGTGCTTCTTTGCAAAACTCAAGCGCACGCTTGTAAAACTGTGGTGCCACCTTTTTCAACGAATCTTCTAAATTACGCAATTCACGCGTCGATAAGGACGGTGAAAAATAATCCTGCGCACGTGAAGGCAAGTTATGGGCTTCATCAATCACAAGATTGGCTTTTTCCGAAGGTTCCAATAAAGGCTCACTCAACCGACCCACTAGGCTTCGCGTAGAAAACACATAGTTATAGTCGGCAATCACAACATCGGCACGCTCGATAGCTTCAACAGAAAGTTCGAAGGGACAAACTTGATATTCCTCACCCAGCTCCCGTAATTTTTTCTGACTTAAAGAGCGAAGTTTAGAAACCTTATTAACAAGGTCATTTTCCGCAACCTTCTTATAATAATCCTTCGCAAATTCGCAGTACTGCGGATTACACAAAGGTTCATTCTTAAAACACATCTTACTTTTTGCGGTAATTGTTAAAGGACGAACATTCGCACCCAATTCCTGCAAGCGTTCAACCGCTTCTTCCGCCACTTGATGTTGGGAATTCTTAGGCGTGACATAAATCACCTTCTGTCCACGCGCCAAAGACTCTTTCAACGAAGGATAAAGCACGCCAATTGTTTTTCCTAATCCCGTCGGCGCTTGAATTAACATCCGCTTTTCAGAAGTAAAACCTTCTTCAATAGCAGCGATGAGTTCTGTCTGCCCAGGGCGCGGCGATGAAAATGGAAATTGTAGGTCGCCAGAGATCTCAACGCGTTTTTTGAAGAGCTTTTCGCGCATCTTTGTTTCTTCAACAAGTTCCGCTAAACGTAACGCCATCCATGCTTCGTACTCTTCGATATCAAGATCAAAATACATCTCTGACATCTTGAAGTTGCGCGACGACACCAAAAGCATTTTCAAATCCGGAATTTCCCCGGTTTGTTTATAATAAATGTAACCGTAAGTGCGCAGCTGCCACACGTAAGGATGATTTTCATCTGTCGCAAGCTTGCGTTCTAATGATTCAATATCGAATGCTGATTTGATTTCTTCGATCTGACAAGAATGGCCTTCGACCACACCATCGGCGCGACCTGAAACCACAAAGATGTATTGCTCACGTGTGAATTCCATCTTCAACGGCTTTTCCGCTGTGTAACCCGGAACTTCACGAATGCGTTTACGTTGAATGTTTTGATGAATCTCGACACCCAATTGCGGTAACTGACCATAACCAGAATTTGCTTCGATCGAACCCACGCGCGGACATGGCAGCGCAAACTGACGAATATCAAGGTGAACTTTTCTGGTTGCGGTTTTCTTTGCCATCTATTCGTCGATCTTAAAACTCAATTGGTCACCCGGTCGCTGAAAATGCTCAGCGCTAAGAGTGAATTTCTTTTCATTTAATCCATATTTACGAGTGTAGACATCAAAGACCTGTGCCAACTGATCCGCACGCGGCCCTTGTCCACGCATGCGCGAACCAAAATTAGCGTCGTTCATCTTGCCGCCACGAATATCTTTAACCGCGTTCACGACTTTATCTTTACGCAGCGGACGATGCACTTCCAACCATTCTTCAAATAATGGCGCCACCGCCAACGGCAATCGCAACGGAGTGTAACCAGCTGAATACGCACCGGCGTCACGAGCCGCCTTCAAAATCGCAGGCATTTCATGATCCGTTAAACCCAAAATCACCGGCGCAACATTCACACCCACTGGCACACCCGCATTGGCTAGCATCTCAATCGCTTTTAAACGAGCTGCGGGACGCGAAGTGCGCGGCTCTAATACCTGAATGAGGTCGTCATCCAAACTTGTTATAGAGATGAATACGCGAATGCCATTGTAAGCCGCCATCTCTTTCAAAACATCAAGATCACGCGTAACAAGAAAGTTTTTAGTAATAATCGCACCAGGATTTTTAAATTTCGCAAGCACCTGCAAACAGCCACGTGTCAGTTCCATCTTGCGCTCAAGTGGCTGATAGCAATCCGTGATGCCACTCATGACAATAGTTTCCGGCTGCCATGACTTTTTCATCAATGCTTCTTCAAGCAACTTCGGCGCTTCTTCTTTCACGAAAATTTTTGATTCAAAATCAAGACCTGCGGAAAATCCAAGATACTCATGCGTGGGACGCGCATAACAATAAATGCAACCATGCTCGCACCCACGATATGGATTCACCGAGTACGTAAAACCAATATCCGGCGAATCGTTCTTCGTTAAAACAGAACGAGACGTGTCCTTCAAAATTTGCGTTTGAAGGCGCGGCTTTTCTTCTTCTAAATAATTATCGAAATCCTGTGGCTCGGCTTCGTACTTGAGAGAATCGAATCGATTGGGAATATTACTGCTAGCGCCTCGGCCTCGGATGTCTTTGCGAAATTCGCGACTCATTAAAAGCAGTATCGCATATTTGCCTAATTCCCGTCGGGAAAAATCAAAACGAGCGCTGCGCTGGACCTAAACAAAACATCGGGAAAACCGCTGCCAGAGCGGGTTTTAAGCGACTTCAGAAAATAAAAAAGCCCAAGTCGTTAAACTTGAGCTTTTCTTAGAAATCATTTGATTGGTTCCAAAATTATTTTTTTGGAAGGCTCTCAGCAACTTCGATTTTCGCTCTTGCACGAGTCCATTCTTTTTGGAACTCAGTCCAGTCAGCATCTGTGATCACTTCGTTAAGAACGTGTTTCTCAGATTTGTCTAGGTACTCTTTCGTCGCAACAAGATCGATTTCTTCCGGCAGATCAGCAATATTAGCTAGAACATTCACGCCTTCAGGACTTACTTGGCAATATCCCCAGCTGATAACAGCTTGGTTTTGCTTTTCTTGACCTTTAAGTCTCCATTTCATCACACCAATACCTAGTGTAGTGATAAGAGGCGCGTGACCAGGAAGAATATTAAGTTCCCCTTTAAAACCAGGAACAGTCACTTCTTCAACCTCTTGGTCGATAAGAAGACGACGCTCTGGAGTCACGATAGTCAGTTTAAACATAAATCACCTTTTCCAAAGCGGCCGTTAAGCCGCTTCATGAAAACGTAGTTCGTAAGAACTACGCCTGCAACTTCTTAGCTTTTTCGATAACGTCTTCGATAGTACCAACAAGGTAGAACGCTTGTTCAGGAAGAGCATCGTGTTTACCGTCAAGGATCTCACGGAAACCTTTAACAGTGTCTTTGATATCAACGTATTTACCAGAAAGACCAGTGAACTGCTCAGCAACGAAGAACGGCTGAGACAAGAAACGTTGGATCTTACGAGAACGTGATACAACCAATTTATCCGCTTCAGACAATTCGTCCATACCCAAGATAGCGATGATATCTTGAAGTTCACGGTAACGTTGCAACAATGCTTGAACGTCACGAGCGCATTTGTAGTGCTCTTCACCGATAACAGTTGGATCCAAAAGACGTGAAGTAGACGTCAATGGGTGAACCGCTGGGAAGATGGCCATAGCTGCGATATCACGGTCAAGATTTGTAGTCGCATCCAAGTGAGTAAATGTAGTAGCTGGAGCTGGATCCGTGTAGTCATCGGCTGGTACGTATACCGCTTGAACTGACGTGATCGAACCTTTTTTAGTTGATGTGATACGCTCTTGAAGAGCACCCATCTCAGTCGCCAATGTTGGTTGGTAACCTACCGCTGAAGGGATACGACCCAACAACGCAGAAACTTCGGCACCCGCTTGAGTAAAGCGGAAGATGTTATCAACGAAGAAAAGAACGTCTTGGTTTTCAACGTCACGGAAGTATTCAGCAACTGTCAAACCAGTCAAAGCAACGCGTGCACGTGCTCCAGGTGGTTCATTCATTTGACCGAAAACTAGAGAAGTCTTAGCCAATACGCCAGATTGTTTCATCTCTTGCCACAAGTCATTACCTTCACGAGTACGTTCACCAACGCCCGCGAATACAGAGAAACCACCGTGCTCAGTAGCGATGTTACGGATAAGTTCTTGGATAAGAACTGTCTTACCTACACCGGCACCACCGAACAAACCGATTTTACCACCCTTAGCGTATGGAGCCAGCAAGTCTACGACTTTGATACCAGTCATCAACATTGCTGCAGCAGTTGCTTGGTCTTCGAATTTAGGAGCAGTTCTGTGGATACCCCAGTGTTCTTTTGCGTTTACTGGACCTTGTTCGTCGATTGGTTCACCAACTACGTTGATGATACGACCCAAAGATTCACGGCCAACTGGAGCTGTGATTTGAGTGCCCAATACTTTAACTTTTTCGCCACGAACTAAACCTTCAGTTTGGTCCATAGAGATAGTTCTTACAACGCCGTCACCCAAGTGCTGAGCAACTTCAAGAACTAGATTGTATTCTGCTTCAGAGATAAATTTATTTGTTACGCGAAGTGCAGAGTTGATCGCTGGCAATTCACCGCCTTCGAATTCAACGTCCACTACGGGACCCAATACCTGTTTTACTTTACCGAATGCCATTATTCAGCTCCCTATTTAAGCGCTTCCGCGCCCGATACGATTTCAGTCAATTCTGTAGTAATTTTTTCTTGTCTCAATTTGTTGTATGTAAGAGTGAGCTTGTTGATCATCTCTTTTGCGTTGTTTGTCGCGTTTTCCATCGCGCTCATACGAGCACCATGTTCACCGGCAACAGACTCCGACATACATCTGTAAACTTGAAGATCGAAATGCTTCTCTAGCAATTCTTTGATGATTTGCTCAGGAGCTGGTTCGAAAATCATATCTACTGCAAATCCACCCGCAGTTTCAGCTTCAGTGTTGAAAGTTGTTTTACCCATATCGATAGGCAAAATAGTTTCGCACACTACAACTTGAGAAATTGCAGATTTGAATTCATTGTGAACGATACGAACTTCGTCGTAAGCGCCCTCAAGATAATCAGTCATCACGCGATTCGCCACTTTAGAAGCCAACTCGTAAGAGATGTCTTTATCAAGCTTCGTGATGTAATCAACCGGCTTGATGCCTCTTCTTTGGAAGTAATCGTGACCACGACGACCGATGAACAAGAAATCAATTTTTTCAACAGAGTTCTTGTTCTCGTTATAGTAGTTCTCAGTAAATTTGTTGATATTGCTGTTGAAAGCGCCGCAAAGACCGCGATCAGAAGTAATAACCACAAGCAAAACGTTCTTTACTTGTTCTTTCTTCTCCATCAACGGATGCGAAACTTTGTTAGTCACAGCGATATCCGCAATCACCTTACGCAAAGTCAGAGCATAAGGACGCATATTAACGATGTTATTCTGCGCCTTTCTCAACTTCGCAGCAGACACGAGCTTCATAGCTTTCGTGATCTGCTGGGTGTTTTTAGTGGACTCAATTCGAGCCCGGATATCCTTCAAGCTTGCCATTTAAGCACCAAACTATTTGTTAGAAGGTTGGAAGATAGCTTTGAACTCTTCAAGAGCTGACAACAACGCTTTTTTAGTATCGTCGCTGATCGCTTTCTTCTCAGAAATCGTTTTGATGATGTCAGAGTGCTTGTTTTTCAAGAACTCAATCATCTCAACTTCGTAGCGTTTTGCATCTGTCTCTGGGTAGATATCGATGAACGCGTTTGAAGCTGCGAAGATCATAACGATTTGTTCTTCAACTTTTACTGGTTGGTATTGTGGTTGTTTCAAAACTTCCACAAGACGACGACCACGAGCCAACTGTTGTTGAGTCGCTTTATCCAAGTCAGAAGCGAACGCCGCGAATGCTTCCATCGCACGGAACTGAGCAAGTTCAAGTTTCATAGAACCCGCAACTTGTTTCATCGCTTTGATTTGAGCCGCACCACCAACGCGCGATACTGATTTACCTACAGAGATCGCTGGACGGATACCTTTATAGAACAAGTCTGATTCAAGGAAGATCTGGCCGTCAGTGATAGAGATAACGTTTGTTGGGATGTAAGCAGAGATGTCACCCGCTTGTGTCTCGATGATTGGCAATGCAGTCAATGAACCGCCGCCTTTATCTGCAGACAATTTAGAAGCACGCTCAAGAAGACGGCTATGGCAATAGAACACGTCGCCTGGGTACGCTTCACGTCCTGGAGGACGACGAAGAAGAAGAGACAATTGACGGTAAGCTTGAGCTTGTTTCGTCAAGTCATCGTAAACGATCAAAGCATGTCTGCCAGTATCACGGAAGTATTCAGCCATTGCTGTACCAGAGTAAGCAGCAAGGTATTGAAGTGGTGCTGGGTCAGATGCATTGGCAGCGATAACAGTTGTGTACTCAAGAGCACCAGCTGCACGCAATTTTTCAACTACTAGAGCAACAGTCGATTGTTTTTGACCGATAGCTACGTAGAAGCACTGAACGTTTTGACCTTTTTGGTTGATGATAGTGTCAACCGCGATAGTCGTTTTACCAGTTTGACGGTCACCGATGATCAACTCACGTTGACCACGACCGATTGGTACCAAGGCGTCGATAGCTTTGATACCAGTTTGAAGAGGCTCTTCAACTGGATGACGGTAAACGATACCAGGAGCTTTAGTTTCAACGATACGAGAGTGAGGAGTATTGATTGGGCCGCGACCATCAATTGGGTTACCAAGAGCGTCTACAACACGACCAAGAAGTGCTTCACCTACTGGTACAGAAACGATTTTTTTAGTTCTTTTAACAGTGTCGCCTTCTTTGATTTGGCGATCTTCACCGAATAGAACGGTACCAACGTGACCTTCTTCAAGGTTCAAAACCATTCCGTATACTTCACCTGGGAACTCAACAAGTTCACCAGCCATTGCGTTTTCAAGACCATAGATACGGGCTACGCCGTCACCTACTGAAAGAACGCTACCTGTTTCACTTACTTCAATCTTTTTATTGTATTGATTGATTTGCTCTTTGAGAACGCGACTGATTTCGTCAGCACGGATTGTCGTTTCCATTTTTAGTTGGCTCTCCTGTTTAATTCTTCATTTAATTTTTTAAGATGAGTTTCGATGCTGTCATCGAATGTCCAGCCGCCAATTTGTGCGACAGCGCCGCCCAAAAGCTTCGGATCTTGTTGATAAGTAAGAACGATTTTTTTGTTCAATACTTTTGCCGCTTTCGCTTCGATCTCTTTTTGAGCTTCAGCAGAAAGAGGTTGAGCTGAACGAACAACTCCACGAGTAACACCTTCTTCGATATCCAAGTAACCTTGGAATGCTAGAGCGATCTCTGGAAGAAGTTGAATTCTGTTTTTTTCTGCAAGTAGAACAAGTGCGTTCATAACTTCTTCAGAAAGACCTTTACCTGCGAATGCAGCTTTAACCGCAGCAACTTTTTGGGTCGCTGTGACCATAGGGTTTTCGAAGTAAGCAGCAATAGTTGCGTCTGTTTTAAACGCGTCTGCAACAGCTTGCAATTCTGCAAATGCTTTTGCGTGAACACCCTTCTGTTTTACAACAGCAAGAAGGGCTTTCGCATATCTTCTTGATACTTCATTTACTTTCATCGGTTTACTACCTCGATGTGATTGATGAACTCTTTTTGGAGCTTCTGTTGATCAGAAGAACCGATGTCTTTAGTTAGAACAGTGCGAGCTGCTTCAACTGAATCATTCAACAACTGAGTGCGAAGCTCGTTTTGTGCGCGAGCTACTTCAAGTTTCACAGTCAACTCAGCTTCGTCTTTGATACGTTTAGAGACTTGAGCTGCTTCGTCTGCGATTTGTTTTTTCAAATCGTCAGCGTGATCTTGCGCTTTTTTCAATTGCTCTTGGCGAGTGTTATCCAAGTTTGCAATTTTGCTTTTGATATCAACGAATTCTTTTTCAGCTTGTTCACGAGCAAATGCAGATTTTTGAGCTGCTTCCAAGTAAGCTGTTTTTCTTCCCGCGAAGAAAGAGATGATTCCGTCTTTAGTGAAATAGATGATACCGGCAACCAAAATCACAACGTTGATCAATTGATAGATCACTGTTTTTGGAATTTCGATATCGTGATGACCGCCACCGTGTTCAGCCGCAAGAGCTAAAGCTGGAGCGATAAAGATAAGAAGGTTTACGATAACTTTCATTTTTTACTCTCTTATTTACCCAACAATTTAGATGTAATTGCCAAAGCTACAGCTTGAGTTTGAGATTTCAATTCGCTTGCCGCTGCTTGAACTGCTGTAGTGATTTTTGTTCTGTTGTCAGAAACAAGTTTCGTCGCTTCATCACGCGATTTAGTAACAACAGATTCATACTGTTTGTTCGCTTCAGCTTTAGAAGCATCGATGATTGCTTTTGTTTCAAGATTCAATTCACGTAGTTTAGATTCGTACTGTGATTGAAGTTCTACGGACTTTGCTTGGTATTCCAAAGCTAAGTCTTCGCCACCCTTAGTTTTTCTTTCTCTTTCTTCAAGAGCGTGGGCATAAGGTGCAAAGACAAACTTCGTAAGAAATAGCAATGCAATCGCAAAGAAGACGAATTGAATGCCTGCGGTTGTGTTAATCCCTAATTGTCCAAAAATGTCCATTTGATTGAAATCCCTACTGATTTTTTGAGCTTCGGAAGTAACATTTCCGCGCTGAAAAGGTCAAGGTCATTCTATACAGGCATTTAACAGGTTAACTTAAGTGAGAATGTTGCCTAAGACTTAGGCATGTAGGACGCACCCTCAAATACGACGCCTTCATCGATTCTTAAACTCGGCGACGTTACGGTGCCTTTAAAGACAGCCGGCGGGTGCATGATAACTCTGCGACGGGCAAAGAGATTTCCCTCAACCCGGCCGCTAATAATAATAGTATCAGCCTCAATTTGGGCAGCCACAGCGGCGCCCTCATTGATAATGATGGTATCTTTAGTAAAGATTTCCCCTTTAAAGTCACCGCCAATTTGTACAGTGCCTTCGAAGCTGAGCTTTCCTTCGAAATGTGTACCCTGATCAAGGATTGCCGTCACATGACCTGAAAGTACGTCTTCTTGAAAAGCTTCGGGAGTTACTATTGCCATCCTTCTTTCAGCCTATCTACTAAGTTAGTTAATTCATCATCAGAATAGAAGTGAATGCTGATTTTACCTTTTGAGCCGGAATAATCAATGTTCACTTTCGTACCCATGATTTTTTGTAGCTCTTCGCCAAGGCCGCTGATGAGTCTTTGCGTCACGTTTGAATCAAATGATGTCGGAACATCATCTTCTTCCGCCGTACCTTTAACGATTGCTGAAACCATCTTTTCTAGTTTACGAACTGCGATTTTTTCTTTCGCAACTTTTTTTGCTAGTTCAGTTTGTTTCTTTTGATCAGGCAAAGAAAGAAGTACTTTCGCATGACCTACAGAAAGTTCATTTGCAGAAATCATGTTTTTCACTTCTTCAGGAAGTGCCAACAAACGAACCGCGTTCGCTACAGTCGCACGATCACGACCTACTTTTTCAGCTACTTGTTGTTGCGACAATTTGAACTCAGAAATAAGGCGTGAATAACCTTCTGCCTCTTCAATTGGATTCAAATCTTCACGTTGAATATTCTCAACGATTGCTAACTCAAGCGCTTGCTTGTCGTCGTAAGATTTCAAAATCACTGGGACTTCATGTAACCCAGCAAGTTGCGATGCTCTCCAACGACGTTCACCCGCTACGATCTCCAATTTTCCTGATGGAGTTCTGCGCGCAACGATCGGCTGAAGAATACCGTTCTCTTTAATAGATTGAGCAAGCTCTTGTAGAGGCTCTTTTTCGAAAGTTGTACGAGGCTGATATTTACCTGGCGACAATTTATCGATCGCAACTTTCCAAATCTTGCTTTCAGGGTCTACGGGAGGGGCGACGGGTTGAGCAACAGTTGGAATTGGATTCGCAGTAGCGCCCGCAGGTGCAGAGGCACTTGCAGAAGCTGTGTTTGTCGTACTTGCAGCAGCCGGAGCTGCAGAAGGACCTTTAGACATAGGAATTTCAGTGCGAGTGTTTTCACCCAGTAAAGCACCAAAGCCTTTGCCTAGGCCTTTCTTTTTGTTTGAGGATTCGACAGCAGTATCAGACATTTACTTCCCCTTCGTAAGCATTTTGTTTAGGCGCAGGAGCCGCTTCAACCGAAGGTTTTGCTTCTGAACGAGCAATCACTTCTTTCGCAAGCTCAAGGTAACGAACGGCACCGACAGATTTGCTGTCGTATTCTAGGATGGATTGACCATGGCTCGGTGCTTCGCTCAAACGAACATTTCTTGGAATGATGGCGTTGAAAACTTTCTCGCCAAAATGATTTTTAATTTCAGTCACAACTTGATGGCTCAAGTTATTACGCATGTCGAACATCGTTAGAACGATACCTTCGATATGCAATTGCGGATTCAAATTCTTTTTGATTAATCCCGCAGTATTCAAAAGCTGACTCAAACCTTCCAATGCATAGTATTCACATTGAAGAGGCACAAGGAAACTATCTGCTGCATTAAGAGCATTCAGAGTAAGCAAACCAAGCGACGGTGGACAGTCAATGAATACGAAATCAAATTGATCAGCCACTGTTGCAATCGCTTGTTTCAAGCGATATTCACGCTGCGGCATATCAACAAGCTCAATCTCTGCACCAACTAGGTCAGGATTAGCCGTAGAAATTTTTAGATTTGGATTTGCAGTATTTTGAATAGCCTCAGTCAGAGTTTTTTCACCGATGAGTACGTGATATGAGTTAGCATCTTGGCTTTCGTATCTTTTGATACCCAAACCTGATGATGCATTTCCTTGCGGATCCATATCGATCAACAAAACTCTCTTACCCAGAGTAGCCAGCGCAGATGAGAGATTAACCGACGTCGTTGTCTTGCCTACTCCACCCTTTTGATTCGCTATGCAGATCGTTTTTGCCATGATTCCTCCTTGATACAGAAAAAATCCTCCTTTTCAAAAGAAGTGGCAAGAATAAAGACTAGTTTTTCGCACCTCACCTTAGGTTTTTCTGCATTTTTTCCGATGTTCCACGTGGAACAACCACATTTATGAGAATAATCGCCGCAATACTCATTCTTTTTACTCTCGCTGCCTGCAATAAGCCGGATCCAAACCCGGAATTGAAGGACCCGATTTATTCTGACCTTCAAACGAAGCTTGGTGCCGCAACTGCCGCCGTCGAAGCAGAGAAAAAGAAGCTCGAGGGATTCGAAAAGGATCTAGAGACCGTCGTTCCGCAAACTGGGCAAATTAAATACGCGCAGAAGAGAGTCTTTGAATCACAGGCGCTCATTGTGAAACTCGAACAGGAAAAGGCCTACCTAGAACTGAAAATCGAGCAAAGAAAGAAAGAAGCCGCTATTTCTTATCATAAAGCGTTCGCTAAGAAGGAAGAATGGCCGAATCCGAAAGAATATGCCTCATACCAGGCGGAAGAAAAACTCCGCACAGCCAAAAGAACCTGGGACGTTAAATCTCGCATGAAAGAAGCGGGAGTATCGTTCGGACCGAGTGCTGCCGGCGGAGAAGGTAAAGAAGGTGGCGGCGAAGGCGGAAAAGCCGAGGGCGGAGAGAAAAAAGAAGGCCACGGAGAATAAAAAAAGGATGTTCCACGTGGAACATCCCCTATTTCGTCTGATTTTATCTAAATTCGTGTGGAACTAAGCGATTTTCTCTGTTTTAACGACGCCAAATTTAACTGCGCCAACAGGAAGCTTATATTCACCCACTAGCGACGGCGACCAGATCGAGCAAAGCTGACTTGGAATTTCTCCCACTTCAATACCCCATTCCTCACCCTTAAGATGGAATAATTGGCCACCTTTAGGCATGATCTTACGAGCTGCCAAGATCGTACGAGAGATATTAGCGAAACCTCGTGTGATAGCAAACTTAACGGTATTATCGCCCAATGCCTCGACGTTTTTATTCTCTACTGTGACGTTCTTAAGGCCAAGCGTGCTGATCATGTGTTGAAGGAATTCACACTTCTTCTGATCGATCTCTACCAGGACAACTTGAGTTGTTGGTTTATAGATCGCAAACACCAGACCCGGAAAACCATTGCCGCTTCCAAGGTCATAGATCTTATCGATCTGTGGATGAGATTGCGTGATAATTTTAGCAGCCAATAAAGAGTCAGCAAAATGAAGAGCATCCGCCACCAAGATGGTCTTAGCGGAGATCAAATTCACTGTTCTGTTAAATTTAATAAGCTCTTCGTGATAAGTCTTAAGTCGAGTCTTGGTTTCTGGACTTAGATCGGGAAACCATTCATCAATGCGCCAGAATATCGTCGGCGCCTGCTGTTCGTTGTTGTTGTCCATCAACAGAGATCTCCTTAAGCTTTTTGTGACCTTTTAGATGGATCATTATAGCCTGAATCGCTGATGGATTGACACCACTTATACGTTGAGCTTGACCTAAGGTACGGGGCTTAACGCGTTGCAACTTATCCTTCTCTTCATTCGAAAGACCGCGGATTTCTGCATACGAAAGACCCTCTGGAAGCACCAAATCTTCGAGCCTTTTTGACTGATTGATAAGGTCCATCTGGCGTTTTACGTATCCAGAATATTTCACCTCAATTTCAACCGGTTCAGACACATTTGGATCACTGTCCACCGTGAAATTCAGCATTTCAAGGTGCGAACAAGAAACTTCAGGACGACGCAGCAACTCTTCGAAAGACAAAGACTTTGTCATTTCTGGAGTCGGGATTTTCGCCAAGATTTCTTGGGTCTCTTTGGTTGGGTAAACCTTTGTTGTCTTCAATTTTTCGTGGAATTCATGACGACGAGCACGCAAGCTCGCTAGAAGATCCAAAGACTCGTTAGAAACAATACCAATGCGGGCAGCGACCTCACTTAAACGGTCGATAGTATTGTCTTCTCTTAAAACTAATCTGTGTTCTGCGCGCGAAGTGAACATGCGATATGGTTCGCGTGTTCCTTTCGTCACAAGATCATCAACTAAGACACCCATGTACGCTTCATCACGCGCCAAAATAAATTCTTCACGACCCAAAATTGAGTGCGCAGCATTCACGCCAGCGATGAAACCTTGTCCTGCAGCTTCTTCATAACCGGAAGTTCCGTTGATTTGTCCTGCAAGGAAAAGTTGTCTGATCGTTCTTGTTTCCAAGCGATGCCAGATTTGTGTCGGTTCAATATAGTCATACTCAACCGCATATCCATAGCGAACAACTTTGACGTTTTCCAAACCAGGGATTGTGCGAAGGAATTGATCTTGAGTTTCTTCAGGCAAACTTGTTGAGATACCTTGAAGATAAATCAAATCCGTATTCAAACCTTCTGGTTCCAAGAAAGTTTGATGACTTGTGCGATCTGCAAAACGAGTTACTTTATCTTCAATCGACGGACAATAACGAGGACCGACACCTTCGATAATTCCAGTGAACATCGGAGATTTATCCAAGTTCCCACGAATAATATCGTGAGTAAGTTCTGTCGTACGAGTCAGATAACAAAGCACTTGCGGAAGCTTCAATTGCGTCGATGAACGATAGCTAAAAGGATAAACCTTTTCATCGCCCGCTTGAGGAATTGTTTTCGACCAATCGATACTGTCTTTATGAAGACGTGCCGGAGTACCCGTTTTCAAACGTTTCACTTCAAAACCGAATTGCGCCAATTGATCTGATAAACCAATCGAAGCCGCATCACCCACACGGCCACCCGCCTCTTGGCGAAGACCGATATGCATAACACCGTTCATGAAAGTGCCTGTTGTGATGACTGTTGCTTGCGCAAAAATCTCGGAACCGTCTTGTAGAACCACGCCCACGCACAAATCTTTCTCCAAGATCAGGCGTTTTACTTCACCTTGAAGAACTTCAAGATTGGGCTGAGTGAAAAGAGCATTTTTTTGAAAAGCCGCATACAGATGCTTATCGTTTTGCACGCGAGTTCCACGAACTGCGGGACCTTTCGATGAGTTAAGACGCTTGTACTGAATTGTAGTTTCATCAGCCGCGATACCCATTTGACCGCCAAGCACATCCAATTCACGAACCATGTGACCTTTTGCCAAGCCACCGATGGAAGGATTGCAACTCATGTAACCGATGCGATCAACGTTCGTCGTTACCATCAGAGTTTGTAAACCAAGGCGCGCCGAAGCCAAACAAGCTTCGATACCCGCATGTCCGGCACCAACTACGATCACATCAAATTTTTTGTTCGTCATAAGTTACTTCCCGATACAGAACTCTTTAAAAACTCGATCCATGATTTGATCATCGAATCGCTTTCCTAAAGTTTCGTGAATCGCGATGAGGGACTCTTTTAACTCAAGAGCCAAAAATTCAGATCCCATCCCTTGATTCACAACCGCTTGCGATCTTTGAGTGTTTTCAAGAGCACGCTGAAGATTTTCATAGTGACGGGCATTGGAAATAAGAACTGTGTTTTCCACCTGCAAATCCGCGAATTCTTTAACGAGCTCATTGAGCACTTCTGAACGCACCTTTTTATCAAGAGCGCTGACAAAGAACACCCTTCTTGTGAAGAAGGCCTGGGGATCACGGATCTTTTGGAAAAATTTACTGTTTTTAACGGCTTTTTCGACAGTTTCTAGTGGTTTAGACCCACCAATTTTGTCGGTTTTATTAGCCAAAATGAAGGTTTTTTGAGGATCTAAAGACTCCAAAATTTGCAGTTCTTCAGGGCCCATCCCCTTCTCGATATCAAAAACGAAGAACACCACATCGGATTCATTCTGCGCTTCATAGCTTCTTTGAATACCAATGCGCTCAACCAAGTCTGTCGCTTCATCGCGCAGACCGGCCGTATCGACGAACGTGAATTTCACGCCGCTAAATGAAGTATCCCCGTGAATCACATCGCGAGTCGTTCCCGGGATGTCCGTCACGATGGCTCTTTCATCTTCTAAGAAAAGATTTAGAAGTGAAGATTTACCTACGTTAGGAAGACCTGTCAGAACGATGCGGAAACCATCTTTTAACAGACGGCCGACTTTAAACGTTCCTACTAATTCTTTTAGTGTCGCTTCGATTTTTTTAAGACGTTCAATCACAATGGTATTGTCGACAACATCGATTCCTTCAGTCGAAAAATCAATACTGGCTTCGGCGTGCGCCAAAATCCAAGTCATGTCGTCTTCAATTTGTTCAAGCTTGTGGGAAAGCTGACCCTTCAATTGACGAAGAGCTAACTTCGCCGCTTGCTGGCTTTGTGATTCAATCAACGAAAGAACACTTTCCGCCTGAACTAAATCCAATTTTCCATTCATGAATGCACGATAAGTAAATTCACCGCGGTCGGCCGCGCGCGCACCCAGTTGGATCAGTTGATTTAAAATAGATTGGCAGATTAAGGGGCTTCCGTGACAAGAAATCTCGATGACTTCTTCACCGGTAAAAGATTTTCCGTGTTGGAAATAAGTTACCAGAACTTCGTCAATCTCACTGCCATTTTGATTTTTCAAATTACCAAAATAAACTCTGTGAGATTCAGGATGTGCGGGTAAGAATGTGCACAGCTTAGAAACGATCGCGAAAGTTTGGGGCCCACTGACTCTGATAACAGAGATGCCACCCACTCCATGAGGAGTGGAGACCGCACAGATAGTATCTTTGTCACGATCTCCTCTGAATGACATTTAGTGGCCCCTTAAACTTTATTCGTGGTGAGCGTCTTCAGCGCCATTAGCTGCTGAATTGCCACCCTTAGCTGGATAGATTTTGATTTTTTTGTACAAGCCATCACCCAATGAACGGCTTTTGATACGAGGATCTTTAGCCAAATATTGGTGAACAACTTTGCGATCTTTTGGTGGAAGAGCACGGTAATAAACTGATTTACCTTGTTCGATGCAGATCGTTTTCAAATTTTCTGCGCGTTCGATCAATGCATTTGCAGATTCATCACGGTAACCACCGCAATCAACAGTGATGTTTGTTTTATCTTCAGGGAAGTTGTGCTGAACAACGCGTTTCAAGAAAAGTTGGAAAGCATCAAGCATTTGACCTTTTTTATCTTTCAACATTTCTTCATCGGCACCTGAGAACTGAACTGACAATACGGCTGAACCGTCTTCTTCTTTCTCGGAGTTGATTTCGAAAGACAACTCAAATTGTGCTTTCTCGATAATCCCCTCTAGAGTCTTTTGAACAAGTGCTTCAACTTCAGAGTTAGCACCTTTGCTTTTACCGCCGAAAAGCTTACTGAAAAAACCCATTTTATCCCCCATAAAACTTCTTCGTCCCAAATCTTCAGGGACGAAGTTTAATAGTTAATCAATTACGCCTTAGCTGTTTTCTTAGCTTTTACTGGCGCTGGTTTCGATGTGTCTCTCATAATGAAATATTGCTGAATGATACCGAACAATGTGCTCACAACCATGTAAAGTGTAAGACCGGCTGGCAATTGCAACATGAATACAGAGAAAACAAGTGGCAAGAACAACATGATTTTCGCTTGAGTCGGATCCATTGTTGAAGGCGTGATTTTTTGTTGGATGAACATAAACACGGCCATCAAAACTGGAAGAACGTAGAATGGATCATGTGCACTTAGATCGTGAATCCAACCGATAAATGGAGAGTTGTACAACTCAACTGAACTACCGATTACACGATACAACGCAAAGAATACCGGAATTTGAATCAACATTGGAAGACAGCCACCAACAGGATTTGCTCCGTGTTGTTTCATTACGGCCATCATCTCTTGATTCAAGCGCATAGCATCGTCTTTATATTTTTCACGAAGTGCTGCGATTTCAGGTTGTACCTTTTGCATCGCCTTCATTGATTTTGCAGACATCAAGTTGAAAGGCAAAACGCACAAACGAACCATTAAAGTCAGCATGATGATCGCAAAACCCCAGTTGCCAACAAGACCGTGGAAAGCCTTCATGATGTACAACAATGGGCGACCGATCATACCAAAGAAACCAAGATCGATAACGCTTGCTAGTTCAGGATCAACAGACTTCAAGATATCGATTGATTTAGGACCTGCGTAGAATACTTGTGAGAAAACCATTTCCGGTGCGGTTTGCACTGGTTTGTAAGTCATCTCTGCCAAAGCTTTTTTATCAGCTACGTTCGCAGTCACTTTTGCTTCCGGAGTAATTTGCGATTTATCCAAAGCAACCGTTGTGAAGTATTGAGAACCTACAGAGATCAACGGAGAATTCTCGAATGCTTTATCCAAGTTTTCTTTAGCACCGCTGAAGTTTACCGTTTCTGTTTTACCACCGTTGTGACCCACGAAGAAATCTTGATGAGTGTAAGATGGGAACAAGAAAGATTTTGAACCAGAAGCATGAATAGTTTCTGGCAAAAGGATTGAGAAACCTTTTTTGATTTCTTCAGTTGGATTCGTCAAAGTGATCGTGCTTTTGAATGACGAATTCGCAGCATCGAATTGCAAATCTCTTTTTACTGTCATCGTGCCCACTTGCGCAGTACCGATGTAGTGACCCGGAGCTTGCTCTGTCACATTGAAATCAAGAGGCTTATCTTGGCCAGCCAAACGAAGTGCATACAATGAGTAATCATTTGAAACACCAAGTTTGATTTTGTTTTTCTCTTTATCTTCATAGTTATTCACCGTGAAGTCTTTCAAACCCATACCATGATTAGTCAGAGTGAAAGCGACTTTGTCGTTAGAGAAAGAGAAGTTTTGTTCTTGAGTCGTTGTAGGAGCTACAACTTCTGATTTGCTATCCACCGGAGTTGTTGTTGGTGAAGCACCTGGCGCTGGAGTCGTTGCTGTATTTTGAGCAACTTCTGTTTTTGGCTTATTATAGTTTGGATACTTTTTATTTAGATAAGTCTGCCAACCGAAATAAACGACAGCGACTGCGGCGATAGCGATAAGTGTTTTCGGATCGAACAACGATTTATTATCGTTTTGCTGTTGTTGCATGTAGCGTCCCCCCTGGGAGCGGGACCGGATCATATCCATAAGGACCACCCGGTCTGCATTTGCATACTCTTTTGCCGATTAGCCAAAGAGCTTTATGTGTCTTGTGTATTTGGATAGCCTCGAGGGCATAAGCTGAACAGCTTGGCTCGAAACGACATGAACCACCGAGATGAGTAGTTCCAATAGATCTATAAGCCGCGACAAAAAACCAAAGAAATCCTTTAGAGATTTTTTCGCAAGCTTTGCAGACCACGGTCCATAGCTTTAACAAATTCCCCGTGTGCGAGGCCTTTGTAGAAGTTTTCTTCCATGGGTTTAAAGATAATATTGATGTCAGCTTCAAGCGAGTTTCCAGCTTTAAGCATCTCTCTGAAATATTCGCGACTCCAACGTTTCAGCTTATTGCGAACTACAGCACTGCCGACTTTACGACTTGCTGTAACTCCAAAACGCAACTGACCTACTGAGTTCTTCTGATAATTCAGAAGCAACCATTTAGTAGGCCAGTGTCTTTTCCCAGATTGTTTGAGAGCGAGAAATTCAGAGCTGCGCTTAATTACAAGTGGAGAACTATTTTCCACCAGTAGAAACCGTAAGACGTTTTCTACCTTTAGCGCGACGACGATTTAGAACTTCTTGACCAGCTTTAGTAGCCATTCTTGCACGGAAACCGTGAGTAGTTTTACGACGTTTATTTGATGGTTGGTATGTACGTTTCATGACTCTTCTCCTGAAGTTCTTTTAACACGAGTTTTTACGACGCTATTTGACGTCAATTACATCTATATATGTATGCCACAAAGTTGCTGCCAACTAGATACGTGGGGCACTAATTAATCACAATGCAGCATCAAGGTCAACTGTTGAAAACTTCAGCTCCCCTTGTTAAGAGGTCCCAACGCTGAGGGGATGTGCGC